>CAJYKU010000032.1 GCA_913775175.1 uncultured Pantoea sp.
ACAACTGGAATCACAATCCAGGGCTCTACCAACTGAGCTATAGCCACCATAATTCTGGTGCGTAAGCTGTTACGCTTACTATTCACTGCATAACGCGGTTAAAACCAACCACCGAAGCTCTTGCGCCTGACAATAAATGGCGCGCCCGACAGGATTCGAACCTGAGACCTCTGCCTCCGGAGGGCAGCGCTCTATCCAGCTGAGCTACGGGCGCGTAGCGCCGTTGCGGATGGGCATACTACGTATTTGGGTTCATGCTGTCCAGTGCTTTTTAAATAAAAAAACGCGTTTGGTTATGCTTTGTGCATTCCGTCGATAAATAGCGCAATTTCGTTATTACAGCGTAGATAATTGCGCGATTAATCAGCAGGCTCAGAGATCGCCCCGCCAGTGATAGCGCAAATATTTTAGTAGCGATAGCTGACGACGCCAGCGCGACGGCTGCCGAATCAACCGATAGAGCCACTCCAGCCCAAGCCGCTGCCAGATAAGTGGTGCCCGGGCCACATTACCGGTAAAGACATCATAGGTGCCGCCAACGCCCATATAGAGCGCATCGGGGCAGTAGTGACGGCAGTCGCGCATCAGCAGCTCCTGACGTGGCGAACCCTGGGCAACAGTCACGATCTTTGCGCCACTTGCGGCAATACGCGCAAATAATGCTTCGCGTTCAGCAGGCGCAAAAAAGCCATTCTGCCGGCCCACAATATTCACATTCCACTGGCGCTGCAATTTATCGCAGGTCTCCTGTAAAATGTGCTCACGACCACCAATCAGAAACACCGGAATGCCGCAGCGCCCGGCGCGCTCCATTAATGCTTCCCACAGATCGGCTCCGGCAATACGACTTACCTGCAGTCGCGGATATTTTTTCCGTAGCGAACGCACAATACTGATGCCATCGGGATATTTGAACTCCGCCTCGCTGACCAGCGCTCGCAGTTGCGCATCCTCTTCCAGCAGCAGCATCTTCTCTGCGTTCATCGCAACCAGCGTACCACTGCGCGGCCTATTCTCAGGCAGCAAAAAGCTGACAAAACTCTCCATATCGTTGAAAGCATAGAGTTCAACACCACGAATTGAGTAGGGCGGCTGCGTCGTTACCATTTTATTATTTTCCATTCAGCCCTGGTTCAGGGCGCGATCGATTTCCTGTATACGGCGCGGGCGGATCAGGCCAGCACGCGCCAGTAGCCAGCAAAGTAGCTTTGCCAGGCCGGTGCAGATGGCAAAAATCACACAGAAAAATACCACGCGTGAGCCAAATGCATCCATACCCTCACGCGCCAGTACAATCATGTTGAAGATGGCACCAAAGCAGAAGCTCTGCAGAATTGCGCCACTGTAGCGGTTGGCGCTGTTGCATCCCTGCCGATAAAGCGCGTCAAAGCCTTTAATCAGCAGACCAACCGCTACCGCACCCAGCGGGATAAAGAGTACGCCCCCCATAATCAGCAGTGAGCCAATCAGCGTGGGTGAAATAGCCAGACCCGAGTGGTTGTTCAGCACTTCCCAGGTAAAGTAGTTAGCGCTGTTGAGGATGGCTGAAGGACGATCGGGCCAGAGCCATCCCGGAATAAACACATAAAAATCGCGCCATAGCGGCGCCAGTCCCTGAAACTCAATACTGTCATAGTGCTGCAGCAGCAGCGCCAGATTTTCCCACGGTGAGAACGTATCGCGCGTCAGATAGAGGAATGTGTAGAACGCCTCATCACCAACGACATCCAGGTTGTAGCGTCGCAGCGCCAGCCAGAACATGCCACAGATCGCCATGGCACCAGCCCCGGCCAGCATCCAGAGCGTGATCCAGCCTCGCGTGATGCCAATAAACAGAAACAGCGCAAAAGCGATAATAATATTGGCACGCGTGCCACCGACCAGTGCATAGGTCAGCAGGCCGAAAGCCACTGTCATCAGCAGAAATAGCAGCCACTGCCGCTGCGTCGGATGCAGAAAGTAGCGGATAAGCATGGCCGGGATAAAGAAGTAGAAAAAGCGCTTTAACGCAACGCCTGAGACTTCGCTGGAAAAAATCTGGTTATAGGCTGAGAGCCGAAACAGTAGCAGGCCATTGTGCATAAAAAACACCGTAACGGTGCCTGCGGCTACCAGCGCCAGCAGCAAACAGGTCAGATGCGTCTCGACCCGATTCATCACCAGCCACGGCTTGCGCGGCTCTGCTGTAACCGGCCGCAGCCTGACTTTATAGGTCACATAGTAGATAGCATAAAAGCTGGTTGCAGCCAGCAGCGCCTGCAGCAGAAACTCAGGCGGCACGACGCCTACATTAAAACGAAACACTAATAGAGTGGTCAGCGGAAACCCAAAATAGAAGGTCAGCAGAAAGAGCAGCGTAAAAAAGAGATGAAAGTTAAACTGTACGCGCCTGAATTCCCGCCAGGTCAGCGTCAAAATAAAGCCCAGCGAGCAGAGATAAACCACCAGCAAGCCACTGAACTGCATCAGACTCATATTGCGCTCCTTTCACTCAGATCCAGTGCGTGACGCCATCCCGCCAGGTAACCCGGTGCAAAAAAGGCAATCGCTGTGGTATCACACTGTGCAAGCTGACGTTGTGCTTCCGCAACATGAGTGGCGTCCAGCTCATCATTGCTGAACAGCACAGGCACACCCTGCTCACTAAGATCGCGCCAGAACGGATTTTTGCGATTCAGTACAAAAGGAATAGTAGCCTGAATCAGCAGGCAGAGGGTGCCAATCCCCTGCTGACGCTCAAACATAAAATAGCCAAGCTGACAGCGTTTCAGTAACTGCAGATAGGCTGAAAAATCCAGTTTATCGCGTATCAGCGTAACCTGCCCGTCAGGAAACAGACGCTGCGCCGCAGCATCAATTTCATCAATATAGGTGTAGTTATCTGCCGGATAGCCCAGCGGTACCAGTACGCTGACCTGCTCGCCAAACTGACGGCGTATCGCCTGCAGTCCCTCTATATGCCGGTTACTGCGATCGCCGGAGTTACCAAGCAGAATTGTCATGGTGCTATCGGGCGCTGCCGCCGCTGGCAATGCGATATCAGGCATACGCGTTGGAAAATAGAGCAGGGATACCGGCACCCGCGGATGACGTTGCTGATAAAAATGGAGATCGCCGCGCGTAGCAAAAACGTGCGCCAGCCGCCGCTGTGCCAGACGACGTAGCAGATAGAACAGCTGGTATTTCAGGCCAGCGCCCTCTTCGTAGAGATCCGCCCCCCAGATATGCCAGAACGCCTGGTGGCGACGCAATTTGCCGCTGAGCAGTGCCAGCCATATGCGCGGATTAAACTGACCGTGAAAGAAAAAGCGCTGCGAGCGGTCTGCCGCGCGGGCGATCACCGCCTGTGCCAGTGCCGCTTTGCTGGCAAACTGTTCAATCTGCAACTGACTGCAGGCAGGCAGCGTGCCTGGTGCCGCCACGACCATAAAGCGGCGTGGCGCGTCAGCGGGCGATTCAGTGCTCATTACGTCGTTAAAAAAACGCAGCACTGTCTGATTATGATGCGGGATATCAGATCCCAGCACGTGATATAACGTCATTTTGTCCGGCAATAAATCAGGAAAGCGCCACAGCAAAGGGCGAAATAGAGTATATAGGTCGCCATATAGGCCTGCGCCGCACCGGCTACGCCATTAAGCGGGATCAGCCAGTGTGAAAACAGCATCAGCAGTGCAAACTGGCTAATCTCAGTGAGAATATAGAAGCGCAACGAGGCTTTGGCGATAACCAGATATCCGAAAACATAGGCGCCAACTTTAAACAGGTCGCCACACAACTGCCAGATAAACAGATCGCGCATCGCGCTAAACTGCGGCGTGAACAGCAGCCAGATCGCCACATCACGCAGCAGCCAGACACAAAAACTAATGGCCGCGACCGCAGGCAGTACAAAGCGCAGTGCACGGCCAATCTCCTGAGCAATCTGCTGCTTATGCTCCAGACGCGCCAGCGTTGGCAGCAGCCAGACGCTAAAAGTGGCGGTAATAAACTGCAGATACGCATCAGAGATGGTGGTGACACCCTGCCATAATCCCACGGCTGCCCAGCCCTGCTGCCCGGCCAGCAGATTACGCATCATTACCCAGGCAACCGGCAGCGTAATCGCGGTCATAAGCGCCATCAGCGTATACTTTGCCAGATTCCGCGCCAGCTCAGGCTGCCATACTGGTCGCAGCCAGCATAGCGGCAGCTGGTCACGATGACGCTGCAGCATTATCAGCGCAGGCACCACCAGCAGCGCCGGCACAACAGCAAGTCCCACCAGAGCGCCCTGATACCCTCCCAGTTTCCAGCAGGCAACATAGCCCACCAGACCTGACACACTCCCGGCAATCAGCGCCAGCGCATTACCTCGCGCATCGCGAAAGCCTTTGAGCAGCGCCAGAGCGAGGTTTGCCCAGGCGATACCAAACTGCAAAAAGGCCACTATGCGCACGACATTCTGATAGTGTTCGTGGCCAAACAGTGCACGACTGACGGGCGCCGCGCCCAGCAGCAGGCCAGCGGCCAGCAGCGCAGAGAATCCCAGCACCATAGCCGAAGCTGTCCCGGTCAGGGCGCGTAGCTGCGCAGGCTGCTGCTGAAACTGCGCCACACCCGCAGTAACACCATTAAAAATACCTGCGCCACCCAGCACACCCAGCACCGTGATCAGCTGCCGAAAATTACCTGCCTGACCCACACCTTCCGGGCCAAAACTCAGCGCCAGCAGCTTGACAACCACCAGCCCGGCGGCAATTTTTACCAGTGTCGACGCCGCAGTCCAGACTGACGCTTTTGCCAGTGACATCAGGCAAAAAAGCTCAGCAGTGAACCGATCACTGTACGCTGATTATTATCTGACAGATTATAAAACAGTGGCAGACGTAGCAGCCTTTCACTGTCGCAGGTAGTAAACCGATCGTCACCCTCAAAACGCCCGAACCGCTCGCCCGCAGGCGAGGAGTGCAGCGGAATGTAGTGAAATACTGTCAGGATCTCAGCCTCTTTCATCCAGTTAATCAGCGCCTGCCGATCGCTGCTGTCACGCAGCTTGATATAAAACATATGCGCATTATGGCGGCACGCCTCTGGCACCACCGGCAGAGTGATACGCCCCTGTGCGGCAAGCGGTTGCAGCGCATCATAATAGCGCTGCCACAGACGCAGGCGCTGCTGATTGATGCGCTCAGCGACTTCCAGCTGCGCCCACAGCCATGCAGCCTGCAAATCGGACATCAGGTAACTGGATCCAATATCCCGCCAGGTATATTTATCCACCTGGCCGCGGAAAAACTGACTGCGGTTGGTGCCCTTTTCGCGAATGATCTCTGCTCTCTCAGTCAGTGCCGCATCGTTGATTAACGTTGCCCCCCCTTCCCCACCCGCCGTGTAGTTCTTGGTTTCATGAAAACTAAAGCAGCCGATATGACCAATAGTACCCAGCGCGCGGCCTTTATATTGCGACATCACACCCTGAGCAGCATCCTCAATCACATAGAGCTGATGCTTTGCTGCCAGCGCCATAATCGTATCCATTTCGCATGCGACACCTGCATAGTGCACCGGAACAATCGCACGCGTTTTGGGCGTAATTGCCGCTTCGATCAGCGTTTCATCAATATTCATCGTATCAGGACGCACATCGACAAACACAATGCTGGCGCCGCGCAGCACAAACGCATTGGCAGTGGACACAAAGGTATAGCTCGGCATAATCACTTCATCGCCGGGCTGAATATCGATCAGCAGTGCCGCCATCTCCAGAGAGGCGGTACAGGAGGGGGTAAGCAGCACTTTTTTGCAGTTGAAATGCTGCTCCATCCACTGCTGGCAGCGTCGGGTAAAGCCGCCATCGCCGCAGAGTTTGCCGCTGGCCATGGCCGACTGCATATAGTCGATTTCAGTGCCTGTAATGGGAGGTGCGTTAAAAGGTATCATCAGGCTTTCCTGTAAAACCAGTAGGCGGTGCTCTCCAGCCGGGCACCGCTGCGTAGATAGAGACGCATCGCCGCCAGATTGCTGAGCTGGGTAGCAACACGCAGATGTGTAAGCTGGCGCACCCGGCCCCAGTCGGCGGCGGCGAGCAACAGACGCTGTCCAACGCCCAGTCCCCGGGCTTCCGGCAATACTGCCAGCAGCCCGATACGCATATCACCATTGACTTCGCGCATGGAGACAAACCCCTGCAGGCCGCCCTTTTCATCGCAGGCGAGCAGGCACTGATGGTCAAAGGTGCCGCGCACCGCATTTTCAATCCACTGTGCGTAGAAGCGACCGCTATCGGCAGGATCAAACCACGGTGCGCGAAAGCGACTCTGGCTGAATGCCTGTGCAGCAGCGGCGCGCAGCGCCGGGATCTGCGCCTCACGCGCAATACGGATACCAGCCTGCCGCTCAGTCTGAGTGAGCGGCAGCAGCAGATCGGCCTCGCCCTCGACCAGCTGAAATCCATGCTCGCCGAGTGCATCAATTATCGCACTCTGCTCTGCAGGAACCTTCATCTGTAATAGCCCGCTGCTCTGCTGCAGCACCTGCGCAAGCGTCAGGTTCCCCTCTGACGTCAGCCGTGCAGTAGGTTGATTAAAAAAAGCGCTCTCCCAGCTAAGGGGTTCAATATTGACGCGAATCGACATATAAACTGTCCAGCAGATACCGGCGCAGCCGGATTTAATGACTATGTCTCCGGCCACCCGGCACCGAGGCTAACTCTCTCTGCAGCGGGCAGCCAGCATTAACGATTACCGCCACACCCCTTTGGTATCGATAACCCATGGCTGGACGATCCGGGCGGCATCAACTGCGCGAAACTGTGCATGGTCAACCAGCATCACCAGAATATCTGCCTGCTGCAGCGCCTGCTCAATTGCCACCAGCGTAGCTTCATGAGCCAGCCGCGACGGGATAGCTGCTACATGCGGTTCCACGACCCAGGTTGTTCCGCTGTGCCATTCAGCAATACGATGCGCTACCGCCATCGCCGGACTTTCACGCAGATCGTCAATATCGGGCTTAAATGCCAGCCCGAAACAGGCAATCGTAATCTCACTGGCACGCCTGCCACTCTGTGTCAGGCAGTCACCCAGCGCTTTTTTCACCTGTTCCAGCACCCACTCCGGTTTGGCATCGTTCACTTCGCGCGCAGTACGAATCAGTCGTGCCTGCTGCGGATTTTGCGCCACGATAAACCAGGGATCGACGGCAATGCAGTGGCCGCCAACACCAGGCCCCGGCTGCAAAATATTGACGCGCGGATGACGATTGGCCAGCGTGATCAGCTCCCAGACGTTGATCCCCTGGTCAGCGCAAATCAGTGAGAGTTCATTAGCAAAAGCAATGTTGACATCGCGAAAGCTGTTTTCGGTCAGTTTGCACATCTCGGCAGTACGCGCGTTGGTCTCAACGCAGGCGCCACGCAGAAAAATACGATAGAGCTCGCTGGCGCGTGCTGAGCAGGCTGGCGTCATACCGCCAATCACGCGGTCGTTCTCCAGCAGCTCAGTCATGACTTTACCTGGCAGTACTCTTTCCGGGCAGTAAGCTATAAAAATATCACTCTCACCTCCCTGCTGAGGAAAACGCAGGTCGGGACGTGCTTCTGCCAGCCACTGCGCCATCTGTTCCGTAGCGCCAACCGGCGATGTGGACTCCAGGATGACCAGATCGCCCGCTTTCAGTACCGGTGCCAGTGACAACGCCGCGGCATGAACATAGCTCAGATCGGGCTGATGATCGTCAACAAACGGCGTCGGCACAGCGATCAAAAATGCCTCTGCTGGTTCAGCAACCGTCGTTGCCCGCAGCCGTTTTTGCTGCACCGCTTCCCGCACCACATCAGCCAGATCGGGCTCCACAATATGAATCTCGCCGCGATTAATGGTTGCAACAGCGTCAGGATTGATATCAACCCCCACGACCTGTTTTCCCCTGGAAGCGAAAACCGCTGCGGTTGGCAGTCCGATATAACCCAGACCGATAACGGAGATGGTATTGAAATGCATAGTTAAACTCTGTGTTTATTCAGCGCCTGCAGAATACGCGTGCAGGCATGACCGTCGCCGTAAGGATTATGTGCCCGGCTCATAGCCTGCCACGCCTCCTCGTCCTGCAGCAGCAGGCTGACTTCGGCAACGATAGTATTGATATCTGTACCTACCAGTTTGACGGTGCCAGCCGCGACCGCTTCCGGTCGCTCTGTGGTATCACGCATTACCAGCACTGGTTTTCCAAGCGAGGGGGCCTCTTCCTGGATACCGCCGGAGTCCGTGAGAATTAGCCACGCGCGGTTCATCAGCCAGACAAATGGCAGATACTCCTGCGGCTCAATCAGCACGATATTATTGATACCTTTCAGGATGCGATTAACCGGCTCACTGACGTTGGGATTAAGGTGTACCGGATAGACGATTTGCGCCTGCGGATGCAGCCGCGCTATCTGCGCCAGTGCGCTGCAGATACGCTCAAACCCTTCTCCAAAGCTCTCGCGCCGGTGTCCGGTAACCAGAACCAGCTTTTTCTCCGGATCAAGAAACGGATAGCGTGCCGCCAGCCGGGCATCCTGATCGCTATCTGCCAGCACGCGATCGCGTACCCATAGCAGCGCATCAATCACCGTATTGCCCGTCACAAAGATACGGGCGTCGGGCAGGTTCTCACGCAGCAGATTTTCCCGCGAGGTCGTTGTTGGCGTAAAGTGCCAGGTAGCCAGATGCCCGGTCAGCGTCCGGTTAGCCTCCTCCGGCCAGGGGGACATCAGATTGCCGGTACGCAAGCCTGCTTCTACGTGTCCTACCGGGATCTGCTGATAAAATGCCGCCAGACTGGCAGCCAGTGTGGTAGTGGTATCACCATGTACCAGCACCACGTCAGGTTTAAAATCGGCTAATACGGTTTTCATGCCCTGCAGAATACGACAGGTGATCTCCGTCAGTCCTTGTTCCGGACGCATGATATTGAGATCGTAATCGGGCTGCAGCTCAAACAGATGCAGCACCTGGTCAAGCATCTCACGATGCTGAGCAGTGACACACAGGCGGGATTCAAAAGCAGCATCCTGCGCCAAAGCCTGCACCAGCGGTGCCATTTTAATGGCTTCAGGACGGGTGCCAAATACGGTCAGTACTTTCACGCTGATTCTCTTATTGGCGGACAGCTGATAAAGACCCAGGACGGCGCATCAGTGCCACACCCGCGCCGACCAGCGCGCCGATAGCGCCCCACATTACCATCATAAACAGACGGCGTGGGCTATCGCGCGATACCGGTTCTTCCGGTGTCCGCAGGTAGCGGTAGGTTTGAAACTGTTTATTAAGACGCGGGCCAGCCTGTAACGTGCTCAGCATGACGTTGTTTTGATCATAGCTCAAATCGTAAGCGGGACCGCTGGCCTGCAGCATATCAAGCTGGGCCTGTAATCTCTCCTGCCCCAGCAAAAAACGGTCGCTGTCGGGCAGATTCTGTTCTGTCGCAGCAGCGCGATTGTCAGTAATCCCCTGCTGGCTGGCAAGTTTTAACGCCTGCTCAATGCGCTGACGCTGACGCTGATACACTGCCTGTGCCACATCCTGCTGGCGTCTGACCTGCGACTGTAACTGGACAGTACGCGCCTGCCATGCGCCCCGCAGCTCATCGTTCAGATGCCGCGCCGCACGTTCACTGGCGTAGGCGATATATTGACGCAGCAGATTGTTCGCATCGCCTGCGGTTTCCGCTACCAGCCGCACTGTATCCAGCGTGTTATGCGCACTATCTGCTGGCATAAACTGAATACTAGTGATCAAATCGTCCAGCAACGCTGCATCATTATGGGCATTGCCGCTTTTCCGGCTTTTAAAATAGTCAGTCTGCTGCCAGAAATCACGCCGCGTGTCCCACGATGCGAGCTGCATGGTGAACTCCTGATAGACCTCATCCATTACAGTTGGCGTCGAATTATTCAGGTTAAGCGTGTTGTTACGCACATCCAGATTATTGAGAAACTGCTGCTGTACGTAGTAGTCACTGAGCATATTGACCGTTGGTCGATCGGTAACGGCTGTGGTACTCCACGCCTGTTTCATCAGCATGGAGGCCAGCCATGCCAGCAGCGCAAACAGAATGGCTCCGCCAGCTATCCAGCGTTTTCCGCGCCATAGCGTACAGCCTAATCCGCTGATATCCAGTTCATTTTCAACAGCTGAGGTCATAGCAAAGGTGTCCTTATCGGGTACTCATCCACATCATGATTTGTTGATACCGGCATTATTCCATCTGCGCTTGAGACGGCGGATCATACGCGCCATACGCCAGGCGTGCTTGATGCAATAGCCATATAGCAGAAATGCCATCAGGAAGAGAACCAGCATGACCCACTCAGGTATAAATGCCAGATATTCGCCCAGTACACCGATACCCGCCAGCAGCGCGGCCGCCAGCGTAATCAGCATAAAGGCCTGACGCGAGGTGAAACCAGCACGCATAATCAGATGATGAATATGCTGACGATCGGCGGAGAAAGGGCTCATGCCCTTGCGCAGTCGACGGTACATAATGGCGACCATATCCATCAATGGGATGGCAATCAGCCATAACGCTGTAACTGGCGTGATAGGATGGCTGAGCCCCTGAGTCGTCTCCAGCAGGATCCAGATAATGGTAAAGCCAATCATGGTGCTGCCGGCGTCGCCCATAAATACTTTGTAGCGCCGTCCCAGAAAGCCCAGATTCAGCAAAATGTAGGGAATGGTGGCAGCAATCATAGCAAAGCACCACAGTGCAAGGCTGGTCATGCCATCAAAGTAGAGGATGATGCCCATGGCACCAAAGGTCACGCAGGAGAGTCCGCCCAGTAATCCATCAATACCATCCACCATATTGAACGCATTGATAGCAGCCCAGACGGCAAACAGCGTTAAGACGTAGCCAAATGGTCCCACCACAATCTCAACCGGACCAACAATAAAACCAAGACTCAGCAAATAGAGCTTGGCTCCGTACATCATCACAATCGCGATCAGCGCCTGCATACAGGCACGAAACTTTACGCTGATATCAAAACGGTCGTCCAGCGCACCAACCAGTACCAGCACGCCGGCACACAGCAGATACAACGAACCATTGGGCATGTAAGATTGAGTAATGAGAAACGCGAAGCACACACCAGCGTAAACGGAAATACCACCGACAAGGGGAATGACACCCTGATGCTTTTTCCTGGCATTAGGTTTATCAACTAATCCGATTTTTTTTGCGACCTTACGGGCCATAAAGAGGAATGCCAGAGAGAAGAGAAAAGTTAAACCCAGCTCTGCACCCATAGTGAGTAAATTCACATTAACGCTCTCAGCTAAAATCGTGGACAACAATAAGCTAAATGTCAGCCATTGCTGTATATCCCTGTCTGAACTTTATCGCAGCGCGTACAACTGCTGAAAAAATCGCCGCTTTTCTGCCTCAGCCATTATAAACGCTTCCTGACTTGCCTAATCCTAATGCGCACAAATAAAAAACGCCACGATAAGCCGTGGCGTCGATCATAAATAGTGGCAATTTATTGCCAGCATAACACTGTACTGCTCTACTTTTAGCCGCTTACGAGCGCTTCATCATATCGAAGAATTCGTCGTTGGTTTTCGTCATAGCGAGTTTGTTGATCAGGAACTCCATGGCATCAATCTCACCCATTGGATGAATGATTTTGCGCAGGATCCACATCTTCTGCAGCTCTTCCTGAGATGTCAGCAACTCTTCTTTACGGGTACCAGAGCGGTTGTAGTCGATTGCCGGGAAGACACGTTTTTCCGCAATTTTACGCGACAGGTGCAGTTCCATGTTACCTGTACCTTTAAACTCTTCGTAAATCACTTCATCCATCTTCGAACCGGTATCAACCAGCGCGGTTGCGATAATGGTCAGGCTACCGCCCTCTTCCACATTACGTGCCGCACCAAAGAAACGTTTTGGACGGTGCAGGGCGTTTGCATCAACACCACCAGTCAGGACTTTACCTGAGGCAGGAACCACGGTGTTGTAAGCGCGCGCCAGACGGGTAATTGAGTCGAGCAGAATAATGACATCTTTTTTGTGCTCAACCAGGCGTTTGGCTTTTTCAATCACCATTTCAGCAACCTGAACGTGACGTGATGCTGGCTCATCAAAGGTTGAAGCAATAACTTCACCTTTAACCAGACGCTGCATCTCGGTAACTTCTTCCGGACGCTCGTCAATCAGCAGTACCATCAGCACGCAATCCGGATGATTGTAGGCGATGCTCTGGGCGATATTCTGCAGCAGCATGGTTTTACCCGCTTTTGGCGGTGCAACAATCAAACCACGCTGGCCACGACCGATCGGCGATGCCAGATCCAGTACGCGCGCGGTCAAATCTTCCGTGGAGCCATTACCCCGCTCCATACGCAGACGGCTGTTGGCGTGCAGCGGCGTAAGGTTTTCAAACAGAATCTTACTACGGGCGTTTTCCGGCTTGTCGTAGTTAACTTCATTAACTTTCAACAGTGCAAAATAGCGCTCACCCTCTTTTGGCGGGCGAATTTTGCCAGCGATAGTATCACCAGTACGAAGGTTAAAGCGGCGGATTTGGCTGGGAGAAACGTAGATATCATCGGGACCGGCGAGGTAGGAGCTGTCTCCGGAACGGAGGAAACCAAATCCGTCCTGCAATATCTCCAGCACGCCATCACCAAAGATGTCTTCGCCGCTCTTCGCATGTTGTTTGAGGATGGCGAAAATGATGTCCTGTTTGCGCATACGCGCCAGGTTTTCCAGCCCCATATTTTCGCCGAGAGTAATCAGCTCAGAAACCGGCGTATTCTTTAATTCGGTAAGATTCATAGTGATGGGTTCTTAAACTCGGGGTAATTCTCGAAATGATTGTCGTGAATGGTATGGCAAAAATTCCATGCCTGTTAATGGCTCTTTTTCAACGCTGCTCAACGATTATCGTCAGATATGGCGATAGGAAACGAGAGACGGTCGAAAGGTGATGCCGGGTATGCTAGCCGTCAGATTGCCAAACCACAAAAACGTTCAATTCGAGCGGGGTCTGACAAGGGAAATCTTTAGATGCAAACTACAAAGGTAAGTGCGTAATGCAGTATCGTCAAATTAGCACGACTGATTAGCGACGTCCAGCAGTGGTGAAAAAATTCACCACTGCTGGATTGCGCATCGTGCGCTTACGCCAGATTGGCGTTCAGGAACTCTTTCAGCTGACCTTTGGACAGCGCACCCACTTTGGTTGCCGCCACTTCGCCGTTTTTGAACAGCAGCAGGGTCGGGATACCACGGATGCCATACTTCGGCGCAGTACCTGGATTTTCGTCGATATTCAGCTTCGCGATGGTGAGCTTACCTTCGTACTCTTCTGCGACTTCATCAAGAATCGGGGCGATCATTTTGCAAGGACCACACCACTCAGCCCAAAAGTCGACCAGGGTAACACCCTCGGCTTTCAGCACGTCAGTGTCGAAACTATCATCGGTGAGGTGAACGATTTTATCGCTGCTCATGTTTAACTCCAAAGATTATGCCTGGCGAATTGGCGTAAAATATACCAACGTTGGTTGACTTTATTTCATCGGATACGCTTTCGTAAAGCGATAGTAAGCTGATATTCTACCACACTATGAGCAAAACACACTTAACCGAACAGAAGTTTTCCGACTTCGCCCTGCACCCTCAGGTCGTGGAAGCCCTTGATAAAAAAGGCTTTCAGCACTGCACGCCAATTCAGGCGCTCGCATTGCCTTTTGCGCTTTCAGGGCGTGATGTTGCGGGTCAGGCGCAAACCGGTACTGGCAAAACGATGGCGTTTCTGACGTCAACGTTTCATTATCTTCTATCTCACCCTGCTGCCGAAGGGCGTCAGGTGAACCAGCCGCGCGCGCTGATCATGGCACCAACGCGCGAACTGGCGGTACAGATTCATGCCGACGCAGAGCCGCTGGCGCAGACGACCGGCCTGAAGCTGGGACTCGCTTATGGCGGGGATGGCTATGACAAACAGCTCAAAGTACTGGCTGACGGTGTTGATATCCTGGTAGGCACCACCGGACGGCTGATTGATTATGCCAAACAGAACCATATTAACCTGGGCGCGATTCAGGTCGTGGTGCTGGATGAAGCCGATCGCATGTTTGATCTTGGCTTTATCAAAGATATTCGCTGGCTGTTCCGCCGTATGCCGCCTGCTACGCAGCGCCTGAGCATGCTGTTCTCCGCAACGCTCTCATATCGGGTGCGGGAACTGGCGTTTGAACATATGAACAATGCTGAATATGTGGAAGTGGAACCGGAGCAAAAAACCGGCCACCGGATCAAAGAAGAGCTTTTCTATCCGTCAAACGAAGAGAAAATGCGTCTGCTGCAAACGCTGGTTGAAGAAGAGTGGCCCGATCGTGCCATTATTTTTGCTAACACCAAATATCGCTGTGAAGATATCTGGGGACATTTAGCCGCAGATGGTCATCGTGTTGGCTTGCTTACCGGCGATGTGCCGCAGAAAAAACGCCTGCGAATTCTTGATGATTTCACTAAAGGTGACGTCGATATTCTGGTCGCCACCGATGTGGCAGCACGCGGCCTGCATATTCCGGCGGTAACGCACGTCTTTAACTACGACTTACCGGACGATCGCGAAGATTACGTTCACCGCATCGGTCGTACCGGTCGTGCCGGAGCCAGCGGTCACTCAATCAGTCTGGCATGTGAAGAGTATGCGCTCAATCTGCCTGCGATTGAAGAGTATATTGGTCACGGCATTCCGGTTAGCAAATATAACAGCGACGCCCTGCTGAACGATCTGCCACCGGCCAAACGTCTGCAGCGTAATCGCTCTGGCAACAACCAGCGTCGCAGTGGTAGCGGTGGCAACAATAATCGCCGCAGTGGTGCGCCACGCAACCATAACCGTAAACGTTCAGGTTAAGTCACTCATGCTCAGCGCATCATCACTTTATGCAGCAATCGACCTTGGGTCTAACAGCTTTCATATGCTGGTGGTGCGCGAAGTCTCGGGCAGTATTCAGACCGTCGCGCGTATTAAACGCAAAGTTCGGCTGGCTGCGGGGCTGGATGCACAAAATCAGCTTTCAGCAGAGGCGATGCAGCGCGGCTGGCAGTGTCTGAGGCTCTTCTCTGAGCAGGTGCAGGATATTCCGCTGGCGCAGATACGCGTGGTGGCAACCGCTACGCTGCGTATCGCAGATAACGCCCACACCTTTCTGACTACGGCAGAAGCGATCCTTGGCTGTCCGGTAAATGTTATCAGCGGTGAGGAAGAGGCACGTCTGATTTATCAGGGCGTTGCGCATACCACCGGCGGTTCCGATCAGCGTCTGGTCGTGGATATTGGCGGTGGCAGCACCGAACTGGTTACCGGCGAAGGCTCGCACGCTACCCGGTTATTTAGCCTGTCGATGGGCTGTGTGACCTGGCTGGAACGTTTTTTCAGCGATCGTCATCTGGCGCAGGAGAACTTTGCCCGGGCAGAAGAGGCGGCACGCGATATTTTGCGTCCGGTAGCAGCAGCGCTGCAGGAAAAAGGCTGGCAGGTCTGTGTAGGTGCCTCTGGTACCGTGCAAGCGCTACAGGAGATCATGGTCGCGCAGGGCATGGATGAGCGTATCACCCTGAATAAACTTCAGCAGCTTCGTCAGCGAGCCATTCAGTGCGGCAAGCTGGAGGAGCTGGAAATTGAAGGGCTGACGCTGGAGCGGGCGCTGGTGTTTCCCAGCGGCTTATCAATTCTTATCGCTATCTTCAATGAGCTGAAAATTGACAGCATGACGCTGGCTGGTGGCGCGCTGCGTGAAGGGCTGGTCTACGGTATGCTTCATCTGCCGATTGATCGCGATATTCGCAGCCGCACTCTGCATAATGTACAGCGCCGCTTTTCTATCGATGTGGAACAGGCAAGCCGGGTACGCCAGCTGGCAGAGCGTTTTTTTCAGCAAGTCAGCCAGCAATGGAAACTCGATCAGCGCTGTCACGATCTGCTGCTGAGCGCCTGCGCCGTACATGAAATTGGCCTGAGCGTCGATTTTCGTCAGGCTCCGCAGCACGCGGCCTATCTGATCCGCCATCTCGATCTGCCGGGTTTTACGCCCGCACAGAAAAAAGTGCTGGCCTGTCTGCTGCAGAATCAGAGCGGTAATATCGACCTGGCGCTGCTGGCGCAGCAAAATGCGGTGCCACCACGTATGGCTGAGCGGCTTAGCCGCTTACTGCGCCTGGCGATCCTCTTTTCTACCCGCCGCCGTGACGATACGCTGCCTGCGGTGCAGCTGGAGGCAGAAGAGGATACACTGCACCTGACGCTGCCAGCGGGCTGGCTGGAGGAGCATCCACTCCGCGCTGAGCTGCTGGAGCAGGAGAGCCACTATCAGTCCTATGTGCACTGGCAACTGACTATCTCGTAACAGACTCTGTTGCGCTAACTCAACGGCGTTAAAACACTTCTGTTATACGCTGGTTTAGCGCAACTCTTCTGCTGCGGTTATCTGGCTACCCTTTTTTCGCATTTGCCAGCATCGCGCGCAATCCGGCGACGCGCGTCTGACCGGTTTTAACCCGCTCTTCCGCACTGATCGCTTTTTTCTCATGCTCCCACACCACATCATCCTGCGGCAGTTCCAGCAGAAAGCGGCTCGGTTCCGGCCGCATCAGCTCTCCATACTGACGCCGCTCGCGGCACAGTGTAAAGGTCAGCTCTTTCTGCGCCCGGGTGATCCCGACATAAGCGAGTCGTCGCTCCTCTTCGATATTGTTTTCATCAATACTGCTCTGATGCGGTAGTAATCCCTCTTCCATGCCCACCAGGTAGACATAGGGAAACTCCAGACCTTTTGACGCGTGCAGCGTCATCAGCTGAACCTGATCAAGATCTTCATCGCTTTCGCCGCGTTCCATCATATCGCGCAGCGTGAAACGCGTAACAACCTGTGCCAGCGTCATAGGTTCATTAAGCTCATCGCCCTCCAGCATCTCTGTCATCCACTGAAACAGCGTATTGACGTTCTTCATGCGCATCTCTGCCGCTTTCGGGCTGCCAGAGGTCTCAAACAGCCAGCTCTGATAATCAATACCCTGAATCAGATCGCGTACCGCACTAATCGGCTCACGCTCCGTCAGTGCAATAATCTCATTCAGCCAGTGCGTAAAACGCTGCAGATGCTCAAGACCCCGGCCGCTCAGCGTCTGAGCTAATCCCATATCAAAACTGGCGTTGAACAGGCTTTTGTTACGCAATGTGGCCCACTCTCCCAGCTTTTGCAGCGTGGCCGGGCCGATTTCGCGTCGCGGCGTGTTCACAATTCGCAGGAAAGCGCTGTCATCTTCCTGATTAGTGAGTACGCGCAGATAAGCCAGCAGATCCTTGATCTCCGGTCGCGAGAAAAAAGAGGTGCCGCCAGAGATACGATAGGGAATGCGGTTCTGCATCAGCAGTTTTTCAAACACACGTGACTGATGATTACCGCGATAGAGAATGGCGTAATCTTTATACTGGGTGCGATTGATAAAGTGGTGCGCAATCAGCTCTCCGGTTACACGCTCCGCTTCATGCTCTTCGTTATTGGCACTCAGCACTTTTAGCGGATCGCCGATACCCAGTTCAGAGAAAAGTCGTTTCTCAAACACATGCGGATTGTTGGCAATCAGTATGTTAGCCGCTTTCAGAATACGTTGCGAAGAGCGATAGTTCTGCTCCAGCTTCACCACCTCCAGTGCCGGAAAATCCTCTTTGAGCAGCACTAAATTTTGCGGCCGCGCACCGCGCCACGAGTAAATCGACTGATCGTCGTCGCCAACCACAGTGAAGCGCGCCCGCGCCCCTACCAGCAGCTTCACCAGCTCATACTGGCTGGTGTTGGTATCCTGATACTCATCCACCAGCAAATAACGGATACGCTGCTGCCAGCGCTCACGCACCGCCTCATTACGCTGTAGCAGCAGCGTTGGCAACCGGATAAGATCGTCAAAATCCAGTACGTTGCACGATTTCAGGTGCTCATCATAGAGCTGATAGCAGTGCGCAAAAATACGATCGCGCGGCAGCGTTGCCTGTGCCGCCGCCCCCTGTGGATCGATCAGATCGTTTTTCCAGCCGGAGATCGCGCTTATCAGCTGCTGTAGCTGGGTTTTATCCTCTTCCAGCCACTGACTGGTTAAATCTTTAAGCAGCGCCAGCTGATCCTGATCGTCAAACAGTGAAAAGCTCGATTTCATGCCAAGTGCGGCATATTCGCGCTTAATAATCTCCAGACCAAGCGTATGGAAAGTTGAGATCATCAGGCCACGTGCCTCTTTGCGCCCCAGCGTTTGCGCCACGCGCTCTTTCATTTCGCGCGATGCTTTATTGGTAAACGTCACCGCGGCAATATGGCGTGCCTGATAACCGCATGTCCGGATCAGGTGAGCAATCTTATTGGTGATTACGCGGGTTTTACCGGAACCTGCGCCAGCCAGCACCAGGCAGGGGCCGGTGACAAATTCCACAGCACGCTGTTGACCGGGATTTAAACGCATATTGACATTTCACTCAGTTGGATCAGAAAAAAAGAACGCTATAATGCGGCGCACATTATACATAGTGAGACCTGATGATGGCGAAAACCGCAGCAGCTTTACATATCCTCGTGAAAGAGGAAGCTCAGGCCAAATCTCTGCTGGCGCAGCTGGAAAAAGGCGGCAATTTTCAGCAACTGGCAAAAAAACATTCGACCTGCCCTTCCGGGCGCAACGGTGGTGATCTGGGCGAGTTTCGTCAGGGACAGATGGTGCCAGCCTTTGATAAAGCGGTCTTCACCTGCCCGCTTCTGAAACCGTACGGGCCGGTGAAAACCGCATTTGGCTATCACATCATTAAGGTGCTGTGGCGCAGCTGATTATTTCTGGCTCTTCATCTGCTGTAGCACCGTGCTGCACTGGTTATCGTTGTTGTCGCTGGGTGAAATTAGCGCCAGCAACGCTGCAGCTGGCGCGACAACAGCACCCAGCGCAACCGCCGCCGCACCGCGTGCAAGCAGTGGTCCGGTTTTAACACCCGCATCCGGATTTTTAAATGTGCCGCGCACGTAGAGTGGAGATCGCAGGGTAATAATGCGGATCCCTTTGCTCTCAGGGTCAATTGACAGATCGAGCCGTTCACTGGCCAGATTGACGTTGCCGCTGACATTAATAACCGCATTTTCAGTGTCAAATACAAACAGACGTGGTGTCGCGACTCCCTGACGCAGCGTTAAATCGGTGGCCGCGCAGTTGATACGCACTTCATCATCACCAAACAGTTTTCCAACCAGATAGTTTCCGACATTAAGTCCGGCTATCTCCATAAGATTGCGGCTAATCAGCCCATCGTTCATCAGCAGCCGCAGCTGTCCGTTGCTGGTGCCGAGCAGATCTGCAACCGAGTTACCGGTTCCGCTTAGCGTTGCGTCACCGTTCAGCTGACCAAGACTGCGCTGCATCGCAGTGACATCCGGGAACAGCTGCCGCAGCTGTAATTTACGTGCGTGCAGATCGGCACGACCGCGCATCGGCGAGCGGTTTCCTTCAAGACGAATAGTGGTGTTGATATTACCCCCCGCCATACCAAAACGCAGCGGATCGAGCAGCAGGTCGCCTTTTTCCAGCGTCAGATGTGTGTAGAGATCGCTCAGTGGCAGCTTGCTGCTGTGCTCAATACGCTGGCCGCTAAACTTCACATCCGCATCCATTACATCCCAGCTTTTGGTTTCAAACTTGTCATGCGGCAGCACACGATCAGCAGGTTGCTCAGATGCTTCACCACGCTGTGCTTTGGCACGGGCAGTTTTTTCACTGCCCTTGCCAGAATTCACCCCTATCAGCGGTCCCAGATCGGCCATACGCAGCTGACGCGAGGTCAGCTCTCCGCTGAGCTTCGGTCGCGGCTTGCCCTGACGATAGGTGAGCGAGCCATGGATGTCGCTATCACCGATATGACCATTGAATTTTTCGTAGCGAAACAGCGTGCCTTTTGTATCGTTAAAACGGGCGGTCAGATGCCCATCAGTTTCGTAGGGCGGCGTATCGGGTAGCAGCACGCCAGTCAGACCGTAAAGATTTGCCAGCGTATCGCCGGAAAAACGCAGCCGCACATCAAGTCCGCCGAGATTCATGGGGTCCTGCAGTGTGCCTTCCAGCCGCACACGTGTGGTGCCGTTGCGCAGATCAACCTGCAGCGGGAACGGCGTGGTTTTACTGCGCAACGACAGCATACCACCAATTTTTCCCTCGCCAGTGAGCTGCTGCTGGTTGTAAGTTCCTTTCGCCTGCCAGCCAAAAACAAAGTCACCCGCTCCCTTTTGTTGATCGTTGCCACCCGTCACCTGGGCATAAGGCACCGGTTTGCCAAGAGAGTTGATATTGACCGTAACATCGGCGCGATTAACCTCATCGCGATAGCGCAGCTCTCCCTGATCAAACAGGATATTATCCATACGAAACGACCAGGCAGAGGGCGCTGTGTCAGCATCACTGTTTTCACTACTGGCGAGATTGAACGTCCAGTTATTCTTTTTACTGGAAAGCTGTATCAGGCGGGCATCGGGACTGTGCAGCTTAATCCACGGCAGATAGATCTCCTGATGCAGCAGTGCCAGTGGAGAGAGCGTGGCATCAGCCCGCTGCAGATGCACCATGGTGACTTCAGGAATATCGGGCGGATTGCCCAGCATTATATCTTCAGCATGTACCTGAGGCCACGGGATCCAGCTACGCCAGCCCGCTTCATCGCGGTTACGCGCCCAGTGCACGCCCAGGTCGCCACGAATGGCAAATGGCCGGTTCAGCTCGGCGGAAACTTTCTGATTAATGGTTGGCTTCAGACGATTCCAGTCAAAGGTGGCAATCACTACCACCAGCACCACTATCAGCAGCAACAGGATCCCGGCTCCCCAGCTGGCTACTTTTCCCAGGCGTGTCATGCTCTCTCCTTCTTATATCCAGGTCTCATTAAAGATAGTCGAGACACGACACATGAACAGCAGAGAAGCATCGGCAACAGCCACTTAACGGGTGAATCAGCTCGCGATAGCGTTCTGCACCCGCTGTGGCCAGCTATCGGGCCGTGCTGAAATTCAGCCCCACCAGTCAGTGCTGGCGCCTTGCTGCGGGCACCGCCCGCTATTGTGCCCGAGGGTGGCGATAAAGGCTTATTGCATTGCGCATCGGCGCACTAATCGATCCGGAACTCAATGCTGGAGACCAGCATCTGTCAGCTGCTCTTATCGGCTACTGAGAGCCAGTTTCGCCGCAAAGCATAAAAACAGGCCGCCGGTGGCTCTGTCCATCACTCTGATAACGCGTTGTTTCTTTAATAGTGCTGCGGCAAAGTGCGTGGATAAAATCAGCGTAACTGACCATATTGTCCCGAGCGCAACATGGATGCTGACCAGAATAAATGTCCATATCAGCGGTGAGTGGCCGGCAGGAATAAACTGAGGCAAAAAAGAGACATAGAAGATGCCCATTTTAGGGTTCAGCACATTGCCCAGCAGCCCGCGAATAAACCAGTTATTTCGATGCAGAGCAGTGTTGCCATCGTGACAGATAAAAGAAGAGCGGGGACGACGCAGTAGCTGCAGACCCAGCCAGCACAGCCAGAGCGCACCACACACTTTCACCACGGTATAGGCCAGTGCTGAAACCGCCAGCAGTGCGCCAAGACCCAGTGCTACCAATGCGCCCCAGATAAAGCAGCCAGCAT
Organism: uncultured Pantoea sp.; assembly: GCA_913775175.1. GTDB lineage: Bacteria > Pseudomonadota > Gammaproteobacteria > Enterobacterales > Enterobacteriaceae > Pantoea. The sequence goes on from CAJYKU010000032.1 coordinate 21,707, forward strand.
CAATACCCAGTGCGGCATGAAACGCCTTTTTACCGCCTTCGGCACAGGCCGTTCGCACAATCAGCGCGGTATCCAGACCTGGTGTAAGAGTCAGCAGTAGTGCAGCCAGCGAAAACGCGAGAAGTGAATCGTAAACGGTCATTTTTCCATCCGAAAATGCGACTATAAATTGTTGTTTGTTTGATCATCAATTTACTGCTGCATCTGACTATAAACGAGTGATCCCTTACTGATAAATATCTTTATCCGCACCATTATCTGTTACCGCTCTCTATACTAAACAGCATTGCAGAGCACGGATCGAAGAGAAATCCGGACCTCTATCCGCTTTACGTGATAAAGGTTCCGATTTCTCTTTATCATGATTCTGATAAGTAATAACTGTGAGTGTGCCGTAACAGATACAGAGACTGCCGCTGCTATATCTGTCATAACGCAAAAGGTCACTATGCAGATATTGATCGCCGTCAGAGCGATAAGCGATTTATGCGGGCAGCATCTGCTGCCACCAGCGGAGCAGCAGGGTAAGCGGATGCTGCGGTAAGGAGACGACATGACAACGTTTTATCAACTAAGCGCCACCACGCTACAGGGGCAGCTTATCTCAATGGCTGATTACGCGGGTAAACTGGTTCTGGTCGTTAACACCGCCAGTCACTGCGGTTTTACACCACAGTATGCCGGTCTGGAAACGCTCTATCAGAAATATGCTGCCAGAGGGCTGATTATACTGGGGTTCCCCTGCAATCAGTTCGGTAAGCAGGAGCCAGGTAATGCCGACGATATCGCGCAGACCTGTCATATCAACTACGGTGTGAGCTTTCCGATGTTTGAAAAAGTTGAGGTCAACGGTGCCGCGGCACATCCGGTGTTTCGCTATCTGAAACAGGCGCTGCCGGGCATACCGGGCGAGCGGATCAAATGGAATTTCACTAAATTTCTGCTTGGACGCGACGGCAAACCGTTGCGACGCTTTGCCCCGATCACTACGCCGGAGAAAATGGAAAAGAGCATTGTTGCCGCACTGGACGATGAGGCTGCGCTCTGAATCGCCCTGCTGCGCCTGAATCAATATTCCACGCGTGAATTATCGCCATCACAGCGGCGTGTTTACTGTTAGCGGGCGGATTACCCCCGATTGGCGCTGCACCAGCGGTAACCCGGCAGAGTTATTTCAGCATCGCGGTGAGCAGACTACTGAACAGAGGCGCTGTGACAAAAGCGCACTCTGTTGCGCGCTCCTCTCTGCGAATATCAGCCAGTCGGGCCAGTGCGCTTTCAGCATCGCGGGCAGAGACTTCTTCAAACAGTTTTTTCCATCCCAGGTTAACCAGTTGCGTGGATTTTTTCGCGTCCGGTAATTCCAGGGCGACGATCTGCTTACCCTTCTCAAAAAAACAGAATGCTGGCATGGTCCGCTCCGCAAACAGAGTGAGCTGTACTGAAAGCATTATAGCCCAGGTTTCTCAGCTGGCGCATCCGCTTTTCCCGCCCGAACCCGGCTCTCTGTCCGCGACCCGCTGTGACAGCAGCAGAGAGGGCTCTGTCTTTGTGCAGGAGAACCCTGTCGCAAAAAATGATGCGATATCGTGCCAGGGTAACTCAACAGCTGTCAGAAACTGGCCCTGCCCGCACCACAATAATTTGGCTTAATCCTCTGCTTTATCCTGCAACTTTTACTTAATACCCTATGTTGCTTCACGCTATGCGCATCTGCAGCAATACAGAGTAGCCTGCTGGATATAGTCTCTTTTATTCAATGGGTTAATCAGCCGTGCGCTCTGGTCTGAATCTGACAAAAATCGTACTGCCTGACTGGACGCTGATACAAAACAAGGCCATGTTTTAATCAAAAGCGCCACGCTGCTCCTCAGGTGATAACTCAACCACCAGGCGTTTTGCTCAGGAGAGGACTATGCATACAGAAATTATCAATATCTGGCCATCCGGCGATGCGCCAGGCGCGAGCGATTCGCATGCGCAACCACAGATTATCGATCTGGCTAAAGAGTATGAACCTTACGATCGCGCGGCGATCGGCGTACGCTGCCCGGAAATTGCACTCTGGCACCCGCAAACCTCTAATGGCATTACGCTGCTGGTGGCACCAGGCGGTGGTTATCAGCGCGTACTAATCGATCGCGAAGGGAGTGCTCTGGCTACATTCTTCACCTCAATGGGCTATACGCTGGCTGTAATGACTTATCGGCTGCCCTATGATGGCCATCATGAGGGCGCTGATGCGCCTCTTGCCGATGCACAGCGGGCGATGCGTCTGTTACGCGCCAGAGCGCAGCAGGAAAAAAATGGCAAATATATTGTTATGATGGGATTTTCCGCTGGCGGGCATGTCGCTGCTTCACTGGGCACGCGCTTTCATGAACAGCTCTACCCGGTACAGGATCAGCACGATACCCTGACAGCGCGTCCCGATGCCATGGTGCTGATCTACCCCATAATCAGTATGCGCGATGGTCTGGCACATGAGAGCGCACGTACCCGGCTGCTGGGAGCCTGGCCAGATCGCAAAAGCATTGATGCTTTCTCGCTGGAAACACGGGTACATGCGCAAACGCCGCCAACGCTGCTGATCCACGCCACGGATGATGAAACGGTTTCCGTGAATCACAGTATGCTATTTTTCAGCGCCCTGCGTGAACATCAGATACCAGCAGAAGTGCATTTTTATCAGAAAGGCGGTCACGGTTTTGGCATCCGTGGCGTGGCTGATTTGCCGCTGGCAAGCTGGCCGATGCTGGTAACCGAATGGTTGCGGGCGAAAACCTGACAGCTTTCGCCGCCGGGATGCCTGCTTGTTGCATCCCGGCAGAGATCAAAACCGGCGCAACAACAGTCTGATTGCGCCGGGTTATACGACACCGCGTTATCTGAACGCTATGAAGCAGGTATGGCCTGCTCGCTGCTGCTCTCTGCTGCTGCCGGTGCATCAGGTATCGCCATAATCTTATCCCAGCTCTCCTGAAGCGTACTCACATTGGTTTCTGCTTCACCCTGCGGCTGAATCAGCACCATTGTCAGCTCCTGCGTCAGCTCCTGGCGCAACTCCTGATTGAGCTGCTCGCGGGTTAAGCCACTCAGAAATGCCTGACGCAGTTTCTGATACTGCTCAGGCGCAATATCCACCACGGAATTCTGCTGCGAGCGCAGGCGCTGCCCCATCAGAATATCAGTATCCGTGCGTGCATAGGTGGTAAACAGCTTGTTGAGTTCCAGCAGTTTTTGCGCCATCAGCGCATCAAATTCATCCTGTGGCAGCCCCTTATCGCGTACTGTCGCCAGCGCTTTCGCCACCTGATTCATATTCTGAACCAGAGAGGCATTAGGGCTCTCCATATTGATCGAACACTGCGCACGCTGATAGAGCACACGACAGTCAAAACCAATCTGAACGCGCTGCGCTTTGTTATCTGTCAGTGCGCGCTGCACATGCCAGAACAGTGCTTCACGCGCCAGATCGCTCTGCCAGTAACGTTGCAGATATTGCGACTCGCGAATAGGCTGCCAGGGTGTATCCCAGACCAGTGAAAGACGGTCCTGAGTCAGGCGGCTATCCATCAGATTGACCGGCTGATGCGGTAACGGCGATAGTGTAGGCAACGGCGCTGGCATATCGCGTTTGCCTTTCAGCGACGAGAAGGTTTTACCGATCTGCTCCATGATACTGCGGCTGTCGACATTACCCACAACGTACAGCGTCATATTATCTGGCGTATACCACTGCTTATAAAAGTTACTGAGCTGGGCCAAATCAACCGGCACGCGCGGCTGTTCGCCAGGATCATGAGCCAGCATTGCAGAGCCTTTCAGCCGATAGCGCCACCAGACATCCTGTGCATCAGGCGGCCAGGTTGCGATGGGATCCGTGGCGTTTAGCGCAGTAGCAACAACCTGCTCTTCAATAGTCATTTTGCCCGCCGTTGCAGCCAGCCAGTTCAGTGCTTCTTTCAGCAACTCCGGCCGGTTATTTGGCAGGCTGAGATTATACTGGGTGTAATCATATGATGAGATCGCGGGCGGCAACGGACGCTGCGGATCCATCGCCTGCTGCCACAGCGCGCGCTGCTGATTGGTATCCAGCGCCGCGTTATGCACCATCGCCAGGCGCGATAACAGATGACTGAAACCCGTCTGCTGCGGACTCTCAACCAGCGATCCGGTGTTAACCACCAGACGCAGCTCAATACGATCGCTGGGACGTTGTGGTGTGGCCAGCAGTTGCCAACTGAACCCATTGTCCAGTTTACCCTCCTGCCACGCGGGATCGGGCTGGAGTGTTTCGGCCTGTGCGCCGAAACCGGTCGCTGCAAGCAGCAATCCGCCAACCAAAAGCCGAATTCTGGTGCCCTGCATGTGAACCCCTACTCAAACTGATAAACGCTCATTAGCGCGGCCTGATTAGCCACTGACAGAGTGGACTGCGCGGCATGTTACTACCGCGTTTATTTAATGACAGTTCCTTTGACCACAGGAAAATCAGGAAGTCACGCAACGAGGAAAAAAATCGGGAAAAAAATCAACGGGGTTTATTATGCAAATGCCCGCTGTCAGGGCAAGCGACAGCGGGCATTTAATCAGAAATTAACGAAAATTGACGATTATGCGCCAGTATGTGAGACGTGGCTGATCTTTTTCCCGGCAGAAAGGGTTGCTTTCATCTGGTTTTCATCCAGCTGTCCGACCCATTTTGCTACCACAACTGTAGCGACGCCGTTACCAACCAGATTGGTTAACGCACGCGCTTCAGACATAAAGCGGTCGATACCCAGGATCAGCGCCAGACCTGCTACCGGCAGATGGCCCACGGCGGATAACGTCGCTGCCAGTACAATAAAGCCACTACCCGTTACACCCGCCGCTCCTTTAGACGAGAGCAGTAGTACAACCAGCAACGTGATCTGGTGGAATATATCCATATGCGCATTGGTAGCCTGTGCAATAAAGACCGCCGCCATGGTCAGATAGATAGATGTGCCATCCAGATTGAAGGAGTAGCCGGTTGGGATAACCAGGCCAACCACAGACTTTTTACAGCCCAGTTTTTCCATCTTATCCAGCATACGCGGCAGCGCTGACTCCGATGAGGAGGTGCCCAGCACAATCAGCAGTTCTTCTTTGATATAGCCAATAAATTTAAAGATATTGAAGCCGGCCCAGCGAGCAATGGCACCCAGCACAATCACAACAAAGAGTATGCAGGTAATATAGAAGCAGATTATCAGCTGGCCCAGCTGCACCAGTGAACCTACACCATATTTACCAATGGTAAATGCCATGGCGCCAAAAGCACCGATAGGTGCAAGACGCATAATCATATTGATCACGCCAAAGATCACTTTTGAGAAGCTCTCGATGACATTGAACATTACGGTTCCGGCGCTGCCCAGTCGATGCAGTGCAAAACCAAACAGAATAGCAAACAGCAATACCTGCAGAATATTACCGCTGGCAAATGCGCCGATAACGCTGCCTGGGATCACATCCAGCAGAAAAGCCACCACGCCCTGCTGCTCAGCCTGCTGCGCATAAACGGCAACCGCTTTCGCATCCAGCGTTGCCGGATCGACGTTCATGCCAGCGCCAGGCTGAATAATATTCACGACCACCAGGCCTATAAGCAGTGCGATGGTACTGACAATTTCAAAGTAGAGTAGCGCCACTGCCCCGGTGCGCCCAACCGCTTTCATGCTCTCCATGCCGGCAATACCGGTCACCACCGTACAGAAAATCACGGGGGCGATGATCATCTTGATCAGCTTAACGAAACCATCACCAAGCGGCTTCATCTGCGCGCCTAATTCAGGATAAAAGTGGCCTAGCAGGACGCCGATGCCGATGGCAACCAGCACCTGAAAGTAGAGGCTTTTAAACAGTTTCATAACAGGTGTCCAGGTAGAGACGGCATTCACCGCCAGTGTCAGGGAGAAACGCATGCGGCAAGCCGCCTGAAGCGTGAAACCTTACCGATATCCTGAAAATAACACCCGATTAACAATATGAGTATACCTTGACATTCCTTACAAAAGTTACAAAACTCTAACTATGAACTGAAACGCTTCAGCTACCATCGGTATGCGGTTTTTTCCCATGAATCAATTAATAAGCGCGCTATTTCTGCGATAAAGCGGTACCCAGCCAGCAGTGTTCAAAGGTGCTTAGCGGCAGCGCTTCGGCATAGAGGTAGCCCTGTCCAATCGCGATTCCGCGCGCCAGCAGCCAGTCACGCTGCTCAGCGGTTTCCACACCTTCAGCAATCACTTCTAAATCGATAATCTCAGCAATTGCCGCCACAATCCGCACCATGGTGTCATCATCGGGCAGAGCAGCAACAAAGGTACGATCCATTTTGAGTTTGCTGACCGGCAGCGCTTTAAACTGATGCAAATAGTTAAGGTTGGAGTAGCCCATGCCAAAATCGTCCAGCGCAACAGCAACGCCGGTTTGCCGCAGTGTACGCAGCAGTGCGATTGCCTGCTCCGCATCTCCCATCTGAGCTGTTTCGGTAATTTCCAGTATAAAATGGCCCGGCTCAATACGATGGCGTTCCAGCAGACTCTGCAGGTGCGTGACCATACTGCTGTCGCGCAGCTGCATTGCTGAAATATTTACGCTTAATGGCAGTGAAATGCCCCGCCGCTGCCAGCCTGCCAGAATGCGGCACGACTCCTCAACAACCCAGCGACCAATAGCTGAAATCACCCCAATCTCTTCGGCGCTGGCGATAAACTCTTCCGGTAAGCCATAACTGCCATTCGCCATGCGCATACGCAGCAGCGCTTCCGCACCGGCCAGCTTGCCGGTTGCCATATTAATTTGCGGCTGCAGGTAGAGTGCAAACTGTCCATCCTGCAGACCCTGCAGGATATCGTGCTCCTGCGTCAGCCGCTTTTGCGCCCGCTCAGTGAGGGCAGGGTCGAAAAACAGGATCTGGTTCTTGCCCTGATGACGCGCTGACATCATCGCCGACGTCGCCCGGTCCAGCTGCTCACGCGCTGAGAACAGGCTCTCATCATAGAGTGATAAGCCGATACTGGCGTTAGGCCTGAGCTGTAGCTGATGCAGATTCACCGGTTGATTGATGCGCAACATCAGACTGCGTGCCAGCCGCATAGCGCGGAATGGATTGTGCGCCATCTTCATCAGCAGGGCAAAATCGCTGGGGCCGAGTTGCGCCAGCAGCGTGTGATCGTCGATAGTGCTGCGGATCTTTTCCACCAACGTCAGCATCAGGGTATCGCGCTGCTCATCGCTGAGTATTCCATTCGCTTCCTGCAGCGTTTCAATGCGGATCACCATTACGCTCCACGGCTGTCTGGTGCGCTGCTGCTGCAGATGCTGCTCCAGCAGCGCGAGAAACAGCGTACGATTTGGCAAATCGGTAACCGGAAAATGCGTCGTCAGCCGGCTCATCTCATCGTGGATCGATTCCAGTACCTGCTGATTGCGATTGTAGCTGCGGATCAGCATGCCTATCTCATCGTCGCGATGGTTAGCGGGCAGCGCTAATTTGTGAGTAAGAATTGCCGGTGGCGGCAGCTCCTGTAGCTCACGCGAGATATTGCGCAGCGGATGAACAATCAGCCGGTTGATACACCAGCTCAGAGAGACAGAGAGGATCAGCGCCAGCAGCAGATAGGTCGTGATCATCGTAGAGAGCGTGCTAAGCAGAAACTGATAAACACGCGATGAGTCCGCCTGTAGTACCAGGTAGGCGATCGGTTTAGGCACGCCGCCACGCTCGATAGCATAGAGCGGCAGGGTGATCTGCACCGGCAGCTCAAACAGGCGCGCCACCAGACGCGGTACCGGCTTTTCAGGCGCAAAGTCTGCATGCAGTGCCTGGAACGCATTGGGTAATACGACATCAGCACGCGATAAAATTCCGGCGGGTTTCAGCGTATTGAGAATATGCTCAGCCTGTGGAATATCAGCTTTAAGCACCGCTTCTGACAGCGGCTGACGCACCGTATGCGCTACATTCTCCATCTGCTGGGCATAATCAATTCTGCGCTGCTGCACAAAATGAAAGAGCTGAATGACAATAAAGATACAGATTGTCACCAGCGCAACCGCAGAAACGGTAGCCATCTGCTTGATCGTTAACGAACGACTGACGCGCAACAAAACCTCTCCCGGCCGCAATGCCGCCATAATTTGCAGTGATAGTAGCCTGAATGTGCAGCAAGTATATCCCAGGTCATCCGGGTTTTGCGCCGCGATCGTTGCGAATATCGCTGACTGATTAAGAGAAGGGCTATTTTGACACGCGAACAGAGCAAGGCGGGAGAGTAAACAGGCGCACCTGCGTGCGCCTGAATGTCATTACCGTTTTTCCTGCCAGGCAAGCCATACCAGCAACTGCAGGCTGGCCGAGAAGTAGTTCTGCTCTGGCTGAATGCGATCGCTGAGGTTAGCGGTCTCATTGAGAGTTAAATCACGCACAGCAGTGAGTCCCCCCTCCATGTTGTAGGGTGCGGCATTCCCGCTCAGCACATCAAACCAGGCGGGCGTAGTCTGACGCGGATAGCGCTGCCAGAGGCGCTGAAACGGTCCCAGATGCAGACTTTGCGGATCGTACCACCAGATATTTAACGGCACACGAATCGCGTCATAGCTAAAACGGCTGGAATACCCTACTGCTGGCGTCAGTGAACCATCTGCATTGAGTGCTATCCAGTCTGGCGGCAGATCGATTTTGCCCAGCTGAATTTCACCCAGCAGCGTCATACCATCATCAATTAACTGATTCCAGATGCGTAAATGGCTCTGCTGCGCAAACTCCTGCCACGCGGCAAACAGAAAATAGGAGGGATTGAGCACAACGTAGCTCGATTTATTAAAGCCAGTGGCACCCGGCAGCATCACTTTACGCCCGGCGTAGTCGATCACCAGAAGTTTGATAACCGCACGCTGAATACGATCCGAGGCCTGCTGATAATTTCCGCCCCACTTTTGCGCTGCGCGCTGTAGCGCCCAGGCGATAAGAATGTCACCATCGCTGGCATCATTTTTATCTGCGACAGGTTCGGCGGCGTCAGGTACATAGCGCCAGTAGAACAGATCGTTTTTTGTGTTATGCAGATGAGTGCGTGTCCAGTGCCAGATCAGATCAAACGTGGCGCGATCGTTATTCGCCACCGCCAGTAACATGCCATAGCCCTGACCTTCGGTATGGCTGACTCCCTTGTTGGCGGTATCAACAATTCGTCCATCACTTTGCAGAAAGCGGCTTTTATAGGTATCCCATCCTTTTGCCATTGTCTGCATACTAAAAAACATCATCATCAAACAGAGCATCCACTGACGCCAGCACTGCATTACACGCATTACAGCTTTTCCTATTTATATTGATAAAGCAGCGTTATGCCATCATTTTTTTCCAGCGTCAGCGGTACCGCTGTACTGCCACCCTGGGCGTGCAACCACTGTGCATACAGGCCGCTCAGTATCGTACCCATTGCCAGCTGCCAGCGTTCAATCGACAGCGTACCGTCGCCTGGCGGCAGAGCATGGTGCTGAATCTGAATCGCTGTCTCTGTTGGTTGCAGCTGAACAAATCCCCAGCCAAAGCGAGCCAGCTGCAGGTTCATCTCGCGTTCCAGATCCTGTACGGTATGTGCATCTGGCAGCGGATAACGCGTAGCCAGCGTTTCCCCCATACTGGTGAGAAACGCTGTCGTCTCTTCACCGCCATTCTCTAGCACGCTCTTAATCATCGCACTGGCCAGATCAAACCAGCCAGGCTGATGCGGATGCGCAACGTGGGCGGCTCGTTGTTCACTCATTAATTATCTCCGAACATATAGCGGAAGTAGAGATTAGCAGTGCTTTCGTTATAGTCGCCAAAGGTGTCATAGCCCAGCTGTCCGCCGATGGTGACATCTTTATTGATCTTATAGTCCGCGCCTGCATGGAGGTTATAACCCACACCATTTTTACTGTTTCCGCTGTAATAGGCGCTTTTTACAAAGCCACGGTCGGCCAGGCTCTGCAGCTGCGACTGCAATCCGTTATCACCCGGGAAATAGGCGCTCTTATCCTGGCTGTAGGACTGGTATCCCACCGAGCCACCCACATTCACTTTCAGGTCGTCAAACTCGCGACTGAAATCTACCGGGAAAGAGACAGAAGCGTAGTTTTGCGGGCTAAAGTAGCCGCCCTGTCCATAGCTGAAGTAGCTCAGGTTTTTAGAGTAATCCATCCATGACAGGTTCATCCCAACCTTGAGCTCGCGATCGTCACTGTGGAAAGGACGTACATAGACACCCGCCGTGGCCTGGACGCTCTGGTTACTCGCAACGTTTTCGCCAAGATAGCTGTAAGCGCCGGCACCCGCATAGAGACCTGCATCGCCATTATCATAGCTCAGCAACGCGTTAGCACCGTTTTTAGTGACACGCCCCCAGCGTTTGCCGCTGGTTTTATCTTCAGCGCCAACGTAAGAGAGCAAACTGTCCGTTATCGCGCGGCGTTCGCCGGTTAAAATCAGCGTCAGGAAGTCAGTGAGTTTAGGTGACCACTGCACCCCTCCCACCAGTGTGCTGAGATCCTGACCCAGCGGCGTGCTGCCAAGATCGATTTTATAACTGTCGCCTTTGAGAGCCATATTCAGCTCAACACCCGAAGCGGACTGCGAGTCAGTAGTGGCGGCAGGGACATCGTCAATTTTGGCATTGCCGGCAGCAACCACATTGCCCTGCACCAGAGCATTACTGCCAAAGCGACGCCAGGCATCGCCGCCCGCGCTGCCCGCCGTTAAAGAAACCGGCGTCAGCGTAAAGTCAAAGCGCGACTCGCCAAACGGCACAGTGGAGAACGTCAGCGGCGCTTTGGCTTCGGTCAGTTTACTCAGGCCCGATTCACCATCACGTCCTCGTACCTGCATCTGTCCCCGCACCCAGGTGCCGGTTTTCTCCTGCAGATCATCCAGCATGGTATCGATTTGATGCAACGTCTGATTCTGCTGCACAAGCTGCGTGTTGCCTGCCAGCGAGCTCTCTGCCGCACTGCCTGCCGCTGGCGCGTTCTGCCACGGCATTACCGCACCGTAGCTGGAAGCGGTACGGCCAACCGGTGACGTACTGCGGTTGATAAAGGGATTATCAGCCAGAGCCAGCCCGCCCACCATCGGCACGCTACCGCTCTGTGCTCCCTGCAGGCCAATCATTTTACCGCGCGCGGTGCGCAGATAGCGCACCGCTTCGCTATGTTCACCATTCGCTTCAGCCACACGCGCCAGCAGCAGCAGACGCTCCGGCGTCTCTTCGTTGCGCAGCCCGCGCGTCAGCGTATTGGCTTTACTGACATCATTCTGCGCCAGCGCCACGTTGATTGCTCCGGTGCGCGCATCCTGCTGCGGCGTATCCTGCGTCATCAGATAGTCATAGACCACGCCCGCCTCTTTATTCATCTTGCCGGACTGATACAGACGCGCCATCGCAAACATCAGATCGCGGTTTTGCGGATCCTGTTGCAGTGCGCCCACCAGCTTGTCATAGGCGGCAGCGTACTGCTTCTGCTCGCGCAGACGATCAACCTCATTGATAAGGTATCCATTGCGCAGACCCGCCAGCTGTGTCGGCGTACTGCGCGCCTGTAGTTCTGGTGAACTCAGGAAGCGCTGGGCTTCATTACCTAATCCAGCCTGATTCAGCACAGTTACCTGTGCGGCGTAGTCGCCAGCGTTACCCTGCACGCCACGCTGCATATTGCTGCGCACCACAGCAACCGCAGTGGTGATATCGCCGGCTTTAGCCAGTTTTTCTGCCAGATTGCCCGCATCCACCGGATTGGCTGGCGGGGTTGCAGCCAGCGCCCGCAGGGTATTGGCCGCCGCTGCCGTTGACCCCTGAGCCAGATATTGATCGGCGGTAGCCATCTGCAAATTAAAGTTTACGCGCTGTGCCAGTTCGCGCATCGCACTGGTTTTATTGCGCTCAGGAATACGGGCCAGCAGCTGACTGGCCTGCTGCCAGGCCTCGCTTTCGCTGGCATTAAGCGCACCGGCATAGAGCTCACCGCTGCTGGCTCCATTGCGCATCACCGGCTGCATGACGCTGGCAGCCATCATTGTATTGCCCTGGGCACGATACAGACGTGCCAGGTCCAGACGCAGCCAGCCATCTGTCGGATAGCGCTGCACCCCATTGGTTAGCGTGGCGATAGCAGCCGCACTATTTCCCGCTGCCTGCTCACGTTTAGCCTGAGCGCGAATAGGATCGCTGTTGTTGCCGCGCGGTGCTACGCTCTGGCGCACGCTGTCCGGCAGCGAGGCAAGCAGGCTATTCGCTTCAGCACTGCGATTCTGCTGGCGCAGCACATAGAACAATCCCTCTCTGGCATAGCGATTAGTGGTATCACGTTGCAAAATGTCGCGGTAGATCTGCTCGGCCTGCTGAGGCTGATTACTACGGCGCAGCACATCGGCACGGAACAGTTGTGCCGCAATGCCTTTATCACCCTCAGCCTGGGTCAGCGGTTCACTCAGTGCCAGCGCTTGCGCACTGTCACCGTTTTTCAGCGCCTGCTGCGCGGTCGCCAGTCGTGCATAAAAATCAGAGTCAGCGGCCTGTTGCTGACGCGCGGCACTCTGATCGCCGCCCAGCTGAGCCGCCCGATTGAGGTAATCCGCCGCTTCAGCGTAACGTCCGGCACGCTGTGCCACATAGCCCATTCCGGCCAGTGCATCAGCATCCTGTGGGTTGGCCTGCAACACTTTTTCAAAATTGCTCTGAGCATTACTGACATCGCCGCTGTTAAGCGCGGTAAAGCCGGCACCCTTCTCAGAGCCCCCCACATTTTTACGATAGTAATCCAGCACCGCACTATCCTGCGGATGGCGCTGCTGCCACGTCTGATAAGCAGGCGCATCAGAGGGTTGCGGAGCAAGCCAGAGCAGCGCCTGACGTAGCGAGCGATCGGCTTCTTTATTACCATCAGCCATACCAGCCAGCAGATCGATACCCTGACGGCGGGTCGACTCCTGATAAGTCATCGCTTTGCCCAGCGCCAGTCTGGCACCAGTATCCTGAGGGTGTTCGGCGGAAAACTGGCGCAGTGCGTCTATAGCCTGCGGCAGCAGCGTACGATCGCCCGCCATGGTCAGATAATATTCAGCGGCCACGCTGGGCGGCGGTTCATTACCGCTAAAGGTATTACGCCAGGTCTGCAGCGCAGCGGCAATATTGCCGCTGCGTGCCTGCTGACGCGCCAGTGACAGTTGCGCCTGTGGAATACTCTGCAACTGCCGCGCGTTGTCCAGCTCGGTCAGACGTGCATCATCAGGTGAAACCGCGCTCAGCCGGGCGCGCCACTGTGCCGCCTCAGCCATGCTGCCGCTCTGCTGTGAATAGAGCGCCAGCAGATAAAGTGCATGGCTGTTATTGGGCTCTACCAGCAGAATTTTCCGCAGTGACGCCTTAGCCAGGTCGTCGTGCGCTTTCTGATGCCAGTAAACCGCTTGATCAAACAGCGCCTGCAGCGCAGGATTATCACTCTCTGCCGCCAGCAGCGGCTGAGAGAACGCCAGAGCGCTTCCCAGCAGCAGAGCGTGGCGGATGCCGGCACTCAGTATGTTTTTATGCATATTTTATCCTTACTTCCTGCCGGAACGACTGTCATCTTTGGGATTGAGACGTCGCCATGCGTGACGCTTCAGCATGATCCAGGTTGTGCTGCCAGCCAGCGCGGCAACCAGCAACGCCGCCAGTGCCATCAGCACAGAGTGCTGGTTGGCATACCACACCACCATCATGTACCACGGCATTTCACCGCTCGGGAATTGCGGCCCAACCCGAAAACTGCGGATCCCGTTCTCATCGGTAATGATGGCGGTATCGCCACGAATACCGGCATTGATACGCGCAGAGTTCAGGTCATCATGTAAACGCAGTAGCTGCTGATCGCTGGTCGCCACAGTCATTACCACAACGCGATCCGCACTCCAGGGTGAGCGATAGCTGACAAAACCGCGCCACGCTTCATTAGACGAGAAATAGCGATCGGCATCCAGTTGCTGGCGATACCAGTCGCCAGTGAGCCAGCCGCGCAGCTTATCAACCACAGAGGGTTCATTTACGCTCAGCGTACTGCCGCTGGTTTGCCAGGCGGTGCCACGCAGCATCTGCTGCATAAAGGGACTATGCTGCATGGTGCTGACCGCCAGCACATCGCTCTGCTGCAGCCGGTTCAGACCGCTACCGCTCTCAGGCAGACCAAACAGCACCTGGTTCTGTACCAGAGTGATCCCCGTGGCGTTACCTGCACGCGCTGCCATATCCAGCAATGTAGCAATTTCAGCATTACCTGGTTTGGCCGGCAGCAGCAGCGTGGTTTGTGAGAAGTCAGCCAGCCGCGAGAATGGGAAGGAGGCGCCAACAAAATAGGAGAGGTTGGGTAGCATCGTGAAGTGCCGCGTATGGCTCAGATCTATCCATGAGTCCTCTTCAATACGGCTCTTGATATTATTATTCAGCAACACACCGCATGGCGCATCCGCTTTGGGCTTGATGTTGAAGTAAAGCGCCAGCTGGTTATCACCATAGATCAGATAGGGTTCCAGCTTCAGGGTATAGTGCTCCTGACGCGCATCGCCGCCGAGCCGGTGCCATGCACTCTCCAGTAACCCCTCTTTTTTCAGCGTCAGATTGCGCAGAAATGTGCCGTTAAGCACGACGTTCAGAAATGAGTTGTTCTCATCAATCCAGCTTTCAGATGGAAAGCGGTAGTGCAGATTAACCGGAATAGTGTCGCCATCCCACAGGAAGAGATCGGGTGCGGCACGGAAATTAACGCGTAGCGCATCATGCCAGATGCCAGTGGTAGTGAGACTCTGATCTTTACGCAACAACTCACTCAGACGCACCGGGCGGGTAGTGTTGATCCAGCGCGGCGCATCATAAGGTTTGCGCTGAGCCAGCGGCTGCGGCTGTACGGCAAGCTGGCTGGCATCGGTGGCCAGCGCCCGCGCCGTCAGGCGATTGGCTGCCTGACGCAGCTGGGCGTCATCGCTGCCAACTATCAGCAGCAGTTTATAAACCGGATTATTGGGATTATCGATAAGCTGCAGCAGCGGCCCGTTACTGGCAGGCAGCGTGACCGTACCAATTTTATCTCCCGGATGACCTACCAGAATACCGTTGCGCTCAGGTAGCTCACCACGACTTACCGGAAAGCGAATGCCACGATAGTCAGCCTGAATTCCCATCCATGACGCCACCAGCACCGCAGCGCTGACGGCATCTGGCGTCACGCTGTCGGCAAAGCCAAAGGTGACACTGGCTGGTGTCATACGCTGCGTATCAATAAAGGGACGCGGGAAATTACGCAGGCTGGTGCCAATATTCAGCTGCTGCCCTTCCAGACTCAGCGTCGTGTTGGGCAGAATAGTGACCTGATACTGCTGTGCGCTCTCTTTTTCACACAGCAGTTTATCTGCATCATTGATTTTGAAACTCAGATTGTTATCCGACACCACCATCGCGGCCGGAATATCCAGCTGATAATCACTGACGCCATTGTCACTTGAGTTCAGCGGTAAAATGCCAAGCGGCTGACCATTCAGCATCAGCTGTAGTGAGGTGTTGCGCGCAGCCAGGGCGGTGGAGACGCGCAGTGATAAATTGAGACGCGCGTTAGTAGTGACCTCATCACCGGGCAGGGTAAACGTAATGCCCGATTGTAACTGACCACCGGTCAGCATGATGCCCTGAGCCTGACCCATCTGAGCAACAGAAATGGTGCTACTTACTGGCTGGTTAAGAATGGCGCTACCTGCAGTCACCGGAGAAGCCGGCGTGATCACAGCTTCCGGCAACACTGCAGCTGGCGCAGCGTCTGGTGCAGAATCCGGCATCGCGGTAGCAGAGACAGATTCTGGTGCAGATCCCGGCACTGCTGCAGTCGCTGGCGCAGAGTCTGATGCAGATTCCGTCATCCCGGTAGCAGATGCAGAGTCAGGCACGGCTGAAGAGTATGCATAATCTGATGCAGAACCGCGCTCAGCAGCAGAAGATGCAGCGCCTGGCGCTGATTGTGATACTGCGGCTGCAGATGCAGGCTCTGATGCAGCCGCCGCGACAGACGCAGAGTCTGGCACTACCGCAGAGGGCGCAGGCGGAGCACTCTCAGGTGTCGCTGAACCGGCTGATACCGCGGCACTACTCTCTGGTATATAAGGTGTGCTACCCGTGGCCTGTCGCAGCTGAGCATCAGCGGCACTGCTAATCCCGGCGGGTGGCGGCACGTCTGCCAGCGCGCCACTATCCTGCGTCACCTCGGCATCTTCGGCCCAGACCGGGGTCAGCAGCAGCGCGGTTGTCAGCGAACTGGCCAGCAGCGTTTGCGTTAATCTCTTCATACTGCTTTGTCCTCTTTGGCTGCAGGCTGGCTGTCACGCTTGTGCTTTCCACGACGATCTTTCCATGTCAGCCAGAACAGCTCGAAAACAGTACGAATAATGGTGCCCAGCGATACCAGTGGATTATCTTGTTTGTAGTTTGGCTGGATCCAGGCATCTGCACGTGCCAGCACAACCCGCACCAGCTCGCGACGACGGGCCAGCGGCATTGCGCCAAAGCGCAGCCGGATGGTCTCATCGTTGCCTGAAATTTTACTGACCGGAATAGTAATGGTGCCGGATTTCAGCAGCAGGTCGATCTCTTCAATTTCATCATGCTCATGCCGGTTATCCGGGGCATCCAGCTGGGCACCACCCATAGAAAGATCACTGGTACGGGTGCGCGATGAAATACCGCTGGCATAGTGAATAATCGCCGGTATCTGTACCTCAATACGAATGGTTTTACGCACCTGCCTGGTTTCACGTGCTACGGCAATCGCCGCCATCAGAATAATCAGGCTGAAAATCGCCCAGCCGACGTTCAGCGCGATAACATAAGGATCAACGCCAAAATAGTCATGCCCGGTGGCGCGTACCACACCTGCCACAATTCCCACTGACAACAGCGCCGCAACAATCACATGCGGACGCACAATATGGAAATCAAAGAAGCCCTGGTCAAGCAGGCCGCCTTTGTCAGTTACGTTGAACTTGCCATGTTTGGGCGAGAGCAGCGTCAGCAGTGTTGGGATCACCAGATGGAAACACATAACCGTTTCATAGATTTCGCCCCAAAAGGTATAGCGAAAACGGCCATTCATGCGGGAGTTCACGTAGAGCGACATCACCAGATGCGGCAAAACATAGGCAAAAATCAGTGCCGCCGATGAGTGAATAATATTCAGATTAAACAGCAGATATGCCAGCGGTGCGGTAAGAAATATTACGCGCGGCAGACCAAACTGGAAATGCAGCATGGCATTGAGATAGCAGAGACGCTGCTGCCACTTCAGTCCACGACCAAACAGAGGATTATCAACGCGGAAAATCTGTGTCATACCGCGCGCCCAGCGGGTACGCTGGATCACATGCAGACCCAGACGCTCCGTTGCCAGCCCGGCAGCCAGCGGTATTGCAAGAAAAGCTGAGCCCCAGCCGCGACGCTGCATTTTCAGTGCAGTATGCGCATCCTCTGTAACGGTTTCCACCGCAAAGCCACCAATCTCCTCCAGCGCACTACGGCGAATAACCGCACAGGAGCCGCAGAAGAAAGTCGCATTCCAGTTATCGTTGCCCTGCTGTACCGGACCATAAAACAGCGAGCCTTCATTCGGAATGGAGCGGGCAGCACGCAGATTACGCTCAAAGGGATCGGGCGAATAGAAGTAGTGTGGCGTCTGCAACAGTGCCAGCTTAGGATCTTTTAAAAATGGTCCCACGGTGGCCTGCAAAAAGGTACGTGTTGCCACATGGTCACAGTCAAATACGCAAATCAGCTCACCTTTCGTCAGGGTCATTGCATGATTGAGATTGCCTGCTTTGGCGTGCCGGTTGTCGTCGCGCGTAATATAGCCAACGCCAACATCGGCAGCAAACATGGCAAATTCGCTGCGTTTACCATCATCCAGCAGATAGACATTGATCTTATCGCGCGGATAATCGATACACTGTGCTGCCAGCACGGTATCACGTACCACATCCAGGCTTTCATTATAGGTGGGGACATAAACATCTACCGTTGGCCAGAGACTGGTATCATCTGGCAGCGGTTCGATAGTGCGCTTTAAAGGCCAGGTCGTTTGTAAAAAGCCCAGAATTAAAATCAGCCAGACATACAGTTCTGCCAGATAGAGGCTAATGCCCAGAATAGCTTCAATTTCGGAGTTAAACTCCAGCGTCTCTGTGGAGCGCCACCATATATAACGGGTGGACATCAACGCAGAAAGAATAACCATTACTACAGTTACTTTACGGCTTTTACTCAAGCCCAGTAAAAACATCATTCCAATACTGATTAAGCCAAAAATATATTGTTTCTGGCTATCCATAGGCGTGATGATGATTACCGCTGCTACTGGTGCCAGCACCAGCAGCAGCAGGTAAAACCCGAGTTTACTCATGAGCCACCCTGAAAAAGCATTATTGATATTATCTGAGCCAGACTGGTATCTGACGATTAATAGTGACTGCGAATCGGCGCCTGAACTTCACCTTTGCCGACCTGAATACCCAGCAGATTAGCGACGCGCTTTGCCACCAGTTCGATATCGAAAGCTGCCGCCGAAGCAGGGCTGAAGTCATAGATCGACTGCTGGGACGCGTTCGCTTCTGTCACGCTTTCATCTCGGTGCACCACACCCAATAAATTATCGCCCAGTCGCTGATGCATAAATTCCGTTACTTCCCGGCTAATATTGCGGCGATTATCACTCTGGTTAAGAACAAAATAGTGGCCATGTTTATTATTTAGCGGCTGACCGATCATGCGATTATTTTCTATTTGCGGTAGCAGCGATACAGAAGCGGTATCTGCCAGCATCACGACTAAATGCATATCGGCAAGCTGTTGCATCGCTTTAAGCGCTGGTCCTGGGCCTGGTGGAAAATCAGCCACAATCACCAGCCCCGGATAATGCAATACTGTATCCAGACCGCGCTTTAAAAAGTGAGGATCGCTACCCAGCTTATATTCAAAGCGTTCGCGCTGCTCTTCAGTGACCTCACCGTAGGGCAGAACAAAAATATTGCCGCCAGTGGTCAGAATGGACTGGCTCCAGTCAGCCTGCTCATCAGAGCGCGCGACAAAACCACGTCCATCCTGTAGTGGTACACCAAAATGCAGACGCAATGCATTCTGTACATCAAAATCGATTGCCAGCACCTTGCTGCCGGCGCGTGCCAGGCTCCATGCAAGGTTGGCCGCCATCGTGGTCTTCCCTACTCCCCCTTTTGGCGAGCACACACAAACTAACGGCATAGGGCAATCTTCTCCAGTAACGGTTTGAGTAGAGTTTCTTTGGATAGTACGGCAGCCTCGGCTGAACGGGTACGAAACAGCGAACCAAAGCGTGCGGTGGCTGCTGGCGCACCTGGACTTGCACTGTTCGCCATTGCTGGTGCAGCCGGAACAGCAGCTTCTGCAGCGACCGGGGCGGCTTCAGGTTTAGCTGATTCAGGAGCCGGTGGCGGAAACAGAGAGCTATTATGCTGGCGTTCAACCACAACGGCTTTCGGCACCGGCGGCGGCACACTTTTACCCATCGGCGGCGGAAACAGCGAACTGCTCGCTGACGTAACAGGCGTCACCGGGGCTACGCTGGCCTGCTGGCCTGGCAGCGGATACGGCTCAGAGGATGCTGCAAAGGCATCGCTGCTGACAGGTTGCGGCTGTGGCAGATCAATACGCTGACCCTGCCCCAATTCCGGAACATCATCGGTACTCAACTGGCGCAATATTGCCCAGTGATTATGATCGGCGTTCTGTGCCTGATGCGACATATCTTTGAAATCGATATCAAGCGTCTGTGTTTTTTCTTTAAAACGCTGCAGATCGTCATAGTTCTTCATGATCAGAGCCTGTAAAAACAGAGGGAAATCTTTCGCGAATATAACACACGCCTCAAATGACGGTGAGATAATTCTGATTATTAAAAGCGCAAATTCGATAAAACTGTTTTATCTCTAAGATTGAAAAAAGGAAGTGAGCTGGATCGCGAATCAACGACAAAACAGATTTTATAAATTGCCGATAACTCAAACAGAGATCTCAATACTTACAAATTAAGATAATGAAAAAAATGATTATTTTTTTGTAATCCCCTGGCTCTCTACGCATCAACAACCTGAGAAAGAGTTTAAGGAATATCCGATTACGCCGGTTTAAATCAGCGCCACTAATAAGCATCAAAAGTAAACGGCAGCGCCTTATTCAGCCGCAATACCCGCTGAAAAAAAGTTAGCAGTACTGAACTATTTTTGCCAAAAATAAAGGCTCCCGCAGGAGCCTTTATTAATAAGTGGTGGTAATCAGCGCAGTTCCGGTGGCTGATTCTCATCCTGGTCAACGGCAAAGCAGGCAACCAGCTGCTCGCCATACTGCTTCAGTTTTGGCTGCAACTGAACACAGGTACCAAAACGACGGCGACAGCGTGCGTTGAATGCACAGCCCGGTGGTGGATTGAGCGGGCTGGGCAGCTCGCCGGTCAATTTAATGCGTTCACGCCGCTCATCCGGATTAAGGCGTGGCGTCGCAGAGAGCAGCGCCTGAGTGTAAGGATGGCGGGGATTACTGAAAATGGCCTCTTTGCTGCCCTTTTCAATACAGCGCCCCAGATACATCACCATCACTTCGTCAGCAATATGCTCTACCACTGAGAGGTCATGGGAAATAAAGACGTAAGAGAGGCCCATATCCTGCTGCAGATCCATCATCAGATTCAGAACCTGCGCACGTACCGATACATCCAGCGCCGAAACGGGCTCATCGGCAATCAGAACGTCTGGATCGAGCATTAATCCACGTGCGATAGCAATACGCTGACGCTGACCGCCAGAGAACATATGCGGATAGCGATCGTAATGTTCACTTTTCAGACCCACTTTTGCCATCATCTCCAGCGTCTTCTCGCGACGCTCCGCTTTACTTAATGCGGTATTGATGATCAGCGGCTCTTCAAGAATCTGACTGATTTTTTTACGCGGATTAAGTGAACCGTATGGGTTCTGAAACACGATCTGGATTTTCTGGCGCCGCAATTTTTGCGCCTGCGGATCGTGCTTCAGCAGATCCTGTCCATGCCAGTAAAGCTGACCTTCGGTCGGTGTTTCTATCATAGTGAGCAGACGACCCAGAGTGGATTTACCACAGCCTGACTCGCCTACTACCGCCAGCGTTTTACCGCGCTCCAGATTAAAAGAGACGCCATCCAGTGCTTTAACCAGTCGTTCCTGGCCAAACAGGCCTTTCTTAACCGGATAGTGTTTTTTCAGGTCGATCGCCTGCAGCAGGTAATCCTGCCCGATGTTATCAGGATTCATAGGTCGGTCTCCCGGCATCATCCAGTGGGAAATGGCATTTGGACTGGCGGCCCGGAATATCGCGCAGCGCAGGTTCTTCAGTACGGCAGCGATCGGTCACATAGGGGCAGCGTGGATTAAGCAGACAGCCGTTGGGGCGATCATATTTTCCCGGCACCACGCCCGGCAGCGACGCCAGTCGTGCTTTATCGGCGGCAAATTCCGGTAATGCGCGTAGCAGCGCCTGCGTATAGGGGTGGCGCGGAGCTTTAAAGATATCTGACGCTTTACCGCTCTCTACCACCTGTCCGGCATACATCACGATAATATGCTGTGCCGCTTCCGCCACCAGCGCCAGATCGTGAGTAATCAGGATCAGCGCCATATTCTCCTGTTTCTGCAGCGCCAGCAGCAGTTCAATAATCTGCGCCTGAATTGTCACATCCAGCGCGGTGGTGGGCTCGTCCGCAATCAGTAGTTTGGGCTTACAGGCTATCGCCATCGCAATCATCACACGCTGGCTCATGCCGCCCGACAGCTGATGTGGATAGACATCAAGACGTGAAGCGGGATCGGGAATACCCACCTGTTCCAGCAGATCGATAGCGCGCTGGTGGCGTGTGCGTTTGCTGCCGCCCTGATGAACTTTGAGCGCCTCCATAATCTGAAAACCCACCGTATAGCAGGGATTCAGGCTGGTCATGGGATCCTGAAAAATCATCGCCACTTCGGCGCCAACCAGCTGACGACGCTCTTTTTCTGAAATCTTCTGCAGATCACGCTGGTTAAACTCCAGCTTGTCCGCCATCACCCGGCCCGGATAATCGATCAGCCCCATGATCGCCAGCGAACTGACTGACTTACCTGAGCCTGACTCACCGACAATACCGACAACCTGACCCTGCTCGACCTGATAACTGACGCGGTCAACTGCGCGAAACGGTGTTTTTTCGTCGCCGAAATGCACCGATAACTTCTCTACATTTAATAACGCCATCTCGGTGCCTCTTTACTGCTTGAGTTTCGGGTCGAGTGCATCACGCAAACCATCGCCCATGAGGTTGA
>CAJYKU010000033.1 GCA_913775175.1 uncultured Pantoea sp.
TAAATTGTTAAAGAGCAGTGCAGCGGGCCGCGTGGCCTCTGCTGCGAGGTGGCGTATATTACGCTTTCCTCCTTCAGAGTCAAACACTTTTTTCAGCGTTTTTCTCCGGCGGGGTGAATCGCTTCACACCCTGCTGAGCCGCCTGCGTTGCCGCTTTGCCGTCTCAGTGGTGGCGCATTATAGGGATCCGAATTTTTTGCACAACCCCTTTTTTCGATCTTTTTTACTGACTGGCGAGTTTCTGTTCTTTTCGCTCTGATCGCGAGCGATCCGGTTAAAATTCATCTTGTTCCGCGCTGCATTTGGTCGCAGGCTAAGAGCGTTTTCATTAAAGGAGAAAGATCATGTCTGCAGCCCTGCGTCCTTATAAGCACCATATTCCGCAAACTGGTGAGCGCGTTATGGTAGATAGCAGCAGCGTTGTCGTGGGTGATGTACAGCTGGATGATGATGTCAGTATCTGGCCACTGGTCGCGATTCGTGGTGATGTGAACCGTGTCGTGATTGGCAAGCGAAGTAATATTCAGGATGGCAGCGTGCTGCACGTTACGCACAAATCAGCTGCAAACCCGCAGGGGCACCCGTTATTGATAGGAGAAGATGTTACTGTCGGACATAAGGCGATGTTGCATGGCTGCACTATCGGTAATCGCGTGTTAGTTGGTATGGGCTCAATCTTACTGGACGGTGCGATTATCGAAGATGATGTCATGATTGGTGCAGGTAGTCTGGTTCCGCCTGGAAAACGACTTGCCAGCGGTTTTCTCTATTTAGGAAGTCCGGTCAAACAGATCCGCCCGCTGACCGACGCTGAAGTTGCCGGCTTGCTCTACTCCTCCGGCAACTATGTTAAGTGGAAGAATGATTATCTGGATCAGGAAAACCAAATCCAGCCCTGATCGTTGATCGCATCTTTGCGGATCAGCTGCTCTGCTTCCTCTTCTATATCCCAGCGATGTGCGCCAAACAGCGCCATCGCTTCACCCGCGCCAAAACGCGCCCGCAGGGCAGCGTATGGAATTGCGCAGGTGACCGCCATGCCATTAACCAGTGCCGGAAACAGCACGGCCTGCTGTATCGCATCCCACTCTTCCCGATCGGGGAAGTGAATCGCCTGATTCATGGCTGCATCGCCTGCCGGAGCGTCGCGATCACAGGCGCAATCTCCGGCAAAACACCATGCCAGAGGCTGAAAGCATGTGCGGCCTGCCCCACCAGCATCCCCAGCCCGTCGGCCAGTTGCTCAGCGCCCTGCTGCTGGCACCACGCCAGAAACGGTGTCAGACCTGTCTGGTAAAACATGTCATAACAGCGCACCTGCTGACCGATCAGCGCGGCTGGTAGCGCTGGGATCTCGCCTGTAACACTACTGGATGTTGCATTGATAATCAGATCAAAAGATTCGCCAGCAAGCTGCTCAGCACTGGCTGCCCGAATCCCGCCATACTCAGCAAACTGTTCAGCCAGCTGCTCTGCCCGACTGGCAGTACGGTTTACTATTGTCAGTGAACAGCCAGCAGCCAGTAGTGGCAGAATTACCCCACGTGCCGCTCCTCCGGCACCAGCCAGCAGAACACGATCGCCAGACTGGATCATATCGAGTCGCTGCAGATCGCTTAGCAGGCCAATACCATCCGTGTTATCGCCAAAAAGAGTGCCATCGCTCTTTTTATGTAGTGTATTCACTGCTCCGGATACGCGTGCTCTGTCGCTGAGCGCGTCAGCCAGCGACCACGCCTGCTGCTTAAAGGGCAGCGTAACGTTAGCGCCCCTGCCACCCGCTGCAAAAAAGTCACTGAGTGTCTGTGGAAAGGCATCCAGGGGCGCGCAAACCTGACCGTAACTGTGTGCAATACCGGTCTGCTGCGCAAACTCGCGATGAATAAAAGGAGATTTGCTATGTGCAATCGGATGACCAAAAACTGCAAACGCTTCCATATCTCAGCCCTGACGGATTAGTTCACCGCTAATAACATCGCGGATTTCTGAAGGATTCAGACGGCCACCAGTCTCCGCCTGCAGCACCGGGAAATCAGCACCAAACTGCTGAGTCACTTCAGCCGCATTACGGCATGGGGGAAGCCCGGTCAGATTCGCACTGGTTGATACCAGTGGTTTACCAAAACCACGGCACAAAGCCTGTACATCGGGATGATCGCTGACACGCACAGCCAGGGAGTTAAAACGTCCGGTCAGCCAGGCTGGCGTGGAAGGGCGAGCCGGTAATACCCAGGTTACCGGGCCCGGCCAGCTGGCAAACATACGTTCGCGCTGCGCCGACGTCAGCGTTTTGTCATCAATATAGGGGGTCAGCTGACGATATTCGGCAGCGATCAGGATCAGGCCTTTCTCAACCGGGCGCTGTTTTAACGTCAGTAATGCCATCACTGCTGCTTCGCTGTCCGGGTCGCAACCCAGTCCAAATACAGCCTCAGTAGGATAGGCAATGACCTGCTGCTGTTTCAGGCGGTCAATACAGAAGTCAGTGCTTCCGGGAATATGCAGGGATTGATTCATGATTACTCTTTATCTGACAAAACAGGCTTACCGCAGCGTTTACTGGCGCAAAAGCGCTTTATACCCTGTGCGGTTTTCTTTTCAATTAGTAAGGGGAACTGGCAGTGAGGACAGACGCCTTCTGCCGGCGTTGCATTCACCGCAAACTGGCAATCGGGATAGCGATCGCAGGCGTGAAACGTTTTACCATAACGTGAACGACGCTGTACCAGCTTGCCTGTGGCACATTGTGGACAGGCAATCGCCGTGACATCAGGCTTATCGATGGTTTCGCTATAGTCGCACTCAGGATAATGACTGCAACCCACAAACATGCCAAAGCGTCCCTGACGCAGCACTTTGTCTGCACCGCACTGCGGGCAGCTATGCCCCTCCAGCACTTTGACAATATGTCCGTCGGCTTGATTTTTCAGCGGACGAATATAGCCGCATGCAGGATAGCTGGCACATCCAAGAAATGGGCCATGTTTGCCTGAACGTATAACCAGTTCTGCCCCACATTCGGGGCAGGGGTCATGTTTTTGCACATTAAACAGTGCTGATTTACTCATATTACCTACGGCATTAATTGCAGATTAATGCAGCATACCTTCATTGACGTCGAATAGCAGTTCTTCCATCTGCTGATAGGCATTTTCACATCCAGGGATATTAAATAGCACCATCAGCACTACCCACTTAAGATCCTGCAGATCAAAGTCCAGAGTATCAAGCGCCATTACCCGTTCAATAACCATTTCGCGCGTTTCCATGTTCAGTACCTGGATCTGTTCCAGAAACAGCACGAAACCGCGACACTCCGCATCTAAACGCTGACACTCCTGCTCGGTGTAGATCCGCATGGAGAGAGGATCGTTTGCCAGCAATACTGGTGCAACAAGGCCATCCTGATAGTCTGCGAGCCGCTCCAGCCAGTTCAGCGCATTGTAGATATCTTCACGATGAAATCCGGCATCCGTTAAATCATCGGTCAGCTTATCCTGATCAACACGCATTTCGGCTTCGTTATGAATATAGGTTTCAAACAAGTACATAAGTACGTCGAACATGGCATGCCCTCCTTAATCGGACATAGCCGCCGGGTACAGCTGCGATCCATCCTGCTAACTCCAGTTCCAGCAATTGCGCTGCGATAACTGGCACAGGTTGGCCGGCACGTTCAGCGACGACGTCAACAGGTGTAACCTCATCTCCTACGTTAGCCAACACACTGGCAAATGGCAATGGAACATCGTCACTGAGTTGTGAATATATTGTGTCCGGCAACTTTACAGGCAGCCACTGCAGCGTAGTGTGCAGATCTTCTAAAATATTGTTGGGGTGTGCCACCAGCAAAGCGCCCTGCTGTATCAGCCAGTGCACTCCTTCACTGCCAGGGCTGGCCAGCGAGCCAGGAAGCGCATAGACGTTACGGTTCTGCTCCAGCGCATAACGCGCCGTTACCAGCGAGCCACTTCTCAGTGAAGCCTCTACAACCAGTACGCCGCGGCTTAACCCACTGATGATACGATTACGCCGTGGAAAGTTCCTTGCGTATGGCGCACAGGCAAGCGGAAACTCAGAGACCAGCGCCCCACCCTGAGTGATGATCTCATCCGCCAGTGAGAGGTGCGTTTTGGGATAGAGATGCTGTAGCCCGCTCCCCAGCACAGCAAGCGTTTTTCCTCCGGCAGCCAGTGCCGCGCGATGGGCAATGCCGTCGATGCCACGTGCCAGTCCGCTGGTAATAGTCAGACCACTAAGAGCAAGTTGTAACGCGAACCACTCCCCCCACTCTTTACCATAGGGCGAACAGTTGCGGCTGCCGACCACCGCCAGTTGCGGCTGGGAGAGCAGTGCGGTATCACCGGCAACAAACAGCATTGCCGGATAATGTGCAATCTCTTTCAGCAGTGGAGGATAGCGGAAATCAGTGCAGTCAATCAGATGATGATGCGGTTGAGACAGCCATGCTCGCGTGTTATCGAGCTGGCGCGGACAGGCCGCCAGATAGTGCTGACGCTGCTGGTTATCCAGTCCCTGCTCGCTCAGCCACCCATCGTCGACCTCGTCAGCAGCCTGCAGGGCAGTAATAAAGCGAGACGCGTTTTCTCCACTTAAACCACGTATATTTGCTGCCCGGAGCTTCCGTTCAATATTTTCCATGTTGCCATCCATGACCGCAGTCTCTGTGCCGTGCAATGCTGTCAATCAGCTTGCGAAAAGTCTACAATATGACCCAGTAATCTTTTCTTTAACGCATATAGATCTGGATATTTATGTCAGTTTTGCAGGTATTACATTTCCCTGACGATCGCCTTCGCAAAATTGCTGCACCGGTTGCAGCAGTGGATGCCGACGTTCAGCGTATTGTCGACGATATGTTTGAAACGATGTATGCCGAAGAGGGTATTGGCCTCGCCGCTACGCAGGTTGATATCCACCAGCGTATTATCGTTATTGATGTGTCTGAAAGTCGCGAAGAGCGTCTGGTGCTAATTAACCCGGAGCTGCTGGAAAAACGCGGCGAAACCGGCATCGAGGAAGGCTGTCTCTCTATTCCTGAGCAGCGCGCATTTGTTCCCCGGGCTGAGTGGGTTAAGGTGCGCGCACTTGATCGCGACGGCAAGAGTTATGAACTGGAAACCGATGGCCTGCTGGCAATCTGTATTCAGCATGAAATAGACCACCTCGACGGTAAGCTATTTATCGATTATCTGTCGCCGCTGAAACGTCAGCGCATTAAACAGAAACTGGAAAAACTGGCTCGCCAGAATGCCCGCGCATCCTGAGAGCGAACAGAAGGTTAAACTGTGTCTGCACCGTTAAAAATCATTTTTGCCGGTACACCTGACTTTGCAGCGCGTCATCTTGACGCGCTGCTTGCATCTGAGCATCAGGTAACTGGCGTCTTTACCCAGCCCGATCGTCCTGCCGGACGCGGCAACAAACTCACACCAAGCCCGGTTAAAGTATTAGCGCAGGCGCACAACATTCCGGTATTTCAGCCAAAATCGCTAAAGCCTGAGGAGAATCAGCAGCTGGTTGCGGATTTGCAGGCTGACATCATGGTAGTGGTGGCTTATGGCCTGATCCTGCCGCAGGCAGTACTCTCAATGCCACGTCTCGGCTGTGTCAATGTTCACGGTTCGCTACTACCGCGCTGGCGCGGGGCGGCACCGATTCAGCGTGCGCTCTGGGCTGGTGATAGCGAAACCGGTGTAACCATTATGCAGATGGATGCAGGTCTGGATACCGGCGATATGCTGTTTAAGCTCAGCTGCGCAATCAATGACGATGATACCAGCGCGTCACTTTATGACCGGCTGGCAGATCTGGGTCCTCAGGGCCTGCTGCAGACGCTGCAGTTGCTGGCAGAAAATCGCGCACAGCCAGAACCGCAAAACAGCGACCAGGTTTCCTATGCAGAAAAACTCAGCAAAGAGGAAGCGCGTCTTAACTGGCAGCTCTCTGCGGCTCAGCTGGAGCGCTGTATTCGCGCCTTTAATCCCTGGCCGGTGAGCTATTTTCTGGTTGATGAGCAGCCGGTAAAAGTATGGCAGGCCACGGTATTACCACATCAGGACAAGCAGCCTGGCGAGATCCTGCACGCCGATAAACAGGGGATTCAGGTAGCCACCGCTGACGGCGTACTGAATTTGGTCTCCCTCCAGCCAGCCGGTAAAAAACCGATGTCTGCGCAGGATCTGCTTAACTCTCGCCGTGAATGGTTCTCTCCGGGGATCGTGTTGCCCTGATCCTGCTGCCCGGCATAAACCGGGCTTATTTGTCTGATGAAATATTATGAAAAAAGCGACTAACCTGCGCGCGCTTGCGGCGCAACTTATTGAACGCGTAGTAGATAAAGGCGAATCGCTGAGTGCGATACTGCCTGCGGCGCAAAGAGGCGTAGCTGACAAAGATGCTGCTCTGCTGCAGGAGCTCTGTTTTGGCGTGATGCGTACACTGCCACAACTGGAAGCGCTGATAGGCAAACTGATGGAGCGTCCCTTAACCGGTAAGCAGCGTGTACTGCACTATCTGATTATGGTCGGGCTGTATCAGCTTCTTTATACACGTGTGCCGCCTCATGCAGCACTGGCCGAGACCGTTGCCGGCGCAGAGACATTGAAACGTGCCAATCTTAAAGGCGTGCTGAACGGCGTATTACGTCAGTTCCAGCGCCAGCAGGAAGCGTTGCTGGCTCAGGTAGATCAGGCACCCCAGCGCTATCTTCATCCCAACTGGCTGCTGAAACGCCTGCAGCACGCATGGCCACAACAGTGGCAGCAGATCGTTGACGCTAACAATCAGCGTCCACCGATGTGGCTGCGCGTTAACCGACAGCATCATGCACGTGATGCGTGGCTGGCACTGCTTAATCAGGCTGATAAAGATGCCCGGTGCGGTGATGCACCCGATTCACTCTGCCTGACGTCACCTGCACCGGTTAGCCAGTTACCGGGGTTTGATCAGGGCTGGGTGACCGTGCAGGATCTCTCGGCTCAGCGCTGCGCACTGCTGCTGGAACCACAAAATGGCGAAAGCGTACTGGATCTCTGCGCCGCGCCTGGCGGCAAAACCACACATATTCTGGAAGTGGCACCACAGGCACAGGTGATGGCGGTTGATATTGATGAACAACGCCTTCGTCGTGTACGGGAAAACCTGCAGCGATTAGGTATGAGCGCTGATGTCCGTCAGGGCGATGGTCGTACGCCAGCAGAGTGGTGCGGTGATGCGATGTTTGATCGCATCCTGCTTGATGCTCCCTGCTCCGCCACCGGTGTAATACGTCGCCATCCTGATATTAAATGGCTGCGGCGCGATCGGGATATCCCGGAACTTGCAGCTCTGCAGCGCGAGATCCTGACCGCTGTCTGGCCATATCTGAAATCTGGCGGTACGCTGCTCTATGCTACCTGTTCAATTTTGCCGGAAGAGAATCAGGAACAGATCAGCGCATTTCTTGCTGCCCACGATGATGCAGTTGCCGTAAAACTGCCGCAGGGAGAAGAGAATGGCTGGCAGCTCTTTCCGCAGGCTGAGGGTGGCGACGGCTTCTTCTACGCTAAACTAATGAAAAAGTAGCGCGGCGCACGCTAATGAGAGCAATAGAGCGATGAAAATTATTATCCTCGGTGCAGGCCAGGTCGGCGGTACGCTGGCTGAAAATCTGGTTGGTGAAAATAACGATATCACCGTGGTGGATAGCGATCCTTCACGTTTGCGCGTGCTGCAGGACAAATTTGATCTGCGGGTTGTGCATGGACATGGTTCTCATCCACGGATATTGCGCGAAGCCGGAGCGGAAGATGCTGATATGCTGGTCGCTGTGACCAGTTCAGATGAAACCAATATGATTGCGTGTCAGATTGCCTACTCGCTATTTAACACGCCCAATCGTATTGCACGAATCCGTGCTGCTGATTATCTGCGCGATGGCGATAAGCTGTTTATGCCGGAAGCTGTACCGATTGACCATCTGATCTCACCTGAACAGCTGGTTATCGATAATATTTATCGCCTGATCCAGTATCCCGGGGCGCTGCAGGTGGTTAATTTCGCTGGCGGCAAAGTCAGCCTCGCGGTTGTGAAAGCCTACTATGGCGGCCCGCTGGTCGGTAATCCGCTCTCTATTATGCGTGAACATATGCCGCATATTGATACGCGGGTGGCGGCTATTTTTCGCCAGGATCGTCCTATCCGGCCGCAGGGCTCTACCATTATCGAGGCGGGCGATGAAGTGTTCTTTATTGCCGCCAGTCAGCATATTCGTGCCGTTATGAGCGAAATGCAGCGGCTGGAAAAACCCTACAAACGCATTATGCTGGTGGGCGGAGGCAATATCGGCTTTGGTCTGGCACAGCGGCTGGAAAAGCACTACAGCGTAAAACTGATTGAGCGTAATCAGCAGCGCGCGGCAGAGCTGGCAGAGCATCTGCAGAACACCATAGTGTTCTATGGCGATGCATCGGATCAGGAATTGCTGGCAGAAGAGCATGTTGATCAGGTTGATCTCTTCATCGCTGTGACGAACGACGATGAAGCAAACATCATGTCAGCGATGCTGGCCAAAAAGATGGGCGCCAGAAAAGCCATGGTGCTGATACAGCGCCGTGCCTATGTTGACTTAGTGCAGGGCAGCGTTATCGATATTGCGATTTCGCCGCAGCAGGCCACTATCTCTGCACTGTTAAGTCACGTGCGTAAGGCTGATATTGTGGGCGTTTCCTCATTGCGCCGTGGCATTGCAGAAGCCATTGAAGCGATTGCACATGGCGATGAGACCACCTCGCGCGTAGTGGGCCGTGAGATTGAAAATATCAAACTGCCACCTGGCACCCTGATTGGAGCGGTGGTACGCGGTGATGACGTTATTATCGCTAACGCCAACGTCAGAATTGAACAGGGTGATCATGTAATTATGTTTCTGACAGACAAAAAATTTGTGCCTGACGTTGAGCGTCTGTTCCAGCCCAGCCCGTTTTTCCTCTGATTATTACCGGTCCCGATTTGTTTTGTACTGTCCGGCTTAATAGATTGCAAAGATGGAAAAAGCACAAAGGTTTGTTAGACTTTAGCGATTGGCTTAGGCAAGGGAGATAACCATGAGTTTTTTCAAAGAGTTTCGCGATTTCGCTATGCGTGGCAATGTTGTAGACCTGGCTGTTGGTGTGGTAATCGGTGCTGCTTTTGGCAAGATTGTCTCATCATTAGTCGCTAACATCATTATGCCACCGCTGGGTCTGCTGATTGGCGGCGTAGATTTTAAACAGTTCAGATGGGTACTGAAACCTGCGCAGGGCGATGTGCCTGCCGTGGTGATGGAATATGGTAGTTTTATTCAGACCGTGTTTGATTTTGTTATTATCGCGTTCGCAATTTTTATTGCGATTAAAGTGATGAACAAGCTCTACACCAAGAAAGAAGTAGAAAAGCCGGCACCTAAACCTTCCAGCGAAGAAGTGCTGCTCACGGAAATTCGCGATCTGCTGAAACAACAGACGCCAAAAATCTGATTATGACAACCTGCTAAAGCAGTTGTTCGTCTGTTAAAGCAGAAGGCCAGTGATAAACATAGTTGCTTATCACTGGCCTCCCCCCTTTCCCGCTTCACAAATTTTTCTTTCCGCCGAAAACTGCCTTTGCCTTTTCGCGCTCGCTCAACACGCTGATGATAGAGCGGATCATGCAGCAGCGCTGCAAGCGCATTATCAGTGATAGTGCCTTTACGATGCTGGTAATGACTCATAGATACTCCTTTTAGTAATAAAACAGATTCTGTGCGATACAACTAACCCGGACCGCACCTTTTTTCCGGAAGTGGCTCATGTCCTTTCTCCAGAGCTTCAAGTATCGAACAGCAGGTCGTGCTGTGCTGCTCTCCGCAGCAGGTCTCTGCCAGTCGCTGCAGCGATTGCTGAATTCGCTGCAGTTCTGCGACCACATGATTTACCTCTGCCAGTCGGGCGGCAACAATCGCTTTTGATTCCTGACAGGTATGATGCTCAGGATCAACACGGATCGACAGCAGGCTGCGGATCGCCGCAAGCGTAAACCCAAGCTGTCGGCCCGATCGAATAAACCGCAGGCGTTGCAGATCGCTATCGCTATAGAGCCGGAATCCGCCACTGCTGCGCTCTTTATGGTCCATCAGCTGCTCTTTTTCATAGAAGCGAATGGTGTCCGGCGTGACATCTGCCAGTTTAGCCAGCTGACCAATACGATACATGCTACTTCTCCTGTCCCAGACGTCTGGCGATATCGGAACGATAGCTGCTATGTAAAAAATCGCAACTAAGACCTGCCTGTTGCAATCGGCTCTCCAGCAAAATCAGCTGTTTTGACACCTCTGCCCACTGCGGCTTATCGGGATCAAGCGTCTGTAACAGATCGTGCAGTGCAAGTGCCTGCTGGCGCGCTTCCAGTTCAGGCGGCAGATAACCCGCGTTTTTCAGCAGATGAAAAGCCGTACGCAGTTCAGGCGGCACATTGCTGTTATCTTCCAGCACCAGTGGCGCACCTTCGCCTGGCAGGTTGCTGAGTTCACCGCGTTCCTGCGCCTCACGAATATGTTGCTCAACCAGTTCATCGATTAACCACATAGCTTTCTCCTGAGATACCTCGCCATAGCTTAGCAAAACTCTGGTATGGGTAAATCGCAGGCAATAAAAAACCCGCCGAAGCGGGTTTTTTACGATACTGCAAATTACTCTGCAGCAGCTTCTGCTTGAGCTTCTGGACGATCAACCAGCTCGATGTATGCCATCGGAGCGTTGTCACCAGCACGGAAGCCACACTTCAGAATACGAGTGTAACCACCGGCACGGCTCGCGAAACGCGGGCCCAGCTCGTTAAACAGTTTTGCCACGATCTCGTTATCACGAGTGCGGGCGAATGCCAGACGACGATTAGCTACGCTGTCGGTCTTGGCAAGAGTAATCAGCGGCTCAACTACGCGACGCAGCTCTTTGGCTTTCGGCAGAGTCGTCTTAATGATCTCATGACGAACCAGAGAACCAGCCATGTTGCGGAACATAGCCTGACGATGGCTGCTGTTACGGTTCAGTTGACGACCACTCTTACGATGGCGCATGACCTTATCCTTCTCAGTGAAACCTTAACCTGTGATCGGGTTATTCATCAGCAATGCTTGCTGGTGGCCAGTTTTCCAGGCGCATGCCCAGTGACAGACCACGTGAAGCGAGCACATCTTTAATCTCTTACTGAGATTAAAGATGTGCTGGCTTCGCGTGGTCTTTCTCTGGGCATGCGCCTTGAGAACTGGCCGCCAGCAAGCATTGCTGATGAATAATCAGATCACAGGTTAAGGTTTCACTGAGA
>CAJYKU010000034.1 GCA_913775175.1 uncultured Pantoea sp.
AACGGTGTTTTTTCGTCGCCGAAATGCACCGATAACTTCTCTACATTTAATAACGCCATCTCGGTGCCTCTTTACTGCTTGAGTTTCGGGTCGAGTGCATCACGCAAACCATCGCCCATGAGGTTGAATGCCAGTACCGTCAGCAGGATGACCAGTCCGGGAAAGGTCACCACCCACCAGGCACTTTGCGCATACTGCAGCACATCGGAGAGCATGGTGCCCCACTCCGGTGTTGGTGGCTGCGCCCCCATTCCGAGAAAGCCCAGCGCCGCCATATCAAGGATGGCGTTGGAGAAACCCAGTGATGCCTGCACGATAAGCGGTGCCAGGCAGTTGGGCAGAATATTGATAAACATCTGGCGCAGTGTCCCCGCGCCCGCCACACCGGAGGCCGTCACATAGTCACGGCTCATTTCAACCAGCACTGCTGCACGCGTCAGACGGATATAGTGTGGAAGCGCCACAAAGGTAATCGCCAGTGAGGCATTCACGATAGAGGGGCCAAAGATTGCCACCAGCACCAGTGCCAGCAGCAGGCTTGGCAGCGCCAGCATAATATCGACCAGACGCATGATTACAGCGTCTGTCACGCCGCCAAGATAGCCCGCCATCAGACCAAAGATCACGCCAAGAATCAGTGACAGCACAACCACCAGACAGCCCACCAGCAGTGAGAGCCGCGCGCCATACATCAGGCGTGAAAGAATATCGCGGCCTACATCATCGGTACCCAGAATAAATTTCCAGCTTCCTCCCTCCTGCCACACCGGTGGGTGCAGCAGCGCGTCGCGGAACTGCTCCGAAGGCGCATGGGGAGCCAGTAAACTGGCAAAGAGTGCAATCAGCAGCATCAGCGTGATATATATCAGACCAATCACTGCGCCTTTATTGCGTTTGAAATAGTGCCAGAATTCCTGAAACGGGGTCATCGGCTTAGGTGCAGCGGTTACGCTTGCGGGATCAACAGCAGACATCATTCCCCCCTTATTTTTTATGTCTGATGCGTGGATTCACCACGCCATACAGCAGATCAACCAGCAGGTTGACCAGAATAATCAGGATTGCGACCAGCAATACGCCGCCCTGCACCACCGGATAGTCGCGGCGTTGCAAGGCTTCAATCAGCCAGCGGCCAAGTCCCGGCCAGGAGAAGATGGTTTCTGTTAAAATCGCGCCCGCCAGCAGCGTTCCGACCTGCAGACCAATCACTGTGACCACCGGCAACATCGCATTACGCAGAGCATGAACCACGATAACGCGCATACGCGTCAATCCTTTGGCACGCGCGGTGCGGATATAATCCTCACCCAGTACCTCCAGCATTGAGGAGCGCGTCATACGTACAATCACCGCCAGTGGAATAGTGCCGAGTACAATAGCGGGCAGCAGCATATGCATCACTGCATCTTTGAAATCGCCCTCCTCGCCCCATAACAGCGTATCGATAAGCATAAAGCCCGTTAGTGGATGGCTGTCGTCAAGAAAGATAGTGTCACTGACACGTCCGGAAACCGGCGTGAGGTTAAGCTGAACGGATACCAGCATAATCAGCATGATACCCCACCAGAAAATCGGCATTGAGTAGCCAGTCAGTGAGATACCTACTGCGGTGTGATCAAAAACAGACCCGCGTTTTACCGCTGCCAGCACCCCAACCGGGATGCCGACAACGATAGCGAAAAGCATGGCGCAGATCCCCAGCTCCAGAGTTGCCTGAAAACGCGGCACAAACTCATTCCATACCGGGATACGGCTTTTCAGTGAAATACCGAGATCGCCATGCAGTACGCCATTGATATAAGTGATGTACTGTTTCCACATTGGCTGGTCGAGGCCAAACTGCGCCATCAACTGAGCGTGACGCTCCGGGGAGATACCGCGTTCGCCCGCCATGATCAGCACCGGGTCGCCGGGGATCAAATGCACAAACGCAAAGGTCAACAAAGTGATACCGATAAACGTTGGGATGACAAGACCCAGACGTCGGAGTATGAATTGCAGCATAAGCCGGATTCTCAATCATTTTCCCGAGACGGCACGCCGTCAGGGGACTACATTGCCCACAACGCGCGGTCGGCAAAGCCGGGCGCGACGCAAGAAGCGCTTCTGTTAACGTATTTGCCGGAAAAAAGTACGGACTGCGGATAGTGAAGTGACTATCCGAGGGCCAGCATGCTGGCCCTCACCGTGATAATCCGAAAGGGTTATTCCTGAATATCGACGTTTTCGAAGTGATGTTTGCCCAATGGATCCACTACGTAGCCGCTGACTTTCTTACTGACAGGCTCATACACCGTAGAGTGTGCAATAATCAGTGCCGGTGCCTGATCGTGCATAACCACCTGCGCCTGCTTGTAAAGCTCAACACGTTTGTTGTGATCGGCTTCGGCTCGTGCTGGCTGAATCAGATCCTCAAACGGCTTGTAGCACCAGCGCGAATAGTTAGAACCATCTTTTGCTGCCGCACAGCTAAACAGCGTGGCAAAGAAGTTATCCGGATCGCCATTATCGCCGGTCCATCCCATCATAACTGTCTGATGTTCACCCGCTTTAGCACGCTTGAGATATTCGCCCCACTCGTAGGTGACAATTTTGGCTTTCACGCCAATTTTTGCCCAGTCAGCCTGAACCATTTCCGCCATACGACGCGCGTTGGGGTTATAAGGACGCTGTACCGGCATTGCCCAGAGATCGATAGAGAAGCCATCAGCCATACCCGCCTCTTTCAGCAGTGCTTTGGCTTTTTCCGGGTCGTAAGCGTAATCTTTTATCTGATCGTTGTAGCCCCACATAGTCGGCGGAATCAGATTTTTCGCTGCCTGACCAGCTCCCTGATAAACTGCGTCGATGATCGCCTGCTTGTTCACTGCCATGGTCAGCGCCTGGCGTACCTTGACGTTATCCAGCGGCTTCTTCTCAGTGTTGAAAGAGAGATAACCGACGTTCAGCCCAGGCTGCTCCATCAGGTTGATTTTGCTATCTTTCTTCATGCTGGCGATATCAGCAGGGTTCGGATAAGGCATCACCTGACACTCACCCTTCTGCAGTTTGGCGTAACGCACTGACGCATCGGGGGTGATTGAGAAAACCAGTCGATCAATTTTTGGTTTTGTGCCCCAGAAATCCGGGTTTGCTTTATACAGAATGCGGGAATCTTTCTGATACTGCTGCAGCACAAAAGGACCCGTGCCCACAGGATTGAGATCGAGTTTTTCCGGTGTACCTGCTTTCAGCATGTTGTCCGCATACTCTTTGGACAGAATTGAAGCGAAGTCCATACCGAGATCGGCCAGGAAAGGCGCTTCCGGCCGCGTCAGCGTGAAACGCACGGTGTGATCGTCAACTTTTTCTACTTTGGCAATCAGCTTCGGCATATCCATGCCTTCAAAATATTCGTAGCTGCCGCCAGAGACGCCGTGGAATTTGTTGTTTTTATCAAGCTGGCGTTCAAATGAAAACACTACGTCATCCGCATTGAATGGACGCGTTGGTTTGAACTCTTTCGTAGTCTGCCACTTAACACCCTGACGCAGATGGAAGGTGTAGGTTTTGCCATCTGCGCTAACATCCCACTTTTCAGCCAGGCCAGGCTGCAGCTCTGTGGTGCCGGTTTTGAACTCAACCAGACGGTTATAGATCGGCACGGAGCTGGCATCATACGTGGTGCCAGAGGTAAACAGCTGCGGGTTAAAACCTTCCGGAGAACCTTCTGAACAGTAGACAAGCGTTTTCGCCTGGACACCGGCAGCTACAGTCATAGCAATCAGGCTGAGACCGACCTTCAGCATCCTGGATTTGGCCAGGGAGTTAATCATGTTTTGCTCCATTGTGATGTGATGTTGTGTGCATCGCCCGTCCTCTGATTTTTTTATGCGGTACGGGCAGGTCTTTAAGCGACCAGAATGTGAGCGGTTATTGTTGTTGCGCTGGCGTCATAAAACGGCCGGGCATTTCCGTCTCTACATTTTACTGAAGCATCAATTTGTCAACAGTTGCAACGAACGTCAATACAACCCAGGGTTATTTACACAGAGTGTGAGTAAGTGCAAGCAACGATAAAAAAGAGTGTTGTGATGATTATGCGAAATATAAAGCGATGAAAAAGCGCTCAGTACCGCTGGATTATCTGGCTGAGCATGGTAATAGCAGTGATTATCACCGCTAAAAAACATTTAAAAGTTGCCAGTAAATGCTGAATATATGAACGATTACCTGTGCGTTATGACGTTCAGGCAGCGGAATATGCTGGCATAATCACATAAGAAATCAGTAAAAAGCACAAAGCGGTCATAAGCAGATTTTGCCGCGAATTAAGTGGTGTGCGTTTGATGTGGCAAGGGATGCCGCAGGGGAAGCGAGGGTTAATCATCTTTAGCGGTGAGAACAGCAGCGGAAGAGGTAAATTTATAGTTTTAGCAGCAGTGACGCTTTTACGACGTTATGCGTTTCAGTGCCATCCTGATGCGTTTTGTCAGAACAGAAGCTGACTGCCACCACAAATGAAAAAAGCCTGCTTTCACAAGCAGGCTTTTCGAAGATGGTCGGCGAGAGAGGATTCGAACCTCCGACCCACTGGTCCCAAACCAGTTGCGCTACCAAGCTGCGCTACTCGCCGATGGGGGCGAATATTACTGCTGCCCCTTTACAGCGTCAATCCCTTTTACCCTAAAACGCCGTTAACTGCCTGGAAAGCAGCCAACCCTGCCAGCCACTTTGCTGGCAGAGGGCGATTCAGTTTACAGACTCACTGATGTTTTAGCGGCTGCAGGCGCCTGGCACCAGTTATTTGCCGGGTTTATCCCGCCATTTGGTGAGGTATAACCCAGACAGCCAAGAATGGTATCAAACAGCTCTACATGGCGATGTGTTTTGCCTATCCGCTGCTGCGCCTGCAGCCGCTCAAAGTTACTGCGGTTGGCAGAATCGGCCAGATATTTATCCGACGCCCAGACCATCATTGGTACGCGAAACTGCTCCGCCGGTGCCATCTCGCGTGGCGTACCATGCAGGTGCATATTTTCACTGATCGATTCACCATGATCTGCCGCGTAAAATACCAGAGCCTTCTTATCGCGTAGCTGATCCAGCACGCTATCCAGCATCGTGTCGACATAGAGCACCGAGTTGTCATAAGCGTTGATCAACTGTGCTTTACTGCAGGTATCATCAACACCCAGGCACTCTGGCTGATAGCGGGCAAAGCTGCGCGGATAGCGTTGCGAGTAGAGGTAGTGCGAGCCTTTGGTATGCAGTACCACCAGATGTTTCCCTTTGGGAAAACGCTGCAGGGATGCCTGGAGTTCCGGTATCAGCAGCATGTCATCAACCGCTTTACCCTGGTTACGTTTTTCTGAACCAATCTGCTCGCGGAACGAGAAATTATTCACATCTGCATTATCGTAGAACCAGACTTCACTCTGCATCGCAAAAAGTTCAGAGGTAAAGCCGAGCTGTTTCATTACAGCAAAGATATTCTGCTCTTTCAGCGTGCGCCCTGGATTATCCATGGTGCCGCCTTCGCGTACAAACATGCAGCGTAGCGATAGCTTGGTCGCGGTATCACAGGATTCACCGCGAAACGCGACCAGATTCTTCTCTTTCGACAGTTTTGGTGTGGTATCACGGTCATAACCCAGCAGGCCCATATGATCCCAGCGCGTGGTTTCACCAATGACAAATACTACATAGGTATCGTCAATGCCCGGCGGTGCAATATAGGTAAATTTCTCTGCCGGATTAAACAGCGATTCGCTATCCAGTTTTTCATCGACTTTGGTCCAGGTAAACAGACCCAGCGCGGCAATCCAGTTTGAAGGCAGATAGGAGTGTGCCACTACACCGCCGTAACTGGGCAGGTCGATATTAGTGATCTCTTCCTGTGCTTTCTGCAGCTTGTCGAAATAACGAATTGGCAGCCAGACCAGCGCAACGCTCAGCAGCAAAATCGCCACTGGTTTAAGGCGATGTCCAGGCGTTTTTAGCTGCTCAATCAACGTCATACGCAGCCGGTTACGCCAGATCAGCAGCAGTGGCAGCGCACTCACCAGCACCATCCACACCACAAAGTGCAGACCGATCACCTCTTTGGAGAGATCGATATCGGTTGTCATCACTGACGCCACAATACCGTAACCGATCACGACATTGAAAAAGGTCATGTAGTAGGCTGCTGCCACTGAGATCACAACCAGCAACGTGGCCAGTACCCGGTAAACCCACCGGCCGCCAAGTGATAGCAGGCGCATCAGGAAAAATGTCAGCAGAACAGCGGCCGTCACTTCTGCAGCGGCAGAGAGCCAGTCTGAAAAAGTAGATTGCGTGAGAAAGCCATCAAAACGGCGATAGAAGATTGGCAGGTTTAGCAGAATGCCAAGATAAAGCGCGAGCAGCAGCGAGAGCTTCTGCTGAGTTAAGCCTTTGATATAATTCATTTAAAATTTTATTTCCTGACCCGGTGTCGATTTATCACCGTTCCTGTGACTCTTTTTTGACAGCAAGGTTCGCCTGTAGAGTGGAAAGCGTGACATCCTTAAGCAGGATCGGGACAAATCTGAGCCAGTCGTCGCTGCGATGTCATTTCAAGCGCCGCAGTAGAACATTTAACCAATGGCAAGACCAGATTTTTTTACAGCAAACAACTTCAGCACTGAAAAAGAGGCTCCTGCAGGAGCCTCATCAGACAGCAGAACGGCTTAGTTAATGATATTCAGCGTAACGTCGATATTGCCGCGGGTAGCGTTGGAGTATGGGCAGACAATATGAGCAGCATCGACCAGTTTCTGCGCTTCAGCAGCGTCCATTTCCGGCAGATGGATATTCAGAGTTGCTTCAATATTGAAACCCGTCGGGATTGGACCGATACCCACTTCACCTTCAATCCATGCCTCCTTTGGCATGGCAATTTTGTCACGCCCGGCAACAAACTTCATTGCTCCCAGGAAACAGGCGGAGTAGCCCGCGGCAAAGAGCTGCTCCGGATTGGTCACTTCACCACCCGCGCCACCCATCTCTTTCGGCACGCCCAGCTTTACATCCAGCACATTGTCAGATGATGTTGCACGTCCATCACGACCGCCGGTTGCTTTTGCTTTCGCGGTATAGACTACTTTTTCTAACGCCATCGATTTATCTCCGTTCACTATATAATAGCGCGCTATATAAATGCGCAGGGTTATTATCGGGCTCAGGCGCGCAGTTACTCTGCGCGATTGAGATTGGTGCGCAGCAGATCAAGTTGCTGCTTTAGCGCCGCCAGGGTTTCACTGTCGCAGGCAGCGGCGCACTGAATCGCCTCGGGGATCGCTGCCGCACGCGTCTGCAGTTCGCGTCCCTCATAAGTGAGGGTTACGGCAACCTGACGCTCATCCTGGCGCGAGCGCTGACGGCGTACCAGACCGGCACTCTCCAGACGCTTCAGCAGCGGCGTCAGTGTGGCGGAGTCAAGAAACAGCTGCTCGCCGATTTCTGACACGCTGATATCATCCTGATGCCAGAGCACCAGCATCACCAGATATTGTGGATAGGTGATCCTGAGTTCAGCCAGCTGCTGACGGTAGATTTTATGCATTGCCAGATTCGCGGAATAGAGCGCGAAGCAGAGATGCTGATCAACCTGAAGTAGCGGTTGCGCTGATTTTTTGCCATCTTGATTACTATTCATATCGCTTAAGATATATCGCGCACTATCTAATTGCAAGCTACCTTTGCCGGAGAGTGAAAAATGCACTATTCACTGGAAGAACAGGCACGTCGTTTCGCTACCGCACTGCATGCTGCTGCGGGTCAGCGGCGTAAATATACTGATGAACCCTATATCGTTCATCCCCAGGCTGTGGCCGACCTGGTACGCAGCGTAACGGATGACGAAGAGATGATTGCGGCCGCCTGGCTGCACGATACAGTTGAAGATACCTCAAGCACACTGAATGATATTGAACAGCAGTTTGGTTCACGCGTCGCCAGCCTGGTTGCGATGCTGACCGATAGTGCGCAGCCGCACGCGAAAAATCGTGCGGCACGCAAGCTGGCGCACTTCCGTCATACTGCAGAAGCCTCTCCCGACGCACAGACGATTAAGCTGGCAGATATTATTGATAACACACGGGCGATTGTTCGCTTCGATCCCGATTTTGCACGTATCTATCTGATTGAAAAGCAGGCGCAGATTGAGCTGCTGCTACAGGGAAATCCGCAGCTCTGGCAGCAGGCACATCATAATATTGAACAGGGGTTACAGCAGCTTTCCCGACCGCCCTATAACGTTCCGGCAGAGTGGTTTGCCAGACAGGCAGCTAAATTTAGTCAGCTAAAATAAAAAACCCGCCTGACAGGCGGGTCGAAGAACCGACAATTGTTTTACTCAAGCAGCTGCCGACCCAGATAGGGGTTTGCCTGCAGTAGCTTCATCAGTTTGCGCGCCGTGGCAGATGGACGTGTGCGTTGCGCTTCCCAGCTTTTTACTGATGAGACACTGACTCCCATCACGCGGGCAAATTCATCCACCTGCATACCGGTCATCTCACGTAAACGCTGTGGCTCGGGAACGGATACTGTGTTGAGTGCAATATCTGAAACGGAAGGCTTAGCATCACGTGTCAAAACGATTTGCTCAAGGCTGCTGAGTAATTCAATCATTGGATCTTTTAATTCCATAGAGAACTCCTTAAAACTCACTATGAAGCACGTGAAAGTAAAGTAGAGAGGTAAGCATCAAATGATGCTGAAACCAGGCTTAATCAGGCTGCATCCCGCAGCGGTTTGGCATTAGAGTTATAAAACCGTTACGGGACACAGCCTGCTGGACACTGCAAAAAGATTTCAGCGCAATGCAACATTTGCCGGGTTTCTAAGTATGAGTCAGATTCCAGGAATTGCTGCCCGTTTTTTGATTATTTTTCAATCTTGCTTATAGCAAAAAACTACAACGGCGCTTAACTACCTGTCAGATAAAAAGTTGCTGTTCATCACACTCTCCGCAACATACAAAGAGTGAAGCAAAAACAGCGCCAGATTTGCTTTTCCCGGCGCAATGCACTGCTGGCGGATCGCGGCGTCACATTGCCCTACGAGCGCTGCTGGCTATGCACACTAATGCAGCAAGATTGCACCATCATGACGCATATAAAGGAGAGGTAATGAGTCTGTCCGATTACACCACCAGTTATGCTTCACATCGCGTTCCCATGATGGGGCGCAATGCCGTTGCCACTTCGCAGCCGCTGGCAGCACAGGCGGGCCTGCAGGTTATGCTGCAGGGCGGCAATGCCGTAGATGCCGCCGTTGCCACCGCGATGGCACTGACCGTGCTGGAGCCAACCGGCAACGGTATTGGCAGTGATGCATTTGCGATTGTCTGGGATGGCCGGCAACTGCATGGCCTGAACGCATCTGGCCGGGCGCCGGCAGCATGGGATCTGCAACGTTTTAGCCACTGCACTGCAATGCCGGAGCGGGGCTGGGAATCTGTT
Source organism: uncultured Pantoea sp. (assembly GCA_913775175.1). Taxonomy (GTDB): domain Bacteria; phylum Pseudomonadota; class Gammaproteobacteria; order Enterobacterales; family Enterobacteriaceae; genus Pantoea. Next base: position 9,468 of record CAJYKU010000034.1, read on the forward strand.
ACGGTGCCTGGTGCCGTCTCTGCCTGGAGCGCGCTTACTGAACGATTTGGTTCGCTGCCGCTGACCACGCTGGCGCAGCCGGCAATCCGCTACGCTCGTGATGGCTTTCCTGTCTCTCCTCTGATTGCGCACCTCTGGCAACAGGGTTACGAAAAGCTCGGACATCAGCCTGGTTTCGCCGCCTGCTTTGCCCCTGAGGGACGCACGCCTCGTGCGGGTGAGCTGTTTTCTAATCCGGCCCAGGCTGACACGCTGGCAAAAATTGCGGCCTCAAATGGCGAGGCCTTTTATCGTGGTGAACTGGCGGAAAAAATTATTGCCTCAGCTCGTGAGCATCACGCGGCGCTTTCAGCCAGCGATCTGCACTCTCATCAGGCGGATTGGGTAGCGCTGATATCACATCCGTTTGCTGGCGGCAGCGTGCATGAACTACCACCCAATGGCCAGGGTATCGCAACGCTGATTGCGCTCGGCATTCTTGAGCAGCTGGAAATCAGACGCTATTCACCTGACTCTGCCATGTCTCTGCATCTCTCTATTGAGGCGATGAAGCTGGCGCTGGCCGATCTCACGCGGTATGTCAGTGACTACGATCATCTGGAATTTCCGGCTGAGCAACTGCTGAGCAAAGCCTACCTGCAGCAGCGTGCCGCACTCGTCAATCCTGAACAGGCAGGTGATTTTACCTTTGGCGCACCGCAGCAGAGCGGCACAGTTTATCTGACAACCGCAGATGCCAGCGGCATGATGGTCTCTTTTATCCAGTCCAACTATATGGGGTTTGGATCAGGTGTGGTGGTGCCAGACACCGGTATCAGCCTGCAGAATCGTGGATGCGGCTTTTCGCTTGATCCCCGGCATCCCAATGTCGTGGCAGGTGGTAAACGTCCATTTCACACAATCATTCCGGCATTTGCGCTGAATGGTCAGGGGCAGCCGCTGATGGCGTTTGGCGTGATGGGCGGCCCAATGCAGGCGCAGGGGCATCTGCAGCTGGCACTGCGCATTATGCAGCATCGACAAAATCCGCAGGCGGCCATCGATGCACCGCGCTGGCGCGTGGTTGAGGGGCGCAGCGTGGTCGTGGAGAGTGGGATTGATCGCAATGTCATGGCAACACTGCGGGCAATGGGCCATCACATCACGCTGGAAGATCCGCTCTCAGGCTACAACTTTGGCGGAGCGCAGGCGATTGTGCGTGACCCGCAGGGCTTCTATATTGCCGGGACAGAGAGCCGCAAAGATGGTCAGGCGCTGGTATTTTAACCCGCAGATGGCATAACTGACGCGTCCGGATCGTTGTACACGCCAGGCCATTGCTCTATTCTTTAGGACCATTCTCAGCGATTCACACGTTGCCATTTTGTCACGACAGGAGTTGAAACATGGCGTCAGGAACTTCCCGCATCTGGATGCGTACCGGTATGCTGCTTGCCAGCGCACTGGTGGTATTACAACTCACCGCCTGCGGTGACAAAGAGGGAGATCAGCGTAAAGCATTCAGTGATTTTCTGCAGAACACCGTCATGCGCAGTGGTGAACATCTGCCTGCGCTGAGCGAAAATCAGAAGCAAACCTTTGGCAACTACGCCAGTGACTACGCCATCCTGTATGGCTTTTCGCAGCAGGTAAATCAGGCTACAGAACAGGGTATACGGCCAGTGGTTGATGAGCTGGCGGCGATTCGCGTGCCACAGGATTATCTGAGCCGTCGCGACGCCCTGCGTCAGGCCAGCGGCAACCTCAGTGTGCTGACACAGCAGATCCAGAGCGCAAAAATGCAGGCAGACAGTAGTAAAGCCACGCTGAAACAGCCTGACGATCTGAAAAAATCTTACGATGCCGCGTTTGCAAAAATCGTTACCCAGCCGGCCACGATACTTATTCCGTTGCTGCCGCGATTGCAGACGCTGAGTCAAAGCGCAGTACAGACTGGCGACTATCTGCAGTCACAAGGCGCGCGCGTCAGCTTTAACGATGGCGGCGTACAGTTTCCGACCCAGGAACAGGCAACACAGTACAACGGCCTGATGAGCGAGCTCTCTGCTAATGCACAGGCGCTGACTCAGGCACAGAGTGTGGTACAGGGCGCCTGGCAGTAAAGTTTATGGGCAGCCTTTACGCTGCCCATTTTTCACCTGCGGCTCCTGGTTTTTCGTCTGCCTCTTACCACTGACAAAGTGTGATCTGGCGCATTTATGACCAAATATTCTTTGTGATGACAATCACATTTCTGCAATAAACCCCACCTAAAAAAGAGTGACGCCCATCACATAATATTGCCCGCTGTGCTGTTTTTTTCGGCACAGATGCTTTTTTATACTATTTTTCTGTGACATACATCACGCTCAACACCCCTGCATACCCCGGTTTAGCGTGATCTTGATCACACTACATTCAGAGGCTACGCAGGGTTATAAACTAGTGCTAGAGTCCGCATGCATACAGTAATGCCGCGGCCCCCGCCGTAACATCTTAACAAAAACAAATGCGCGCTCTTATTGCAGCGCGTCTCAATAAGGGGTGGGTTTATGTCCTCATCAGTCAAGGTCAGAGTGCAGAGCTTTGGTCGCTTTCTGAGCAATATGGTGATGCCAAATATCGGTGCGTTTATCGCCTGGGGTATCATCACTGCGCTGTTTATTCCAACCGGATGGATCCCGAATGAAACGCTGGCGAAGCTGGTCGGGCCAATGATTACCTATCTGCTGCCGCTGCTGATTGGTTTTACCGGTGGCCGCCTGGTGGGGGGCGATCGCGGTGGCGTAGTGGGCGCAATCACCACTATGGGGGTGATTGTGGGTGCCGATATGCCGATGTTCCTGGGCTCCATGATAGCCGGTCCTCTGGGTGGCTGGGCAATCCGCGCCTTTGACCGTGCGGTGGATGGCAAGATCAAAAGCGGCTTCGAGATGCTGGTTAACAACTTCTCAGCAGGCATTATCGGGATGCTGCTGGCGCTGCTGGCATTTCTGGCGATTGGTCCGCTGGTGCAGGGCGTGTCACATGTTCTTGCCGCCGGGGTGAACCTGATGGTGCAGAACAACCTTCTGCCGCTGACCTCGATTTTTGTTGAGCCCGCTAAAATTCTGTTCCTTAACAACGCAATTAACCACGGTATCTTCTCTCCACTGGGTATTCAGCAGGCGAGTGAAGCGGGTAAATCAATTTTCTTTCTGATTGAAGCGAACCCGGGCCCGGGCATGGGCGTACTGGTTGCCTATATGTTCTTTGGTCGCGGCAGTGCCAAACAGTCTGCTGGCGGCGCGGCGATCATCCATTTCCTTGGTGGCATCCATGAGATCTATTTCCCATATGTCCTGATGGCGCCACGTCTGCTGCTGGCGGTTATTCTCGGCGGTATGACTGGCGTATTCACGCTGACATTACTGAACGGTGGTCTGGTCTCCCCCGCTTCGCCAGGTTCGATTCTGGCAGTACTGGCAATGACGCCAAAAGGTGCCTATTTCGCTAACGTTGCGGCGATTGTCGCAGCTTTTGCTGTGTCATTCGTCGTCTCCTCAATTCTGCTGAAAACCAGCAAAGCTAAAGAAGAGGATGATATTGAGATCGCAACACAGCGTATGCGTGAGATGAAAGCTCAGTCGAAAGGTCAGCCGGTAGCTGGCGCACCGGTAGTTGCTGATGCCAGTAGTGTGGATGTCAGCCACGTGCGGAAAATCATTGTTGCCTGTGATGCCGGTATGGGTTCCAGCGCAATGGGTGCTGGCGTGCTGCGTAAAAAGGTTCAGGATGCGGGGCTGACCAACGTCTCAGTTACCAACAGCGCAATCAATTCGCTGCCGGGTGACGTAGACCTGGTGATTACCCACCGCGATCTCACCGAGCGTGCAATGCGCCAGGCACCACAGGCTCAGCATATTTCACTGAATAACTTTCTCGACAGCGCGCTCTATAGCAACCTGACCGAGCGTCTGGTGGCAGCGAACCGCAGTGAAGCACATCGCGAAACGGTACAGTCGGCGCTGGCAGACAGTTTTGATACTGAAAATACGCATCTGTTCAGACTCGGCGCTGACAATGTGTTTCTTGGTCTGAATGCCAGTAATAAAGAGCAGGCGATCCGTTTTGCGGGTGAACAGCTGGTAAAAGGCGGTTACGTCCAGCCGGAATATGTTGAGGCGATGCTGGCCCGCGAGAAACTCACCCCAACCTACCTGGGCGAGTCGATTGCCGTGCCACACGGTACTGTTGAAGCAAAAGATCGCGTGCTGAAAACCGGCGTTGTGTTTTGCCAGTATCCAGCGGGCGTGCAATTTGGTGATGAGCCTGATGAAGTTGCCCGACTGGTTATCGGCATCGCTGCACGTAATAACGAACATATTCAGGTAATTACCAGCCTGACCAATGCACTGGATGATGAAAGTGTGATTGAGAAGCTGGCAACGACTCACAGCGTGCAGGATGTACTGACGTTGCTGTCAGGTAGTAGCGTAAAAGCATAACCGGTTAGCTGTTATTTCCCTGGGGCGGGCAAGCCCGTCCCACTTATCGGGGCGGAAATGCCCGCCCTTTCGTCATTTGATATGGGTCAATTTTATGAAAGCGTTACATTTTGGAGCAGGCAATATTGGTCGCGGATTTATTGGAAAACTGCTGGCAGATGCAGGCATTGAGCTGATATTTGCCGACGTCAATCAGGTCGTGCTGGATGCCCTTAACGCCCGTCATGAGTATCCGGTTCATGTGGTTGGCGAAGAGACAAAAACTGAAATAGTAACGGGCGTTAGCGCCGTTAACAGCACCAGTGATGCAGTACTCGATCTGATTGCTGATGTTGATCTGGTTACCACTGCCGTTGGCCCTCAGATCCTGGAACGTATTGCGCACGGCGTGGCTCAGGGGCTGATTCGTCGTCATGACAAGGGTAATACACATCCGCTTAATATCATCGCCTGTGAAAACATGGTGCGCGGCACCAGCCAGCTTAAGACGCATGTGATGAACGCCTTACCAGAGCAGTATCACGCCTGGGCAGAAGCACATATTGGCTTTGTAGACTCTGCGGTAGATCGCATTGTACCGCCGTCAGAAGCAGGTAGCAGCGATCCACTCGAGGTGACTGTTGAAACCTTCAGCGAATGGATTGTAGATAAAACTCAGTTTAAAGGTGCAACGCCCGCTATTGCCGGTATGGAGCTGACTGACAATCTGATGGCGTTTGTTGAACGCAAACTGTTTACGCTTAACACGGGTCACGCTGTTACTGCTTATCTTGGTAAGCTGGCGGGTCACACCACTATTCGCGAAGCAATTCTTGATAACAACGTCCGCGCAGTAGTCAAAGCCGCTATGCAGGAAAGCGGAGCGGTTTTAATCAGGCGTTATGCTTTCGACGCTGAAAAACATGCGGCCTATATCGATAAAATTCTGACACGCTTTGAGAATCCCTGGCTGAAAGATGATGTAGAGCGCGTTGGTCGCCAACCGCTGCGCAAGCTGAGCGCTGGCGATCGCCTGATTAAACCACTGCTCGGCACGCTGGAGTATCAGCTGCCGCACGATAACCTGGTACAGGGTATTGCAGCCGCAATGCACTATCGCAGCGATGCCGATCCACAGGCGCAGGAGCTGGCTTCACTGATCGCGGCGCATGGTCCGCAGGCTGCGCTGGTGCAGGTTTCCGGGCTGAAAACAGAGAGTGATGTCGTACAGGCTGTGGTGAGCGCTTATAACGCTATGGCATAATGCGCGCCCTCAGACAGGTAAACCGGGTGCGACAGGGGTTGTGCCCGTGGACGGTAGCTGAACGATGCAGGCAATGATGGAAGAGAAGCAGGCTTTTGAAAACCAGGTGCTTGAGCGCCTGAACACCGGTCGTTCGGTGAGAAGCTTTCTGATTGCTGCGGTCGAACTGCTGGCAGAGGCGGTCAATTTGCTGGTATTGCAGGTTTTCCGCAAAGATGATTACGCCGTGAGATATGCCGTTGAGCCGCTGCTTTTAGGTAATGGCCCGCTGGGTGAGCTATCGGTGCGTCTTAAACTGATCTATGGTCTGGGCGTAATCACGCGTCAGGAGTATGAGGATTGTGAACTGCTGCTGGCTTTGCGCGAAGAGTTGAACCATGACACCAGTGAGTATCGTTTTACTGATGATGAAGTGCTGGGCCCGTTTAGTGAACTGCACTGTGTGGTTGCCTGGCCGCCCCGGCCTGACTTAACGCATGATGATGAAGCACTGCGTGTTATGCAGCAGCAGCGCTATCTGCAGATGGTACGCTCAACGATGGTTCTGTCACTGACTGAGCTTATTTCACGGATCTCACATAAACAGGCGTTTAAAAAACCTGCTATTTAGTCCGCTGCGGCAATGTGCTGCACTGCTGCACTGCCCGCCCGGGACAAATTGATGTATCCTTTGCCTGTTTTCCTTAAAGAGTTTTCCCAATGAAAGAACAAGTCAAAACCGAGATTAAACGCCTCAGCGATCAGCTCGATGCGCTGAATCGCAAAGAACCGCAGCTGCTGGAAGCAGGTGATGCTGAAAAGCTGGGCGTGCTGCTGAAAGAGAAAGAAACGCTGGTACAGGAGATTGAACGTCTGCGTACCGTGCGTGATGAAACGCTGAGCAAAGAGGCACAACAGCTGCAAAAGCTGCCATTCGGTCGTGAAATTACCAAAAAAGAGCAGGCAAACATGGGCGCGCTGAAGAAGAGCGTACGTGGCCTCGTAGTGGTGCACCCCATGACCGCACTGGGACGAGAAATGGGGCTAAAAGTGATGACCGGCTACGCGAAGCAGCCGTTCTGAGTCTGCTCAGGCTACCTGCGTCACGCGGCGAGCGTGTCCTGTAGCCTGATGAATTTGCCCGATGAGATCATCCAGTAACGCATAGCGACGACGATACTCTGCGCGCTTCTTGCTGGCGATATCCTCCAGTGCTTTGCGTTCCATTTGTAATGGCAGCGTATAACAGCTATCTGCCCGCAATTCGCCGCCAAGCGATAGCCAGAACTCACTATAGCTGGCGAAAAATTTATCGCTTTTACTATGACGATAGCGCAGGCTGCGAAAAACATGGCTCTCGTCACCCACCGCCGCAATCGCCTCTGCACCACACTCAGAAGCCAGTAAAAACAGCGCCTCCATCAGGATCCGCTTGGGAAACAGTCCGTGCGCCGCTTTGGTAGCCTCGCGAATCGCTTCAGAGGGAATATGTTTGCGTGGCCCCTGCAGGCCACCGATAAATAGTGTGCGTCGGTTATGCTCTTCAATAATTGAAAATGAGAGTGAAGCCAGCAACATACCCTGATACTTCAGCGTGAGCGTGATTTCACCTTCGCGATCGTAATAGCCAGAGCTGCATCCAATAACAAACAGCTCATCATTTTTGCCAGTGAGCCGGGCTATATCGGTGCCAGCCGGATTCAGTAACAGCTGACAGAGCCTGTGATTGGTAAGTTGTGCAATGCATTGATAATGCTGCAAAATAGCGCGTGCGCGCTGCGCGACACTGAAGCGGGCGCAAAGATAGGGACGATGCGGTTTAGCGGGCAACAGACCCTGACTGGCCATAAGCTGCGGTAAAAATGGCAGCTGTGCCAGTTGCTGCAGATACCTTAGCGTAGTAACAGGATAGATCGCCGATCTCAGAGCGAATTTGGTGCGAAAGCGCCTGCTATGCCACAGGTTATCGGGCCGTAATTTGCCGCTGATCAGCGGAAAAAACAACGCTGCCGACGAGCGTTCGTCTGCTTCGATATTAGTGAGAAGGGTCATAATGGGATCAACGTTCCGTAAAAATTTAGTGCGATGCTAAACAAAGCACTATCAACGGCAGCTTAATGATCCCCGGCCTGCGGCCCTGAATGCTTTTTTTGTTGAATGAACGTTTAAGTTTTTCAGACAGAGATAAAAAAACCGATGAATCATCATCGGTTTATTTACGCAGCAATGAAGGCTGATTAATTAGCTGCAGCAAAACGTGCCGCGGCTTCGTCCCAGTTCACAACATTCCAGAACGCTTTGATATAGTCAGGACGCTTGTTCTGATACTTCAGATAATAAGCGTGTTCCCACACATCCAGGCCGAGGATAGGGTAGCCAGATGCTCCGGAGATCGCTTCACCCATCAGCGGGCTATCCTGGTTAGCCGTTGATACAACAGCCAGCTTGTCACCCTGCTTCACCAGCCACGCCCAGCCAGAGCCAAAACGGGTAGCCGCTGCTTTCTCAAAAGCTTCCTGGAAGTTTTCCACGCTGCCGAAATCTTTTTCGATTGCAGCTTTCAGATCGCCCTGCAGAGTAGTGCCGGTTTTCAGACCTTTCCAGAACAGGCTATGGTTAGCGTGGCCACCCGCGTTGTTACGCAGCGGGCCTTTTTTGTCAGCTGGCAGCTGATCCAGTTTAGTGATCAGCTCTTCAACTGGCATATCAGCAAATTCGGTTCCTTCCAGCGCTGCGTTAGCATTGTTCACGTAGGCCTGGTGGTGTTTGGTGTGATGGATTTCCATCGTCTGCTTGTCAAAGTGCGGTTCCAGTGCGTCGTAGGCGTACGGCAGGGATGGCAGTGAATAACTCATGTTCTTCCTCTCCATTGAATGTTTTGCAGCATCACCTTACCAGTGTGCCGCGTAAGCAGTGGGATCATTATAGTTAAAATCATGATCCATAAAAGGGTTATCAATGCCGTAGAAACGATAAGGATTTGTCCGATCAGGCAAAACAAAACCGCACTGCTCAGGTTCTGAACCTGACGGTCTGCAGTTGCTGCACCTTCTCTAAACTTACTGATTATCTGCCTCTCTTTCCGCCAGCCTGCAGCCACTGATGTTTTACAGCATCTGATCCCTGCAATCACATCTCAGCGCAGACGGCTGGGATGAGTGTAGATGGTTGCGCGTCCCGGTTTGCTAAATCCCACCAGCGTCAGATTGCAGCGCTCTGCAACCTCCACGGCAAGCTGCGTTGCAGCCGAAACCGCAAACAGGATCTCTGCGCCGCACATTGCTGACTTCTGCACCATTTCGTAGCTGGCGCGGCTGGACACCAACACTGCGCCCTGCTGCCACGACTGCTGACTGCGTAGCCCCAGCAGCTTGTCCAGCGCCACATGGCGCCCTACATCTTCGCAGCCACCGAGTAGATCACCCTGTGGTGCCAGCCATGCCGCAGCATGGGTACAGCCTGTCAGATTGCCAGCTGGCTGATAGTCGCGCAGTTGTGCCAGTCCCTTGTCCAGCAGGCTGAGATCAAATGTCTGACTAAAGGGAAGAGGTTGCAGCGGCTTACCTATCTGATCCAGCTGCTCAACACCACAGACGCCACAGCCGGTTCGTCCTGCCATGGCGCGGCGTTGCGCTTTTAGTGCCATAAACCGGCGGCTGGACAGCTCAATCTGTATCTCAATACCGTTGCAGCCCGGCACTACGTCAATACCATAAATCTCTGCTGGCTGTTCAATAATGCCTTCTGACAGCGAAAAGCCCAGCGCAAAGGCTTCAAGATTATCCGGCGTGCCCATCATCACTACATGTGAGATTCCGTTATAGACCAGCGCGATCGGCACCTCCTCCGCCAGCCAGTCACTCTCTGCGGTATCAATAGCGTTACGCTGCCATACCCTGGCCTGAGTTACACCTGCGATCGTTTTCATAGTCTGCTTATCTGCCTGCTGTTTCGCTCTCATCGGATTTACGTCGCATTATACCCACACTAAATCAGGGGCAATATCTGTTTGCTGCTGTAAACGGGTATCGGACAACGCCGTCACGATAACCTTTGCTCAGAGAAATTTCTTTGGGCTCTGTGCTGGTTGCACGATCTGGCGCGGTCAGAACGTAAAATTTCTCTGCCTGTGCGGTTGTGAAACCGGGTAAATAACTTGCCGGGCGGTCATGCAGAGGTCAGAGTGCTATTATCAGCGTAGTCGTGCTGCTGGTCGCTTATCGGCAGCGTCACCGTCAGACGTAACAGGAAAAGGTGCCTGATGAGTATTCGCATTATTCCGCAGGATCAGCCGGAAGCGCGCGAACCGCAGACAGCGGAACAGATTCCGCCACTGCTTTTCCCCCGGCTAAAGCATCTCTACAGTCGTCGTGCCGCGCGCCTGCGCGATCTCGCGACAAACAATCCGCTGGGCGACTATCTGCGCTTTGCAGCTGTGATCGCCCAGGCACAGGAGATTGTACTCTACGATCACCCGCTGCAAATTGACCTGCGTTCGCGCCTGGCAAGCAGTGCAGAGCGTAACGAGCCGCCACTGGATATTCACAGCTATCCGCGCGATCCCCACTGGCAGCGCTTACTGCATTCGCTGATTGCAGAGCTCAAGCCAGAGATGAGTGGCCAGGCACTGGCTGTGCTGGAAAACCTGGAGAAAAGCTCATCAGGGGAGCTGGAGCGGCTTGCCAGTGCACTGCTGGCTGGCGAGTTTGGTCAGGTCAGTAGTGATAAAGCGCCATTTATCTGGGCGGCGCTGTCGATCTATTGGGCGCAGATGGCTGAAACCATTCCGGGTAAAGCACGGGCTGAATATGGTGAGCATCGGCAATTCTGCCCGGTCTGCGCCAGCATACCTGTTGCCGGGGTTGTTCATTTAACTGTGGGCCAGCCGGGGTTGCGCTATCTGCACTGTAATCTGTGCGAGAGTGAGTGGCATGTTACCAGCGATAAATGCTGTAACTGCGAACAGACGCGCGATCTCCACTCCTGGTCACTCGACAAACAGCAGGCCGCCGTTAATGCTGAAAGCTGTGGCGACTGCGGCACCTATATGAAATTGCTCTGCCAGGAGCGGGATCCGGCTATCGAACCAGTGGCTGATGATCTGGCATCACTGGTGCTGGATGCGCGTATGGAGCAGGAAGGATTTGCCCGCAGTAGTCTGAATCCATTTATGTTGCCCGGCGAGTAATCGGGTGCAACACAACCTGGCTGTTTCACCGTTTATGCAGAGGCGTTCATGAAGTTAATCGGCAGCTATACCAGTCCGTTTGTACGCAAAGTTTCCGTGATTCTGCTGGAAAAGGGAATTGCGTTTGAGTTTGTTAATCATACGCCGTGGGCTGAAAACAGCCAGGTGCCACACTACAATCCACTGGGAAAAGTGCCGGCGTTGATCGATGATCGCGGTCTGACCTGGTATGACTCCTCAATTATTGCGCAGGTTATTGAGCTGCGCGGCGACACACCCGCGCTGCTGCCTGACGATGCGCTAGCTGCACTTCAGGTGCGCCAGCTGGCAAAACTGGCTGATGGCATTAATGATGCTGCTGCAATAATTGTGCGAGAGCAGATGCGACCCGGCGCGCAACAATCTGAAGAGGTGCTGCTGCGCAATCGGGATAAAATTCAGCGAGGTCTGGATGTACTTGAGCAGGAGGCTGCCCGCAAAACGTTGCTCAATACCGGCACACTGAATCTGGCTGATATCGCCACAGGCTGTGCGATTGGCTATCTTAATTTTCGACGGCTGCTGCCAAACTGGTGTGTTAATCGTCCGGAGCTGGTTGAACTGGCAGAGACGCTTTTCCAGCGTGAGAGCTTTGCCCGCACCGTTCCGCCGGTGGGATAACAGGCGTAAAAAAGGGACGAAATTTCGTCCCTTTTACTCTTTTGCGTGGCGATTTACTGTAGCAGAGAGATATCCGCAACCTGCAGGAACAGCCGGCGCAGCTGTGCCAGCAGCGTCAGGCGATTCACTCGCACAGCATCATCTTCTGCGTTTACCATGACATTGTCGAAAAAGTTATCGACCGCCTCACGCAGCTGTGCCAGTTCAACCAGCGCATCCTGATAGCGGCTTTCGGCGAAGTAAGGTTGCAGCTTGTCTTCCAGAGCGGTGACAAAGGTCGCCAGCTGGATCTCAGCATTCTCTTTCAGCAGTGAAGCCTGAACGTGCTCATTCAGCGGCTCCGACACTTTCGCCAGAATATTAGAGACGCGCTTGTTGGCCGCAGCCAGTCCCGATGCAGCCTCCAGCGTACGGAAGTGTGATACAGCTTTCATGCGCGCATCAAAATCAGCCGGACGCGTTGGACGACGTGCCAGCACTGCCTGAATTGTATCAACGCTATGCCCCTCTTCCTGATACCAGGTGCGGAAGCGCCCCAGCATAAAGTCGATCACCTCATCAACCACGCTGGTGTTGCTGAGCTTGCTGCCGTAGAGACGTACTGCCTCTTCGGTCAGGCTCTGCAGATCCAGCGGCAGATTTTTTTCAACGATAATACGCAGCACGCCCAGCGCAGCACGACGCAGGGCAAACGGATCTTTATCGCCTTTTGGATGCTGACCAATACCAAAAATCCCTGCCAGCGTATCCATTTTATCTGCAATCGCCACGGCGCACGCGACCAGACTGGAGGGCAGTTCGTCGCCAGCGAAGCGCGGCTGGTACTGCTCATTCAGCGCTACCGCCACATCTTCCGCTTCACCATCATGACGCGCGTAATGCATACCCATAACGCCCTGGGTGTCAGTGAACTCAAACACCATATTGGTCATCAGGTCGCATTTAGAGAGCAGGCCTGCGCGGGTAGCGTGGTTAACATCAGCGCCAATCTGCGCCGCAATCCAGCCAGACAACGCCTGAATACGGTCAGTTTTATCGCGCAGTGTGCCCAGCTCTTTCTGGAACAGCACCGTCTCCAGACGTGGCAGGTTATCTTCAAGGCGCTTTTTACGATCGCTGTTAAAGAAGAATTCAGCATCGGCCAGACGCGGACGAACCACTTTCTCGTTACCGGCAATGATTTGCTGCGGATCGCCTGATTCAATGTTGGTCACAAAGATAAAGTTCGGCAGCAGCTTGCCTTCGGCACTGTAGACCGGGAAATATTTCTGATCGCCTTTCATGGTATATACCAGCGCTTCTGCCGGTACTGCCAGGAACTTCTCTTCAAAGGTTGCGGTCAGCACCACAGGCCACTCAACCAGCGACGCCACCTCTTCCAGCAGGCTGTCGCTGAGATCGGCGATACCACCCAGCTGCTGCGCTGCAGCTTCCGCATCCGCCTTGATTCTGGCTTTACGCGCGGCGTAATCAGCCATTACTTTGCCGCGCTCCAGCAGCTGCTGTGGATAGTGATCCGCATGCTCCAGCGCAAATTCCGGTTCGCCCATAAAGCGATGTCCGCGAATCGTTCGCGCCGAGTGCACACCAAGAATGGTCGCCGGGATCAGTTCATCCCCCAGCAGCAGCGTAACCGTATGAACCGGACGAACAAACTGAACATCACTGGCACCCCAGCGCATCAGCTTAGGTATCGGCAGCTTGCTCAGGGCCGCGCTCACCATCGCTGGCAGCAGCGTGCGCGACTCTGCGCCCTTAACCGTGGCACGATGCACCAGCCACTCGCCTTTATCCGTGCTCAGACGCTCTGCCTGCGCAACGGTGATCCCATTACCGCGCGCCCAGCCTTCGGCCGCTTTGGTTGGGTTTCCGTCAGCGTCAAACGCTGCTGATACCGCCGGCCCGCGCTTCTCAACCTCACGATCGGGCTGAGACGCTGCCAGTGCTGCTACTTTCAGCGCCAGGCGGCGCGGTGCAGCAAACCAGCTCACCTCGCCGTGCGTAACACCGGCGCTATCCAGCTCAGCAGTAAAGTGTGCAGCAAAGGCTTCTGCCAGGCTGCGCAGGGCTTTCGGAGGCAACTCTTCGGTGCCAATTTCCACCAGGAAAGTTTTATCGGTCATGGCTGCCTCTTACTTAGTACGGTTGCACATCGGGAAACCCAGCGCTTCACGCGACGCATAGTAGGCTTCTGCCACAGCTTTCGTCAGGGTGCGGATACGCAGAATATAGCGCTGGCGTTCGGTGACTGAAATGGCCTTACGCGCGTCGAGCAGGTTAAAGCTGTGCGCCGCTTTCAAAATACGCTCATAAGCCGGTAGCGGCAGCGGTTTCTCGAGCGCCAGCAGCTGCTGCGCCTCTTTCTCATACTGCTCAAAGCAGCTGAACAGAAAATCGACGTCGGCATATTCAAAGTTATAAGTCGACTGTTCCACTTCATTCTGATGAAACACATCGCCATAGGTGGTTTTACCAAATGCACCGTCGCTCCAGGTGAGATCGTAGACGCTGTCTACGCCCTGGATATACATGGCCAGACGCTCCAGACCGTAGGTGATCTCGCCGGTAACCGGTTTACACTCCAGTCCTCCCACCTGCTGGAAGTAGGTAAACTGCGTGACTTCCATACCGTTGAGCCACACTTCCCAGCCCAGGCCCCAGGCACCCAGCGTTGGGTTTTCCCAGTTATCTTCGACAAAGCGGATATCGTGAATTGTTGGGTCGATACCCAGCTCTTTCAGCGATCCGAGATACAGCTCCTGAAGATTGTCCGGGTTGGGCTTGATCACCACCTGAAACTGATAGTAATGCTGCAGACGGTTAGGGTTTTCACCATAGCGGCCATCGGTCGGACGGCGCGAAGGCTGAACATAGGCGCTGGCCATCGGCTCCGGACCGATAGCGCGCAGGCAGGTCATTGGATGTGAGGTGCCGGCGCCCACTTCCATGTCCAGTGGCTGAACAATGGTGCAGCCCTGACGCGCCCAGTAATCCTGCAAGGTCAGGATCAGGCCCTGAAAGGTCTTGGTATCAAACTTTTGCATGTTGAATTCGCACGGATACGGGTGAATTAAAAAGAGTCCGACAGTATACCCTTTGACCGCGCAATGTGCAGCCGGAAATCCTGATGCTATCGGGCACAGGCGCGTATCTGACAGACAGAGGGTTCCGAATTACCGCTATCTGTATTGTTGAGTTGCAGCCCGGCGGCTACGCTTCCAGACATCAACCGGGCGCGAGGGTAACATGGCGCAAAAAATTAGCTGGATCGACAATTTACGCGCGGTAGCCTGTCTGATGGTGATCGTGATTCACACCACCACCTGGTATATCACCGGGCCGATGGCGGCCAGCGGCATTACCTGGGATATCGCTAATCTGCTGAACTCAGCGTCGCGCGTCTGCGTACCGCTGTTTTTTATGATTTCAGGCTATCTCTTTTTTGGCGAGCGCAGCGCACAGCCGCGTCATTTACTCCGTCTGGTACTCTGTCTGCTGTTTTACAGCAGCGTTGCGCTGGTCTATATCACCTGGTTTACACCGATCAGCGAAAGCCACTCACTGATGAAGCTGCTGCAGAAACCGGTGTTTTACCACCTCTGGTTTTTCTTCGCTATCATCGGCATCTATCTGCTTTCACCGCTCATTCAGGTAAAAAATGTACCACCTCGTTATATTCTGCTGCTGGTCGTGGTGCTGGCTGTGGTAGCCAATCCTAATACGGTAAGCCAGTCAGCAGGTTCGTTTCACTGGCTGCCTGTAAACCTCTATATCAGCGGTGACAGCATCTACTATCTGCTTTATGCGCTGCTGGGCCGCGCGATTGGATGTATGGATACGGGGGGGCGCAACATCAGCTGGCTGGCTGGCGGCTTATTTATCGCTTGCGTGTCGGGCATTGCCCTGGGCACCAGAGAGCTGCTGAAAATCAATGGCGCTTTCAACGATACCTGGTATCTTTACTGCGGGCCGCTGGTGTTTATTGCGGCTATCAGTCTGCTGGTGCTGTTTAAAAACGCGCTGAACCAGCGTCCCTTACCGCTACTGGCCACCATCTCCCGCTATTCCCTGCCGATCTATGGCTTTCACGCGCTCTTTATTCACTTTCTGCGTACCCATCACTATGACGACATGTCGCGCCCCTGGCTTGATCTTCCCTGGATCGCTGGCGTAACACTACTGGGTAGTCTGCTGCTGGCGGTAGTGCTAAAGCGTATTGATACGCGCCAGCTGGTGAGCTAATACGCGTTTATCTTCCCGGTTGCTCAGTCATCATCAGGCGGAGTCATTCTTAACAGAGATAAACGTCTGTCTGCCACTATGCCGGATTGCTGACAGGCAGGCACACAAAGCAGCTATCTCTGCCTGTAATCATTCCCGCCTCCTGGTGCCGCAAGCTGCTATCCATGAATTATCCATAAAACTGGCTGCCCGCTAGCCATGCAGATATGAAGACAGATGACCGGCAATACGCTTTATGGCTTTGCCAGAGAACTCTGCCACTCATCGAACAGCGTCAGCCAGTTTTTTACCGGCAGCCTGAGCTGCTGCCCGCTACCAAAGCCGTGCCCGCCCTGCTGAAACAGATGCATCTCTGTGTTTATCTTATGCTCTCGCAACGCTGCGAACATCAGCAACGTATTCTGCGGAGAGGCGGTGCCATCATTTAGCGCCTGCACCAAAAACGTTGGCGGTGTGTTATCACTGACGCGCGCCTCCTGGGAATGCTGCATAATAGTTTGCGGATCAATCGCTTTACCATACAGTGCAGTTCGCGTGCCGGAATGTGTTACACCCTCTTTTAACGATAGTACCGGATAGATCAGCGCGCTGAAATCGGGACGTGCCGACACGCGATCCTGCTGGTCACGAACCGGATAATTAACAGCATCAGGATCGTTACTCAGGTTTGCCGCCAGAAATGCCCCGGCAGAGAAACCCATAATGCCAATACGATGGGAATCAACACCATACTGCGTTGCGCCGGCACGGATAATACGCAGTGCGCGCTGTACGTCAGCAAAAGCTGCAAGGCGATGTTGTTCTGTTCCAGCCTGCGGCATACGGTAGATAAGCACAAATGAACTATAACCCTGGCGACTTAATATCGATGCGATATTGATGCCCTCCAGATCTTTCATAATATAAGAAAACCCCCCTCCCGGAATGATAAGCACAGCGGTGTGATTACTTTTACCAGCAGGCGGTATGTAAATCATTTCTGGCGTAATAACTTTGGTTACCGCACGATTATTAACACCGGGCTTTTTACTAAAATTAACAGCGTCATTCTCTGTTAATTTTTCGTCCGGCCAGATAGGAATTTCCTTACCAGCACAAGCCAGTGGCAGATAAAGCAAAAGAAGAGCAACTGTCAGACGGAACGAATTCACTTACTGGCTCCTTATTATCAGCAAAAACAACGGCAAACGCTTGCCGCCATCAGAAGTCTCTCTGCAAGCAGCAGGGGCAACAGTCTGAAAAAGAAAAATATTTTTCGCTGAAATGGAAAATAGCAGAAAATGGACAAATAATAATCCCGGCAGTAATCTGATAAAATACCGGACCAGGAAAAATTAGAATTTTCCCATATTTACCAAAACAAAGCCCTATGTTATAAGTGCATTTTAAACTATAAGAATCTGTGACCATGGGAATTTACTGGATCATAAGTCTTAGCCTGACTTTCTTCGCTATTGTCGAAATCATGTTAAGTAAAAATGAAAACACAGCGCAAATCAGGACGTGGCTTTATTTTATTGCGGTAGTAGTTCTTTTTACTTTTGGCGGTATTCGTGGCCTGGGAACCGGCCTTGATGACTTCCAGTATCGCGACTTCTATGCACAGTTTCTTGATAAAATTATTATCGAGGGCTTCTGGCAGGCAGTTGTTGAGTTTCGCTATGAGCCAGCTATTTACGCGATCGCCGGTGCAACGCGGATGTTCACGGCTAACGCCGATATCTTTATCTTTGTTATTGCCTTTATTGCCGTCTGTGTCAATGCGCACTATTTCCGCAAACTGACCCCACTGCCGCTGGTAGCGCTGGCAGTCTATTCAGCGCACCTGTTTATCAACAAAGATATGAACCAGATTCGCTTCGGGCTCTGCTCAGCGTTTCTGCTTGGCTTTGTCTGGCATATGTCACGCGGCAGCAAAGTGGGTATGATCACCACATTTTTGCTGTCATTTTTCTGTCATGCTACCGCGATCGTTGCCATTCTTATTCCGCTGGCAATGATTGTGCGCAAAAGCAAATATGTGCCAATGGTTATCGTCATCGCCAGCCTGCCACTGGCATTTATGGGTAGTTCGACGCTGATTTCTGTGCTCTCCAGCCATCTTGGTGCGCTGGGTGACAGGGCTATGGGTTATGCAGATGCTGAAGCGACTCAGGAACAGGGTATTCTGACACTCTCTAACCTGAAGAATATCGGTCTGGTTTTTATCTTCAGCTATATGCTGCTGAGCGAAAAAATTAAAAATTTCGATCCGGCGAAATTCTACACTTACTACATCCTGGTTGTGACGTTTGCTATCGGCAGCGGCCTGCGTATGGCGCTGCAGGACTACGCTTCAGGCGGGCGACTGGCAAACTATCTGTTGCAGGTTGAGCCGGTACTGATTTCACTCTGTATCTGGGAAACTAAAAAGCTGAAAAAGCTTATCGCCACAGCAATCACTGTGCTGATGGTGCTCTATTATCTCTACTACAACACTATGGCCAGTAAGCAGTCGATTGTTGGTTATGAAGTATCACGTACCTTCCAGCTGTTTCGCTAATAACAGGTAAAACGCTAATCCTGTGATTAGCGTTTTTTATCCTTCTTTAACCAGTAAATCAGGCAAATTCTGAATATCACGCTTTATCTTACCTTTGCTTGATTTTTTATATTATTAAAATTCTAATAGGTATCATATCTGATATCGCAGCTCTGCGAGAGTATTAGTGACGCGTTCAGCTTTATAAAAATCCACTTTTGCACGCTGCATCAACATTTAATTAATAACACAGTCATGAATAAAAACAATTTCGATATAGTCAGACTATTACTTGCCTTTATTGTTTTACTGGTGCATTCAGCAGAAGTTACCAGAAGCATAGACATTCGCTTTCTTGCACACTATTTGAATAGTGATTTTGCTGTAAAAGGTTTTTTTTCAATAAGTGGATTTCTTATTGCTAAAAGTTACTTGAGAAGTCGTTCAATTAATGATTACTTCATTAAACGTATACAGCGCATTCTGCCAGCTTATATCTTTGCCATTCTGCTCTGTTTTACTATTGGCCTCGCTCTGACGGCGTTACCGCTCGCAGATTTCCTGCAGCATCGCGATACGCTGCGATATCTGATTGCCAACCTGACGTTTCTCAATTTTATCCAGCCCACACTGCCAGGGGTATTCACTGATAATCCAAATCAGCCTCTGGATGGCTCTCTCTGGACGATCAAAGCAGAGCTCACGCTCTATCTCCTGCTGCCGCTTGTTGTTACGTTGATGAAACGCAATCCGCTCAGGGTATGGGGCGCTATTTTCGTCATCTCCTGCGCATGGTTCTACTTCTTCACCTCTATATATAGCGGTCCCAAAGCTGACACGCTGGCCAAACAATTTGTCGCCCTCGCCGCCTATTTCTTTTTTGGCAGCCTGCTGGCAATGCATCGGCCACTATTTGATCGGCTGCGAATCGTTTCACTGGTTTCCATGATACTGTGGCTGATATGCAAACAGAGCAAATTTGCATTTGTTATTGAGCCGGTTGCTTTCTCTTCCATAGTACTCCTCTGCTGTACCAGCCTATGCCGTGAGATAAAAATCAGTCAGTTTGGCGATCTCTCTTACGGTATATATCTCTATCATTGGCCGATTATTCAGGTATTGCAGTACGCAGGTATATTCAACGTGAACGCCTTTGCAGGCCTGGCGCTGACCATTATTTTGACAGTGGCGCTGGCCTATACGTCATGGAATCTGCTGGAAAGCCGGTTTTTACAGCGTACTCACCATGCGCCACCCTCAATTATTCCGCCATCAGCAGCGCGCGACTAACGCATGCCTGGATAGCAGATCAGCTTTCCGCAGATTACAGGTTAAGCAGGAAAGCTGCGGGGAGCAGTAAATGACGCACTGCTCTGCTGGTTGTATCGGTCAGTAATCTGTCTGCTCATACTGCTCAATCACTGCCAGCGCCAGCCCCTGCACTGGCAGAAGATGCTGAGCGAGAAAATGCAGCGAGGTATGAGCACTGGTGAATGTCAGCGTGTTGTCCCGTACGGTGTGCTCTACCGCATGGTTAAACGCCGGATAATTGCTCCAGGGTGCATCAATTATGATGCTGGCAGGGTTTATCAGCTGTATGACCTGGCTTAGTGCATAGCCAAGATGCGTACCCGCTTCGCGCATCAGTGCAGCAAAATTTGCGGCCTCATCCTCATGCCGGGCTGGTCTGAGTTTACTCAAACGCTGCTGAATCGCAGGCTGGCTTATCAGTGTCTCCAGACAACCGCGGCGGCCACAGCGACAGAGCGGGCCATCGCGCTGTATGATCAGATGACCTATTTCACCAGCAGTCCAGCTACTGCCGGTAAACAGACTGCCGCGGTTAATAAGTGCACCACCCACGCCATCGGCAATGCGCAGATAAAAATGACTTTGCGTTTTACTGAGCTGCTGCTGCTGTACGGCCAGCAACGCTGCCGCATTAACGTTATTAATCAGCTGTAGTGGCAGCTTCACCCTGGGACGTAGTGATGCAAGCACCTCAATATTCTGCCAGCCCAGCGGCGCGGAAAAGTGTACAAAACCGCGCCGGGGATCGATAATACCAGGCATCCCGATTGCGATGCCAATCAGTTCCGGATGGGCTTTCTGCAGGGTCTGGCAGATCGCAGCCAGTTCGTGCAGCAGCTGGTCCGGATCGCTGCTGTCGATGTGCCTGGATTGCCCGGCAATATTCTGAGAGAAGTAGTCGTACACCTGCCAGTGGATGCGCTGGCGTGTCACCATAATGCCTGCGCTTTTTAATTTTTCCGGACGCAGAGCAATTTCGATTTTGGGTCTGCCTGCTGCTGCAACGCTGACAGGGCCAAGCTCCTGCACAATACCCTGCGTCAGCAGGTCATCAATAATCAGAGAAACGGTGTTTTTACTCAGATCCAGCGCCAGTGCCACATCCTGACGAGAGGTGAGCCGGGCATGACGCAGCTGTGTCATGACCCGTTTCAGATTGTTCAGTCGCAGTACTGCTGGTCCTTTGCCGGCTGCTTTCATAACACCACTACCTGATTAAGAGACAGAAATCAGTTTAGCAGCGCGGCGCAGCCTGAGCGCACAGCACGATTAATACTCGTCGCCGCGCACGCGGCTGCGATAACTTTCCCAGTCGAAACGCACCCAAAGACTGTTTCCCAGTCGCATCCGATCCATCACACGTTCCCCCAGCAGATTATTCATGCCAGAGGGGTCAAGATTTGAGAGCATACCGGTAGGGCGCTTGGAGGAGGAGCGGCGATCAACAATCTGATTGATAATCACTTTTTCGTAGCGCGACTCACTCTGCATACCAATTTCATCAATCACCAGCAGATCAACCAGAGTAAGATCCTGGAGCAGGCGCTCTTCGGTAACCCCATTGCCACCGTTGAAGGTGCCTTTCATGCTGGACATCAAATCAGCGACGGTGACAATCAGAACGCTCTTGCCGCGCAGAATCAGATCGTTACCTATTGCCGCCGCCAGATGATTTTTACCGGTTCCGGGTCGGCCGGTAAATACAAAGCTGGCGATGCTGTTTTCAAAACCAGCGGCATATTCCTGCGCCAGCGTCAGCGCCTTACGCTGGCCATCGTTTTCAACACGATAATTGTTAAAAGAGCAGTTGATATGCAGCTCACGGATCCCCGAGCGGCCCATAATACGCTGCATCTTCATCGCACGATTTTCACGCACTATCGCTTCTGAGCGCAGACGTCCCTGCTCCTGATTCCACGCCAGCAGTTCAGCACCATTTTTAAATTTTGGCTGCACATCGGCAGGCATGATTTTTTTCAGGCGATTGAAAAGATCGTTCGGTGTTTTCATTACTCACCTCGGAAACCATCGGGAATATCATAATCAGTATTGTCGATTCGGGTAATATCGCGCTTTGGCTGTCCCCCATTGCTGGCACGGTGCATCTGGACGCTGCGCGCCAGCTTTTGCTGCCACTGCACATGATGAAACAGTCGTCCTTCTGCCTGCCAGTAGGTCACAAAGGTGGCCAACTCTGCGGCCGTAACCGGCTCGCTTAATGCCACACCCCATATAGCTGCCTGACGCTGAAAATCGCTATCAGGTTGCCAGCCCGGATACATAGCAAACTTCCCGGCCGGAATCGTCACCGGCGCTGTCTCTGACTGAAACAGGCTATCATCCAGCGCCACGTCATTAGGCTGCTGAGCAGCAGCCTCCAGTGCCAGCAGTGCTGCCAGACGCTGTGGTGTCACCGCGTAGAAGGCTGGCATATTATCCTGTAACACGGCCAGCATACCGTTATCAGCCTGATGCAGCGCGGCAAGCGGATCGCGACAGAAGCTATCCAGCCCGGCCAGCGTTGAAGATAAGATTTTTACGGACATGAAGAAACCTGACATTGAAGATTCTGATGCACCAGCTAGCCCGGCGCTAAGCAGATAGTGTACCTGTTTTACCCGCCGGGATCGTCATAAAAGCAGGCGCATTCTGCCGGGCGTCACAACCTCAGCCTGCACAGGCAGGCAACCTGCGTCGCTCCCCGCCGGCGACAGCGGCTACAGATCGCGAGCTGGTGCGCGTAACGGGCGACATTTCATCCATCACTGGCGTAAGATATTCGCGCGCTAAGGTGGCAGTAAGATACCGGCACTACCTGGCTGAGATCGGTTTTACTCTCACCGGTTCCTGTAAAATTGTTTTCCGAATGCAGAGAGACGCTATGCAACGATGTGGCTGGGTAACAGCAGACCCACTCTATATAAGATATCACGACAGCGAATGGGGAGTAGTGCAGAGGGAGAGACGAGCCCTGTTTGAAATGCTCTGTCTGGAAGGCCAGCAGGCGGGGCTTTCCTGGATCACCGTGCTGAAAAAGCGCGAAAACTATCGGCGTGCATTCCATCAGTTTGATCCGGCAAGAGTGGCGCAAATCAGCGAAGCTGACCTCCTTGATCTGATGCAGGATAGCGGACTCATCCGGCATCGCGGCAAACTGGAAGCGATTGTGATTAATGCACGCGCGCTACTGGCGCTGGAAGCTGATGGCTGCGACTTTTCGCACTTTATCTGGTCATTTGTGGATCACCAGCCTATTCTGCACCACTACGCAGACTACCGCGCCGCACCCGTCACGTCAGCCCCTGCAACGGCGCTTTCCAACGCATTAAAACAGCGTGGCTTTAAATTTATTGGCCCTACTATCTGCCACTCGTTTATGCAGGCATGTGGTCTGATTAACGATCATCAGACAACCTGTTTTCGCCATCCTGATAATCTTTAAAGCAAAAATTTACACTTTAAGAATTGGCCTCACGCTTTTCCCCATATTTGAACGGCATAATGCTGTTTTGGGATAGTTATCCGTAAGTGCATTGAGGGATTGATAATGAAAAAGCGTGCGTTAACGCTGGCGTTGTTTGTAAGTGGCAGCCTGGTGCTGTCTGGTTGTACCACCAACCCCTATACCGGTGAATCACAGGCCGGTAAGTCCGGTATTGGCGCTGGCCTGGGTGCTCTGGTCGGTGCCGGAGTCGGAGTGCTCTCCTCCTCCAAAAAAGATCGTAAAAAAGGCGCGCTGATTGGTGCGGCCTCTGGTGCAGCCCTGGGCGGCGGTGTCGGTTATTACATGGATGTGCAGGAAGCGAAGCTGCGTGACAAAATGCGTGGCACGGGTGTCAGCGTAACCCGTCAGGGTGACAATATTGTGCTGAATATGCCAAACAATGTGACGTTTGACTCCAGCAGCGCCACATTGAAAACCGCAGGCGCAAATACCCTGACGGGTGTGGCAATGGTACTGAAAGAGTATCCAAAAACAGCGGTAAATGTAGTTGGCTATACCGATAGCACTGGCTCACGCGCACTGAATATGCGCCTGTCGCAGCAGCGCGCTGAAAGCGTTGCCAGCGCACTGGTGCTGCAGGGCGTGGCTCAGGATCGTCTGCGTACTCAGGGCATGGGGCCTGATAATCCGGTAGCCACAAACAGTACTGAAGCGGGTAAGGCGCAGAATCGCCGTGTGGAAATCACGCTTAGCCCACTGGGTTAATCTGCCAGCCAGCCTGCCGTCGCAGGCTGGTTTACCTTAACTTCCCAAAATCGCCAAAAAACCAACTTAAAACAGCCGGAATTGCGCCTGACCATAGAGCGCAGCACAGGTTTGTGCTAGCGTGCTGGAAAATACACTGGCCGGATGCGCCCATGTCACTCAAAGCGATTGCTGCTGCCCTCGACCTCTCTGTTACCACTGTTAGTCGCGCGCTCAATGGCTATGATGATGTCGCTGAGTCAACACGCAAGCGCATTCAGGATGAAGCAAACCGGCGTGGCTATCGTCCCCATGCCGCCGCGCGTCGTCTGAAAACCGGGCGGGCAAACGCCGTTGGTATGGTGCTGCCTGGCAGCCGCGTGCCGCTTAACGATAGCCACTACAGCGAAATTATCGCCACGCTGAATACACACCTCGCCCGGCACGATATCGATCTGCTGTTACTTCCCGACCGGCCGTATGACCAGCAGCGCAACCTGCTGCGTCTGTTACGAAGCTGCGTGCTGGATGCGCTGATTGTCACCCATACACAGCCGTGTGATCCGCGTCTGCAACGCCTGCAACAAAAGGGGTGTCGCTTTCTCGCTCTTGGACGCAGTGAGCTGTCGCAGCCTTACGCCTGGTTCGATTACGACAATTACGCTGGTGCCCGCCTGGCGACACAACATGCGCTGCAGCAGCAGTTAAGCCGCATCGCCTGGCTTGGTACTGACGATCCCGGCAGCTGCATTGCTGAACGTCGCCGGGGCTTTACTGATACGATGCAGCGACACTCTGTGTTGTCCGCTGAGTTTATTGCCGCTCTGCCGCCCACCCGCCGCACCGGTATGCAGCAGACCCTTGCCTGGCTGCAACAGTCCCGACCGCCTGAAGCCATTATTGCCGACTGCAGTGTACTGGGTGAAGGTGCCGCTATCGCTCTGCAACAGCAGGGACGTCTCAGCGGTCACCATGCCATTCCACTCTACGTTTATGATGATTTGCCGCATGATTCAGTGATTGAGCAGCCGGTTAATGCTATCCGGCAACGCTCACAGCAGCGCGCTGGCGAGCAGATAGCTGATATGGTGCTGCGCCTGCTGGAGGATGCACCAGTAAGTGGCTTACAGACACTATGGCAGCCAGTTCTGCACCTGGCATCTGACACCTGATGATGGCGCACCGTGCGCGCTGTGGTAGTCTTCGCCTGATTCAACTTTAAGGTATATGCAATGAAAACCAGGCCGCCACGCGCCACAATCAGCGACGTTGCCCGCACGGCAAAAACCGGAAAAACCAGTGTTTCCCGCTATCTTAACGGTGAAGTTCATCTGCTCTCGCCCGATCTGAAAACCCGTATTGAGCAGGCTATTGATGAGCTGAACTATCGCCCCAGCCAGATGGCGCGCGGTCTGAAACGCGGCCGCACGCGCCTGATTGGTCTGATCATTGCGGATATCACCAATCCTTACTCTGTGGATGTGCTGAGTGGCATTGAAGCTGCCTGCCGCGCTCAGGGTTTTACGCTACTGATGTGTAACACCAATAATGAAGTGGATCTGGAGCAGCACTATCTGCAACTGCTGAGCAGTTATCAGGTGGAGGGGATTGTGGTTAACGCTGTAGGTATGCATGAGGCGGTACTTAACCGGCTGCAGCAATCAATGCTGCCTATGGTGCTGATTGACCGCAGAATTCCCGATTTCGCCTGCGACATGGTCGGCCTGAATAATCAGGAAGCAGCCTGTATTGCGACTCAGCATCTGCTGGATAATGGTTACGATGCGCTGCTGTTCCTCAGTGAGCCACTTGGCAGCGTTAATACCCGACGTGAGCGCCTGCGCGCCTTTCTTGAAACCGCCAGCACCACACCGGGAGTGATTGCGGAAAATGCAGAGGTTGTGCTGCAGCAGCCGGAGCAGCTGACGCAGACGCTGCAGACCTTTTATCAGCGTCATCCCGGCAAACATATCGCAATTGTTGCAGCGAATGGCGCGCTGACACTGCAGGTCGCGCGGGCGTTACAGCGTCTGGCGCTGGTCTGGGGTAAAGATATCGGGCTTCTGGGCTTTGATGAGCTGGAGTGGGCAGCACTGGCGGGTGTAGGCATCACTACTCTGCGTCAGCCGACCTGGCAGATTGGTTATGCTGCGCTGGAGCAGGTGATTGCCCGTATTGAGGGCAACAGTGAACCAGTACACGATCGGGTTTTCTCCGGTGAGCTGATTGTCAGGGGCTCCAGCCAGCCGCTGCGCTAAATAGCGCCTTTTCGCTGACTTCGTGAGCAGGATCATAAATCCTTCGTCTGCGCCTTTTCTTTGGAACCGGTTCCATTTAACGTTTTTATAACGAATGGGAAACAGTCTGGTGCCCGGAGAAACGTTATGAAGCCTGAGATTATTGTTGTCACCGCCGCCTACGGCACAACTAAAATTGCTGAACTGGGTGGACAGATCCGCCTGTTGCCCATGATTAAAGCGGCTGGCGCCGACGGCGTTGAGCTGCGTCGTGAACACTTTAGCGCCGCAGAGCTTCAGCAGCTTGCTGAACTGGGTCAGACAGCACGTGAACAGCAGCTGCAGGTAAGTTATTCAGTTCCGGAGTCGCTGTGGCTGGCTGAAGGCGAACTTAATCCACGCCTGGCTCACTATTTTCATGAGGCTGAACAGCTGGGAGCACAGCGCCTTAAACTGGCGATTGGTCACTTTGTCCAGCTTGCTGATAGCCAGCTGGCAGATATGCTGGCATCAACTCCGGTCACACTGGTGATTGAAAACGATCAGACGCCAGACAGCACCGTAGCGCCGATGCTGCACTTTTTTCATTGCGCCTGCGATGCAGCTCTGCCACTGGATATGACCTTTGATATGGGTAACTGGCTCTGGACTGGCGAAGATGCCCTGCAGGCCGCCAGTCAGCTTAGCCGCTATGTCAGTTATGTACACGTTAAAGCCGCCGTCGCGCATCACGATAGCTTCCGCGCCATTGCCCTTGATGACGCCGATGAGAGCTGGCGTATCCTGCTGAGCGCCCTGCCAGCAGATGCACCGCGCGGCATCGAATTTCCACTTGAAGGCCGCGATCTGCTGGCGGTAACCCGCCACTACGTTGACCTGCTGCGCGCCGCGTAAGGAGCCCGCTATGACAAAGAATGCGCAACTTGATGTGGTCACTATCGGTGAAGCAATGGCGATGTTTATTGCCGGCGAACGTGGCGATCTGGCAGCAGCAGAGAGCTTTACCAAACGTATTGCGGGTGCCGAGCTGAATGTCGCTATTGGCCTGGCACGCCTCGGTCTGCAGGTTGGCTGGGTCAGCCGGGTGGGAGATGACAGTTTTGGCCGCTTTACGCTACAGCAGCTGGCTAAAGAGGGCGTTGATCATCGCTGTGTAACGATTGATGCCCGTTATCGCACCGGTTTTCAGCTTAAATCCCGGGTTGATGATGGCTCCGATCCGGAAGTGGAGTATTTCCGTAAAGGATCAGCGGCAAGTCATCTCTCTCCCGACGATTTCAGCCATGACTATTTTGGCAGTGCACGGCACCTGCATCTGAGCGGTGTTGCTGCTGCGCTCTCTGACACATCGCTGGCGCTGCTGCACTCTGCGGCGCAGACCATGCGCGCTCAGGGGAAAACTATCTCCTTTGATCCCAATCTGCGCCCTGTACTGTGGCGTAGCGAAACTGAGATGCGTCAGCAGCTCAATGCACTGGCGGAGTATGCAGACTGGGTGCTGCCGGGAGAAAAAGAGGGCTACATTCTGACGGGCTATCGTCAGCCAGAAGCGATTGCCGATTTTTATCTTGATAAGGGCGTAAAAGCAGTGGTGATTAAAACCGGCTGTGACGGTGCCTGGTATAAAACAGCAACCGGCGAAAAAGGCGTGGTAGCCCCGATTCTGGTCGATAACGTGGTTGATACCGTAGGTGCTGGTGACGGCTTTGCCGTGGGGCTGATCAGTGCGCTGCTGGAGGGAAAAACGCTGCCGCAGGCTATTCTGCGCGGCAATAAAATCGGGTCACTGGCGATTCAGGTCGCGGGCGACAGCGAAGGCTTACCCCGGCGCGATGCGCTGGGCGACTACTGATTCATCGCAGACACACTATAAAACTGTTCCTACATCATAACAATTACGAGGCGCATCAATGGAATGTGCCCGCCTCAATCAGAGGAGTCACGCATGAAATCGCAGACAATCGCGCCAAAACGCTGGTGGTATATCATGCCCATCGTGTTTATCACCTACAGTCTGGCCTACCTGGACAGGGCAAACTTTAGCTTTGCCTCGGCCGCAGGTATTAACGACGATCTTGGTATTACCAAAGGCATGTCATCGCTGCTGGGAGCACTGTTTTTTCTGGGTTATTTCTTTTTTCAGATCCCCGGCGCTATTTATGCCGAACGCCGTAGCGTAAAAAAACTGATTTTCTGGTGTCTGGTGCTGTGGGGAGGCTGCGCCTCTCTGACCGGTATCGTCAGCAATATTCCAATGCTGGCGGCCATCCGTTTTGTACTGGGCGTAGTAGAAGCGGCAGTGATGCCAGCCATGCTGATCTATATCAGCAACTGGTTTACTAAATCTGAGCGCTCGCGAGCGAACACTTTTCTGATTCTGGGTAATCCGGTCACTGTGCTATGGATGTCGGTGGTATCCGGCTATCTTATCAACGCCTTCGGCTGGCGCGAGATGTTTATTATTGAAGGCTTTCCGGCAGTGATCTGGGCTGTCGCCTGGTGGTTCCTGGTTCAGGATAAACCGGCGCAGGCTAAATGGATGAGTGACGAGGAGAAAGCCGCGCTGCAGGCACAGTTGCAGAAAGAGCAGGAAAATATCAAAGCGGTGCGTAACTACAGCGAAGCTTTCCGCAATCGCAATGTGATTCTTCTCTGTATGCAATATTTTGCCTGGAGTATCGGCGTATATGGATTTGTACTGTGGCTGCCGTCGATTCTGCGCAACGGCACACAAATGGGTATTGTAGAGGCGGGCTGGCTCTCAGCAGTGCCTTACCTGGTGGCGACCATTGCCATGGTGCTGGTCTCCTGGGCCTCAGATAAAACCCAGAATCGTAAACTGTTTGTCTGGCCTCTCCTGCTGATTGGTGCACTGGCGTTCCTGGGTTCCTATCTGGTGGGACCGGGGAATTTCTGGCTCTCTTACACCCTGCTGGTGATTGCTGGCGGCGCTATGTACGCTCCTTATGGGCCATTCTTTGCCATCATTCCTGAAATGCTGCCGCGTAACGTTGCCGGAGGCGCAATGGCACTGATCAACAGCATGGGTGCCCTTGGCTCCTTTATCGGCTCATGGATTGTTGGCTATCTTAATGGTGCCACCGGTTCGCCTGCTGCCTCCTACATCTTTATGGGAACAGCCCTGCTGGTTTCGGTCTGGCTGACGCTTATCGTTAAGCCTGCCGAAAACAAAGCATCAGCGATACCCGAGGCGAAACACGCCTGAAAGCGTAAGAAATGATCTTGTCGGGCAGCGCAGGCTGCCCGTCACCAATTTTACAGGGAGCAAATTATGAAACCTGCTGTGATCCTCTATAAAACTCTGCCGGACGATCTGCGCAGCCAGCTCGACAGCCATTTCCGCGTAACTCAGGTCAAAGATGTCACGCCTGATACTGTCCGGCAGCACGCTGATGCATTTGCGCAGGCGGAAGGCATTATCGGCTCCGGTGGCAAGGTCAATGATGAACTCCTGAATCAGATGCCAGCACTGCGCGCCTGCTCTACCATCTCAGTGGGTTATGACAACTTTGATGTTGCAGCACTGAATCAGCGTAACGTGCTGCTGATGCACACACCAACCGTATTAACGGAAACCGTAGCTGACACCATGATGGCGCTGGTGCTGAGCACAGCACGCCGCGTAACAGAGCTGGATAAATGGGTGAAAAACGGCGAGTGGAAAAAAAGCATTGGCCCGGATCGGTTTGGTACTGATGTGCATCATAAAACGCTGGGTATACTTGGCATGGGCCGTATCGGTCTGGCGCTGGCACAGCGCGCCCATTTTGGCTTTGGTATGAATATTCTCTATAACGCTCGTCGCCAGCATGAAGAAGCAGAGCAGCGTTTTAGCGCACGCGCCTGCGATCTGGAAACGCTGCTGAAAGAGAGCGATTTTGTCTGTATCAGTCTGCCACTGACCGAACAGACCCACCATATGATTGGCGCTGCTGAACTGCAGCTGATGAAGCCCGGCGCCATTCTGATCAATGCCGGGCGGGGCCCGGTAGTCGATGAACAGGCACTGACTGCGGCGCTAAAAGCGGGCACCATCCTGGGTGCCGGACTCGATGTATTTGAAGTTGAACCCGTGCCTGCCGATGCAGAGATCCTTACGCTGCCAAATGTTGTGGCGCTGCCGCATATTGGCTCTGCGACCCATGAAACCCGCTACGGTATGGCGCGAGATGCGGTTGAAAATCTGATTACCGCACTCACCGGCACGCCGGATAAAAACTGCGTTAATCCGCAGATCCTGCGCTAACGCTGCTGTTTTAACCATTGCGCCTGCCCGCAGCGGGCGCTATGGTGACTTATCCATTCGCTCATCATATGATTTTTTCTCCTATGTCTTTTTCTCAGTTTGGCGACAAATTTACGCAACACTCCGGCATCTCACGTCTGATGGAAGATATGGGCGAGGGCCTGCGCTCACCCGGTACCATTATGCTGGGAGGGGGGAATCCGGCGCAGATCCCGGCGATCAACGACTATTTTGATCAGCTGCTGCTACAGATGCAGAAAGATGGCACTCTGAGCGAAGCGCTGTGCAATTATGATGGCCCACGCGGTAAAGCACAGCTGCTGGCATCGCTCGCCAGACTGTTAAGCGAGCAGTTTGACTGGCCGATTACGCCACAGAATATTGCGCTGACCAATGGCAGCCAGAGCGCCTTTTTCTATCTGTTCAATCTTTTCGCCGGACATCGCGCCGATGGCAGTAAAAAACGCGTGCTGTTTCCGCTGGCACCGGAATATCTTGGTTATGCTGACGCGGGCCTCGAAGAGGATCTGTTTGTGTCAGCGAAACCTAACATTGAGCTGCTGCCGGAAGGACAGTTCAAATATCACGTTGATTTCGATCATCTGCCGCTGAATGACGATACCGGGCTGATTTGCGTGTCGCGCCCGACCAATCCCACCGGTAACGTCATTACGGATGATGAGCTATTACGGCTCGATGCGCTGGCACAGCAGCACGGGGTGCCGCTACTGATTGATAACGCTTATGGGGTACCCTTCCCCGGCATTATTTTTAGCGACGTGCGTCCGCTGTGGAATCCCAATACTATTCTCTGCATGAGCCTGTCAAAGCTCGGTTTACCCGGTGCGCGCTGCGGCATCATTATTGCTGATGAGAAGATTATTAGTGCCATTGGCAATATGAACGGCATTATCAGCCTTGCGCCTGGCAGCATTGGTCCGGCAATTGCCAACGAAATGATTGTACGCGGCGATCTGCTGCGTCTGTCTGATGAGGTTATTCGGCCTTTTTACCATAACAAAGTGCAGGAAACGCTGGCCATTTTACGGCGCTATCTGCCGGAAGATCGCTGTCTGATCCATAAGCCTGAGGGAGCGATTTTTCTCTGGCTCTGGTTCCGCGATCTGCCGGTCAGCACAGAGACGCTCTATCAGCGGCTAAAAGCACGTGGCGTGCTGATGGTGCCGGGGCACTTTTTCTTTCCGGGACTGGAACAGGCGTGGCCGCATACTCACCAGTGCATGCGCATGAACTATGTGCCTGAGGCAGACAAAATCGAGCATGCGGTGCAGATTCTGGCTGAAGAGCTGGATCGCGCCTGGCGTTAACTCTGCTTTCAGCATAGCGCCAGCGGCGGCAGAGAGCGGTGCCACAGCGTTTAATTAGCAGCAGCCTGAAAACAGGATACAGGTATGTCACTCAAAGATATGTTGTTAGCGTTGTGCGTTGTGGTCGCGTGGGGTGTCAACTTTGTTGTGATCAAACTGGGGCTACAGGGGATGCCCCCTTTTCTGCTGGCGGGATTACGTTTTGCGCTGGTCGCCTTTCCCGCTCTGTTGTTTGTTAAACGTCCCGCTATCCCGCTACGCTGGCTGCTGCTTTATGGCCTGACCATCAGCTTTGGACAATTTGCCTTTCTGTTTCTGGCTATCAGGCTGGGAATGCCTGCCGGACTCGCCTCACTGGTTCTTCAGGCGCAGGCATTCTTCACCCTGCTACTGGGGGCGCTGCTGCTGGCA
Organism: uncultured Pantoea sp.; assembly: GCA_913775175.1. Taxonomy (GTDB): domain Bacteria; phylum Pseudomonadota; class Gammaproteobacteria; order Enterobacterales; family Enterobacteriaceae; genus Pantoea. The sequence goes on from CAJYKU010000034.1 coordinate 41,510, forward strand.
GAGAGACTACGCTGGAACCATATCGCTGGTATTGCTGTTGCCACGCTGGGCATGTATCTGCTTGCCACTGCCGGCATGGCTGATCAGACGGCGGGAGGAATTACGCTAACCACCATGATGCTGACGCTGGCGGCAGCGCTGTCGTGGGGGTTTGGCAACATCACCAATAAAGTGATTCTGCGTAACCATCGTGTGCCGGTGATGTCGCTGGTGGTGTGGAGTGCACTGATACCTGTTGTACCGTTTTTTGCCTGCTCATGGTGGTTCGAGGGGAGCAGCACGATTGTTCATAGCCTGCAGCAGATTTCGCTGCAAACAGTACTGGCTCTGATCTATCTCGCGTTTATTGCCACCATTGTTGGCTATGGTATCTGGGGCAGATTGTTAAGCCGCTATGAGACCTGGCGCGTGGCACCACTGACGCTGCTGGTGCCGGTGGTGGGCATAATCAGTGCTGCTGTTGTGCTGAATGAAGTGCTCTCTGCCCGCGAACTGACAGGCGCCGCCGTGATTGTGCTTGGTTTACTAATCAATGTGTTTGGCGGCGTGCTAAGCCAGCGTTTACTGCCGCGCGCCAGATTTTTGTCATAAAAAAACGCCGCATGGCAGCGGCGTTAGTCATCGCGAAGCTTATCGCGTTATTTCAGGATTTCAATCCGACGCGGTTTCGCCTCTTCAGGGACAATGCGCTCAAGATCGATGCTTAACAGTCCCAGTTCGAGACGCGCATCGCGCACCACGATATGGTCGGCCAGCTGGAATTTACGCTCGAAATTACGCTCGGCGATACCCTGATAGAGGTATTTACGCTCCTGCTGCTCTTCGGCGTGTGCACCACGTACCACCAGCATATTGTCGTGTGCAGTGATATCAAGCTCATGCTGAGCAAAGCCTGCAACAGCGATCGTGATGCGGTAGTGGTTTTCATCCACCAGCTCTACATTGTAGGGGGGATAACCGCCATTGCTCTGGTTTTGATTGGTTTCAAGCAGGTTAAACAGACGATCAAAGCCTATTGCAGAACGATAAAGTGGAGAGAGATCAAAGTTACGCATAATACTACTCCTGATAATCAGCAAGTTCAGGCAACCTTCCACCATGGAGAGGTTGACCGGCCCGCTACTGTCCCTTGCGGCAACAGTAATATGGGCGTGTTTTAAAGATGGGTATGGTCGTGCATTTTTCAAGCGTGACCGACGCGATTTTTTTGCAGCAAAACTGGCGATATGACATACACTCAGGAAACCATGCACCTGCGCGGATAATAGGGCCAGAGAGCACTGATAATGTCAGGTGACATACTCCAGCCAGGGCACAGCCATGACTGAAGGGATAATGATGATGAAGATGATAAAACGTTTTCCGCTCACCAGCGTGCTGGTGTGCTGTATGGCAACCACAACGGGCTGTTCCAGCATGATGTCGCACTCTGGCGGTAGCCAGGGTTATTACCCTGGCACCCGTGCCAGCGCCAAAATGCTGACTGACGATAACACCGGCTGGGCACTGAAACCGCTGGCGCTCATCGATCTGCCTTTCTCTGCTGCGCTGGATACGCTGCTGCTGCCGTGGGATTACTTTCACGCTGATGAAGATAAGCGCATGACTTCGCCGCGCGAGCGCGTGCTGCAGAGTGAAAAAGAGGCCAATACTCAGGCCAGTCTCGCTACGGCTATGCCTGTGCCTGCTCCGCACTAACACAGAACAGCTGACGCCAGCCGTCTGTTTCGCGCATATAGGCGATCTGTTTGCCATCCGGCGACCAGACCACCGCGTCACCGCTCAGAGTGGCATCGCTTAACCCGGTTAGCGGCACACAGCTGCCGCTGGCGATCTCGCAGCACATCACCCGATTGTCGCTGATAAACGCCACAAACCGCCCCTGAGGATGCCAGCTAAAAGCTGACTGAATGCTGCGGGTAAGCCGGGTAATCTGATGGGGTTCACCACCATTGGGTGAGATGCACCAGAGCTGAATAATGCCCTGCTCATCTGCCAGCAGAAACGCAATCGCGCTGCCGTCCGGCGCTGCCCGCAGCCAGTGACGCGGCTGCAGTGCCAGGCCACGCGTCCAGGTCAGACGCCGCTGCCGCACGCTGGCGGGCGGTGCGGGCAGTGTGGTAGCACTGCCCTCAAGCGGTGCATTGCCTGGCCGGGCATAGTCTGTCAGCGCCTCCGGCAAGTCGACAATAAAAACCTCCGGAGTTATCTGTCCGCTGGCATCCCGTGTGTTGCCAATAAAGGCGATAGCCCAGCGCTGCCAGCTGCCATCTGCTTTTCGATAGCCACGGTTGCCTATCCAGCACTCCTCATATGCCCGGTCAATCTGATCGCTGCCCGGTTGCGGATCGCGCTGCGTCTGGCTCACCAGCACACAGTAGTGACTGCCAGCATATTCGCGCGGATGCTGTTGTGGTGGATAAACCGGATGCAGCGGAACAGCAACGCCTACATTACGCAGATCTTCACGTGCATCCCGCTCATGCATAACATGGTCGTTATAGGTAAAACTAAGGCGTGTACCATCAGGGCTGAAAACATGCACATGTGTTCCGCCCCGCAGCGCACCGGGTGTATAGGGTGCGGTGATATCGCAGGCATCCAGCGTGGCTGCCTGCCCCTGCTGCACAATAACGCCACATCGGTGATGAAAGTCATAGTGCCAGTCCACATCAGGATGCTCTGGCCCATGAATGCAGACATAGCGCGGTGGCATATCGGGGCTGACTGTTACCACGCCAACATGCGCACCGTTGCGCGCCCGATACAGCACCTCAACTTCTCCGGTTGCCACATTTACCCGTTCAATGGTCTCACCGGTGAACGATGCGCCTGAGGGCCGGACATCAAATGCCAGCCACTGACTGTCGGCGGTCCAGACGTTGATATTAGTTAGCTGATGGTGGCGCGGCGCAAAGGTGAGTTGTTTTTCTGACATAGCGTGATTTTCCGGTTAATCAACGCTGACAAGGTACGCGATTTTATCACGTGACGCAGCTGTTTTGCCGCAGGTGATAGCTGATCACCTGCGGCGAACGCTTACAGCACCAGCTTTTCAATCGCGTGTGCCACACCATCTTCCCGATTGGTTTTTGTGACAAACTGCGCAATGCTCTTCACTGAATCGATAGCATTGCCCATGGCAACCCCCGTGCCGGCATACTCAATCATTGCCAGGTCGTTCTCCTGATCGCCAATCGCCATCACTTCTGACTGCTGCAGGCCGAGTTTTTCCGCCAGCATTTTTACACCGTAGCCCTTGTCGACTTCCGGGTTAAGGATTTCCAGAAAATAGGGTGCGCTTTTCAGAATAGTGTAGTGCTCGCGTGCGCGCTCTGGCAGGCCAGCAATAGCTTTATCCAGCAGCGCTGGCTTATCGATCATCATAATTTTGGGAAAACGCGTGGCGGGATCCATCTCATCAACGGCACGATAGCGCACCGGGATACCGGTCAGGCTGGCTTCATGAATCGTAAACTCACTGATATCTTTGTTAGGGGTATACAGAAAGGCTTTATCAAACGCCTGGAAATGTACGCCCAGTTCACGTGCCAGCTGCTCAAAGTAGAGATAATCGTCAAAGCCCAGCGTCTTTTCAGCCACCACTTCACCATTGTCAGCCCGGTGAGCCAGTGCGCCATTATTGCTGATGCAGTACTGGCCCGCCTGATGCAGGTCCAGCTCTTTCAGATAGCGCTCAATGCCGGTGTAGGGCCGTCCGGTAGCCAGCACCACATAAACGCCTTTGTCACGCGCGCGAGTAATCGCTGCTTTTACCGCTGGTGTGATCTTATGCTGTGGATCAAGCAGGGTGCCATCCATATCGATTGCAATCAGTTTTATTGCCATAACATCCTCAGTGAAGTCGGGGTCTGGCTTAATCCTGGCATGATTCGGTTAACGGTGACCAGTAAGAGAGAGAAAAGAAAAGCGGGTCAGAACAGAAAAACCCCTCCCGGACGGGAGGGGTCAGAGCGTATCAGATATCGATATTCGCGGCTTTCAGCGCGTTCTCTTCGATAAAGGCGCGGCGTGGTTCTACCGCATCGCCCATCAGCGTGGTAAAGAGCTGATCGGCAGCAATCGCATCCTTGATGGTTACGCGTAGCATACGGCGGCTATCCGGATCCATAGTGGTTTCCCATAGCTGATCGGGGTTCATCTCACCCAGACCTTTATAGCGCTGGATAGAGAGGCCACGACGTGACTCTTTCACCAGCCACTCAATTGCCTGCTCAAAGCTGGCAATCGGCTGACGACGTTCACCACGTTCAATAAAGGCATCCTCTTCAATGAGGCCGCTCAGCTGTGCGCCCAGAGCACGGATTTTGCGATATTCTGGCCCGCTGATAAATTCACTATCCAGCGGATAGTCAGTATCAACACCATGCGTGCGTACCCGTAATACCGGTTCAGACAGCTGCATTTCGCGGTTTTCACGTACTTCGGCGACATAGGTACTGCCATGTACTTCACGCTCATTCAGATAGCTCACCAGCGTCTCCAGCCAGCTGCTGACAACGCTCTTATCTGCCAGATCGGTCAGCGGCGGATGATAAACCAGCGCATTCAGCAGCGCTGCCGGGAAGCGGCGCTCCATACGTTTGATCATCTTCTGCGTGCTGTTGTACTCAGATACCAGGTTCTCCAGCTGCTCGCCGCCCAGCGCCGGTGCGCTGGCATTGGTATGCAGAGTGGCACCATCGAGTGCAATTGCAATCTGATACTGATCCATGGCATCACTATCTTTAATGTATTGCTCCTGCTTGCCTTTTTTCACTTTGAACAGCGGCGGCTGTGCAATATACACATGACCACGCTCAATAATTTCCGGCATCTGACGATAGAAGAAGGTCAGCAGCAAGGTACGAATATGTGAGCCATCGACATCAGCATCGGTCATGATGATGATGCTGTGATAGCGCAGCTTATCCGGGTTATATTCGTCGCGACCAATACCGCAGCCCAGCGCAGTGATCAGCGTGGCAACTTCCTGAGAAGAGAGCATTTTGTCGAAGCGCGCTTTCTCTACGTTCAGGATTTTACCTTTCAGCGGCAGAATCGCCTGATTCTTACGGTTGCGGCCCTGCTTCGCCGATCCACCTGCAGAGTCACCCTCCACCAGGTAGATTTCAGAGAGCGCCGGATCGCGCTCCTGGCAGTCAGCCAGCTTGCCCGGCAGACCAGCCAGATCCAGCGCACCTTTACGACGGGTCATCTCACGGGCACGACGCGCAGCTTCACGCGCCCGCGCCGCATCAATGATCTTGCCGACCACGATTTTTGCATCCGCCGGATTTTCCAGCAGATATTCGCTCAGCAGCTCATTCATCTGCTGTTCAACCGCTGATTTAACCTCAGATGAAACCAGTTTATCTTTGGTCTGCGAAGAGAATTTAGGATCGGGCACTTTAACCGAAACCACAGCAACCAGGCCTTCACGCGCATCGTCACCAGTGGCACTGACTTTGGCTTTTTTGCTGTAGCCCTCTTTGTCCATATAGGCATTCAGCGTACGCGTCATGGCTGCACGAAAGCCTGCGAGGTGTGTACCGCCATCACGCTGCGGAATGTTGTTAGTAAAGCAGTAGATATTTTCCTGGAAACCATCATTCCACTGCAGCGCGACTTCCACACCAATACCATCTTTTTCTGTTGAGAAGTAAAAGACGTTGGGATGGATTGGCGTTTTGTTTTTGTTCAGATACTCAACAAACGCTTTGATACCACCTTCATAGTGGTAGTGATCGCTTTTGTTATCACGCTTGTCTTCCAGACGAATTGATACGCCAGAGTTCAGGAAGGAGAGTTCGCGCAGGCGCTTCGCCAGGATCTCATATTCGAAATCGACAACGTTGGTAAAGGTTTCATGGCTTGGCCAGAAACGTACACGTGTGCCGGTGGTGTCAGTGTCGCCAGTGACAGCCAGTGGTGCCTGTGGTACGCCGTGCTCATAGGTCTGCTGATGCAGTTTACCGTCGCGACGGATAGTCAGTTCCAGCTTCTGCGACAGTGCGTTAACCACTGAGACGCCAACGCCGTGTAAGCCGCCCGAGACTTTATAGGAGTTGTCATCAAACTTACCACCGGCGTGCAGAACAGTCATAATCACTTCTGCCGCAGAGACGCCCTCTTCCGGATGGATACCGGTTGGGATCCCGCGCCCGTCATCCTGTACCGACACGGAGTTATCCGCGTGGATAGTGACAACGATATCACTACAGTGTCCGGCGAGCGCTTCGTCAATGGCGTTATCCACGACCTCGAATACCATGTGATGCAGACCGGTGCCGTCATCCGTGTCGCCGATATACATACCCGGGCGTTTGCGTACCGCATCAAGCCCTTTCAGAACTTTGATACTTGAGGAGTCATAAGAATTCGACATCAACGTTTCTCGCTCATTTAATCTTCAGGTTGAACCGCTATTTTACCCTGTTCCACGCGGAACATCTTGCCCTTTTCGTCGCTCATGTCGATTACATGCTCAACGCCGATGGCGCTGACAAATACCTGTGCCTGCGTGGCTTTCAGCCGATCGGCCAGCAGACGCCGACGCGTGTCATCCAGCTCCGAAGCAAAATCATCAATCAGGTAGAGACAGCGACGTCCGCTGCTGCGCGTCAGGTACTCGCCCTGAGCTAAACGCAGTGCGCACATCAGCAGCTTAAGCTGCCCGCGTGAGAGTAAATCTTCTACCGGCGTCCCTGCAGCACGAATACGGAAATCCGCTTTGTGTGGGCCGCTGGCAGTATAAGTGAGCGCCCGATCGCGCTCAAAGTTTCGCTCCAGCAGTTCGCCATAGTCACTCTCTTTATCCCAGCCGCGCTGGAAAGAGAATGACAGGGCAAACTCAGGCAGGAACTGGCTACAGGTTGCGGAAATCTCACCCGCAATCGCCTTGCTGTACTCTGCACGCCAGGCGCTGATCTGTGCGGCTAGCGGCACCAGCTCCTGATCCCAGGGGCGAATCTGACTGTAGCTTGTGGCCTGGCGTAGCGCCGCGTTTCGCTGCTTTAGCAGACGACGCAGATTACTCCAGGCAATAAAAAATCCGGGCCAGGCGTGAAAGCAGCCCCAGTCGATATAGGCACGGCGATATTTAGGCCCGCCGTTAAGCAGGGTAAAGCCTTCCGGCGTGATAAGCTGCATTGGCAGCAGCTGCGCCAGCTCAGCAACTTTATGACCATCAGTGCCATCGATTCGCACTTTGCTCTCTCCGGCGCGGTTTTTGCTCAACCCCACTGAAAGCATATGCTCCTCACCGCTCTCAATACGTCCGTGCAGCACAAAGGCCTCCTGCTCGTGACGAATGACCCGTCCCGCCTGCAGACTGCGAAATGCCCGTCCATGCCCAAGCGTATAGATTGCCTCCAGCACGCTGGTTTTACCGCTGCCATTCGCACCAACCAGAAAGTTAAAGCCGGGCGCCAGGTCTATATCGGCCTGTTCAATATTACGAAAATCTTTAATCAGAAGGCGGGTTAAAGCCATGAACGAATCCAGCCAGAAGGGAATAGCCTAACATTAACGATCCAGGCCGTTGGCGGCGCAGGCAGTCTGGTCACGGCCAGCGCGCAGATCCTGGGAGCATACTGAAGTATGTGACCAGGGACGAGCACTGCCCGGAACCAGAATGGCAAGTAAGCCAGGCCGATATTTTCTACTACAAGCGCATAGGCATGACAACGTAGGCCGCCGCCGGACTGGCGACATCTTCAATCTGCACGCTGGAAACGGAATCAGTCAGCAGCAGACGTACATTTTCGCACTTCAGTGCATTCAGCACATCCAGCACATAGCTCACGTTAAAACCAATCTCCAGTTCAGTTCCACTGTAGGAGACATCCAGCATCTCTTCCGCCTCTTCCTGTTCCGGGTTATTGGCGGTGATCCTGAGCTGATTTTCAGTGATATAGATACGCACGCCGCGAAACTTCTCGTTCGACAAAATAGCCGCGCGGGCAAATGCCTGCTTAAGCAGATCGCAGCCTGCTTCCAGCGCTTTATCCGGATTCTTCGGCAATACGCGACGATAGTCCGGGAAGCGACCATCAACCAGCTTAGAGGTAAAAATAAAATCACCAACATGCGCGCGAATATTGCTGCTGCCAATCTGAATACGTAGCGGATTTTCACCCCCATCCAGCAGCCTGACCAGCTCAATCACCCCTTTACGTGGCACGATCACCGAATGGTTTGGCAGCGCCTGACCAATCGGCATTGAGCACACTGCAAGACGGTGACCATCAGTGGCAACGGTGCGCAACTCTTCGCCTTCGGTTTCAAACAGCATACCGTTGAGATAGTAACGCACATCCTGATGTGCCATCGAAAACTGTGTTGCTTCGATCAGGCGTTTCAGTGTGGCCTGCGGCAGCGTAAATTCAACCTCGCTTTGCCAGTCATCCAGATTAGGAAAGTCACTGGCAGGCAGGGTTGAGAGTGAGAAACGGCTACGGCCGGAACGCACCAGCATACGATCGCCTTCCAGCGTCAGACTAATCTCTGCCCCTTCTGGCAAACCGCGGCAGATATCCAGAAACTTGCGCGCCGGTACAGTGGTAGCGCCTGGCTCGTGCGGCTGACTCAATGCCACGCGTGCGACCATTTCCATTTCCAGATCGGTGCCGGTTAACAGCAGCGATCCGTCGTTTACCTGCAGCAGCAAATTGCCAAGGATCGGCAGCGTCGGGCGTCCACCAAGCGGACCACTTACCTGTTGCAGGGGTTTCAGCAATTGCTCACGTTCAACAATAAATTTCATATGCGTCAGGAAGATAATGTTCGTATAAGGTTAGAGAAATCTTCTTTGATGTCGTGGCTCTCTTCACGCAGCTGCTCAATTTTACGGCAGGCGTGCAGCACGGTGGTATGGTCACGGCCACCAAACGCATCGCCAATCTCTGGCAGGCTATGGTTGGTGAGCTCTTTTGCCATTGCCATCGCCATTTGACGCGGACGCGCCACAGAGCGTGAACGACGCTTGGACAGCAAATCTGCTACTTTAATTTTGTAATATTCGGCTACGGTCTTCTGAATATTATCGATAGTGACCAGCTTCTCCTGCAGTGCCAGCAGGTCACGCAACGCCTCGCGGACAAAATCGATAGTGATTGCCCGCCCGGTAAAGTTCGCGTTGGCAATAACACGATTCAGTGCCCCTTCCAGCTCACGCACATTAGAGCGCAGGCGCTTGGCAATAAAGAACGCCACTTCGCCAGGCAGACGAATATCGTTTTCATCCGCTTTTTTCATCAGAATAGCTACGCGCGTTTCCAGCTCAGGCGGCTCGATCGCTACGGTCAGACCCCAGCCAAAGCGCGACTTCAGACGATCTTCAACGCCATTTATCTCTTTAGGATAGCGGTCTGATGTCAGAATGATCTGCTGATTACCCTCGAGCAGCGCATTGAAGGTATGAAAAAACTCCTCCTGCGAGCGCTCTTTATTAGCAAAAAACTGGATATCATCGATCAGCAGTGCATCTACCGAGCGGTAGTAGCGTTTGAACTCTTCAATCGCGTTATTCTGCAGCGCTTTTACCATATCCTGTACAAAACGCTCTGAATGCATGTAAACCACTTTGGCATTAGGTTTACGGGCAATAATGCCGTTACCTACCGCGTGTAACAGGTGCGTTTTACCCAGACCGGTGCCACCATACAGAAACAGCGGATTGTACGCACCGCCCGGATTGTCTGCCACCTGACGTGCCGCCGCGCGCGCCAGCTGGTTCGATTTACCTTCAACAAAGTTGTCAAAGTTATGACGGTTGTTCACATTCGAGCGATAAGTCACATCTGCAGGTGCCGGTACAGAATCCCAGCTGGGACGCAGCACTTGCGCAGGCGCCGGACGAGTTTCCACCGGCGCGGGTGCGCTGACGCTACTCGCCATAACCGGCTGTGCGGCAGCAACCTGAGCCACCGGCCGGGTACCAACCTCAAACCGCAGCAAAGGCACGTTTGCGCCGCAGAACTCATTCAGCAGCCCATTAATACTGTTGAGATATTTATCCCGAACCCAGTCGAGTACAAACCGATTTGGTGCATACAAGGCCAGCGTATTGTCGTTTAATTCAGCCTGCAGTGGACGGATCCACATACTGAATTCGGTGGCAGGTAATTCATCCTGCAAACGGGCAAGACACTGTTGCCAAAGCGTAAGTGACACGGCGGACTCCACTCGTACAAAATCGATAAGAATTTCAGGCGCTAATAATAGAAACTGTCTTTTTGACACAGGCGGTCAGAAAGCGCCTGCGACCGCTGTCTGCGGTAGTCATCCCTGGCAATCGCGGTAAGGATCGTCAGCGGAAGGGCGGATCATAGCGCAAAGCAGCTCAGAGATCTTCCCTTTCTACACAGTTTTGATCCAATTTATCCACAGGATGCAAAACCCTTAGTTAGTTTACCTGTTCTGGCGAAAAAGCAAGCGGCGATCGCAGCTCAGAGATGAATTATTCAATCGGTATCGCGTTTTTATGCCTGTGGACAGCGCCTGCGATCGCAAGAAGATCCTGGACGATCCTTGCGCTTTCCTTTACAGGCCGTATAATTCCCCACCCGGCATTAACACATGCAGTATTAATGCCCGGAATAGCGGTGTTTCAGGGTATTCAGGTCCCGCGACCAGCGAAGTAAATTGACTCCGGACTGTACAATTATTACAATCCCGCCTCTTTATTAAAGACACATTGAGGCGTCGGTCGCTTTACTGCCCCGAAAACGCGTCACCCAGTGAAATTTTTCAAGTTTAGGTAGAAATCGCCATGAAACGCACTTTTCAACCGTCCGTACTGAAGCGCAACCGTTCACACGGCTTCCGTGCTCGTATGGCAACTAAAAATGGTCGTCAGGTTCTGGCACGTCGTCGTGCTAAAGGCCGTTCTCGTCTGACCGTTTCTAAGTAATAAAAGCTAACCCTCGTGGTTCAGCTCGCATTTCCCAGGGAGTTACGCTTGTTAACTCCCGCTCATTTCACTTTCGTCTTCCAGCAACCTCTTCGGGCTGGCACGCCGCAAATCACCATCCTCGGCCGCCACAATTCGCTGGGGCATCCCCGCATCGGTCTTACCGTCGCCAAAAAGCATGTAAAGCGCGCGCATGAACGTAATCGGATCAAGCGATTGACCCGTGAAAGTTTTCGTCTGCGTCAGCATGAATTGCCAGCGATGGATTTTGTTATTGTTGCGAAAAAGGGAATTGCTGACCTCGATAACCGGGCACTGATGGAAGCGTTGGAGAAACTATGGCGTCGTCACTGTCGCCTGGCTCGCGGTTCCTGATCGCACTGATACGCGTCTATCAACGCGCCATCAGCCCTCTGCTGGGACCTCATTGCCGGTTCCATCCTACCTGTTCGCAGTATGGGATTGAGGCCTTGCGCCGTTTCGGCGTGTTAAAAGGTAGTTGGTTGACGATTAAACGCGTATTAAAATGCCACCCTTTGAACCCGGGTGGCGACGATCCTGTACCGCCAAAAACCTTTGATACCAGAGAACATTAACGATGGATTCGCAACGCAATCTCTTTCTCATCGCTTTTCTGTTCGTGTCTTTTATGATCTGGCAAGCCTGGCAAACGGACCACGCTCCGCAGCCGCAGCAGACTCAGACCACGCAGAACACAAGCAGCGCAGCGGGTGATGCCGCCACTTCCGGCGTACCGGCCAGCGGTCAGGGCAAAACCATCACCGTTAAAACTGATGTCCTGTCACTCAACATCAACACGCGCGGTGGCGATATTGAGCAGGCCCAGCTGCTGACTTACCCGGATAAACTGGGTTCAGACGCACCATTCCAGCTGCTGGAAACCACTCCGGCGTTTGTTTATCAGGCGCAGAGCGGCCTGACTGGTCGTAACGGCCCGGACAACCCAAACAATGGTGCTCGCCCACTCTATACCGCGACACAGGACAGCTTCGAGATGGCCGATGGTCAGACCGAACTGCGTGTACCGCTGACCTGGACTGGCGAAAATGGTGTGGTGTATACCAAGACCTTCGTCTTTAAGCGCGGCGAGTTCGCGGTTAACGTAGACTACAACATCAATAACGCCTCCCAGCAGCCGCTGGAAGTTGCGATGTTTGGTCAGCTCAAGCAGACCATTGATCTGCCCAAGCACCGTGACACCGGCAGCAATAATTTTGCGCTGCATACTTTCCGTGGTGCGGCCTACTCCACCAGCGATGCTAAATATGAAAAATATAAGTTCGATACCATCGCTGATAACGAAAATCTGAACACCACAACCAGTAATGGCTGGGTAGCAATGCTGCAGCAGTACTTTGCTACTGCCTGGGTGCCACGTACGCAGGGTAACAACACCCTCTACACCAGCAACCTGGGCAATGGTGTTGCGGCAATCGGCTATAAGTCAGCGCCGGTCACCGTGGGTGCAGGTGCGCAGCAGACGCTGGGCGCGACGCTCTGGGTTGGACCAGAAATTCAGGATAAGATGGCAGCCATTGCGCCGCACCTGGATTTAACCGTGGATTATGGCTGGCTGTGGTTTATCTCTCAGCCACTGTTTAAGCTGCTGAAGTTCCTGCACAGCTTTATCGGTAACTGGGGCTTCTCCATTATCGTTATCACCTTTATCGTGCGCGGCATCATGTACCCGCTGACCAAAGCGCAGTACACCTCGATGGCTAAAATGCGTATGCTGCAGCCGAAGATTCAGGCGATGCGTGAGCGTCTGGGCGACGACAAGCAGAAGCAGAGTCAGGAGATGATGGCGCTCTATAAAGCGGAGAAAGTTAATCCGCTGGGCGGCTGTCTGCCACTGATTATTCAGATGCCAATCTTCCTGGCGCTCTATTACATGCTGTCTGGTTCGGTGGAACTGCGCCATGCGCCGTTTATGCTCTGGATCCACGACCTCTCCGCGCAGGACCCCTACTATATCCTGCCGGTGATTATGGGCGTGACGATGTTCTTTATTCAGAAGATGTCGCCTACCACCGTGACTGATCCAATGCAGCAGAAGATCATGACCTTTATGCCAGTGATCTTTACGGTATTCTTCCTGTGGTTCCCGTCAGGTCTGGTGCTGTACTACATCGTCAGCAACCTGGTCACCATTCTTCAGCAGCAGCTGATTTATCGCGGACTGGAAAAACGTGGTCTGCATAGCCGCGACAAGAAGAAAGCCTGATCTTCAACCGGATTAAGCAACAGGTATAATCAAAGGGCGACATTTATGTCGCCCTGTTTTTTTTCATTTTTTAGCCCGACACAGAGCGGGCAAGAGGACGATCATGAGCCACAGCGATACTATCGTTGCGCAGGCCACACCGCCGGGACGCGGCGGTGTGGGTATTTTGCGTATATCGGGCACCCGGGCAGCCGCGGTCGCTCAGGCGGTGCTGGGCAAACTGCCAAAACCCCGTTACGCCGACTACCTGCCCTTCAGCGATGCTGATGGCAGCGTGCTGGATCAGGGGATTGCGCTGTGGTTTCCCGGTCCCAACTCCTTTACTGGCGAAGATGTACTGGAGCTGCAGGGCCACGGCGGCCCCGTGATCCTTGATCTGCTGCTGAAACGTATTGTCGCACTGCCTGGCCTGCGCATCGCCCAGCCGGGAGAGTTCTCCGAACGCGCCTTCTTAAATGACAAGCTCGATCTGGCCCAGGCTGAAGCGATTGCCGATCTTATTGATGCCAGCTCAGAGCAGGCTGCGCGCTCAGCGGTTAATTCGCTGCAGGGGGTATTTTCGCAGCGCGTGAATGCGCTGGTTGAAGCGCTGACCCACTTACGTATCTATGTCGAAGCTGCCATTGATTTCCCGGATGAAGAGATCGATTTTCTCTCTGATGGCAAAATCGAGTCACAGCTCAATGCGGTGATCGGCGATCTGAATAGCGTGCGCGCTGAAGCCCGTCAGGGCAGTCTGCTGCGTGAGGGTATGAAGGTGGTGATTGCCGGACGTCCTAATGCTGGCAAATCGAGCCTGCTGAATGCGCTGGCAGGCCGTGAAGCTGCGATTGTCACGGATATTGCCGGTACTACACGCGATGTCCTGCGTGAGCATATTCATATTGATGGTATGCCGCTGCATATTATTGACACCGCTGGCTTGCGCGAAGCCAGCGACGAAGTTGAACGTATCGGTATTGAGCGTGCCTGGCAGGAGATTGAACAGGCCGATCGTGTGCTGTTTATGGTAGATGGCACCACCACTGATGCCACCGAAGCCACAGCCATCTGGCCCGATTTTGTCGCCCGCTTACCGGCTGAGTTACCCATTACCGTGGTGCGTAATAAAGCCGATATGACGGGTGAAACACTGGGACTGACAACTTTCGCGGATCACGCTCTGATTCGCCTCTCTGCCCGTACCGGTGATGGAGTACAAACGCTACGCGATCATCTGAAAGAGAGCATGGGATTTGCCGGCAGTATGGAGGGTGGATTTCTGGCACGCCGTCGTCATCTGCAGGCGCTGGAGCTGGCTGCCACACATCTGTTGCAGGGCAAAGATCAGCTACTGGGCGCATGGGCGGGTGAGCTGCTGGCCGAAGAGCTACGCCTGGCGCAGCTGGCGCTGAGCGAGATCACTGGTGAATTTACCTCTGATGATCTGCTGGGCCGTATCTTCTCCAGCTTCTGTATCGGGAAATAGGGGTGCAGAGCAGGCAATAAAAACCAGCCAGAGACGCTGTAATTTATTTAAATTCAGGCTTTTCTGGCTGGTAACGTTTTGCCGAGCTCTTGCCCGAAATATCACACTCTTCAGGTTCGCCATCAGCATTAACATAATCAGACTGGAGCAATCCGGTTTCTGCCTGATCTTCTCCGCGCCTCTTGCGCCAGCGCAGGCCAGATTACGAGCTGTTATGCCGTGCCTTTTACTCATCCTCTTATGTCATCATAACGTTATGCCATGCAGAGCTGACATAGCGATATAGCGATATAGCGATATAGCGATATAGCCAGCGTTATTTACTCCGGAACAGACTCAGGCAACACATCTGGCAGCAAAAATTGTTCTGTCTGATATCGTCAGCCGGAGAGTGCAGGAGTGCTATCTGGCTAGCCGTATCATATCTCTTTGTTATTTGGCACGCCTCTGGCTTTGCAGTATAACGATAAGTGATTGCGCCAATCACATCGTGCATTATTTATACTAAAAACCGGCTTCGCGTCGCAGCCTGAAAAGGAGATAACCATGAGTACCCCTCTCGATAATGCAGCGCTGCAAACGCTGTTTACTGAAGCCCGCACTCACAGTCACTGGCAGGATAAGCCGGTTTCACAGGATGTGTTACGCGAGCTCTACGCACTGACCGCGCTGGGCCCAACCTCGGCTAACTGCTCGCCAGGACGCTTTGTGTTTGTCACTTCTGCCGAAGGCAAGGCGAAGCTGAAACCCGCTCTCTCTTCTGGCAATGTTGACAAGACGATGGCAGCGCCGGTTACGGTGATCGTTGCGTGGGACCCTGAGTTTTTTGAGCAACTGCCACGACTCTTTCCCTTTGGCGATGCGCGCAGCTGGTTTACCAGCAGTCCGGAACTGGTTAAAGAGACCGCATTTCGCAACAGCAGTTTGCAGGCAGGATATCTGATTCTGGCAGCGCGTTCGCTTGGGCTGGATGCAGGCCCGATGTCCGGCTTTGATCCAACTAAAATCAACGCTGCTTTTTTCAGTGAGAACCGCTGGCAGGTCAATATGCTGATTAATCTTGGCTATGGCGAGAGCAGCAAATTGCATCCTCGTCTGAAGCGCCTGGGATTTGACGAAGCCACAACCTTTGCCTGAACAGGGTCAGACATCTGCGCTACTCTGCCGTCAGTGCCGGCAGAGTAATATCTCTGTACACCCTGCCGATTTCTTACTTAAGTCTTATCTGAATTTTATCTTTCTGACAGAAATGCCTGATGCAAACATCTAGGAAAATTCTTACAATACCCCTGATGATTATTCGTCCATTTTCATGGAGCGACAGATGGCTGGTCATTTTATTCGCTGGATGGGTGCTGCACCACCTCCGGCTACACTATCGCGGATCACGCCTGATGTGATAGATAGCGCGGCGCGTCTGCCTGACAGACGGCGCGGGCGCTTTCTTGCCGCTCGTGAGCTGCTGGCTCAGCTGATGCTGCGTGTTTACGGCATAGATAAACTGCCGCCACTCATCACCACGGCTCAGGGTCGCCCCTGCTTTGCCGATCCTGACCTGCCAGATTTCAGCATCTCCTATACCGGAAATATGATCGGTGTGCTGCTGGCAGAAGAGGGAGGCCGGGCCGGTCTCGATATGGAAATTGTACGGGCACACAGTCGCCAGACTCAGGAGGCGCTGATTCAGGAATTCTCTTCAGCAGAAAGAGCCTGGATCAATGCACAGCAGGACTTTATGGAGGCGGCGACGCAAATCTGGACACTACGCCAGAGCGTACTCAAACTCACCGGTGAAACAGAACAGAGTAGCAACTCTCTGCGACTTCATCCGGCAGCAGGCAGACTGCGCTCCACACTCTATCCTGATATTCAGGCCATATGCGATGCTGAGCCAATGCTGGTCTGGTCTTGTGCTCTATCTCCTGGCACTGAGCATCTGCGATTGTGGGAGATAGATGCGCAGCAGCAGTGGGTGGCGCTGCGCGATATTGAGATGAATAAGCCAAATATGGAGCCGCGTACACTGCGTCTTACCAGTCTGCCCGGCGAACGTCTGACCGGGCAGCAGGCAATGGAACATTGGTGAAAACAGGCAGGCTTGCTTAATGCGCGTCGATAAATGCGATTTTGAGCACAAACAGCAGCGCCACCACTACCACGCACGGACTGATTTCACGCCAGCGCCCGGCGCCCAGCTTCATGACACAGTAGGCTATAAAGCCCAGTGCAATACCCTCGGTGATTGAGAAGCTGAATGGCATCATAACCGCAGTGACAAACGCGGGTACCGCTTCAGTCAGATCGTCCCAGCGTATGCGCGACAGCGACGCGGTCATCAATACTCCTACGTAAATCAGCGCACCGGCAGCAGCATAACCCGGCACCATTGCTGCCAGCGGTGAGAAAAATGTCACCAGCAGAAACAGCAGACCGGTAATCACCGCCATCAGCCCGGTACGGCCACCAATTGCCACACCTGACGAACTCTCGATATAGGCGGTAACTGAGGAAGTTCCGGCCAGCGCACCGGTTACTGAGCTGATGCTATCGACATAGAGTGCCTGTTGCATACGTGGAAATGTGCCCTTGTCATCCACCAGCCCCGCTTTGTCTGTTACGCCAATCAGTGTACCAGAGGAGTCAAACAGGTTAACCAGCATAAATGAGAAGATGATGCCGGCCATACCGATATTGAATGCGCCTTTGATATCCACTGCGCCCATGACGGAAGAGATAGCCGGAGGCGGTGCGAAAAATCCGGTAAATTTTACATCGCCCAGCAGCAGACCAATAAGCGTGGTCACCACAATCGATACCAGCACCGCGGCGTGAATATTACGCGACGCCAGAATCGCAATAATAAAAAAGCCCAGTGCGCCCAGCAGTACGCTGTGCGATGTCAGATTGCCAATTGTGACCAGCGTCTCTGCGTTTGAGACAATAATGCCGGCATTTTTCAGTCCCATCATGGCAATAAACAGGCCAATACCGGCGGTGATCCCCACGCGCAGTGAGAGCGGGATATTGGCAATCATCCAGTAACGGACACGCAACAGCGTCAGGATCAGCAGCCCCAACGCTCCCCAGAAGATTGCGCCCATGCCAACCTGCCAGGAGTAGCCCATGGCTCCAACCACCACAAAGGCAAAAAAGGCATTCAGCCCCATAGCGGGTGCCAGTGCAACCGGCAGATTAGCGATCAATCCCATCAGAATGCTGCCAAATGCGGCAATCAGGCAGGTTGTGACAAATACCGCCTGTGTATCCATGCCTGCGGCACCGAGGATCTGTGGATTAACAAACACGATGTAGACCATCGTTAAAAAAGTAGTGAATCCGGCAATCACCTCAGTGCGTGCCGTCGTCCCATGTTCCTGCAGCTTAAAAATGCGCTGCAGCAGGCCCTGGTTATTCATTTTGCTGTTCCGCTGAAAAATTTATCGCCGCGTATCCTATAGGCTTTAACGCTGTAAAACACGGAATTTTCGCAACCGGTTGCCTGCTGCTGCTTCTGACAATCTACGCTAAAGTGAAAGATATCGATTAATCAGAAGGATAGTGTGCGATGTCAGTTGAGTGTGTGTTTTTTGATTGTGATGGCACGCTGGTCGACAGTGAGATGCTCTGCACCCGCGGCTATGTGAATACGTTTGCCCGCTATGGCATTACGCTGTCGCTGCAGCAGATGTTTGAGCAGTATAAAGGCGTCAGGCTCTACGATATTATTCACGACATCAGTTTACAATATCAGCAAACGCTGCCGGTAACCGAGGTTGAAACAGCTTATCGCCGCGAGGTGGCGCGCCTGTTCGACAACGAACTGCAGGCTATCCCTGGTGCAGCGGCGCTGGTGGCGCAGATATGTGTGCCAATGTGCGTTGTTTCCAATGGTCCGGTAAGCAAAATGCAGCATACATTGGGACTGACAGGAATGTTACCCTGCTTTGCCGATCGCCTGTATAGCGGCTACGACATCAAATCGTGGAAGCCTAATCCGGAGCTGCTGTTCTACGCAGCAGAGCAGATGCAGGTGCCGATAGAGCGCTGTATTCTGGTAGATGATTCTGAAGCAGGCGCACGTGCTGGCGTGGCGGCGGGTATTCCGGTGTTTTACTACTGCGCCGATGCACATAACCCGCCGATCGATCATCCGCTGGTAACACGCTTCAATGATATGGCTCAGCTGCCAGCACTGTGGCGTGCCAGAGACTGGATGCTGGTGTCATCAGAGCCGGCAGCGTCACCGGCCCGATGCAGCAAGCCATAATATAAAGAAAGCCGCTATAAGGGCGCTTAGCCAATTGCGCCCAGAGAATCTTCCCGACTCTGCTTTTTCGGCAGCAGAAACAGCGTTGCCACGATATCCAGCAGATAGATGAGTGCTAGCAGCGTAATCGCTGCGGTAAACGAGATCCCGGTTGCCAGCGCGCCAATGACCAGTGGGCCAAATCCGCCAACACCCCGTCCCAGGTTAAACAGGACGTTCTGGGCGGTGGCACGCGCCTGCGGTGGAAAAGTATCAGAGATCAACGCACCATAACCGCCAATCATGCCGTTTACAAACATCCCCATTACGGCACCAGTAAACAGCATTATCGTTGGGTCACGAAGCTGAGCATAGAGCACCACCATCACCACGGCACCGAACTGATAGAGCAGAAAAATTTTCCAGCGTGCAAAGCGATCTGCCAGTACGCCAAACAACCAGATGCCAAAAGTCATTCCCAGCACCGTAACCGCCGTCCACAGGCCGGACTTAGTCAGACTGAAGCCAAAGCTGGCAGAGAGATAACTCGGCATCCAGATCATCAGGCCGTAGTAGCCAAAATTCTGTACGGAACAGAGTATAAAGATCCCCAGACTGGCTTTGCTGGTGGCGCGATCGGCAAACAGCAGCCTGAGACGAGCGGTAAATGAGAGCGCCGGTGTTTTTTCTGCCTGACGGGTAAAACTCTCAGGTTCCCCCATACTGCGGCGCAGCACAAATGAGAGCAGTGCCGGCAGCATACCTATCAGAAACATGCCACGCCAGCCCACAACACTCAGCAGCAGCGGTGTAATAAAAGCCGCCAGCAGTACGCCCAGCTGCCAGCCAATCCCTACCCATGCTGACGCACGATTGCGCTTTTCCTGTGGCCAGGCCTCGGCAATCAGTGCCATGCCGATACCGAACTCTCCACCTAGGCCAACGCCTGCCAGCGTGCGATATGCCAGCAGATCCCAGTAGCCCTGAGCGATAGCACACAGGCCGGTAAACAGTGAAAACATCAGAATAGTGACGGTCAGGATGCGAATGCGACCAAAGCGATCGCTGAGATGACCAAACAGAATGCCGCCGATTACTGCGCCAATCAGCGTCCAGGTCACCAGTGAGCCAGCCTGAGAAGCATCCAGCGCCAGCGACACGCTGATGGCTGGTAGCATAAAACCGAGGATCAGCAGATCAAATCCATCCATCGCGTAGCCGCTGATAGCGGCCAGCATCGCTTTAGCCGGCGTAACGGCTTTTTTTGCAGAGTGAGAAGCGGGCATATAACTGTACCTGGCGAAAAAAAGTGCGCCAAGTATAAAGAGTGAACGGCTAAGTGACTAATCAGAAATGATAATGGCTGTCACACAGACAGCCAGAGAGGTTCTGTCAGGATGGGCGGTTACTGCCATCGTCGCCAGAGAGCAGCTCGTCAAGCCGGTCGCCACCAGCATGACGGAAATCCTGACCTTTAACAAAGTAGAAGATAATTTCGCAGATGTTCTGGCAGCGATCTCCGATACGCTCAATTGCACGCGCACAGAAGAGAGCCGTCAGCACGCTGGGGATCGTCCGCGGATCTTCCATCATATAGGTCATCAGCTGGCGAACAATACCCTCATACTCTTTATCAACTTTCTTATCTTCACGATAGATAGTGATCGCTGCACTGAGATCCATACGTGCAAATGCATCCAGTACATCATGCAGCATCTGCACCGTGTGATGGCCCAGCGACTCAAGACTCACCAGCAGTGGCAGGTGCTGCTGACCAAACTTCTCCAGCGCAGTGCGGCAGATCTTATCTGCGACATCGCCAATACGTTCCAGCTCAGAGATAGTTTTGATAATCGCCATTACCAGACGCAGATCGCTGGCAGTGGGCTGACGCCGGGCAATAATGCGCACACAGGCCTCATCGATCTCAACTTCCATCATATTTACTTTCTGATCGCCTTCAATGACCCGGCGCGCCAGTTCCGCATCCTGATTATGCATTGCGGTGATGGCATCAGTCAGCTGCTGCTCCACCATGCCGCCCATGATCATCACCTGAGTGCGAATATGTTCCAGCTCAGCATTGAACTGACCGGAGATATGTTTATTAAGATTTAAATTATCCATGCGTCTCTCCTTAATCAGCCGTAGCGACCAGTAATATAGTCTTCAGTCTGCTTCTGTGCAGGCTTGGTAAACAACGTATCGGTATCGCTGAACTCAATCAGCTCGCCCAGATACATAAAGGCCGTGTGATCGGAACAGCGGGCAGCCTGCTGCATATTGTGCGTAACAATCACCACGGTGTAATCCTGTTTTAACTCGGTGATCAGCTCTTCAATACGACCGGTAGAAATAGGATCCAGCGCCGAGCAGGGCTCATCCAGCAGCAATACTTCTGGTCGTATAGCAATGCCGCGAGCTATGCACAGACGTTGCTGCTGACCGCCGGAAAGACTGTATCCGCTCTGATGCAGCTTATCTTTGGTTTCATTCCACAGCGCCGCTTTGGTCAGCGCCCACTGTACCCGCTCATCCATATCCGCTCTCGACAGCTTTTCAAACAGCCGCACGCCAAACGCAATATTGTCGTAGATAGACATTGGAAAAGGCGTAGGCTTCTGAAACACCATACCAACGCGGGCGCGCAACAGAGCGATATCCTGCCGCGATGCCAGGATATTTTCGCCATCCAGCAGGATCTCACCTTCCGCACGCTGCTCAGGATAGAGTGAATACATTTTGTTAAACGTGCGCAGCAGCGTGGATTTACCGCAGCCAGAAGGGCCGATAAACGCCGTCACCTGATTTTTAGCGATATCGAGATTAATGTTTTTCAGCGCGTGGAACTTACCGTAATGGAAATTCAGATTACGCACCTGGATTTTACCGGCAGAAAGGGTTGCCATACTCATCGTTCATCTCTCTTATGCAGCGCCGCCTGAGCCACGCCGGAAAATTAGTGTTTACTCTTGGCAAAAATCACACGGGCAACAATATTCAGCAGCAGCACGCACAGCGTGATAATCAATACGCCTGTCCACGCCAGGCTCTGCCATTCGGCAAATGGACTCATGGCGAATTTAAAAATTGTCACCGGCAGGTTGGCAATCGGCTGCATCATGTCAGTGCTCCAGAACTGATTGGAGAGTGCGGTAAACAGCAGCGGGGCGGTTTCGCCCGCAATACGAGCAATCGCCAGCAGTACGCCAGTGATGATGCCGGATACAGAGGCTTTCAGCGTGATAGCCAGAATCATCTTCCACTTCGGCGTACCCAGCGCATAGGCAGCCTCACGCATACTGTCCGGCACCAGGCGCAACATATTTTCGGTAGTGCGGATCACAATCGGGATCTGCAGCAGCGCCAGTGCGGCTACGCCAGCCCAGCCGGAGAAGTGCTGCATCTGCGCGACCACAATGGTATAGACAAAGAGTCCTACCACGATTGATGGCGCTGACAGCAGAATATCGTTGATAAAGCGGATCGTTTCCGCCAGCCAGTTTTTACGACCATACTCCGCCAGCCAGATACCAGCCATGATCCCCAATGGTGTACCGAAAAAGGTTGACCAGAAGATCAGCAGTCCGCTGCCAGCCAGTGCATTCGCCAGCCCGCCTCCCGCCGTATTGGGTGGCGGCGTAGACTCGGTAAACAGTGACCAGCTCAGGCCGTCGACACCTTTAGTTACCGTAGTGAACAGGATCCAGATCAGCCAGAAAAGACCAAACGCCATGGTCAGTAGCGACAGCGACAGCGCAATTTTGTTTTTCATACTGCGCCACGCCTGCATCTTACGGCGCGATGCTTCCAGCTCGGTACGGCTCGGTAATTCAATCGCGGTCATGAGCGAGCTCCTTCACTTTTTGCCAGTCGCAGGATCATCAGTTTGGAGATCGCCAGCACAATAAAGGTGATAGCAAACAGAATCAGCCCCAGCTCCATCAGTGCAGCGACATGCACACCCGATTCCGCTTCGGCAAACTCGTTGGCCAGCGCTGACGTAATACTGTTGCCCGGCATAAAGAGTGAGGCGCTGTCGAGCTGGTAGGTGTTACCGATAATAAAGGTCACTGCCATGGTTTCGCCCAGCGCCCGTCCCAGGCCCAGCATTACCCCGCCAATAACGCCGTTTTTAGTGAATGGCAGCACAATGCGCCAGATAACTTCCCAGGTGGTGCAGCCGATACCATAGGCTGACTCTTTCATCATTACCGGCGTCTGCTCAAATACATCGCGCATAACCGAAGCAATGTAAGGAATAATCATAATCGCCAGGATCACCCCTGCCGCCAGAATACCGATACCAAATGCCGGGCCGGAGAAGAGCGTCCCCACAATCGGAATATTGGCCAGCACATTGCCTACCGGCGTCTGAAAATACTCCGCAAAGAGCGGAGCAAAGATAAATAGTCCCCACATGCCATACACAATACTGGGGATGGCAGCCAGCAGCTCAATCGCTGTGCCAAGTGGACGGCGCAACCAGCCTGGTGCCAGCTCAGTCAGAAACAGGGCAATACCAAAGCTCACTGGTACAGCAATGATCAGCGCAATCAGCGACGTAACCAGCGTGCCATAGATGGGCACCAGTGCACCAAACTCTTCATTTGGTGCATCCCAGGTTTTGCTCCAGAGAAAAGCGAAGCCAAATTTCTGGATACTGGGCCAGGAGGAGAAGATCAGAGAGACAATAATGCCGCCCATCAGTAACAGGACAATCAGCGCGGATAGCTTCACCAGCGCACCGAAAATCATGTCGCCTTGCTTACCCGGTGCTTTGAATGTCGGCTTAATAGCAGCCATAAAATTCTCGGTTCTCAGAGGATATGCAGGGCGGCTCTCTTGCCGCCCCCTGGGATAGTTAGCCCGTCAGGCTGTATCGTTACCAGATTACTGATAGAGCGCTTTACCGGTACTGTCTTTGATATTGGCTTTCCACGCCGCGCGGATCTGCGTTACCACGCTTTCAGGCAGTGCTGCATAATCGAGTGCAGTAGCGGTTTTGCCGCCGCCTTTATAGGCCCAGTCAAAGAACTTCAGTACTTCAGTGCCCTTCTCTGCACTGGCCTGATCTTTATAAATCAGGATAAAAGTGGTGGAGGTAATAGGCCAGGCATCATCACCCTTCTGGAATGTCAGATCCTGTGCAAACGACTTGCTCCAGTCAGCGCCTTTTGCCGCATTGGCAAAGCTTGATTCACCAGGTGCTACCGGCTTGCCATCAGCATCCATGAGCTTGGTGTAGGTCAGGTTGTTCTGTTTGGCATAAGCATACTCAACATAACCGATAGAACCCGGCAGGCGCTGGACAAAGGCAGCAACGCCATCGTTGCCCTTGCCGCCCAGACCGGTTGGCCAGTTAACGGTATTGCCTTTGCCAACTTTGCTTGCCCAGTCAGCATTCACTTTTGTCAGATAGCTGGTAAAGACAAATGAGGTGCCGGAGCCATCTGCACGACGCACTACATTGATATTGGTATCAGGCAGCTTTACGCCAGGGTTCAGCTTAGCAATCGCCGGATCGTTCCACTTTTTAATGTTACCCAGGTAGATATCACCCGTGGTTTTACCATCCAGCGTCAGTTCGCCCGATTTTATGCCTGGCAGATTGACCGCCAGCACCACGCCACCGATCACCGTTGGAAACTGGAACAGGCCGTTTTTCTGCAGATCTTCATCTTTCATTGGCGCATCAGACGCACCAAAATCCACGGTTTTGGCAATAATCTGTTTTACACCACCAGATGACCCAATTCCCTGATAGTTAATTTTGCTGCCAGTCGCCTGCTGATACTCTGCAGCCCATTTTGCATAAACCGGTGCCGGGAATGTCCCGCCTGCGCCAGTGAGGTCGGTAGCGGCAAACGCAGAGACTGCGCTGACGGCGAAAGTGGCGGCGAAAACTCGGGCTACGGTGCTACGCATCAGTGTCATGTTCCCTCCGGGGGAGTTTATAAATCAGGCTTTATGCCGTTTTAACTGGAGTCAGTGATTGCTGCTGGAGGGAAAATAGGACAGTTTGATGACAGTGAAATGTACTAAATATGACAGTTTTATGACGGATGCAGAAACGGACAGGCCCGTTGCAGGCCTGTCCGGTAAACGGGTTACTCGACGGTAACGGATTTAGCCAGGTTACGCGGCTGATCCACATCGGTACCTTTAATCAGCGCAACATGATAGGAGAGCATCTGCAGCGGTACGGTGTAGAAGATAGGGGCGATGACCTCTTCTACGTGCGGCAGTGAAATAATTTTCATGCCTTCGCTGTCACTGAACCCTGCATCGCGATCGGCAAACACATACAGCAGACCGCCGCGTGCGCGTACCTCTTCAATATTCGATTTCAGCTTCTCCAGCAGCTCATTGTTTGGCGCAACCACAATCACCGGCATATCGGCATCAATCAGCGCCAGTGGACCATGTTTCAGCTCACCCGCCGCATAAGCTTCAGCATGAATATAGGAGATCTCTTTAAGCTTCAGTGCGCCTTCCATAGCGATCGGATATTGATCGCCACGGCCAAGGAACAGCGCGTGATGTTTATCAGAGAAATCTTCTGCCAGGCTCTCAATCACCTTATCCTGTGCCAGCATCTGCTCAATACGACTCGGCAGCGCCTGCAATGCATGAACAATCTCATGCTCGGTTTGCGGTTTCATACCGTGCAGACGACCCAGTTTCGCCACCAGCATCAGCAACACTGTGAGCTGAGTAGTAAACGCTTTGGTTGAGGCGACACCAATCTCAGTGCCAGCTTTGGTCATCAGCGCCATATCAGATTCGCGCACCAGCGAGGAGCCTGCAACGTTACAGATTGCCAGCGATCCCAGATAGCCAAGCTCTTTAGAGAGTCGCAGCGCAGCCAGCGTATCTGCAGTTTCCCCTGACTGCGACAGGGTGATAAGCAGACTGTTTTTACGCACAGCAGATTTGCGATAGCGGAACTCAGAGGCAATCTCAACATCACAGGGGATGTTTGCCAGTGACTCAAACCAGTAACGCGATACCATACCTGAGTTATAGGAGGTGCCGCAGGCGATGATCTGAATATGCTCGACCTTGCTCAGCAGCGACTCGGCGTGTTCGCCCAGTTCGCGCAGATCAACGATGCCATCGTGAAAACGGCCAGCCAGCGTGTTTTTAATCGCATTAGGCTGTTCGTAGATCTCTTTTTGCATATAGTGGCGATAGATACCTTTATCACCGGCATCGTACTGCGCGCTTGATTCCACCTCAGCGCGCTCTGCCTGCTTGCCGTCGCGGTCGATAATCGTGACTTCGCGGCGGGTAATTTCAGCGATATCACCCTCTTCCAGATAGATAAAGCGGCGGGTAACCGGCAGCAGAGCCAGCTGATCGGAGGCGATAAAGTTTTCGCCCACGCCACGGCCAATTACCAGCGGGCTGCCGGAACGGGCGGCTACCACGACAGAAGGGTCGCGGCTGTCCATAATCACCATACCGTAAGCACCGCGCAGCTGCGGGATCACGCGCAGGATCACTTCACGCAATGTGCCGCCCTGCTTCTGCTCCCAGTGCACCAGATGTGCCACAACTTCGGTGTCAGTTTCTGACGCAAAATGATAGCCACGCTCAATCATTTGCGCGCGCAGTGGCTCATGGTTTTCAATGATGCCGTTGTGCACCACGATAATCTGCTCAGAGACATGCGGATGTGCATTGGCCTCCGAAGGTTCACCGTGTGTGGCCCAGCGGGTATGTGCAATACCGGTACCACCAATCAGCGGCTGCTGTTCAGCTGCTTCAGTCAGATTAGCCACTTTACCCACGCGCCGCAGACGCGTTACATGTCCCTGACGATCTACCACTGCCAGACCGGCAGAGTCATAACCGCGATACTCAAGACGACGCAAACCTTCCAGCAGGATCTCTGCGATGTCACGCTGCGCTACTGCTCCAACAATTCCACACATATTCGTTTCCTGACTCCATGGCGTTCTGCCATTGCGTTGTCATATGACCTGATTGCCGGCCTGCGCCGGTTCCCCGAGCCTTGTAGAGAGTGGGGATATAGTTATGGCACTGCTAATGGGCTGATCTTTGCCAGCCCTTAAAGATTATTTTTTCTTTACCGGACGCTGCCATCCCGCTTTCTGCTGCTGATCTTTACGGTTATAAACCAGATCGGCGGCAGTAATATCTTTCATCACGGTAGTACCGGCAGCAATCGTTGCACCCGCTGCTACGCTAACCGGGGCAACCAGCTGAGTATCAGAGCCAACAAACACGTCGTCGCCAATGATCGTTTTAAACTTATTAGCGCCATCATAGTTGCAGGTAATGGTTCCCGCACCAATATTTACGCCAGCGCCAATCTCAGCATCACCAAGATAAGAGAGGTGACCCGCTTTGGATCCTTTGCCCAGCGTTGCCTTTTTCATCTCAACAAAGTTGCCAACATGCGCCTGCTCAGCCAGCTCACTGCCCGGACGCAGACGGGCAAATGGCCCAACGGTGCAGGCGCTACCCAGGCTGGCATCCTCAATCACCGAGTAGGGACTGATTTCACATCCATCGCCGATGGTGCTGTTTTTAATCACACAGCCCGCGCCAATTTTTACCTGGTTGCCCAGCGTAACCTTGCCTTCAATAATCACACTGGCATCGATTTCAACATCGCGGCCATGTTGCAACGTACCACGCAGATCGAAGCGTGCCGGATCGCGCAGCATAACGCCTGCCAGCAGTAGCTTCTCTGCCTGTTCCTGCTGATAAATACGCTCAAGCGTTGCCAGCTGCAGACGATTATTGACGCCTTCTGTTTCGCTGATACGCGCCGGATGCACGGTATTGATCGTGCGGCCTTCCTGATGCGCCATGGCAATGATATCGGTAATATAGAACTCGCCCTGCGCATTATTGTTGTTCAGCTGCGCCAGCCAGCGCGTTAAATCACCCCCGTTGGCAATCAGAATACCGGTATTGATCTCCTGAATCGCCAGCTGTTCGGCAGAGGCATCTTTCTGCTCTACAATGCCAACAACCTTATCCTGTTCGCGCACAATGCGGCCATAACCTGTTGGATTGTCCAGCACTACCGTAAGCAGACCAATGCCACCCGCAGGCTTTGCCTCGCGCAGCTGTTGCAGTGTGGCCTGAGAGATCAGCGGCACGTCACCATACAGCATCAGAATATCTTCATTGTCGGCAAAGAAGGGTGCCGCCTGCTGCATTGCATGTCCGGTGCCGAGCTGCTCCGCCTGCAATACCCAGTTCAGCTGGTTATGCGCCAGCTTTTGCTGCAGCAGCTCACCGCCATGTCCATAAACCAGATGTACCTGACGTGCCCCAAGGCCGGTAGCAGCATCGATAACATGCTGCACCATGGATTTACCTGCCAGCGTGTGTAGCACTTTGGGCAGATCGGAATACATACGGGTGCCTTTGCCAGCGGCCAGGATCACCACACTCATCGCGCTTACAGACATAATTTTCCAGACTCAGTTTAACTTTCGAAAGTGTAAGGTTTAACGCTGAGATTACTACATTTTTCTCATGACGAAATTAGAGAAAAGGCCGAGAGTGATATTAAGCAGAGTTCAGCGGGTAATCAGGGATAAGGTCAGATTCAATGACAGGATAATCGGCGAGGAAAGCGCAGCTGCGCTAAAAAAAATGCCAGCCCGGAGGCTGGCATTTATGACGCATAAAGCCTGATTTACATCGCTTTTTTCGTCAGCTCGATAACACGCAGTTTTGCGATAGCTTTCGCCAGCTCTGCAGAAGCCTGAGCGTAGTCCACGTCGCCGTGGCTGCTGTTCATATGCTCTTCTGCTTTGCGTTTCGCTTCCAGCGCGCGCGCTTCGTCGAGGTCTTCACCACGAATTGCGGTGTCGGCCAGTACGGTCGTGCTGCCCGGCTGTACTTCCAGCACGCCGCCAGAGAGGTAGATATACTCCTCTTCGCCGTGCTGCTTCACGATGCGAATCATACCAGGCTTGATGGCGGTCAGCAGCGGCGCATGACCCGGATGAATACCCAGCTCACCTTCGCTACCTGACACCTGGATACGCTGTACCAGACCGGAGAACATCTGCTGCTCCGCGCTGACCACGTCCAGATGAAAAGTCATAGCCATACCATTCCTCCCGGGAAACCGTGATTACAGTTTCTTCGCTTTTTCTACGGCTTCTTTGATAGCGCCGACCATGTAGAACGCCTGCTCTGGCAGGTGGTCGAATTCGCCTTCCATGATGCCTTTGAAACCACGGATGGTATCTTTCAGCGTCACGTATTTACCCGGAGAACCGGTGAAGACTTCAGCAACGAAGAATGGCTGAGACAGGAAGCGCTGAATTTTACGCGCACGTGCCACCAGCAGTTTATCTTCTTCAGACAGCTCGTCCATACCAAGGATGGCGATGATGTCTTTCAGCTCCTGGTAACGCTGCAGCAGTGACTGTACGCCACGGGCAACGTCATAGTGCTCCTGACCCACGATAAGCGGATCCAGCTGACGGCTGGTAGAATCCAGCGGATCAACTGCCGGGTAAATACCCAGAGAGGCGATCTGGCGGCTCAGCGTAACAGTTGAGTCCAGGTGAGCAAAGGTGGTTGCCGGTGATGGGTCAGTCAGGTCATCCGCAGGAACGTAAACGGCCTGTACAGAGGTGATTGAACCCGTCTTAGTGGAGGTAATACGCTCCTGCAGCACACCCATCTCTTCAGCCAGCGTTGGCTGATAACCTACCGCTGATGGCATACGACCCAGCAGTGCTGATACTTCAGTACCGGCCAGGGTATAACGATAGATGTTGTCGATAAACAGCAGAACGTCACGGCCTTCATCACGGAATTTTTCCGCCATGGTCAGACCGGTCAGTGCAACGCGCAGACGGTTACCCGGCGGCTCGTTCATCTGGCCATAGACCAGCGCTACTTTATCGATAACGTTAGAGTCGGTCATTTCGTGGTAGAAGTCGTTACCCTCACGAGTACGCTCACCCACACCAGCAAATACCGAGTAACCTGAGTGCTCAGCCGCGATGTTACGGATCAGCTCCATCATGTTTACGGTTTTACCTACACCCGCACCACCGAACAGACCGACTTTACCGCCCTTAGCGAACGGACACATCAGGTCGATAACCTTGATGCCGGTTTCCAGCAGTTCCTGCGAGTTAGACTGATCTTCATAAGAAGGCGCAGGGCGGTGAATAGAGGAAACCTCTACTGCGCTGCCGTCTTCTTCTGTCAGGTCGCCTTTCATGTCGATAGGCTCGCCCAGCACGTTCATGATACGGCCGAGGGTTGCTTTACCAACCGGTACCTGGATCGGTTTTTTCAGGTCGGTGACTTCCAGACCGCGCTTCAGGCCGTCAGAAGTACCCATAGCGATGGTACGAACCACGCCACCACCCAGCTGCTGCTGAACTTCCAGCACCAGACGAGCATCACCATTCTTAACCTCAAGAGCGCTGTACACTTGCGGTACTGCATCCTGAGGGAATTCGACGTCAACTACGGCGCCGATAATCTGGACAATCTTTCCAGCTGCCATCTTGAATCCTCTACCTAATTCCAAACCTGGTTAAACCGCGGAGGCTCCCGAGACGATCTCGGTAAGTTCCTGGGTGATGCTGGCCTGACGAGCTTTGTTGTAAACCAACTGCAGCTCTTTGATCAGATTTCCGCCGTTATCGGTTGCAGCTTTCATTGCTACCATACGTGCGGCCTGCTCACTGGCCAGGTTTTCCACCACACCCTGATAAACCTGCGATTCGACATAGCGACGCAGCAGCGTATCCAGCAGCGCTTTCGGATCGGGCTCGTACAGGTAATCCCAGGTCTTCGCCTTCATCTCTTCTTCACCTTCCGCTGGCGGTAACGGCAGCAGTTGGGTAATGGTCGGAGTCTGAGACATGGTGTTGTTGAACTTGTTGTTAACAATGTACAGCTTGTCGATGCGGCCTTCATCGTAGGCCTGCAACATCACTTTTACCGGGCCGATAAGATCAGACAGCGCAGGCTTATCGCCCATGCCAGTGACCTGTGCCACAACATTGCCACCAACAGCGCCGAAGAATGACACGCCTTTCGATCCCACAATGGCCAGATCGCTCTGTACGCCTTTGTCGGACCAGGCCTTCATCTCTGCCAGCAATTTTTTGAACAGGTTAACGTTCAAACCACCACAAAGCCCGCGGTCAGTCGAAACGACCAGGTAGCCGACGCGCTTAACGTCGCGCTCATCCAGGTAAGGGTGCTTGTATTCCAGATTTCCCAGTGCAAGGTGACCAATCACTTTGCGCATGGTATCTGCATACGGACGGCTGGCCGCCATGCGTTCCTGCGTTTTACGCATTTTGGAGGCGGCGACCATTTCCATCGCTTTGGTGATCTTCTGCG
>CAJYKU010000035.1 GCA_913775175.1 uncultured Pantoea sp.
GTAGCAGGGCAAATACAGTTAGAGGATAAAGTTTGCCGTGGTGGCAAGGTATTGGAACAACAGAGAATACAATGATGCAGGATTTGCGTCTGATATTAATCGTTGTTGGCGCGATCGCCATAATAGCACTGCTTCTTCACGGACTGTGGACCAGTCGTAAAGAGCGATCTTCGGTGTTTCGCGATCGCCCGCACAAACGTCTGAAACAGCGCGATGAAGCGGATGACGATCTGCTGAGCAATCAGGAAGAGGGTGTCGGTGAGGTGCGTGTGCATCGTCATCATGACGAGCATGATGAGCCGGTATTTACTGCGCCGCCTGCTAATCCTGCAGCGCAACGCGCGCCGGAACCTGCACGTCAGCCTTTTTCTCAGCATGAGAACACGCTGACGGGCGATCCGCTGCTCGATAATCAGCCTGCACGTCAGCCTGAGCCGCAGCCAGCTGCAGTGCCACAGCCGGCAGCACAGCCGCATGTCGAGCCACAGCCTGCAGTCAGACCTCAAACTGAGCCGCAGCTTGTCTCCAGACCGCAGCCTCAGCCGGTTCAGGCCGATCCTTTACTGGATAACGAGCCGCTCTCTGCGGTGCAACCAGCAGCGGAATTTGCCGCCGAGCCGGCGCCAGTATCGGTGCCAGCGCCTGCTGAAAAGCAGCAGCCAGCGCCGCAGGCAGCGGAGCCTGCAGCAGCGGGCAGTAAAAAAGAGACAGTACTGGTGTTGCATGTTGCCGCACACGCTGGCGGTGCGCTGAATGGTGAAGCCCTGCTGCAGGGCGTACTGCAGGCGGGCTTTCAGTTTGGTGAGATGAATATTTTCCATCGCCATCTCAGCCCGGCAGGTAGCGGTCCGGTGCTGTTCAGCCTTGCTAACATGGTTAAACCGGGTTCATTTAATCCCGATACCATGGGTGACTTCACTACGCCGGGCATCTCTATCTTTATGATGGTGCCCTCCTATGGCGATGCTCATCAGAACTTCAAACTGATGCTACAGTCTGCTCAGCGCATCGCGGATGATGTTGGCGGGGTGGTACTGGATGATGAGCGCCGGATGATGACGCCACAAAAGCTGGAAGTTTATAAAACGCGCATTCGCGAGGTTGTTGGCGGCTAAGCTTCTCTGACTGCAAACACCTGTTTTCCTGAACGACGTCTACAGCCGCACAGGATCAAGAACTTATCAACCCCCGCTAGCCGGGGGTTTTTTATCGGATAAAAAGCTATGAAATCAGTTGAAGAACAGATTGCTGCGCTTAGCACAACGCTGCGTCATCATGAATATCTCTATCACGTCCTGGATGCGCCAGATATCCCGGATGCTGAATATGATCGGCTGATGACTCAGCTACGCGAGCTGGAGAATGCGCATCCCGATCTGATCACGCCTGATTCGCCTACCCAGCGGGTAGGTGCTGCCCCGTTGACCAGCTTTGACCAGGTTCGCCATGAAGTGCCGATGCTGTCGCTGGATAACACATTTGATGAGGCAGGCTTTCGTGCGTTTAACAAGCGGGTGCAGGATCGTCTGAAAAGCAGCGATGACCTGACCTACTGCTGTGAGCTCAAGCTGGATGGTCTGGCGGTTAGCCTGCTCTATGAAAATGGCGTACTGGTGCGGGCAGCAACGCGCGGCGATGGTACTACCGGGGAAAATATTACCGCAAATGTACGCACCATTCGCGCCATACCGCTGCGACTGCATGGTGACAATATTCCGGCGCGGCTGGAGGTACGTGGCGAAGTCTTTATCACGGAAAACGGTTTTGAAAAACTTAATGAAGAGGCGCGGCGTACCGGCGGAAAAGTGTTTGCTAACCCACGCAACGCGGCGGCAGGCTCGCTGCGTCAGCTTGACCCGCGTATCACCGCAAAACGTCCGCTGACCTTTTTCTGCTACGGCTTTGGTCTGCTGGAGGGCGGCGAAGTACCTGCCAGCCACTGGGCGCGTCTGCAGCAGTTTAAAGCCTGGGGATTACCGGTGAGCGAACGCATCCGGCTGGTGCACACCGCTGATGAAGCGCTGGCGTTCTATCGCCATATTGAACAGGAGCGATCTGCGCTAGGGTTTGATATTGATGGCGTGGTCATTAAGGTGGATTCACAAACGCTTCAGGAGCAGCTCGGCTTTGTTGCCCGTGCTCCGCGCTGGGCCATCGCATTTAAGTTTCCTGCTCAGGAGCAGCTGACCGTGGTGCGCGATGTGGAATTCCAGGTGGGGCGAACCGGCGCAATCACGCCAGTTGCACGCCTCGAGCCGGTACAGGTTGCCGGCGTAGTGGTCAGTAATGCCACGCTGCACAATGCTGATGAGATTGCCCGGCTGGGCCTGCGTATTGGCGATCGGGTGGCGATTCGCCGGGCCGGTGATGTGATCCCGCAGGTGGTGAGTGTGGTGGAGTCTGAACGGCCAGCCGATACGCGTGAGATCCTCTTTCCGCAGCACTGCCCGGTGTGCGGTTCCGACGTTGAACGCGTCGAAGGCGAGGCTGTGACCCGCTGCACCGGTGGTCTTATCTGCGGTGCACAGCGCAAAGAGGCGCTGAAGCATTTTGTTTCGCGTCGTGCCATGGATGTTGATGGTATGGGCGACAAAATTATCGATCAGCTGGTGGAAAAAGAGTATGTCAAAACGCCAGCCGATCTGTTTCGTCTGTCGGCGGGCAAGCTGACCGGGCTGGATCGTATGGGGCCTAAATCGGCGCAGAATGTCGTTGCCGCACTGGAGAAAGCCCGGCTTACCACGCTGCCACGTTTTCTCTATGCGCTGGGGATCCGTGAAGTGGGTGAGGCGACGGCTGCCAATCTTGCACAACATTTTGGCGGGCTGGAGCAGGTGATGAACGCCGATCTGGATGCGCTGATCGCAGTGCCGGATGTCGGTAAAGTGGTTGCCGCGCATGTGCGTAACTTCATGGAAGAGGAGAGTAACCGTGAGGTGATCCGTGAGCTGACAGAGGAGATTGGTATCCACTGGCCGGCGATAACGGTGATCAGAGCAGAGGAGATCGATAGTCCATTTGCCGGTAAAACCGTGGTGCTGACTGGATCACTGTCGCAGATGAATCGCGATGATGCCAAAGCGCGCCTGACTGAGCTGGGCGCAAAGGTCAGCGGTAGCGTATCCAGGAAGACTGATTTACTGATTGCTGGTGAAGCGGCCGGTTCCAAGCTGGCTAAGGCTCAGGAGCTGGGGATCCCGGTGATTGACGAAGCGGAGATGATCCGCCTGTTAGGCGCCTGATATGGAGAAGCAGCAGCTGCTGGCAATCGCTACCACCGTAATGCCGTTTGGCAAATACCAGGGACGGCTGCTGATCGATCTGCCGGAGGAGTATCTGCTCTGGTTTGCGCGCAAAAATTCGTTCCCGGCTGGCACGCTGGGCGATCTGATGCAGCTTACGCTGGCGATTAAAATTGAGGGGCTGCAGGATCTGGTGACGCCGCTCAGACGGCCAGCCCCCTGAACAGGCCCGCCGAGGCGGGCCTGATAATTATGATTTCTGCACTTCCGCAGTTTGCTGCGCCAGCCGCTTCTCATTGCCCGTTTTATAGCGCTGGGCAATAAAGGAGCAGACCATCAGCTGCACCTGGTGGAAAATCATCAGCGGCAGCACAATCATTCCCACAGCACTGGCCGGGAAAAGAATATTTGCCATCGGTACGCCGTTAGCGAGACTCTTTTTCGAGCCGCAGAACAGCACTACAATCTCATCTTCGCGGCTGAAGCCAAACAGCCGGGCAGCGCCAAAATTAATTACCAGCGCAACAAACAGCAGCAGCAGGCTGCCTGCCAGAATCCATAGCAGGGTGTCGATGCCAACGCGATGCCAGATACCGTTAACCACGGCCTCGCTGAAAGCTGAGTAGACCACCAGCAAAATTGAGGTCTGGTCAGTCTTACCGATTAGCGAACGATGTTTCTCTACCCAGCCACCAATCCAGCGCCGTGAAAGGTGCCCGATAACAAAAGGCAGCAGCAGCTGCATCATAATCTTGCCAATCTGCTCCAGACCATTTCCGGCACCAGCGCTGTGTACATTCATAACGGTATTTACCAGCAGCGGCGATATAAAGACCCCAAGCAGACTGGAGGCGGAGGCTGCACAGACTGCGGCAGCGACATTACCGCCCGCCATTGAGGTGAATGCAATTGCCGACTGTACAGTAGCGGGCAGAATGCAGAGATAGAGAAAACCGGTGTAGATTTCCGCACTGACATTAACCGGATGCCACCAGACCAGCAGCATACCCAGTACCGGAAAGAGCACAAAAGTACTGCACATAATCCACAGATGCAGTCGCCAGTGGCTGCTGCCGGCAATGATTTTTTCACGTGAGAGTTTGGCACCGTGCATAAAGAAGAGCAGGGCGATGGCTGCCGTGGTGAGGTATTCAAAAAAATCTACAAAGCCGCCACGAGCAGGTAAAAAGCTGGCCAGCAGAACGGTGATGATAAGTTTGATCATCATCGGGTCGAGTCGCAAAAAGCCCATTGTTAAAATCCGGTTAAGAAGAAAAGTCTGGTAAAGATTGTGCGCTACCCGGGTTTAGAAATAAAATTGATTTATTGCATTAATCTATGAGCTATTTCGATGAATTATACGTTGCGTCAGCTGCGCGCCTTTGTCGCGGTGGCTCGTCAGGGCAGTTTCAGCCAGGCGGGCCAGCTTATCGGACTGAGTCAGTCAGCCATCAGCCACAGTGTTAAAGAGCTGGAGATGGAGGCTGGCGTGCGTCTGCTGGATCGTACCACGCGTGAGGTGCTTCTCACCGAGGCGGGACAACAGCTGGCGACGCGACTGACACGCCTGCTGGATGAGCTTAATACCACGCTGCTTGATGTACGCAGTTATGGTGAGCAGCGTAGCGGCACTGTGCGTGTTGCTGCCAGTCAGACCCCCTCGGCACATTTGATGCCGCAGTGCCTGGCCAGCTGCCAGCAGCACTATCCCGATATTCGGGTGATTCTGCATGACAGAGTACAGCAGGCAGTTCTGCATAGCGTACGCAATGCGGAAGTCGATTTTGGTATCGTGATTGGGCCACTGCATGACGCCGATTTTGAGGCAACAGAGATATTGCAGGAGCCATTTCTGTTGTTGTGCCATCAGGAGGATGAGCTGGCGCAGGCAGAACAGGTGAGCTGGCAGATGCTGGCCGGTCGCGATATGGTACTGCAGGATTACGCCTCAGGCAGTCGTGTTCTGGTTGATGCTGTGCTACAGCAGCAGGCGTTACATATTAATGTTGTACAGGAGATTGGCCACCCCGCCACGCTTTATCCGATGGTGGAAGCGGGGATTGGCATCAGCATTTTGCCTGCGCTGGCGCTGCCGCTGCCATCGGGGCGTAAGCTGGTGGTGCGCCGGCTCTATCCGGAGATGAACCGCAGTCTGATGCTGATCAGGCGCAAAAACCGTTCTCTTACGCCAGCCGCAGAGGCGGTCTGGCAGGAGGTGCGCCAGCAGGCGTTGCTGTTGTCGCAGACCCGCTCGCTCTCTCCGGCGTTTTAAATGTAGACGTTGAGCTGGTTAACATCTGTTGGACGATTAATACCATCTGCTTTGATAGCGGCAGGCCCTGTATCCTCCTGCTGCTGCGCTGTTTCCGCTTCCCGCTGCTGAATCTGTGCAATCCGGGCGTAAATCATCTGGATTTGCGACTCCAGTAGCTGCTGCTTCTCCGCTTTCTGCTCTGTGGTCATCGTATGATCGCTGCCCAGTGATTTAAGCTGATTCATAATTGCTGTGATCTGTTTGTTCAGGCTGGCGATTTCTGAGGTGGCGGTGCTGCCGCCTGTCTGGCTGCTGATTGCTGATAGCGTTGTCATGTTTTACTCCCGACGTTGTTCTGCTTATTATCGGCAATAAAGCAGGTGGCTTGAGTGGCAGCCAGTGAAAATGCTAACCAGAGGGCAGGAGAGAATCAGTGGTTTCAGCGGCAGTTTCTTATCCTGCACGCTGGTGTCAGGAATATAGAAACGAGAAAAGCGTCTCAAAGGCGCTTTTCTCTGAATCTGGTGGGTCGTGCAGGATAAGCCTCGGCTCATCCGGGGCCTCGCCCCACGGGCGAGGCTGGCGCATCTGGCAGAATCGTTCCGGGCGATTCAGTCGAACCTGCGGCAGTTTCTTATCCTGCACGCTGGTGTCAGGAATACAGAAACGAAAAAAGCGCCTGAAAGGCGCTTTTCTCTGAATTTGGTGGGTCGTGCAGGATTCGAACCTGCGACCAATTGATTAAAAGTCAACTGCTCTACCAACTGAGCTAACGACCCAATTTTACACGCTGTCCCGGTAACGTCATCATCACTGGGCAACGGCGGCATATATTACTGATTTAAGATTTTGACGCAACAAGTATTTTAATTTAAATCACTAACTGCTTATGTTTCAAACGGCAAGACCAGAAAAAGAGCGACTTCTGGTCAGACCGTAAGCACTACAGGCCACCCAGGCGTTTTTGCGCCTGTTTTGCCGCGTCGCTACCAGCGTACTGCTTTACAACCTGCTGATAGACGGCTTTTGCTTTTGCCGTATCACCCTTCTCCTGCATGATCACGCCCACTTTTAACATGGCGTCCGCAGCCTTAGGTGACTTAGGGTAATTTTTGACCACCGAGGCGAAGTAGAAGGTGGCATCATCTTTTTTACCCTTGTTGTAATTCAGCTGACCCAGCCAGTAATTGGCGTTAGGCAGGTAAGTTGAATCAGGGTAGGTCTTAACAAACTTTTGAAATGCGCTTATCGCTTCATCCTGACGAGCGCTATCTTTCACCAGGGCAATGGCCGCATTGTAGTCGCTGTTAGCGTCTGCGCCCTGAGCAGGTGCCGCAGAGGCTGTTGCGGCAGCGTCTGTGCCCTGAGAGGCCGACGAGGTCTGGCTGCCGTCTGCGGTGGCAGAGCCGCTGCCCAGATTCTCTATCTGCTGCATAATGCTTTTTTGACGCTCGACAATCTGATTGAGCTGATACTGATTCTCCTGGATCTGACCTCGCAGGCTATCAATATCGCTCTGGCTATCGGAGAGCTGTTGCTGAAGCTGGGTTAAAAGCTGGCCGTGAGCGTTAGAGATACGCTCTAGCTGAGTGACGCGGTCTTCGACCGAGCCGGAGCCGACACTACTGATTGGCGCTTGTGCAATAGCGGCCACGGGGGCCGCTATGCCAACCAGTAGCGACAGACTCAACAGGTGAGTTCTGAAGCTACCGATCATATGATGCTCTTAGTATACCAGTACGGCACGACGGTTTTTAGCGTAAGCCGCTTCGTCATGGCCCAGTACTGCAGGTTTTTCTTTACCGTAAGAAACGATAGAGATCTGGTCAGCAGAGACGCCTTTACCTTGCAGGTACATTTTAACGGCGTTAGCACGACGCTCGCCCAGGGAGATGTTGTACTCTGGGGTACCGCGCTCATCCGCATGACCTTCTACGGTCACTTTATAAGATGGGTTGCTGCGCAGGAAGTTAGCATGGGAGTCCAGCATGGTTGAAAACTCCGGGCTCACATCATACTTGTCGAGGCCGAAGTAGACGATGTTGTTCTGCTGCAGCTGTTGCATCTGCAGACGAGCCTGCTCGTCAGATGATGCGCCATTGCCGTAGCCGCTATCCATACCAGTGCCAGCACCCAGCATAGCTTCGCCGCTCTGGTCATTGTTGGCGCTCTTGTTGGAAGAACATGCCGCGATAGCCATAACCGGCAGAGCAATGAGAAGCCCTTTCAGCACTTTGTTCAGTTGCATTTCTTTGATCCTTTAATAATCAATTTATTGTTATTGCAGATACGGCGACCAGGCAGGGAATTTGACCTGTCCATCAGTAGCCGGAAGACGCGCTTTGAAACGCCCATCTGTAGAGACCAAATTCAGCACAGAACCCATTCCCTGAGAGGAACTGTAGATTACCATCGTGCTGTTAGGCGCCAGACTTGGCGTTTCGTCCAGGAACGTTGACGTTAAGTTCATTACGCCGCCCGTTTCCAGATCTTGTTTGGCGATATGCTGTTGCCCGTTGTTCGTGCTCACCATCACCATTAATTTACCGTCAGCGCTCACATCAGCATTCTGATTCTGAGCACCTTCCCACGTCAGTCGCTGTGCGCTTCCGCCGTTAATATTAATTTTATACACCTGAGGACGCCCCGCCTGACCAGAGGTATAGGCCAGGGTCTGACTGTCCGGGAACCAGCTTGGCTCGGTGTTGTTGCTGCGATCGTTTGTCACCTGACGAATTTGTCCGGAGTTCAGATCCATCACATACAGATTCAGGCTGCCCGTTTTTGACAGGGCAAACGCCAGCTTGCTGCCATCCGGAGAGAATGCCGGAGCACCGTTGTGCTGCGGGAAAGAGGCAACCTGACGGATTGCACCGTTGGCCAGAGTCTGAATGACCAGCGCAGAACGACCGCTTTCAAAGGTGACATAAGCCAGCTTATTGCCGTCCGGAGACCAGGCTGGAGACATCAGAGGCTGCGGTGAACGGTGGACAACAAACTGGTTATAACCATCGTAGTCTGAAACCCGCAGCTCATAAGGGAACTCTCCGCCATTCGTCTGCACAACATAAGCGATACGAGTACGGAATGCACCTTTAATACCGGTCAGCTTCTCAAAAACTTCGTCACTTGCGGTATGAGCCGCATAGCGCAGCCATTTTTTAGCAACCTTATAGGAGTTCTGTGCCAGAACGGTACCCGGCGCACCGCCGGTATCTACCAGCTGATAAGCGACAGTATAACTGCCATCAGCATTACCTGTGACCTGGCCGACAACAACCGCGTCAATACCCAGCGCGCTCCAGGCCGCAGGCTGCACTTCCCCAACTGAACCTGGCTGCTGTGGCAGGCGCGAAGCTGGCAGAGGATTAAACTTACCGCTATTGCGCAGATCCGCCGCTACGATACCACCCACATCTTCCGGCGCAGCACCTGCCCCACTCCACTGGAATGGAACAACGCCAATAGGACGAGCCGAGTCAACCCCCTGGGTTATCTCAATCCGCACCTCTGCATGCAGCACTGCTGCCCACAGCATTAAGAAACTTAACGCTACTCGTAATGCCTGCTTCATCATATCTCCCTTATCCGGACTGTATGCCCACGATAATCTGGCAGAATGCCAAAAGTTTCTGACTCCTGCGACTTAAGCCCGATTAAAGTTTAGAGCTTAAAGTCGACAGGTGC
Source organism: uncultured Pantoea sp. (assembly GCA_913775175.1). Classification (GTDB taxonomy): domain Bacteria; phylum Pseudomonadota; class Gammaproteobacteria; order Enterobacterales; family Enterobacteriaceae; genus Pantoea. The sequence continues at coordinate 9,184 of CAJYKU010000035.1, forward strand.
ATTTTTAAAGACTTCATATACAGCCTGGCTCGGTGGCTTAGGTATCTTCGCCTGTCGGGCGGCGGCAAGCGCAGCCTGACACAGAGCGGGATCGCCCCCTTCCGTTTTGACATCAAGCAACAGGCCATCCGGCGCCAGCTTCAGCCGTAAGCTACATGTCTTACCTGCGTAAGATGAGCTGTCATAGAGCCGATTCTGAATCGCCGTTTTAATCTGGCTTCCGTAGCTGTTGATATCAGCCTGTGATGCCCCACTACTTTTACCTTTTCCAGCAGAAGATGCAGTATTTCCTGACGCACCTGAGCCTGTTTTCGGCGCATTCTTAGAGGAGCTGAGGTCACCGAAGAGATCGTCGACGCTATCAGCATTGCTCTTCGCTGCTGCGGCCTTTTTATCCGCTGCGGCTTTCTTCTCAGCAGCGGCTTTTTTATCCGCGGCAGCTTTTGCCGCTGCGGCTTTCTCTGCGGCAGCCTTTTCGCTGGCGGCTTTTTGTGCAGCCGCTTTTTCTGCGGCGGCTTTCTCAGCCGCAGCTTTTTTGGCTGCGGCTTTTTCGGCGGCTGCTTTTTCGGCGGCGGCCTTTTCAGCTGCCGCTTTCTGAGCTGCTGCTTTTTCGGCAGCCGCTTTTTCGGCGGCGGCCTTTTCAGCTGCAGCTTTTTCAGCAGCGGCCTGTTTAGCAGCCTCGGCAGCAGCCTTCTTCTCAGCCTCTTTTTGCGCCTTCACAGCCGCGGCTTCCGCCGCCCTCTTTTCTGCATCAAGCTCAGCTTTTTTGGCCGCATCGGCAGCCGCTTTTTTCTCTGCGTCTGCAGCTTTCTTCGCTGCCTGCTCGGCGGCTTTTTTCTGCGCGTCAGCCGCTGCTTTTTTTGCAGCTTCTTCGGCAGCTTTGGCATCCGCAGCAGCTTTAGCAGCAGCATCAGCCTGGGCTTTGGCTGCTGCCTCTGCCTGAGCTTTAGCCGCGGCGTCAGCCTGAGCTTTGGCATCAGCTTTGGCTTTGGCCGCCGCGGCTTCTGCCTGCTTCTGTTGCTCCTGAGCGCGTTTAGCGGCAGCTTCAGCCTCTTTTTCCTGCTCAGCGGCCTGGCGCTCTTTCTCCAGCGCTTTCAGACGCTGCTGTTCAGCGGCCTCTTTCTCCTGCTGCGCTTTTGCCTGGCGTTGAGCCTGCTTTTCCTGCTGTTCGGCTTTGCGCTGACTGTCTGCCTGCTGCTGGTGGTTATAGTTTTCTACTATCGCACCAGGATCAACCATAACAGCATCAATCGACGAGCCGCCGCAGCTGGAAGATGTATCTATATGCTCATTAAACGAGCTCAGGATCAACAGTGCAATAAGAACAACATGCAGCACCAGTGACCATGAGAGGGACCGTTTAAATTTCGCGTTTTCTTCAGTTGCCTTCGACACAATCGATATCCAAAGGTTGTACGCAAGATGGATCAGATGGGTTGAGTCATCAAACCTACGGACTTAACACCCGCCTGATGCAACAGATTCAGCGCTTTGATAATTTCATCGTATGGCACCTCTTTCGCACCGCCAATGAGGAAAACCGTCTTCGGATTTGCCTCTAAGCGACGTTCGGCTTCGGCCACCACCTGCTCAGCAGGGAGCTGATCCATACGATCCTTATCCACCACTACGCTATACTGCCCTACCCCCGAAACTTCTATAATTACGGGAGGATCATCATTGGTGCTGACGGTCTGAGAATGGGTCGCATCCGGCAGATCCACTTCAACACTCTGCGTGATAATTGGCGTTGTTGCCATAAAGATAAGCAACAGTACCAGCAACACATCCAGTAACGGAACGATGTTAATTTCCGATTTTAGATCACGACGACCACGTCTGCCTCTGGCCATGACTTACCCCTTGTTACTGCTTTTCGCTACTGGTGAAAGCCTGACGGTGCAGGATAGCCGTGAACTCTTCCATAAAGTTGTCGTAATTCAGTTCCAGCCTGTTAACCCGCTGATTAAGACGGTTATAGGCCATAACCGCGGGAATCGCAGCAAAGAGGCCAATTGCGGTGGCGATCAGCGCCTCTGCAATACCCGGGGCAACCATCTGCAGGGTTGCCTGCTTTGCCGCGCCAAGGGCGATAAAGGCGTGCATAATTCCCCAGACGGTACCGAACAGACCAATGTACGGGCTAATGGAGCCTACGGTGCCTAAAAAAGGAATATGGGTTTCCAGAGATTCCAGCTCGCGACTCATAGAGATACGCATCGCCCGGCTGGCACCATCCACCACTGCTTCCGGAGCATGCGTGTTCGCCCTGTGCAGACGGGCAAACTCTTTAAAGCCGGCATAAAAAATCTGTTCGCTGCCGCTCAGGTTATCGCGACGGCCCTGGCTCTCCTGGTAGAGACGGGAGAGCTCAATACCCGACCAGAACTTATCTTCAAAAGCTTCCGCTTCACGCGTTGCGCTGTTGAGAATACGAGTCCGCTGAATAATGATTGCCCATGATGCAATTGAAAAACCAATCAAAATCAACATGATGAGTTTGACCAGAAGGCTAGCCTTCAGGAACAAATCAAGGATATTCATGTCAGTCACTGCTTTAACTCCGCGACAATAGACTTGGGAAGCGCACGAGGCTTCATTAGGGACAAATCAACACAAACAATCAAAACCTCAGCCTGGTTGAGAATTTGATTTTCAGCATTAACAATCCGTTGCGAAAAGACGATGGACGCGCCTCGCATCGATGTCACTTCACTTTGAACGTCGAGTAAGTCGTCGAGTTTGGCTGGCGCCAGATACTCAACCGACATTTTGCGCACCACGAAAGCAACATTTTCAGAAAGCAACATCTGCTGACTGAAGCCGCGCTTGCGCAACATTTCGGTGCGTGCTCGCTCATAAAAAGCAATGTAACTGGCGTGATAGACGACACCGCCGGCATCCGTGTCTTCGTAGTAAACACGTACCGGCCAGGAAGATAGCGCTGTACTCACAATACGTTCCGGTAGATACCATTAAACGCTGCTACTATACGCAAGAGAATGCGCCTTTGGAATGGGTTGAGATTAACCTTGAGTAAAAAAATTATGGGCTTGTGAAAACCCATAATTTTTTATGTGACAGTGCGTCCCCCGGCTGTCAGGCGAAGCGCATAAGCAGGATGAAAATCAGAACAATATCCGCCAGCAGAGGGCAGAAAAAGGTCTGCCAGAGTAGCCTGCGGGGGCGGAAGCCAACTCCGTGAATAACCCCGGCGCATATCGCCCACATCAGCAGAAAACCCTGCCAGATTTCAAACTCACTGGTTTTGGCTGCAAACTGGCTGGGGTCCCAGAAGATCATGCCTGCCAGCGCCAGAGCCAGTATCAGGGAAAGGGCCCGTAACGGGCCCTTATCCATTACCGCGTAGAGTTTTGCGATAATGGGCTTCATCAGTGCTCTTCTTTTCTGATCTTGCTTTCTTCAGCTTGCTCAATGGCCAGAGCAGTAATAACACCGAATGCACAAGCCAGAAGCGTTCCCAAAATCCATGCAAAATACCACATAACTATCTCCCGATTAATACAAAGAGTGGGTGTTGCTTTCAATGTGCTCTTTCGTGATTCGGCCAAACATTTTCCAGTAACACCAGATGGTGTAACCCAGAACGATTGGAACGAAAATAATCGCAACATAGGTCATCAGGTTCAGCGTCATCTGACTGGAGGTGGCATCCCACATTGTCAGGCTCACGTTCATCATTGTGCTGGATGGCATAATGAACGGGAACATTGCTACGCCGGCGGTCAGAATGACACAGGCGATAGTCAGTGACGAGAAGAGGAAAGCCATAGCCGGACGATGCAGCCGCGCCATTAAGATAGTCAGCAGCGGCAGGACAACACCGAGCGCCGGAATGATCCACAGAATCGGCGCATTGTTGAAGTTAGCCATCCATGCGCCGGCCTGACGGGCCACCTCTTTGGTCAGTGGGTTAGACGGTGCAGCATGATTGAGGGCTGAAGTCACAACATAGCCGTCAATGCCGTACATCACCCATACACCGGCAAGAGCAAACGTCACCATGGTGATCAGCGCCGCGATCTGGGCCGCAGCACGTGAACGAAGGTTAAGCTCACCCACGGTACGCATCTGCAGATAGGTTGCACCCTGCGCCACAATCATAAACAGACTGACCACACCCGCCAGCAGCGCAAACGGATTCAGCAGCTGGAAGAAGGTGCCGGTATACTGCACGCGCAGGTACTCATCAATAGTGAAGGGTACGCCCTGTAACAGGTTACCAAAGGCCACGCCAATCACCAGCGGTGGAACGAAGCTACCGATAAAGATGCCCCAGTCCCAGACACCACGCCAGCGGTTGTCTTCAATCTTCGAGCGATAGTCGAAACCCACCGGACGAAAGAAGAGAGACGCCAGTACCAGGATCATCGCCACATAGAAACCGGAGAATGCGGTAGCGTAGACCTGTGGCCAGGCGGCAAATAAGGCACCGCCCGCCGTGATAAGCCATACCTGGTTACCGTCCCAGTGCGGGGCAATGGAGTTGATCATCACCCTTCTGTCCAGGTCGGTTCGGCCGATAACGCGGGACAGCATGCCGACGCCCATATCAAAACCATCGGTGACCGCGAAGCCTATCAGCAGAACGCCAACCAGTAGCCACCAGACAAAACGTAATACTTCGTAATCGAACATTTGAGAACTCCTGTCTTAGCGCGCTGTTTTAGAAGCTACGGTGGACTGCTCAAAGTGGTAACGACCTGTTTTCAGACTGCTCGGCCCAAGGCGGGCAAATTTGAACATCAGGAACAGCTCTGCCACCAGGAACAGGGTGTAGAGTCCACAGATGAGCGCGATGGAGAAGATCAGATCGCCCCTTTCCAGCGCAGAGTGCGCCATATAGGTTGGCAGAACTTCACCCACTACCCATGGCTGACGACCGTATTCAGCAACAAACCAGCCGGACTCAACGGCAATCCACGGCAGCGGCAGGCTGTACAGAGCCGTGCGCAGCAGCCATTTTTTCTCACCGATACGGTTACGGATTACGGTCCAGAAGCTTACGCCGATAATCACCAGCATCAGCAGACCACAGGCAACCATGATACGGAAAGCAAAATAGAGTGGCAGAACCTCAGGAATTGAGTCTTTCACTGCTTTCTGAATTTGCGCTTCAGTCGCGTCAGAAACGTTCTCGGTATAACGTTTCAGCAGCAGACCATAGCCCAGGTCTTTCTTCACATCATTAAAGCTGGCACGAACGGACGGATCGGCAGAGCCGTTACGCAGCTCTTGCAGCAGTTTATAAGCGACCATACCGTTACGGATACGCGCTTCATGCTGCACCATCAGCTCTTTCAGACCGGTAACCTGCTGGTCCAGAGAGCGGGTGGCAATAATGCCCAGCGCATAAGGGATCTCAATGGCGTAGCTGTTGGACTCTTTTTCCTGGTTTGGAATAGCAAACAGGTTAAAAGAGGCCGGTGCCGGCTGCGTTTCCCACTCGGCTTCAATTGCTGCCAGTTTGGTTTTCTGTACGTCACCCAGCTCATAGCCTGAGTCATCACCAAGCACGATAACGGACAGCACAGCAGCCATACCGAAAGCCGATGCAATAGCGAATGAGCGTTTTGCAAAAGCAAAATCGCGCCCTTTCAGCATGTAGTAAGAGCTGATGCCAAGAATAAACATTGCGCCAGTGACGTAGCCTGCCGCCACGGTATGGACGAACTTCACCTGCGCTACCGGGTTAAAGACGAGCTCAGAGAAACTCATCATCTCCATACGCATGGTCTCAAAGTTAAAGTCGGACGCAATAGGGTTTTGCATCCAGCCGTTAGCGATGAGGATCCACAGTGCAGAGAAGTTGGAGCCAAGAGCAACAAGCCAGGTAACAGCCAGATGCTGAGTTTTACTCAGACGATCCCAGCCAAAGAAGAACAGGCCAACGAAGGTGGATTCAAGGAAGAATGCCATCAGGCCTTCAATGGCCAGCGGCGCTCCGAAGATATCTCCGACGTAGTGAGAATAGTATGACCAGTTGGTACCAAACTGGAATTCCATTGTCAGACCAGTAGCCACACCCAGGGCAAAGTTAATACCGAATAACTTACCCCAGAATTTGGTCATGTCTTTGTAAATCTGCTTACCTGACAGAACGTACGCAGTTTCCATTATGGCCAGCAAAAACGCCATACCCAGCGTTAAGGGGACAAATAGAAAATGGTACATCGCGGTCAAGGCAAACTGTAATCGAGACAGTTCAACAATATCAAACATCTTGACTCCTTGCTCTTCGCATGAAGACTCCACCCGTGGTTCACATTAATGAATGCGGCCACACGTATGCCCTAATACAAAATACATTTGCTTCCGCACACCTTTAGACACCCGCCTCAGGAACAGAAAGGCCCAGAAGGTAAAGGTTACAAATACGTTAAAAAATAAATGATACAAGTCGCAAATATATTACTCCGCAAAACCTTTACAATAAACAGGTATTCGCTGAATGTTTTTTGCGTTTATGGTCGGTGTCTCATTTATAGCTAAATTATCACTTTTCAGCCAGTTTGATCTGAGACATTTTTCGATTATTTATACCTTTATTCGCTTCTTTACTTATTGATCGTGCTCAATTAAATCAGCGGTGTTAACTATTTTATAATCTGGTATTCAATAGTTACCCCGGTGTTAAAAAGTTGTACTTAAGCTTAATTAAATGGTGCGTAGTCGTTAATTAGAATTATGCAAGTTTAATTCGTTTTTTAATTTAATCCTGCGCGGTCACGACCGGGAGATATCTGCGGGCCGCCCGGATTATTAATTAGGGTTGCAGATTAAATCTTATTTTCACAAACAAATAACCAATACAATAACATAAATTAACAGCGCGCGAATTTACCCTATTTAAACGCAAACTGGAGGCTATTGAGCTTTGATTAGGGTGGATATGCTGGCCTGAAGAGCAGCCTTCGGGATAAGTATAGTTAAAAAAAGGGCCATCCGAAGATGGCCCTTTGAAAAAATGCGCTGCTACTGTCCGTGGCGGTCAGAGGGCAGGATTTTAGTGTGGCAGGATACTTTTCAGCGCTTCACCGATGTCAGCGAGGCTACGCACGGTTTTCACACCTGCAGCTTCCAGGGCGGCAAACTTCTCGTCAGCCGTCCCTTTACCACCAGCAATAATTGCCCCGGCGTGGCCCATACGCTTACCTTTCGGCGCAGTGACTCCGGCAATATAGCCCACAACAGGCTTGGTCACGTGATCTTTGATGTATGCCGCAGCCTCTTCTTCAGCACTGCCGCCAATTTCGCCGATCATCACAATCGCTTCCGTTTTAGGATCGGCCTCAAACATTTTCAGAATGTCGATGAAGTTTGAGCCCGGGATCGGGTCACCGCCGATACCCACACAGGTAGACTGGCCCAGACCGGTATCCGTTGTCTGCTTAACGGCTTCATAAGTCAGCGTGCCTGAGCGTGAAACAATCCCAATTTTGCCTGGCAGATGAATATGGCCCGGCATAATGCCGATTTTGCACTCACCCGGAGTGATAACGCCCGGGCAGTTAGGCCCAATCATGCGAACGCCAGCTTCATCCAGTTTCACCTTAACAACCAGCATATCCAGGGTAGGAATACCTTCGGTGATGGTGATGATAAGCTTGATGCCCGCATCAATAGCTTCCAGTATCGAATCTTTGCAGAATGGCGCAGGCACATAGATAACACTCGCTGTTGCGCCTGTGGCTTCGACTGCTTCGCGCACAGTATTAAATACCGGTAAGCCGAGGTGCGTAGTGCCGCCTTTGCCTGGCGTGACGCCGCCAACCATCTGCGTACCGTAGGCAATGGCCTGTTCGGAGTGGAAAGTCCCCTGGCTGCCGGTGAAACCCTGGCAAATTACCTTGGTATTTTTATCGATCAAAATGGACATTATTTTCCCTCCACGGCAGCAACGACTTGCTGTGCTGCATCCGTCAGACTTTTCGCAGCAATAATATTCAGGCCACTGTCGGCCAGTTTTTTCGCACCCAGCTCAGCGTTGTTACCTTCCAGACGTACAACAACCGGAACGTTAACACCCACTTCAGCGACTGCGCCGATAATGCCGTCGGCAATCAGATCGCAACGTACAATACCGCCAAAAATGTTAACCAGTACGGCCTTCACTTTTTCGTCGGACAGAATGATCTTAAAGGCTTCAGTCACACGCTCTTTGGTTGCGCCCCCGCCCACATCAAGGAAGTTGGCCGGCTCGCCACCGTGCAGTTTCACGATGTCCATTGTCCCCATCGCCAGACCTGCGCCGTTTACCATGCAGCCGATATTGCCATCAAGCGCCACATAGTTAAGCTCCCACTGTGCTGCCTGTGACTCACGGGCATCTTCCTGACTGTGATCGCGCATTTCGCGCAGCTCAGGCTGACGGAACAGAGCGTTACCATCGGCACCCAGCTTACCGTCCAGGCAGATCAGATCGCCCTGCTTAGTGATAACCAGCGGGTTAATCTCAATCAGCGCCAGATCACGGCTCAGGAAGATCTCTGCCAGGCCCATAAAGATTTTGGTGAACTGCTGAACCTGCTTACCTTCCAGGCCCAGTTTAAATGCCAGCTCGCGGCCCTGATAAGGCATAGGTCCGGCCAGCGGATCAAGCGCTACTTTATGGATCAGGTGCGGGGTCTCTTCCGCTACGGTCTCAATCTCTACGCCGCCTTCGGTAGAGGCCATAAATACGACACGACGTGAACTGCGGTCAACTACCGCGCCCAGGTAGAGCTCTTTGTCGATGTCGGTGGCCGCTTCAACCAGGATCTGTCCTACAGGCTGACCATTCACATCAGTTTGATAGGTAACCAGATTTTTTCCAAGCCAGTGTTCAGCAAATGCGCGAATCTCTTCTTTGCTACGAACCACTTTTACACCGCCCGCTTTGCCGCGACCACCGGCATGGACCTGGCATTTAACGACCCAGGGACCGGCGCCAATTTTTGAAGCGGCTTCTTCTGCTTCACGCGGGGTGGTGCAGGCGTAACCTACTGGTGCCGGCAGACCTGACCGGGCAAACAATTGTTTCGCCTGATATTCGTGTAAGTTCATGAGTTCTATCCATCCAGATAAAGAGCACTACTGCTCGGGGTAAGGTTAGATTTGTTCGCTGAACGGGTGACGCCTGTCACCCGTTACGGTTTTATCGACTAAACGTCAAGCAGCAGACGCGCAGGATCTTCCAGCAGCTCTTTAATTGCTACCAGGTAACCTACCGACTCGCGGCCGTCAATCAGACGGTGGTCGTAAGAGAGCGCCAGATACATCATCGGTAAAATCTCGACTTTACCGTCAACAGCCATCGGGCGATCTTTAATGGCATGCATGCCAAGAATTGCACTCTGCGGCGGGTTGATAATTGGCGTAGACATCAGGGAGCCAAAGACGCCGCCGTTGGTAATAGTAAAGTTACCTCCGGTCAGCTCTTCCACGGTCAGCTTGCCATCACGCCCTTTCACCGCCAGCTCTTTAATGCGTTTTTCGATGTCAGCCATGCTCAGGGTATCAACATCGCGCAGCACCGGAGTCACCAGACCACGAGGCGTTGAGACCGCAATACTGACATCAAAGTAGTTGTGATAGACCACATCTTCGCCGTCGATGGAAGCATTCACTTCCGGATAACGTTTCAGGGCCTCAACAACGGCTTTAATATAGAAAGACATAAAGCCCAGGCGCACACCGTGACGTTTTTCGAACACTTCACCGTACTGCTTGCGCAGATCCATAATCGGTTTCATGTTCACTTCGTTAAAAGTGGTCAGCATTGCGGTAGAGTTTTTGGCCTCCAGCAGACGCTCGGCCACGCGCTTACGCAGACGTGTCATAGGTACACGTTTTTCGCTGCGGCTGCCCAGCTGTGCAGCAGGTGCTGCTGGCGCTGCGGCTGGCTGTTTAGCCTGGTTCTGTGCAAGGTGTTTTTCAACATCTTCACGGGTAATACGTCCACCCACGCCGCTGCCTTTAATAGCGCTGGCATCAAGGGTATGTTCTGCCAGTAAACGACGAATAGCCGGGCTAAGGGTGTCGTTATTCTGCTCTTCCAGAGAGGCTTGCTGGCGCTGGGCCGGAGTAGACTCTTTGCTGTCTGCTTTCGCTGAACTCTCTTTACCTGCGCTGTTACCCTCTTTCAGGCGTCCGAGAACCTGACGGGAGGTGACTGTGCTGCCCTCTTCTTCAAGAATGGCGTCAAGAATACCGTCAGCCGACGCCGGTACTTCAAGTACCACTTTGTCGGTTTCGATCTCTACCAGCACTTCGTCACGCTTGACGCTGTCGCCCGGTTTTTTATGCCAGGTTGCCACAGTGGCATCAGCGACGGATTCAGGCAGGTCGGGAACAAGAATATCTACGCTACTCATTATTTATCCTTTAAATTTATTCGACGTTCAGCGCGTCATTAACCAGATCTTGTTGCTGTTTCTGGTGAACGGACATATACCCTACCGCCGGTGAGGCGGAGGCCGGGCGACCTGCATAACGCAGAGCAGACCCAAATGGGATCACTTCCCGGAAGTGGTGCTGGCTGCAGTACCATGCTCCCTGGTTAAGCGGCTCCTCCTGACACCAGACAAAATCATGTACATGGGCAAAAGGCTTAAGCGCTTCCTGTACGGCCTGGGTCGGGAATGGATAGAGCTGTTCGACACGCACAATAGCGACGTCTTTCTGGTCATTTTTACGGCGTTGCTCCAGCAGATCGTAGTAGACCTTACCTGAGCAAAGCACAACACGTTTAACCCCCTGCGGATCAAGCGCGTCAATTTCACCGATGGCTGGCTGGAATGTACCATTTGCCAGCTCATCAAGGCTGGAGATCGCCAGCGGATGGCGCAGCAGAGACTTAGGTGACATCACCACCAGCGG
>CAJYKU010000036.1 GCA_913775175.1 uncultured Pantoea sp.
GCTGAAACAGGTTAAATAATCGATGTCATCAATTCGACTGGCTGATTTAGCCCAGCAGTTGGATGCAGAATTGCACGGAGATGGCGATATCGTCATCTCCGGCATTGCTTCTATGCAATCCGCCACCTCTGGTCAAATTACTTTTCTCGCCAACAGCCGCTACCGCGAGCAGCTCGCCAATGTTCAGGCTTCAGCCGTGGTGCTGACGGAAGCGGATCTGGAGTGGTGCAACAGCGCCGCGCTGGTAGTGAAAAATCCCTATCTTACCTATGCTCGCATGGCACAACTGCTGGACACTACGCCTCAGCCCGCGCAGAATATCGCCCCCAGTGCAGTGGTCGATCCCTCTGCCCGCCTGGGAAACAATGTGTCAGTTGGCGCTAACGCGGTAATTGAGTCAGATGTTGAGCTGGGTGATAACGTGGTGATTGGTGCTGGCTGCTTTGTCGGCAAAAAAACCAAAATCGGCTCAGGAACGCGTTTGTGGGCCAACGTCACGCTTTACCATGAGCTGGTGATTGGTCAGGATTGTCTGATTCAGTCAGGGGCCGTTATCGGCGCTGATGGTTTCGGGTATGCTAACGATCGCGGTAACTGGGTGAAAATCCCTCAGCTCGGTAGTGTTATTATTGGCGACCGGGTTGAGATTGGCGCCTGTACTACTATCGACCGTGGCGCGCTGGATAACACTCTGATTGGCAATGGTGTTATCATAGACAACCAGTGTCAGATTGCCCACAACGTTGTTATTGGCGACAATACTGCTGTTGCGGGTGGTGTGATTATGGCCGGTAGCCTGAAGATTGGGCGTTACTGTATGATTGGCGGTGCCAGCGTCATTAACGGTCATATGGAGATCTGTGACAAAGTCACCGTAACTGGTATGGGCATGGTTATGCGTCCCATTACAGAGCCGGGAATTTACTCATCAGGTATTCCACTGCAATCGAACAAAGCCTGGCGTAAAACGGCAGCGCTGGTGATGAATATCGATGATATGAGCAAACGCTTAAAAGCCATCGAACGCAAGGTTGGTAAAGACAGCTAAGCACATTTCCGCGACCCGCTTTCATAAAAACGCAGCGTACCTTCTTTCTCCTTCGGCTTTACGAAGAGCAACAGCAGGTAGCGCAGGGAAGCGAACGCCACTGAACTGATTTGCGGCCTGCGAAAGATCATTTTGATCGGTGCAGGCCGTGTTATTGTTGCCATCAGATTTTTTTAGGACAGGAAGAGTATTTTGACAACTGAAACGCATACTCTGAAAATCGAAGAGATTTTAGAACTACTGCCGCATCGCTATCCGTTTTTACTGGTTGATCGCGTGCTGGATTTTGAAGAGCACAAATATCTGCGTGCGGTAAAGAACGTTTCTGTTAATGAACCGTTTTTCCAGGGGCACTTCCCTGGTAAACCGATTTTCCCAGGCGTTCTGATTTTAGAAGCAATGGCGCAGGCTACCGGAATTCTGGCGTTTAAAAGCGTCGGCAAACTGGAGCCAGGCGAGCTTTACTACTTCGCCGGTATCGACGAAGCACGTTTCAAACGTCCGGTAGTTCCGGGCGATCAGATGATCATGGAAGTGACATTCGAAAAAACCCGTCGTGGTCTGACACGTTTTAAAGGCGTTGCTACAGTGGATGGTAAAATTGTCTGTGAAGCGACCATGATGTGTGCCCGTAGTCGGGAGGCATAATCAGTGATTGACTCAACCGCCACCATCCATCCAACCGCCATCGTTGAAGAGGGCGCTGTACTGGGTGCCAATGTCTGTATCGGCCCATTCTGCATTATTGGTGCTGACGTAGAGATTGGCGACGGCACCGTGCTTAAATCGCATGTTGTGGTGAATGGACATACGCGTATCGGCAAAGAGAACCAGATCTATCAGTTTGTCTCTATTGGTGAGGTAAACCAGGATCTGAAATACGCGGGCGAACCCACTCGCACAGAGATTGGCGATCGTAACCGTATTCGCGAAAGCGTGACTATTCACCGCGGCACCACTCAGGGTGGTGGCGTAACCAGCGTTGGCAACGACAATTTGCTGATGGTTAATGCGCATATTGCGCATGACTGCGTTATCGGCAGCCGCTGTATTCTGGCGAATAATGTCACGCTGGGCGGTCACGTGACCATCGATGATTTTGCCATTATCGGTGGTGTTACCGCTGTGCACCAGTGGTGCACTATTGGTGCGCACGTAATGGTCGGCGGTTGTTCCGGTGTGGCACAGGATGTGCCGCCTTATGTCATCGCGCAGGGCAACCATGCCACGCCGTTTGGGGTCAATATTGAAGGCCTGAAGCGTCGTGGCTTTAGCAAAGAGTCTCTGCACGCGATTCGTAATGCCTATAAGCTGCTTTATCGCAGCGGCAAAACGCTGGATGAGGTTAAGCCTGAAATTGAAGCACTGGCACAGCAGCATAGTGAAGTGCAGCCGTTCTTTGATTTCTTTGCCCGTTCCACCCGTGGATTGATCCGTTAATCCATGTCAGAGCGTCCCTTAACGATTGCCCTGGTCGCCGGAGAAACCTCCGGCGATATTCTTGGTGCCGGTCTGATCCGTGCCCTGAAAGCGCGTCATCCTGATGCCCGCTTTGTCGGGGTAGCAGGCCCGCTGATGCAGGCAGAAGGGTGTGAGGCCTGGTATGAAATGGAAGAGCTGGCGGTAATGGGCATTGTTGAAGTGCTCGGACGATTGCGCCGTTTGCTGCATATTCGTAAAGAGTTAACCCAGCGCTTTATCACGCTTCAACCCGATGTCTTTGTTGGCATTGATGCACCTGACTTCAATATTACGCTTGAGGGCAACCTGAAACAGGCGGGTATTCGCACTATTCATTATGTCAGCCCTTCGGTCTGGGCATGGCGGCAGAAGCGGGTGTTTAAGATTGGCCGCAATACCAATCTGGTGCTGGCATTTCTGCCGTTTGAGAAAGCATTCTACGATCGCTTTAATGTTCCCTGCCGCTTTATTGGTCATACTATGGCCGATGCTATGCCGCTGCAGCCAGATAAACAGGCGGCGCGACGCGAGCTGGGCATCGCTGACGAGGCGATCTGCCTGGGATTACTCCCCGGCAGCCGCGGTGCTGAAGTGGAAATGCTAAGCGCCGATTTTCTGCGCGCGGCTCAGCTGTTGCGCCTGCGCTATCCAGCGCTGGAAATTGTGGTACCGCTGGTCAATGCAAAGCGCCGGGCGCAGTTTGAGCAGATTAAAGCGGAAGTGGCTCCTGAACTGCCGATGCATCTGCTGGATGGCAAAGGACGTCAGGCTATGATAGCCAGTGATGCAGCGATTCTGGCATCCGGCACAGCTGCTCTTGAGTGTATGCTGGCGAAGTGTCCAATGGTGGTTGGCTATCGTATGAAGCCGTTTACTTTCTGGCTGGCAAAACGGCTGGTAAAAACGCCCTATGTGTCGCTGCCAAATCTGCTGGCAGGGCGCGAGCTGGTCAAAGAGCTGCTGCAGGATGAGTGCCAGCCAGACGCACTGGCAACGGCGCTGGAGCCACTGCTGCATAGCGGTTCAGCACGCGATGCGCTGCTGGAGACCTTTAATCAACTGCATCTGCAGATCCGCTGGAACGCTGACGAGCAGGCTGCTGATGCGGTACTGGAGATCGCCAATGGCTGAATTTATCTACCCTGACGCGCGCTACATTGCCGGCGTTGATGAGGTCGGGCGCGGTCCGCTGGTTGGCGCAGTGGTCACTGCAGCTGTGATCCTCGATCCCGCCAATCCAGTCAGCGGCCTGGCTGATTCAAAAAAACTATCGGAAAAGCGCCGTCTGGCGCTGTATGACGAAATCAAAGAGAAAGCGCTGGCCTGGAGTCTTGGCCGCGCAGAACCGGAAGAGATTGATCAGCTCAATATCCTGCATGCCACTATGCTTGCCATGCAGCGTGCGGTGGCGGGTCTGCAACTCACGCCTGACCTGGTGCTGATTGATGGTAACCGCTGCCCGGTGCTGGCGATGCCAGCTCAGGCGGTGGTTAAAGGTGACAGCCTGGTGCGCGAAATCAGTGCCGCGTCGATTATTGCCAAAGTCACGCGCGATCGCGAGATGGCGGAACTGGATCGTCTCTTTCCACAATATGGCTTTGCACAGCACAAAGGTTATCCAACCGCGCTGCATATGGCTAAGCTAAAGCAGTATGGTGCCACGCCGCACCATCGCCGGAGTTTTGCCCCGGTGCGTAATGCTCTGCTGGATGCAGAATTGCAGGCCTCACTCTCCTCTGCGCCGCTTTATTAAGCCTGACGCTGTTTTAACCGGAAACCGATATGGCTGAACCTCGTTTTATACATCTGCGCGTTCATAGCGACTACTCCATGGTTGATGGCCTGGCGAAAACCGGCCCGCTGGTGAAAAAAGCCGCGGCGCTGGCGATGCCGGCGCTGGCGATCACCGACTACACCAATCTGTGTGGACTGGTGCGTTTTTATGGCAGCGCGCATGGTGCAGGTATCAAGCCAATTATTGGGGCCGATTTTCAGGTAGCCAGCGAGCTGATGGGAGATGAGCTGACGCAGCTTACCGTACTGGCCGCAAATAATGTCGGTTATCAGAATCTGACGCTGCTGATCTCCCGCGCTTATCAGCGCGGCTACGGTATCGCCGGGCCGGTTATCGATCGTGACTGGCTGATGGAGTCAGGCGAAGGGCTGATTCTGCTGTCAGGCGGACGACGCGGCGATGTGGGACGCAGTCTGCTGCGCGGCAACAGTGCACTGGTGGCACAGTGCCTGAGCTTCTATCAGCAACATTTTCCCAATCGCTACTATCTGGAGCTAATCCGCACCGGACGTCCTGATGAGGAGAGCTACCTGCACGCGGCTGTGGAGCTGGCAGTTGCAGAAGGTGTGCCTGTTGTCGCGACCAACGAAGTCTGCTTTCTGAATGAAGAGGATTTCGATGCCCATGAGATCCGTGTCGCGATCCATGATGGTTATACGCTGGACGATCCCAAACGTCCCCGTCACTACAGTCCTCAGCAATATATGCGCAGCGAAGAGGAGATGTGCGAGCTATTTTCGGACATCCCCGAGGCGCTGGAAAACAGCGTAGAGATTGCTAAGCGTTGTAATGTCACCGTGCGGCTCGGCGAATATTTTCTGCCGCAGTTTCCTACCGGTAGCCTGACCACTGATGAGTTTCTGGTGGCGAAATCGCGCGAAGGGCTGGAGGAGCGTCTTGAGTTTCTCTTCCCGGATGCCGCGCTGCGGGCAGAGAAGCGCCCGGAGTATGATGAACGACTGGACGTTGAACTTAACGTTATTAACCAGATGGGATTTCCCGGCTACTTTTTGATTGTTATGGAGTTTATCCAGTGGTCAAAAGATAACGGTATCCCGGTGGGGCCAGGACGCGGTTCCGGTGCCGGCTCTCTGGTGGCATATGCGCTGAAAATCACCGATATCGATCCGCTGGAATTTGATCTGCTGTTTGAACGCTTTCTGAATCCCGAACGTGTTTCCATGCCTGACTTTGATGTCGATTTTTGCATGGAGAAGCGCGATCGCGTGATCGATCACGTGGCAGAGATGTATGGGCGCGAAGCCGTATCACAGATCATCACCTTTGGTACTATGGCGGCGAAAGCGGTGATCCGCGACGTGGGGCGGGTCCTGGGCCATCCCTATGGTTTCGTCGATCGTATTTCCAAGCTGGTGCCACCCGATCCGGGTATGACGCTGGAGAAAGCGTTTCAGGCGGAACCGCAGCTGCCAGAGATCTATGAGGCAGATGAAGAGGTTAAAGCGCTGATCGACATGGCGCGCAAGCTGGAAGGGGTGACGCGAAACGCCGGTAAACATGCCGGAGGCGTGGTTATTGCGCCGACCAAAATCACCGACTTTGCGCCGCTCTACTGTGACGAAAATGGTCAGTTCCCGGTTACTCAGTTTGATAAAAACGACGTTGAGTATGCCGGGCTGGTGAAGTTTGACTTTCTTGGCCTGCGTACCCTGACGATTATCGACTGGGCGCTTAAGATGATCAATCCGCGCCGCGAGAAGCAGGGCTTACCGCCGATTGATATCGCTGCTATTCCGCTGGATGATAAAAAGAGCTTCGATATGCTGCAGCGGTCTGAGACCACAGCGGTATTCCAGCTGGAATCGCGTGGCATGAAGGATCTGATCAAGCGCCTGAAGCCAGACTGCTTTGAAGATATGATCGCCCTGGTGGCGCTGTTTCGTCCGGGGCCACTGCAATCGGGCATGGTCGACAACTTTATTGACCGCAAACATGGCCGTGAAGAGATCTCCTATCCCGATATTCAGTGGCAGCATGAGAGCCTGAAACCGGTGCTGGAGCCTACTTACGGTATTATCCTCTACCAGGAACAGGTCATGCAGATCGCCCAGGTACTGGCTGGCTATACGCTGGGCGGAGCGGATATGCTGCGTCGTGCCATGGGTAAAAAGAAGCCGGAAGAGATGGCGAAGCAGCGCTCGGTATTCAAAGAGGGTGCTGAAAGCATGGGCATCGACGGCGAACTGTCGATGAAAATCTTCGATCTGGTAGAGAAATTTGCTGGCTACGGATTTAACAAATCGCACTCTGCCGCTTATGCGCTGGTCTCCTACCAGACTCTCTGGCTGAAAGCACACTATCCGGCAGAATTTATGGCGGCCGTTATGACCGCCGATATGGATAACACTGAAAAAGTGGTCGGGCTGGTGGATGAGTGCTGGCGTATGGGACTGAAAGTGCTGCCGCCCGATATCAATGCCGGTCTCTATCCGTTTCATGTCAATGATGATGGCGAAATCGTCTATGGCATCGGCGCAATCAAAGGCGTTGGCGAAGGCCCGATTGAGGCAATTCTTGATGCGCGTAATCAGGGTGGTTACTTCAGAGAGCTGTTTGATCTGTGCGCGCGAACTGATACGCGAAAAATCAATCGTCGCGTAATGGAAAAGCTGATTATGTCGGGCGCGTTTGATCGGCTGGGGCCACATCGTGCTGCGCTGATGAGTGCGCTGGGTGATGCGCTGAAAGCAGCCGATCAGCATGCAAAAGCTGAGGCAACTGGTCAGGCTGATATGTTTGGCGTGCTGGCCGACGAACCGGAGCAGGTAGAGCAATCTTATGCCGCGATCACGCCATGGCCAGAGCAGGTGCAGCTGGATGGTGAACGCGAGACGCTGGGGCTTTATCTTACGGGACACCCGATAAATCAGTATCTTAAAGAAATTGAGCGCTATGTGGGTGGGATGCGCCTGAAAGATATGTATCCCACTGAACGTGGTAAAGTGACCATTGCTGCCGGGCTGGTAATTGCCGCCCGCGTGATGGTGACCAAGCGCGGTAACCGAATTGGTATCTGTACTCTGGACGACCGATCTGGCCGTCTGGAGGTCATGTTATTTACCGATGCGTTGGAAAAGTACCAGCAACTGCTGGAGAAGGACCGTATCCTGATCGTCAGCGGACAGGTCAGCTTTGATGACTTCAGCGGCGGGCTTAAAATGACCGCCAGGGAAGTGATGGATATTGATGAAGCGCGGGAAAAATATGCGCGTGGACTTGCTATCTCGCTGACGGACAGGCAAATTGATGACCAGCTTTTAAACCGTCTCCGCCAGTCTCTGGAACCTCATCGTTCCGGGACCATTCCGGTACATCTCTATTATCAGAGAGCAGATGCGCGGGCGAAGCTGCGCTTTGGTGCAGCGTGGCGAATTTCGCCCAGCGATCGTTTACTCAACGATTTGCGGTCGTTAGTAGGGTCGGAGCAGGTGGAACTGGAGTTTGACTAAAACAGGAACATTATGAGTCTTAATTACCTGGATTTTGAACAGCCGATCGCTGAACTGGAAGCGAAAATCGATTCACTGAAATCGATTGGTCGTTCAGATGAGAAACACGATATTAATCTGGATGAAGAGATTCAGCGCCTTCGCGAGAAGAGCGTTGAGCTGACCCGTAAAATCTTCTCCGATTTAGGGGCATGGCAGGTGGCGCAGCTTGCGCGTCATCCACTGCGTCCTTATACCCTGGACTATGTGCGTAACGCCTTTGATGAGTTCGACGAGCTGGCTGGCGATCGCGCATATGCTGATGACAAAGCGATTGTTGGTGGTATTGCGCGTCTGGACGGGCGTCCGGTGATGGTTATCGGTCATCAGAAAGGGCGTGAAACCAAAGAGAAAATTCGCCGTAACTTTGGTATGCCGGCACCAGAGGGCTATCGTAAAGCACTGCGCCTGATGGAGATGGCTGAGCGCTTTAAGATGCCGCTAATCACCTTTATCGATACCCCGGGGGCCTATCCTGGCGTAGGTGCAGAAGAACGCGGACAGTCAGAAGCGATCGCCCGCAACCTGCGTGAGATGTCTGGTCTGAAAATTCCAGTGATCTGCACCGTGATTGGTGAAGGTGGATCGGGTGGCGCGCTGGCTATCGGCGTTGGCGACAAAGTGAATATGCTGCAATACAGTACCTACTCGGTGATCTCACCAGAAGGCTGCGCCTCTATTCTGTGGAAAAGCGCCGATAAAGCGCCACTGGCGGCAGAAGCGATGGGCATAACTGCAGAGCGTCTGCAGGAGCTGAAGCTGATTGACTCCATCGTGCCTGAACCACTGGGTGGTGCGCATCGTCAGCCGGTAGAGATGGCCGCTTCTCTGAAGCAGCAGCTGCTGGCTGACCTCGCCGATCTTGATGGACTGAGCACGGAAGAGCTACTGGATCGCCGCTATCAGCGCCTGATGAATTACGGCTACGCTTAAGCAGAACTGAAAACAGAAGCGGACTACGGTCCGCTTTTTTTTGGCTCTGCGCTCTGTGTGGCTGAGGGCGATTCAGATCGCGCTTCGCCCAAATATGTCCAGCTCAATCCAAAGCACGCGCAGCGCGCGTAATACCAAACTCTGTCGCTATAGCTGAATCTGACTCGCTTTTCTGAACCAGGCGAGTGCTTCCACGCTTTACCGTCTGATTCCGGAACATTCTCTGACAACTTTTCGCTATGCTTATCCGGTGCCATAAGACCACAGGAGGTGAGCATTGAATATTATTGCGATCATGGGACCGCACGGCGCGTTCTATAAAGACGAGCCTATTCGTGAACTGGATGCCGCACTAAAGCTGCAGGGCTTTCACACCGTCTATCCCAGTAACGCCAGCGATCTGCTTAAACTGATTGAGCATAACCCGCGCGTCTGCGGCGTGGTTTTTGACTGGGATGAGTACAGCATGGCGCTCTGCAGCGATATCAATCAGCTCAATGAATCACTGCCGCTGTATGCGTTTATCAATACTCATTCACAGATGGATGTCAGCATTAATGAAATGCGGATGGCGCTGCAGTTTTTTGAATATGCGCTCAGCACCGCCGACGATATCGCTCTGCATATCCGTCAGTATACCGATGAGTACATCGATAAAATTTTGCCGCCGCTGACCAAAGCGCTGTTTACCTATGTGAAAGAGGGTAAGTATACTTTCTGCACGCCGGGACATATGGGAGGCACGGCTTTTCAAAAAAGTCCGGTTGGCAGCCTGTTCTATGACTTCTTTGGTGCCAACACCCTGAAAGCCGATGTCTCTATCTCTGTTACTGAGCTGGGTTCGCTGCTGGATCACACCGGGCCGCATCTGGATGCTGAAGAGTATATTGCGCGTACGTTTGGGGCTGAACAGAGCTATATGGTCACTAACGGCACCTCTACATCAAATAAAATTGTTGGCATGTATGCCGCACCCGCTGGCAGCACGGTACTGATCGACCGCAACTGTCACAAATCACTGACCCATCTGCTGATGATGAGCGATATTATCCCGATCTGGCTTAAGCCTACGCGCAATGCGCTGGGTATTCTGGGAGGCATTCCGCAGCGCGAATTTACCCGCTCCAGTATTCAGCAACAGGTAGATAAGACGCCACGCGCCAGCTGGCCGGTGCATGCGGTGATCACTAACTCCACTTATGATGGTCTGCTCTATAACACTGACTATATCAAGCAGACGCTGGAGGTGCCTTCAATTCACTTTGACTCTGCCTGGGTGCCCTATACCAACTTTCATCCCATCTATAGCGGCAAAAGTGGCATGAGCGGCGAGCGGGTGTCGGGTAAAGTGATCTATGAAACGCAATCCACCCATAAGCTGCTGGCTGCGTTTTCGCAGGCATCGCTGATCCACATTAAAGGCGATTACGATCACGATACCTTTAATGAAGCCTATATGATGCATACCACAACGTCGCCCAGCTACGGGATTGTGTCATCGATTGAAACTGCCGCAGCGATGCTGCGTGGCAATCCGGGTAAGCGGCTGATCAATCGTTCGGTGGAGCGTGCACTCCATTTTCGTCGTGAGATCCAGCGGCTGCGCGAAGAGTCTGATGGCTGGTTTTTTGATATCTGGCAGCCGGAGCAGGTGGATGAAGCAGAGTGCTGGCCGATTCAGCCGGGAGAAGAGGAGTGGCACGGCTTCAGGCAGGCGGATCGTGATCATATGTATCTCGATCCTATTAAAGTCACCATTCTGACGCCGGGAATGAGCGAGCTGGGCAGCATGGCAGAAGAGGGAATTCCGGCTGCGCTGGTGGCAAAATTTCTCGATCAGCGTGGCGTGGTGGTTGAAAAAACCGGCCCGTACAATCTGCTGTTCCTGTTTAGTATTGGCATAGATAAAACCCGGGCCATGAGTTTGCTGCGCGGACTGACCGAGTTTAAACGTGCCTATGATCTTAACCTGCGCGTCAAAAACATGCTGCCCGATCTTTATGCAGAGGATCCTGACTTCTATCGCAATATGCGAATCCAGACGCTGGCACAGGGGATCCATCAGCTGATCCTGCAACACGACCTGCCGCGTCTGATGCTAAAAGCGTTTGATGTACTGCCCGAGATGAAAATGACGCCGCATCAGGCGTTCCAGCATCAGGTTAAAGGTGAGGTTGAAACCATAGATATTCGCAAACTGGTGGGGCGCATCTCAGCCAATATGATCCTGCCTTATCCGCCCGGGGTGCCGCTGGTTATGCCTGGTGAAATGATCACTGAACAGAGTCGCGCAGTGCTCGACTTTCTGTTAATGCTCTGTACCATCGGCCGCCACTATCCCGGTTTTGAAACAGATATTCATGGCGCTACGCTGACAGAGGATGGCCGCTATCTGGTACGGGTACTGCGCGGGGAGCCGCTGGCATAACTTCGGATAAATGCCTCTTTCCACACTGGCGTCCTGCACGTAGGCTGGGCGGCTCAAAATCCATTTTGGAGCCGCCATGCTGCAGATAAAACAGATCCACCATATTGCTATTATTGCCAGCGACTATGCCCGCAGTAAGGCATTTTACTGTGATGTCCTGGGCTTTACTCTGCTGGGCGAACATTACCGTGCAGAACGTGACTCCTGGAAAGGGGATCTTGCGCTGAATGGCAGCTATACCATTGAGCTCTTCTCCTTTCCATCGCCGCCGCCGCGCGTGACATCGCCGGAAGCCTGTGGCCTGCGTCATCTGGCATTTTGTGTCGCAGATGTTGAGCACGCTATTGCGGCTCTGGCTGATAAAGGGGTGGTATGCGAGCCAGTGCGTATTGATGCGCTGACAGGCAAAGCCTGCACCTTTTTTACCGATCCGGATGGTTTGCCGCTGGAGCTCTATCAGGCGTAAACTGGCAGCCACCCAGTGCTGTAATCAGCAGGCAATCTCATCAGATGGAACCGCAAGATGTCTTTTTCACACCTCGCTGCGCTGTTGCAACCAGGCGGGCACTATGTTGTCGCATTTAGCGGCGGGCTCGACTCAACGGTGCTGCTGCATCAGCTGCTCTGCTGGCAGCAGCAGCATCCGCAGTTGCAGCTGCGTGCGCTTCATGTGCATCATGGTCTGAGCCCGAATGCCGACCGCTGGGCAGCACACTGCCAGCAGCTGTGTCAGCAGTGGCAGATAGCCTGTGATATTTTGCCGGTTACGGTGGACGCACGGGCGGGCGGGATTGAAGCCGCGGCGCGCACCGCACGCTATCACGCTCTGTTTGCGCAACTGCAGCCTGATGAGCAGCTGCTTACCGCTCAGCATCAGGACGATCAGTGTGAAACGGTGTTGCTGGCGCTTAAACGCGGCAGCGGCCCGGCAGGGCTGGCAGCAATGCCACAGCAGCGGCAGGCAGGTAGACATCAGCATCTGCGACCGTTGCTGCATCTGAGTCGCCAGCAGCTGGAGCAGTGGGCTGCAGAGCATCAGCTCAGCTGGATTGATGATGAAAGCAATAGCGACAGCCGTTACGATCGCAATTTCCTGCGTCAGCAAATCCTGCCGCTGCTGCTGCAGCGCTGGCCGCACTTTAGCGCAGCCAGTGCCCGCAGTGCTGCCCTCTGCGCCGAGCAGGAGCAGCTGCTGGATGAACTGCTGCAACAGGAGCTTAGCGAGTTGCTGCTGCCAGCGGGGGCACTCTATTTTCCGCCGTTGCTGACCATGAGCGATGTACGTCGCAATGCACTGCTGCGCCGCTGGATCGCCGGGCAGGGCGGAGCCATGCCGTCGCGCGCTGCGCTACAACGCATCTTTAGCGAAGTGATAAACAGCCGGGTTGATGCTCAGCCAGCGCTGCAGCTGGGAGGCTATACGTTGCGGCGCTATCGCGATGCGCTTTACTGGTTACCATCACTCTCCTCGTTGCGGGACTATCAGCTGCCCTGGGCAGAGCTACATCAGCCACTGCCGCTACCCGCGGGACTCGGCCAGCTTCAGGCAGACTTTTCACAGAGCAGACTGCGTTTGCCTGCGCCGGACGAAAAGGTCACTGTGCGATTTCATGCGCATGGCTATCACTATCTCGAAGGACGTGCAGGCGGACGCGAAATGAAAAAGCTGTGGCATGAGCTGGCGGTTCCCCCCTGGGAGCGCGAACGCATTCCGCTGATTTACTATAATCAAACGCTGATTGCAGCGCCCGGCCTGTTTGTTACGCGCGATGGCGCTGAACAGAGTGGGTCAGGCTGGCAGATAGTGTGGCAACGCGCATAACCGTGAAATCAGATCGTAATGGATCGGATTAAGCGCCAGCCAGGTTATCAGCAGGGTGGTGAGTGGCTGCAGACTGCCAGTAGCGTTAAATGCGTATGCGGTTGCAGCAGCAAAGCGCGACCAGAGTGGCGACACATGATAATTGCCGGCTGTGATCCTGTCCGGATCGCGCCGGGTAGCAGTGATCTGTTTGGGTATTCAGGATCAGCAGAGTGTGATGGTGAACAGGTTGTCCGGCACTGACAGGCGTAACGGTAGCAAGTAAGCCGTTATAAATGCAGTGCGCGTCAGGCAGATGAAACCTGTAACGCGCAGGAGCACCAGACTACTGGTTATTTATGGAACAGAGCTGTGCCTGGCAGATGGCAGAGCAGATTTTTACATCAGCGGAGTGAGAACGGGCGGAGGGGATCCGCCCGTAGCAGGACTATTCGTCCTCGCTGACGACGACAGTACCGAGTTCAGGGTGACTGAAACTGGCGATATGATCGAGACGCAGCTCGCGGGTCTCGCCGGAGAGACCGATTGCAAGATACTCGACGTTTTTACGTGACACCATATCCTGCGCCTGAGCCTTAAGCTGGTCGCCATTTTTCAGCTGAAGTGATAGCGTCCAGTGTCGTGTACAGGCGAGTTCCAGGTTGTCGTAGTCATCACAATTGATGGGTTTATAAGCTTCATTCGTCAACATAGTCGCTCACCAATAAGTTGGCGGCAGCATAAGCTGCCTGTTCCCTGACAGAAGAGTTTAGCGCGGTATTAGCGGCAATATCATTGAGTGCTTTCAGCGCGCAGGTTATTGCGTCTGGCACATATCCCAGCTCACCGCTGCCGATTTCGGCATACTTCTGGCGAACTAACTCACAATACTTTTGCACATGCACCTCCTCAGCAGAGCATAAATACCCTGGTTGCCTGGCGACTATAACACAGGGTTTTCATGGAAATCAGCCAGGATAACGCGCGCAGCACGTAAAGAAAAGCGGTTAAACCGCGGCTGGCGCGGCTTTTCAGGGCGCTGTCAGGCACAAAAGGTTAAGTTGATGAACAGAGAAATTCAGTACAGAAACAGAGTAAAAAGGAAAGATTGCAGATGATTATCCTGTCGCGTGCGGTGAGCATTCCGGACAATGAGATAGAACTGACAGCGATTCGCGCCCAGGGTGCGGGTGGTCAGCATGTTAATAAAACGTCCACAGCAATCCATCTGCGCTTTGATATCCGCGCCTCATCACTGCCCGATTTTTATAAGACGCGCTTACTGACTGCGACGCATCATTTAATTACGGCTGAGGGGGTAATCGTTATCAAAGCACAGGAGTATCGCAGTCAGGAGATGAACCGCGAAGCGGCGCTGCAGCGTCTGAAAAACCTGATACAGGAGTTAACAACTATGGAGAAGGTGCGGCGTGCCACCCGACCCACGCGGGCATCTAAAGAGCGGCGGCTGGAGGGAAAAGCGCGACGCAGTACGGTAAAATCGATGCGTGGAAAGGTACAGTAGAAAAAACGCCTCCCGCAGGAGGCGCAGTGTGTTACTTATTCAGGGCGCTGGTGAGGAAGCTGACAATCTCATGCTGGCTAATCATCTGCTTCTCGCTGGCTGAGCGTGACTTATACTCAATTTCCTGATTATCAAGGTTACGATCGCCAATCACAATGGTATGAGGCACACCAATCAGCTCCATATCGGCAAACATCACGCCCGGACGCTCTTTACGATCGTCGAGAATGACATCAATACCTTTGGCACGCAGTTCGCTATAAAGCGACTCTGCCAGCTCCTGCACACGGAACGATTTGTGCATATTCATTGGCAGAATAGCGACTTCAAACGGTGCCAGCGCTGCTGGCCAGATGATACCGCGCTCATCATGGTTCTGCTCAATAGCCGCAGCGACCACACGGGTAATACCAATACCGTAGCAGCCCATGGCCATGATCTGATTACGGCCATCTTCACCCTGAACTGCGGCTTTCATCGCATCGGAATATTTGGTGCCAAGCTGGAAAATATGGCCGACTTCAATACCACGTTTGATCTGCAGCACGCCTTTACCATCCGGGCTGGGATCGCCTTCAACCACATTGCGAATATCTTCTACCCGCGCTTCCGGCAGATCGCGTACCCAGTTGATACCAGCATAGTGCTGTCCATCAACATTGGCTCCCGCAGAGAAATCACTCATTTTTGCTACAGTGCGATCGGCAATAACCGGAATAGAGAGGCCTACCGGACCGATGGAGCCAAAACCAGCGCCGACGGCAGCGCGGATCTCCTCTTCGCTGCTCATTTCCAGCGGAGCAGCAACAATATCCAGATGCTCAGCTTTGATCTCATTAAGCTCGTGATCGCCACGCAGCAGCAGTGCAACCAGGCTATGACCGCTCTCCGCGCTGGCTTTAACAATCAGTGTCTTAACCGTTTTTTCTACCGGAATATTGTGCTGTTCAACCAGTTCCGCGATGGTTTTCGCGTCAGGTGTAGCAAACTGCGTCATTGGCTGCGTGGCCGCAGGACGCTCGCCAGCCGGAGCCAGCGCTTCTGCTTTCTCAATGTTAGCGGCGTAATCTGACTCACTGGAGAAGATCACATCATCTTCGCCGCTCTGTGCCAGTACCTGGAATTCGTGCGAGCCACTGCCACCAATTGAGCCGGTATCAGCCTGAACTGCGCGGAAGTCGAGACCCATGCGGGTGAAACTCTGGCTATATGCCCGATACATCGCATCATAAGTTTCCTGCAGCGACGCCTGCGAGGTATGGAATGAGTAGGCGTCTTTCATAATAAATTCACGCGAGCGCATAACGCCAAAACGCGGACGAACCTCATCGCGGAATTTAGTCTGAATCTGATACAGGTTAAGCGGCAGCTGTTTGTAAGAACTCAGCTCATTGCGGATCAGATCGGTGATGACCTCTTCATGCGTCGGGCCCAGCACAAATGGACGCTCATGGCGGTCTTTAATGCGCAGCAGCTCCGGGCCATACTGCTCCCAGCGGCCGCTCTCTTCCCACAGATCGGCGGGCTGAACTACCGGCATAGAGATCTCAATCGCGCCAGCATTGTTCATCTCTTCACGCACGATGTTTTCAACTTTTCGCAATACGCGAACCCCGGTCGGCAGCCAGGTGTAGAGACCAGATGCCAGTTTGCGGATCATTCCGGCGCGCAGCATCAGCTGGTGGCTAATCACTTCCGCATCGGAAGGCGTCTCCTTCAGAGTGGAGAGCAGATATTGAGTAGTACGCATTAATTATAATTCCAGTTATATGGAAGAAGAGTGGCAAACATTTGCTGGTCGTTAGTGTACCAGCGAGAAACTGTGCTCAAAAGCCTGTTTAGCGTGGATCCACAGCAATAACTTCAGTGCCTGACTCATCAACACGCCAGCGCACGTTGAAATCCAGCAGCCAGACAGCATATTCGCGATCCTGTGCTTCGCCCTGACGATAAGCCGGACGCGGATCCTGAGCCAGTACCTCAGCGATAAACCGCGGCAAGTGGGGATAGTCTGGCTGTTGCGCAATCTGCTGTTGTGCCGCGGCGGAGAAGCGTACCGGCATTGTGGCCTCAGGGGCTGATTGCGCAAATCCGGCGCGCGCGTCAGGCAGCGCTTCTGCAAAGGGCAGGTAAGGCTTGATATCGATAACCGGCGTACCATCAACCAGATCCAGGCTGCCAAGTTGCAGGATAACCTGCGCTTTTTCGTAGCGAACGGCTTTCAGCTCAACCAGCGACATCCCCACCGGATTGGGACGAAACGTTGAGCGCGTGGCAAATACGCCCACGCGCGCATTACCGCCCAGGCGTGGCGGACGGACGGTAGGACGCCAGCCACCTGCCATTGTCTGATGAAACACAAACAGAACCCAGAGATGGCTGAAGGCTTCAAGCCCGCGCACGGCTTCCGGCTGATTATAAGGTGCCAGCAGATGCAGCTCGCCGCCACCATCCTGGATCAGACCTGGCTGACGCGGCACAGCAAATTTCTCTTTCCACGGCGAGCGGATCACGCCAATTTGCGCGAAAGCAAAGTCACTCATTGATTAGAAACTTTCAGCGCCGACCCCTGACAGATTGCCTGACGATAGCAGCCTGGTGTGCTGGTTACGATCTCGCACTTATGCAGCAGGACGGCATTCGCTTTCATACCGGCTGCTTTAATCTGCAGGCGTTTACGCGCGGTATTGATATTTGGTGGCGAATCCTGTGAGCTGCTCTGGCAATCATCACCAGATACTTCACCCAGATCGCGGAAAGGATTGCTGACCAGATCGGCTGCGTCGTTATAAATTTTCACTGGCGCCGGACGGGGAGCAGGTTTGCGCTGTGGCTGGGCAGATGACTGCTGCGGGCGAGCCGGAGTACTGCTTATCGGGTGATACTCTCTGACGCACCCGGTCAGCATTAATGCTAACAAGCAGAGCGGTACAAAACGCATGACAACATCCTCTGGTAAGAAAAAGTGGCGTTATTGAAGCAAGGACGCTCGTAAATAACAAGCCAGCTGCCACATGCTGAAATAGAAAGGGCGGCCTGAGCCGCCCGGTAAACCTGTTGATGCTGAAATTACCAGCCTTTAACGGCACCGCCATTAAAGATTTTCTCAGCAGATGCAGCAACTTCATCAGACTGATAGGCCTGAATAAATTTCTTCACGTTCTCGGCATCTTTATTATCTTCGCGGCTGACCAGCAGATTCACGTAAGGTGAATCTTTACCTTCTACAAAGATGCCATCTTTCGCTGGCGTTAGACCGATCTGGCTGGCATAGGTTGTGTTGATCACGGCCAGTGCAATCTGCTGATCGTCAAGCGAGCGCGGTAGCTGTGGTGCTTCCAGCTCTACGATCTTCAGGTTTTTCGGGTTCTCAACAATATCCAGTGAGGTTGGCAGCAGGCCAACACCCTCTTTAAGCTTAATCAGACCCGCTTTCTGCAGCAGCAGCAGTGAACGACCAAGGTTGGTTGGATCGTTAGGAATGGCGATCTGCGCGCCATCCTGCAGCTCATCCAGCGACTTAATTTTTTTAGAGTAGCCAGCAATCGGATAAACAAAGGTGTTTGCAACGGCTACCAGCTTATAACCGCGATCTTTGATCTGCTGATCCAGATAGGGTTTATGCTGGAAAGCGTTGAGGTCGATATCGCCTTTGCTGAGCGCTTCATTCGGCAGAACATAGTCGTTGAATGTCACCAGTTCAACGTCAAGATTATATTTATCTTTAGCAACTTTTACTGCGGTTTCCGCAACCTGCTGTTCAGCACCCACAATCACGCCCACTTTAATATGGTTGGGATCTTTAGCCTGCTGATCGCATCCAGCCAGAGCAATAGCACCAATCAGAGCACCTGCTGCGGCAATCTTTTTAAATGTGAAAGACATATCCTTTCCTTAATAGAGAAGTATTGATGTTATTTGCTTATTTATGTGTCACTGCACGAACAATGCGGTCACCACAGAACTGAATGAGATACACCAGTACGACCAACAGCACCAGAACGGTATTCATCACCGTGGCGTTATAACCGATATAGCCATACTGATAGCCAATCTGCCCAAGACCGCCAGCACCCACTGCGCCACCCATAGCAGAGTAGCCTACCAGGGTAATCAGCGTAATAGTTGCAGCATTAACCAGACCCGGCATCGCTTCCGGTAACAACACTTTGCGCACAATTTGCAGCGGCGTCGCACCCATTGCGCGAGACGCTTCAATCAGTCCGGTAGGCAGCTCCAGCAGAGCGTTTTCCACCATACGGGCAATAAACGGGGCTGCGCCGACAGTCAGCGGTACGATTGCCGCCTGCAGACCAATTGAGGTGCCTACAATAGCGCGGGTAAAAGGGATCATCCAGACCAGCAAAATGATAAACGGAATAGACCGGAAGATATTTACCACGGCTGAAAGCACGCGATAAAGCGCGTTATTTGCCAGAATCTGACCGGGACGGGTCACATAGAGTAGTACGCCAACCGGCAGACCGATCACAAAGCCAAAAAAGCCAGAGACAAAGGTCATCATCAGCGTTTCCCAGACGCCACGCGCCAGTAACCACAGCATCGCTTCAGACATAACCTAATACCTCTACTTTCACATGATGTTCCTGCAGCCAGCTGATTGCGGCCTGTGTATCTGTGGTGCTGCCATCCATTTCAGCCAGCATAATGCCGAACTTCACGCCACCGGCATAATCCATCTGCGCGCTGATAATGTTGTTATTGACGTTAAAACGTCGTGCAGCTTCTGACAGCAGCGGCGCATCCACTGACTTGCCGGTAAACTCCAGCCGAAGCAGCGGTACGCTTTCGGCAGCAGGTTGCGCGCGCATACGTTGCTGGTAATCTTCGGGGATATCCAGATGCAGCGTAGACTGAATGAACTTCTGCGCCAGCGGCGTTTTGGGATGAGAGAAAACTTCGCTCACGCTATCTTTTTCAATCAGCTCACCATTGCTAATCACAGCAACCTGATCGCAGATGCGTTTTACGACATCCATCTCATGGGTGATTAACAGAATAGTGATCCCAAGACGGCGGTTAATATCTTTCAGCAGTTCAAGGATAGAGCGGGTGGTGGCAGGATCAAGCGCGCTGGTGGCTTCATCGCACAGCAGTACCTTAGGGTTGCTGGCGAGCGCACGCGCAATAGCCACACGCTGTTTCTGACCGCCTGAGAGGTTTGCTGGCCAGCTCTCCTGCTTGTCGCCTAAACCAACCAGCTCCAGCAGTTCAGTAACCCGTGCATTTATCTGTTCGCGTGAGAGATTACCCAGCTCAAGTGGCAGTGCCACATTGCCAGCCACAGTACGTGAGTTCATCAGGTTAAAATGCTGGAAAATCATGCCGATCTGACGACGAGCCAACGCCAGCTGACCTGAGGAAAGCGCAGTCAGATCCTGACCATCAACCAGCACACGCCCGGAAGTTGGACGTTCCAGCAGATTTACGCAACGAATCAGCGTACTTTTTCCGGCACCTGAAGAGCCGATAACGCCATAAATTTGTCCCGCGGGCACATGCAGGCTAACGCCGCTAAGCGCCTGAATGTTGCGTGCTCCCTGCTGGAACACCTTGGTGATATTTTCGAGTTTTATCATTAATTAGTGTCGTCTGACGTTGTCTGTGATGTATCAATATTCGATCAGCAGCGCTGCGCGAAAAGTAAATGGATGGTAAGGCATCCAGACGTCTAAATCAATCAAAGTGATGCAATCAGTCATTCTCTCGCTATGCCTAATCATGCAATACTTAGCACTATTAATTGCAGCAGGAGTTTTTACGTGACGAACCCAGTCCCGGCTATTTTTCTCGATCGTGATGGCACATTGAATGTTGATCACGGTTATGTGCATGAGATCGATAATTTTCAGTTTATAGAAGGCACCATCGAAGCGCTGCAGGCGCTGAAAAAGATGGGTTATGCACTGGTATTGGTAACTAACCAGTCAGGTATTGCGCGCGGTATGTTTTCTGAAGATACCTTTATGCAGCTAACCGAATGGATGGACTGGTCACTGGCTGACCGTGATATCGATCTGGATGGTATCTATTACTGTCCGCATCTGCCTGATGCGACCCTGGAGGCCTATCGCCAGAACTGTGACTGTCGTAAACCACAGCCTGGTATGCTGCTTTCTGCCCAGCAGGAGCTGAACATTGATATGTCTGCATCTTATATGGTGGGTGACAAGCTGGAAGATATGCTGGCAGGGCAGGCTGCGGGTGTTGGAACAAAAGTACTGGTGCGCAGTGGTAAAGCTGTTACAGCAGAAGCAGAAACGGCAGCTGACTGGGTATTAAATAGCCTGGCAGAGCTGCCGTCGCGCATTAAACAGGCATAAACCGGCCACTTTGTGCAAATGTTAATCGAACAGTTAAAAAGTTGAAATTAGCACTTGTCAGTTCCGGAGAACTCCCTATAATGCGCCACCACTGAGACGGCAAAGCGGTAACGCAGACGGCTCAGCAGGGTGTGAAGCGATTCACCCCGCCGGAGAAAAACGCTGAAAAAAGTGTTTGACTCTGAAGGAGGAAAGCGTAATATACGCCACCTCGCAGCAGAGGCCACGCGGCCCGC
>CAJYKU010000037.1 GCA_913775175.1 uncultured Pantoea sp.
GGCGCAAGAGCTTCGGTGGTTGGTTTTAACCGCGTTATGCAGTGAATAGTAAGCGTAACAGCTTACGCACCAGAATTATGGTGGCTATAGCTCAGTTGGTAGAGCCCTGGATTGTGATTCCAGTTGTCGTGGGTTCGAGTCCCATTAGCCACCCCAGATTTTGCTGGGACATGCGAAGGTGGCGGAATTGGTAGACGCGCTAGCTTCAGGTGTTAGTGTTCTTACGGACGTGAGGGTTCAAGTCCCTCTCTTCGCACCAGGCAAGATTTTGTAAGTGCAGTAAAAAGTATTAAATCGGCGAGTAGCGCAGCTTGGTAGCGCAACTGGTTTGGGACCAGTGGGTCGGAGGTTCGAATCCTCTCTCGCCGACCATCTTCGAAAAGCCTGCTTGAAAAAGCAGGCTTTTTTCGTTTATCTGCACGCAGTTGCCTGCCTGAACAGAACCGGCACACCTCTCTTTACATCATATAGCGATGCAGCAACCAGCCTGTTGCAGATCTCAGCAGAGAGTGTCGTGGTTTTAAGACATATAACACTTTGATTTCTCTGCAAGAAAATACAAAGCCTGTTTGTTGTCGCTGGGTTGCGACACAACAGCGGCAGAGCAGGGCGTTATTGTTGCCTCCCGCTTCCGGCAAAGGGATAAAAAGTGCTGGCTAACTCTCTGTTATATCAAGCTTTGATAAGAAAAATGCCAATCTGGCACGTCTTGTGCAATACTTCTCGGGTAGATGCTCATTCCACCTCTTATGTTCGCACAGGCGACATAAACCTGGGAATGATGCAGAGCCCCTTGCGGTATCCGTTGTCCAGCTGGCAGTAACGTTGAAGCGCTACTGTAGTTAGACGGACATTACGTTGAGTCGGATACCATCAGTTGTCTTAACGACCTGATATTGCACCTGCTTCTGGCAGGTGTTTTTTTTGCACGGCTCTCTGGTGGCGGAATTGCAGATAAAAAAAGCCGGGACAAGCCCGGCATGCGCAAATACAACAAGCATAAATCAGATTGCTGAATTGTTTTTCAGCGTCAGTAACAGACCTTCACGCCGCATACTGGCAGCATCTTCAGGACGCTGCAGACGATCGTACACATCAGCCAGCCACGCATAGTCAAAAGCATCCGGCCGCTGCGCCAGCGCCTGCTCAAAGGCTTCGGCCGCCTGTGCCCACTCACCGTGACGCATCAGCAGCTGACCCAGCGTGCTGTGCAGAAGTGGCGTGGCACCGTGCTGTTTGATCTGCTGACGCAGCGCTTTTTCCAGCCCGGCCGGATTGCCGCTTATAATACGCGGCATCAGCAGCACCAGACGATCGTCATACTGCTTTTTCAGCCCTTCCAGTACGATATTTTGCGCAGTATCGGGATCGTTACACTCAATAAGGTGTTCAGCCATCGCGACCTGCAGCGGCGTCTCCTGACGGGTTTTGCGGCTCAGACTCTGCCACCAGCGTTTCAGACCGTCGCTGCCCTGATCGGCCATTGCCTGATTCATCAGGCCAAGCCACGCCTGCTGCTGCAATGCATGACGCTGTGCATCATCACCAATTTGCATTTTCTGCATTGCCGGCAGAATATCAAGCAGTGCGCTCCAGGCACCGGTACGGATATAAGCCTGCTCTGCCAGACGCAACACTTCCGGATGGCGTGGTGCCACTTCCAGTAAGCGGTCGATGCCGTGACGGGCCGCATGATCCTCATTACGTGCCAGCTGCAGACGTACCCGGGTGATCTCCACCGGAATAGTATTGTTTTCTGACAGCTCAGAAGCGCGCTCAAGATGCTGATTTGCGCGATTTTCATCACCACGCTGCTGAGCCGCTTCCGCAGCCAGCAGATAGTTAGCAACCGGTACATCGGCGTGATCGGCATTTTTCGCCAGCAGTTTTTCAGCCTGCTGATAATCGCCCTCCGCCAGCTTCATTAGTGCACTTTGTGTGTGACGCTGAGCACTACGGCGTTTACGGCCGGTAAACCAGCCGCGGGTACGGGCACCGGTGCGAAACAGGCGTCGCAGGATCCACTCCACCAGCAGTATCGCCAGCAGGCTCAGTACCAGAATAATTCCCAGACCGGTCACACTGGTTTCAATGTTCCAGTTATCTGTCTGAATCAGCACATAGCCCTGATGTCCGGCAACCATCGGCCCAAGCACGATGCCCGCCAGCAGTAACAGAAAGAGTATCAATACTTTCAGCATGATTAGCCTCCCTGCTGTTCAGCCGCAACCGATGGCTGCGCCAGCAGATTGCGCACGCGTGTTTGCATCAGCTTCTCCAGCAGGGGCTGACTCTCCAGCGTATCTGGTACATCCATTGAGATGCTCTGCTGGCTTAGCTCATCAAGCTGGGCCAGAAACGCTTTAGTTGCTGCATCATTGGTGTCATACCAGGCGCGCACCCAGCTGGATACTGCGTCCAGCGACTGCTTATAGATCTCCTCCTGATGCCGCGGCACAGCCTGGGCAGCAATCAGCAGACGCGAGCGGATATTCTCGCGCAGATAGACATCCTGATTCGGTGCCAGCAGCGGCTGGGCTGTGTTATCGCGGCGACGGATGGTAATAAAATCATCCATAAAATTATGCCAGCTCTTGACCAGATTTTGTCGCCACTCGTGCAGCGAGCTGGAGAGCTCGCCGCCATCGCTATCCATTGGCGCATCATCGCTGTCGTTATCTGCCAGGCGCAGATTGTCCACGCCGTTGGCCAGCTGATTGAGTTTGAGGATGATACCGTCATAGTCAACCTGACTCAGGGCAGAGAGTGAGCTGATATCCTGTGTCAGTGCGCGGCGCACGTTGGTAATGCTGGGATCGTTCATTTCTGCCAGGCTGCTATCGGCACTTTTCAGCAGGGTGGCGGCAGTGGTGACATCCTGATCGCTCCAGAGCTTACGTCCGGCAAGTTTCACCAGATAGTCAGCCTGGGCCAGCAGCCAGGTGCGGGTATCGTTACCAGAGATAGAGGTTACTTTTTCGCGCAGCGTCTCGAGCTCTTTGGCGCTGTTATCCTGCTGCGTGCGCGCTGCCTGCAGCGCAGTACTGGCATCCGTCAGCTGCTGCGTCAGCTGACGCTTATCGCTCTCCATCTGCTGCTGCAGCGTGCGCAGCTGATCGCTCAGTTGCTGGTTAGTCTGAGCCTGTTTATCGGCCTGGTGTTTCCCGTTCAGGTAAAGTCCTGCGCCAATTGCCAGCGCAATCACAATTGCCACGGCGCTTAACACCTTGCCATCGCGCCGGGCGCGTGGTGGTGTATTCTCTGGCGTCGTGGAAGTGTCCGCTGGGGTAGTTTCTTCAACCATGGCGGAGGAAGCTTTGTGTTCCGTCATTATGGCTCATCCCATTGTTAAGTTCAGCGTAACGCGCGCAGCAGCGCATCGTTATCGGCACCATCAGCTACGTCTATCTCCTGCCAGCCCGCTTCTGCGGCCTGCGTAGCCAAACGATCACTGACGACCACCAGTCGACAGTGCATTAACCACTCCCGCCGATCGATAGGCGGAAAGAGTGCGTGGAGTTGTTTTAACATTTCACCGCTGGTCACCACCAGGGTAGTAATCCCGCGATCGCGCCAGCGCCGGCCCTCAATGGCGCCGTCATACTGTTTTTCATTGCGCTGATAACATTCACAGTATTGCACTTCTGCGCCGCGAGCGATGAGTGTTTCAGCTAATAATTCCCGCCCCGGGCTGCCGCGCAGGATCAAGGCACGTTTGCCACGAACCTGCTGCAGGCGATGCAGTCGCACCAGCTCTTCGCTGGTCTCCCGCGCATGAGGATAGTCTACTTTGAGATTTGTGGCGGTGTGCAGCGCAAGCGCGGTCGAACGACCAATCGCATAGTAGTCAGCGAATTCAGGCCAGGCAGCGTTATGGTGCTGTAGCGCAGGATGCGCAAAGTTAACTACCTGCTGCGAAAGCAGGAACACCAGGTCGCCCTGGCGTAACGCGGCAAGCTGTTGTGGCAACTGAGTTAAATCGCGACCCGGCGTAAATTCAATCAGCGGAAATGCCCACGCCAGTTTGCCCAGATTGCGCAAACGCGTGACCAGTTCGCTGGCAGCGGGTTCTGGCCGGGTCACGAGAATAGTCATACCGGAGATTGTCCCTGATAGACATCATGCAGGATTTCGCGTGCGCCCTTATTCAGCAGCTCTTCAGCCAGAGAAATGCCCATCTGCTCTGCCTGATCGCATGGCCCGCGTCGTTCACCGGTGACCACCTGGCTGCCATCGGGGGCGCCTACCAGACCGCGCAGCCAGAGACCATTCTCTTCCAGCACGGCAAAACTACCGATAGGCACCTGACATCCCCCTTCCAGCCGGGTATTCATCGCCCGCTCAGCACGAACGCAGACAGCTGTGTCGTTATGGTTAAGTGCCTGTAACAGGGTGATAAGAACCTCATCATCAAGCCGGCACTCAATGCCAACCGCGCCCTGACCCACCGCAGGCAACGATAACTCGGCAGGCAGCGCCTGACGGATACGATCCTCCAGACCCAGTCGCTTTAGCCCGGCGGCGGCCAGAATAATGGCATCATACTCGCCAGAGTCGAGTTTGCTGAGGCGTGTGCCAACATTGCCGCGTAGCGTGCGGATCACCAGGTCGGGGCGGCGCGCACTGATCTGGCACTGCCGACGCAGACTGGAGGTACCCACGATTGCACCCTGCGGCAGCTCATCAAGTGCGTTGTAGCGGTTGGAAACAAAGGCATCGCGGGGATCTTCACGTTCACAAATGGTGACCAGTCCCAATCCTTCCGGAAAGTTTACCGGCACATCTTTCATTGAGTGCACCGCGAGATCGGCGCGGTTCTCCAGCATAGCCTGCTCAAGCTCTTTGACGAATAACCCCTTGCCGCCCACCTTCGCCAGAGGCGTATCAAGAATGATATCGCCTTTGGTGACCATTGGCACCAGCTCAACCTGCAAGCCAGGGTGAGCCGCCATCAGACGCTGCTGAACATATTGTGCCTGCCACAGTGCAAGAGGGCTTTGACGGGTAGCAATTCTGAAAATTTTGTTTAACATATCGTTAACCATTTTGATCATTCATCGATTATCCTATCATTGATAGGGGAATGCTGTCAGTTTCAACGGATTGAAAAGGCCGCACTATTAGCTGGCGGTTGGTTACGCAATGGTAAGCGTGGCATCAAAAAGCCGAGTGCACTGCGACAGAGGCTAAACTGTCATGTAGCGCAACTTCCTTTACGGTCAATCCTTCTGGTGTTAGATTGATCACGTTTCCAGCAATAATTTGCCTGCGATGCTTATTACAAAATGGCAGATGCTGGAAGCAGGATGCTTAACACTGGGACAATCAGGCGAAACGTCTTGTACCTCTACATTGAGACACTGAAACAGAGACTGGATGCGATTAACCAGCTGCGTGTCGATCGCGCACTGGCTGCCATGGGACCTGCTTTCCAGCACGTCTACAGTCTGCTGCCAACATTACTGCATTATCATCATCCTCTGATGCCGGGTTACCTTGAAGGTAACGTTCCACATGGCGTCTGCGTCTTTACGCCTGATGAACAGCAACAGCAGCTGCTGCACACCGTTACCGGTCAACCCGCCAAAGATCTTGCGCCAGTTGCACAGGGTGGTGAACTGCCGATCACAGGCATCTACTCCATGGGCAGTACCTCGTCAGTAGGACAAAACAGCGTCTCCGATCTGGATATCTGGGTATGTCATCACTCCTGGCTCGATAACGAGGAGCGTCTGGCTCTGCAACGTAAGTGTACGCTGTTGCAGAAATGGTGTGTGTCGATGGGAGTGGAAGTCAGCTTTTTTCTGATCGATGAAAACCGCTTTCGTCATAATGAGAGCGGCAGTCTTGGCGGAGAAGATTGCGGCTCAACGCAGCATATTCTCTTGCTGGATGAGTTCTATCGCACCGCGGTACGTATGGCGGGTAAACGCATTCTCTGGAATATGGTGCCTAATGAAGAAGAGCATCATTATGATGATTATGTGATGTCGCTCTATTCACAGGGTGTGCTGACCCCCAACGAATGGCTGGATTTAGGTGGTCTTGGTACGCTGTCAGCCGAAGAGTATTTTGGTGCCAGTCTGTGGCAGCTCTATAAAAGCATCGATTCGCCCTATAAAGCAGTGCTGAAAACGCTGCTGCTGGAGGCGTATAGCTGGGAGTATCCGCACACCCAGCTGCTGGCAATGGATATCAAACAGCGCCTGCATGAAGGCGAGATTATCTGTTTTGGTCTCGATCCATACTGCATGATGCTGGAGCGGGTTACGCGCTATCTCACCAGCGTGGAGGATCACGCTCGTCTCGATCTGGTGCGTCGCTGCTTCTACCTCAAAGTATGTGAAAAGCTCTCCAGCGACGATCAGCCGGCGCGTTCCGGCTGGCGGCGCGAAATCCTGCTGCAGCTGGTAAAAGCCTGGGGCTGGGATGAAGAGAAACTTGCCGTGCTGGACAATCGCGCGGGATGGAAAATCGAGCGTGTACGTGAGGCGCATAACGAACTGCTGGACGCGATGATGCAGAGCTATCGCAACCTGATCCGTTTTGCGCGCCGGAACAATTTAAGTGTCAGCGCCAGCCCGCAGGATATCGGCGTGCTGACGCGTAAATTGTATGCTGCATTTGAAGCGCTGCCGGGCAAAATCACGCTGGTCAATCCACAGATTTCTCCTGATCTGTCTGAAGAAAACCTGACATTTATTCATGTGCCAGCGGGGCGTGCTAACCGGCCTGGCTGGTATCTGTATAACCAGTCGCCCGATATGAGTTCGATTATCAGTCATCAGCCACTGGAATATAATCGCTATCTGAACAAGCTGGTGGCATGGGCATGGTTTAATGGCCTGCTGACGCAGAAAACCCGTCTGCATATCAAGGGCAATGAACAGTGCGATCTGGCCCGACTGCAGGAGCTGGTAAATGATGTATCCGATCGTTTTCCGCTGCGTCTGCCCGCTCCGACACCCAAAGCGCTCTATAGCCCATGCGAGATCCGCCATCTGGCTATCATTGTGAATCTTGAGCATGACCCTACCGCTGCGTTTCGCAATCAGGTGGTGCATTTCGATTTTCGTAAGCTGGATGTGTTCAGCTTTGGTCAGCAGCAGCAATGTCTGATTGGCAGTGTCGATCTGCTCTATCGCAACTCATGGAATGAAGTGCGCACGCTACACTTTAGCGGTGAACAGGCGATGATTGACGCACTGAAAACTATTCTGGGTAAAATGCATCAGGATGCTGCGCCGCCTGATAGTGTTGAAGTGTTCTGCTACAGCCAGCATCTGCGCGGTCTGATCCGTACGCGGGTACAGCAACTGGTATCAGAATGCGTTGAGTTGCGGCTGTCGAGTACGCATCAGGAACCGGGACGCTTTAAAGCCATCCGTATGGCCGGACAGACCTGGGGACTCTTCTTTGAACGTCTGAGTGTCTCCGTACAGAAGCTGGAGAACGCGGTTGAGTTTTATGGCGCAATCTCCAACAACAAACTGCATGGTCTGTCGATCAAAGTTGAGTCTAACCAGACGCCGCTACCGCCAGTGGTCAACGGCTACGCCAGTGAAGGGATTATTCAGTTCTTTTTTGAAGATACCAGCGACGATCGTGGCTTCAATATCTATATCCTGGATGAGAGCAATCGCGTTGAAGTTTATCATCACTGCGAGGGCAGCAAAGAGGAACTGGTGCGCGATGTCAGTCGCTTCTACTCCTCATCGCACGATCGCTTTACCTACGGCTCCAGCTTTATCAATTTCAATCTGCCGCAGTTTTATCAGATCGTAAATAGCGGCGATCGTTTTCAGGTCATTCCATTCCGCAGCCAGACGCTGACACAGCTCTGCACCACTCAGCCAGATAACGACAACGGCGATTTTATGCCGCGTTATCAGATGCACTAATCATCAGCTTTTTGCTGCTTTATAGCGCTGCGCTGCGCGATATTTCCTGTTGCTTTTACAACGTCAACTGCGATGATAAGCAGCTGAGAATGAAACAACATGAGCAGACAAAATGAGACGAGTCATAAGCCAGATGGGAATGGCGTTGATGCTGGTCAGCCTGGCAGGTTGCGGTCTGAAAGGTCCGTTGTACTTCCCGCCCGAAGAGACGCCGCAGCAGAATAAACCCACAGAGCAGCAGAACACCCAGCCTTCTGAGCAGCAGAAGCAGGCGGCTCAGCAGGCGGATACCGGCGGGATTGTAACCGGTAACGCCGCAGGTATGCAGGCAAACTAAATTTAATGAGTAATCCGGCGGAGCAGAAAATGCAGTTCTCGAAAATGCACGGTCTCGGCAATGACTTTATGGTCGTGGATGCTGTGACGCAAAACGTCTTTTTTTCGCCGGAATTGATTCGTCGCCTGGCGGATCGGCATCTGGGGATTGGTTTTGATCAGCTGCTGATCGTGGAGCCGCCCTACGATCCGGATCTTGACTTCCATTACCGGATATTCAATGCCGACGGCAGCGAAGTGGCACAGTGCGGCAATGGCGCTCGCTGCTTTGCCCGATTTGTCCGTCTGAAAGGGTTGACCAATAAAAGCGATATTCGCGTCAGTACGCAGACCGGCCGTATGGTATTAAGCGTCACCAGCGACGAGCTGGTGCGGGTCAATATGGGTGAGCCAGATTTCGATCCACAACGGGTGCCGCTACGCGCTAATAAAGCAGAAAATCTCTATCTGCAGCGTGTGGCAGAGCAGACCGTAATGTTTGGTGCCGTATCCATGGGCAATCCGCACTGCGTGATTCAGGTCGAAAGCGTCGCGACTGCTGCGGTTGAGACGCTGGGCCCGGCACTGGAGAGCCATGAGCGCTTTCCCGAGCGCGTCAATGTCGGCTTTATGGAAGTGGTTAACCCGGAACATGTGCGTCTGCGTGTTTATGAGCGCGGCGCAGGCGAGACACAGGCGTGCGGCAGTGGTGCCTGTGCGGCGGTGGCCTGTGGCATTCAGCAGGGCCTGCTGGCAGAAAAGGTACGTGTTGACCTGCCCGGTGGCACGCTGCATATCGCCTGGAAGGGCATGGGCCAGCCGCTCTATATGACCGGCCCCGCTACCCATGTTTATGACGGATTTATCCATTTATGAAATATTCAGAAGAGCTAACTGCCGGGGCCGTGAAGCTGGACGATCGCACGGTCAGCGCCTGGTTGCAGCAGCATCCTGACTTCTTTATTCGCAATGCACGCCAGGTTGAGCAGATGGCCGTGCCGCATCCGGTACGCGGCAGCGTATCGCTGGTGGAGTGGCATATGGCGCGCCAGCGCAATCATATCCGGCAGCTGGAAGAGGAGATTACGCTGCTGATGGAGCAGGCTAACGCTAATCATCAGCTGTTTGATCGTCTGCTGGCGCTCCAGAGCCATCTGGCCGCTGCTGACAGCCTGCATGAGATGCTGAACCGGCTGCACCGCTGGGCGCGCGATCTGGGTCTGGCGGGGGCGAATGTGCGGCTGTTCAGCGATCGCTGGCGGCTGGGAGCGCCCTCTGATTTTATTCAGCTCGGCCTGACGCGACAGGCGTTTGAGCCATTACGCATTCAGCGCTTTGGTCAGCAACAGCACTATCTTGGCAGCCTTAACGGCCCTGAGCTCCTGCTGCTGCTGCCCCAGGCAAAAGCGGTCGGCTCGGTTGCCATGTCGCTGCTGGGTGAGCAGGGTGAAGCAGGGGTATTGATTTTCAGCAGCCGTGATAACCAGCACTATCAGGCAGGTATGGGCACGCTGTTGCTGCAGCATCTGGCGCATATGTTGCCAGCTTTGCTGTCGCGCTGGATCGAGCGCTTATGAGTCATCCCAGCCCGCTGCTGCCTGCGGTTGAAACATTTCTGCGCTATCTGAAAGTTGAGCGGCAGCTTAGCCCGCTGACGCAGAAAAACTATAGCCGTCAACTGCTGGCAATTATCGCCATGGCTGATGCCATGCAGCTCACCAGCTGGGATAAACTGGAGCCGTCGCAGGTACGTATGCTGGTAGCCCGTAGCCGGCGTGATGGTCTGGAGGCGAGCAGCCTTGCACTGCGTATGTCGGCTCTGCGCAGCTTTCTTGACTGGCAGGTCAGCCAGGGAATGCTGAGTGCTAATCCGGCGAAAGGCGTTGCCACGCCGCGCAATGCCCGCCATCTGCCGAAAAATATGGATGTTGATGAAGTCACTCAGCTGCTGGAGATAGATTTTAACGATCCACTGGCTGTGCGCGACCGGGCGATGCTGGAAACCATGTATGGCGGCGGTCTGCGTCTCAGTGAGCTGGTGGGCATTAACTGCCGCGATCTTGATGCCGAAGCTGGCGAAGTACAGGTACTGGGTAAAGGCAGTAAAGAACGCCGGGTGCCGATTGGTACAACGGCGGTGACCTGGCTTGGGCACTGGCTTGCACTGCGTGACAGCTTTGCGCCGCAGGATGATGCCCTGTTTGTCTCTTCGCGCGGCAGCCGTATCTCGGCGCGCAATGTGCAAAAGCGTTTTGCCGAGTGGGGCATCAGACAGGGTGTAGCCAGCCATATCCATCCGCATAAGCTGCGCCACTCTTTCGCCACTCATCTGCTGGAATCGAGCGGCGATCTGCGCGCAGTGCAGGAGCTGCTTGGTCACGCCAACCTCTCGACTACGCAAATTTATACCCATCTCGATTTTCAGCATCTGGCCTCGGTCTATGATGCTGCACACCCACGTGCCAAGCGAGGAAAATCAGAATGAAGTTCTATCGATCACTCAACCCGATCAAAGCGATCACCTTCGATCTGGATGATACGCTCTATGATAACCGTCCGGTGATCCGTAAAACTGCGCAGGAGACGCACGCGGCGCTGCAGGCTTTTCATCCGGCGTTACGCGATTTTACGCCCGCAGACTATCAGCAACTGCGTGATGAACTCCTGGCGCGCGAGCCCGATATTTATCACGATGTCTCAGAGTGGCGTCGTCGCTCCGTTGCGCTGGCGCTGCAAAATGCTGGCCTGTCTGCCAGTGAGGCCAGCGCCGGAGCGGATGAGGTGATGCAGACTTTTCATCACTGGCGTAGCCAGGTAGAGATGCCGGAAGAGACGCACCAGACTCTGCGCTGGCTGAGCGAACGCGTGCCGCTGGTGGCCATTACCAACGGCAACGCTGATGCGGAAAAGCTGGGCATCAATACCTATTTTCAGTGTGTGCTGCGCGCCGGACCACACGGGCGCGCGAAGCCGTGGCAGGATATGTACCATCTGGCTGCCAGGCAGCTCAATATTGCGCCGGAGGCGATCCTGCATGTCGGAGATGATCTCACCACCGATGTTGCCGGCGCGCGGCGTGCTGGCCTGCAGGCGTGCTGGATTAATCTGCATCATGGTAATCTGATGCAGCTCAGTGATGCCCGTTTACTGCCACATGTAGAAATTCATCGGTTGGCATCCCTGACCTCACTGCTATAATGGCTGTGAATTTATCCAGCTATATCTGCCATTCTCTAACTTGCAGCGCTGCCAACTGCGCCTGTTTACCCCGGTAGCAGACCTGAGTAGGCTGCAGCAGGCTCACAGGTTTGCTGCCCTGCTGCAAGTCAGCTGATGCAGAATATCGCTCTCTACTCTTAACGCGGTGCTTATGGACGTTTCTGATCTGCTCGACGGCTTAAATGATAAACAGCGTGAGGCGGTTGCCGCG
Organism: uncultured Pantoea sp.; assembly: GCA_913775175.1. Lineage (GTDB taxonomy): Bacteria > Pseudomonadota > Gammaproteobacteria > Enterobacterales > Enterobacteriaceae > Pantoea. Next base: position 11,647 of record CAJYKU010000037.1, read on the forward strand.
CCACGCAGCAATCTGCTGGTGCTGGCCGGAGCAGGCAGCGGCAAAACCCGTGTGCTGGTACATCGTATAGCATGGTTGCTTACCGTTGAAAATTGCTCACCCTACTCAATTATGGCGGTGACCTTTACCAATAAAGCGGCTGCAGAAATGCGTCATCGTATTGATCAACTGATCGGCTCCGGGCAGGGCGGTATGTGGATTGGTACCTTCCACGGACTGGCACATCGTCTGCTGCGTGCGCACCATCTTGATGCCGGCCTGCCGCAGGATTTCCAGATCCTCGACAGCGAAGATCAACTACGTCTGCTGAAGCGCCTGATAAAGTCGATGAACCTGGATGAAAAGCAGTGGCCGGCACGTCAGGGCATGTGGTACATCAACGGCAAAAAAGATGAAGGGCTGCGTCCCAGACATATTGAAAGCTATAACAACCCGGTAGAGCAGACGTGGCTACGAATTTATCAGGCCTATCAGGAGGCGTGCGACCGTGCCGGGCTGGTTGATTTTGCCGAACTACTGCTGCGTGCTCATGAACTCTGGCTGCATAAGCCGCAGATCCTTAATCACTACCGTGAGCGCTTCAGCAATATCCTGGTCGACGAGTTCCAGGATACCAACAATATTCAGTATGCGTGGATCCGCATACTGGCAGGCGACAGTAGCCGGGTTATCATCGTGGGTGATGATGATCAGTCAATCTACGGCTGGCGCGGCGCACAGGTGGAAAATATCCAGCGTTTTCTGCAGGACTTCCCGGGTGCAGAAACTATTCGCCTTGAACAAAACTATCGCTCAACCAACCATATTCTGAAATCTGCGAATGCGCTGATTGCCAACAACAGTGGCCGTCTGGGGAAAGAGCTCTGGACTGATGGCAGTGATGGCGAAAAAATCTCTATCTACTGCGCGTTTAACGAGCTGGATGAAGCCCGCTTTGTGGTGAACCGTATCAAGAGCTGGCATGAAAACGGCAATGCGCTGCAGGATTGTGCCATTCTTTACCGCAGCAATGCCCAGTCACGCGTGCTGGAAGAGGCGTTGCTGCAGGCCAGTATGCCCTATCGTATCTATGGTGGTATGCGCTTCTTTGAACGTCAGGAGATCAAAGATGCGCTCGCCTACCTGCGTCTTATTGCCAATCGTAACGATGATGCAGCGTTTGAGCGGGTGGTTAACACTCCGACGCGCGGCGTTGGCGATCGTACACTGGATGTCGTGCGTCAGACCGCACGTGAAAAGCAGCTGACGTTGTGGCAGGCCACGCGCGAGCTGCTGCAAAGCCGGGCGCTGGCCGGACGCGCCGCCTCAGCGCTGCAGCGCTTCTGCGAACTGGTTGATGCGCTGGCGCATGAAACTGCAGAGATGCCGCTGCATGTGCAGACCGATCGCGTGATCAAAGATTCCGGCTTGTGGCTGATGTATGAGCAGGAGAAAGGCGAAAAAGGTCAGGCGCGAATTGAAAACCTTGAAGAGCTGGTGACGGCGACCCGGCAGTTCAGCTATCAGGATGAAGATGAAGATCTGATGCCGCTCCAGGCTTTTCTGTCGCATGCCGCGCTGGAAGCGGGTGAAGGGCAGGCTGACAAGTGGCAGGATGCTGTACAGTTGATGACGCTGCACTCCGCCAAGGGGCTGGAGTTTACACAGGTCTTTATCGTGGGGATGGAAGAGGGCATGTTTCCCAGCCAGATGTCCCTGGATGAGGGCGGAAGGCTGGAGGAGGAGCGTCGGCTGGCTTATGTCGGCGTAACCCGTGCCATGGTTAAACTCACGCTGACCTACGCTGAAACGCGCCGACTTTATGGTAAGGAAGTTTATCATCGGCCGTCACGGTTTATCGGAGAGCTGCCAGAAGAGTGCGTGGAGGAAGTTCGCCTGCGCGCCAGCGTAAGCCGGCCGGTCAGTCATCAGCGCATGGGCACGCCCGTGGCTAAGAGCGACAGCGGATTCGCGCTGGGACAGCGGGTGCGCCATGCGAAATTTGGTGAAGGCACGATTATCAATCTGGAAGGCAGCGGTGAGCATAGTCGCCTGCAGGTCGCGTTTCAGGGGCAGGGTATTAAGTGGCTGGTGGCAGCCTATGCGCGTCTGGAGACGATGTAGCCGGACGGTGCTACCTTGACGACTTTTTCGTCTCAGCGTAACATGCGCGCACTATTATCATGAGAGGACAATGCCTTGGACGCGCCCAGTCGATGCTGGCTCAACATCCTGTTTTGCAGGAACATCTAAGGTTACCTCTCTACGCAGGTAACCTTAATGGTTATCAGCGACCTCCCTTACTTATCCGTCGCCTGAGTCAGCACTGATCACTTCTTGAAGCGAAAGTTTCCGCGTTCAGGCTATGCCGTGTCCGTCACGTTTCAGGCGTGAGGGGTCATCGCCTGTCCCATTTAGTCTGCAATGGGGAGTATTGCTATGCTGAGCGCATTTAAACTTGAGCGCGATCGTCTGACGCGCATCGAGCTGGAAGACAACAACAACAAACTCAACACCTCGGTCTGGGTTGACCTGATTGAGCCGGACGACAGCGAGCGCGAGCGCGTGCAGTCGGAGCTGGGTCAGAGCCTGGCCACACGTCCGGAGCTGGAAGATATTGAGGCCTCGGCCCGTTTCTTTGAAGATGAAGATGGACTTCATATCCACTCCTTCTTTTTCTTTGAAGATGCTGAGGATCATGCCGGTAACTCCACGGTGGCTTTTACCATTCGTGAAGATCGTCTCTATACCCTGCGTGAGCGGGAGCTGCCAGCGTTTCGTCTCTATCGTATGCGGGCGCGTAATCAGCAGCTCATGGACGGCAACGCTTACGAGCTGCTGCTGGATCTATTCGAAACCAAAATAGAACAGCTGGCTGATGAGATTGAGAATATCTATAGCGCTCTGGAAAAGCTGAGCCGCGTGATTATGGAAGGACAGCAGGGCGAAGAGTATGACGACGCGCTGTCGCGCCTGGCAGAACTGGAAGATATTGGCTGGAAAGTCCGCCTCTGCCTGATGGATACGCAGCGCGCACTCAACTTCCTGGTGCGCAAGGCGCGTTTACCGGCTAACCAGCTTGAACAGGCGCGCGAGATCCTGCGTGATATCGAATCACTGCTGCCGCACAATGAGTCACTGTTTCAGAAAGTTAACTTTCTGATGCAGGCAGCCATGGGTTTTATCAATATTGAGCAGAACCGTATTATCAAAATCTTCTCGGTGGTATCAGTGGTGTTTCTGCCGCCAACGCTGGTTGCCTCCAGTTATGGTATGAACTTTGAATTTATGCCGGAGCTGAAGTGGAGTTTTGGCTATCCGGGAGCCATCTGTCTGATGATGCTGGCAGGTTTAGCACCTTATCTCTATTTCAAGCGTAAAAACTGGCTGTAATCGCTGCCGCAGACGCCGCATGGTGTCTGCCTGTAGCGGTAAATAAGCGCAGTTCCGCACATTTTCAACGGGTCGCCAGTCAGGGCGACCTGATGATTTTGCTGGCTCCCGCCGCAGAACCTGACTAACCTGTTTACATCTGACCGCTGCCGATCCTGATTAATGTCACACTTCTCTCTGCGCTTACAATGGATATTGCTGCTGGCAGCTTCCCTGACGCTGGGCATGATTCTGCAATGGCTTCATGTGCCCGCTGCGCTGCTACTTGGCCCGATGATTATTGGTACCTTTATGGGGCTGAGCGGAGCCACGCTGCGCATTGATAAACGGTTATTTATCCTGGCACAGGCAGTGCTGGGCTGTATGATTGCACAAAGCCTCTCTCCCGCCATTCTCACACCGTTGTTAAATGACTGGCCAGTGGTGCTGGCGGTGCTTATCCTCACGCTGGCGGCCAGTGGTCTCTCGGGTTTTTTACTGGTGCGTTTTAGTAGTCTGCCTGGCGCGACCGGCGCCTGGGGATCATCACCCGGTGGGGCATCGGCGATGGTAGCAATGGCGGGTGATTTTGGTGCTGATGTGCGGCTGGTGGCGTTTATGCAGTATTTGCGCGTATTGTTTGTTGCAACTGCGGCGGCAGTGGTGGCGCGTATCGGACTGGATACCAGCGGTGCAGCAGGCGAAATGGTCTGGTTTCCGGCACTGAACAGCGGATTTTTGCTGATGCTGACCGTGATGGCTGGTGGCGCCTGGCTCGGACAGCGGTTACGTATTCCGTCGGGCGCTTTACTGCTTCCGGCACTGATTGGTGCCGTAGTGCAGGGCACCGATATCGCTGAGCTGCAGCTGCCGGAGTGGCTGCTGGCACTGGCTTACGCACTGATTGGCTGGAGCGTCGGATTACGCTTTACGCGGCCTGTTTTTCTGCTGGCGCTGCGAACATTACCGCAGATGCTTATCTCTATTATCGGGCTGATGGTGCTCTGTGCCGGGCTGGCATGGATGCTGACGCACGTACTGGGAATTGATTTAATGACAGCTTATCTGGCAACCAGCCCGGGCGGGCTGGATACGGTGGCGATTATTGCTGCAGGCAGCCGGGTCGATATCGCTTTTGTTATGGCACTCCAGACACTGCGCCTGTTTACCATCCTGCTAACCGGCCCGGCAATGGCAAGGTTTATCTCACGCTTTGCGCATGCGGGCTGAAAATATCACCGCATCCACAATAAACACGGCGAGCGCCAGCCAGATAAAGCCAAATGTCATCAGCTTATCAGGTGTCAGATGCTCATCATAAAACAGCACTGCCAGCAGGAACATCAGCGTTGGGCCAAGATACTGAAAAAAGCCCACGGTTGAGAGGCGCAGGCGTGCACAGGCTGCAGCAAACAGCATCAGCGGAATCGTCGTGATGACGCCAGCAGCGATCAGCATCATATTAAGGCTGAGCGGATTGGCGCTGAGATGGCTGGTGCTGCTGTCTGCAATAAAAAACAGATAGATCGCCGCCAGCGGAAACAGCCACGCGGTTTCGATCAGCATACCGCTTTGCGCATCCACGCGGATCTTTTTGCGTATCAGGCCATATAGCGCAAAACTCAGCGCCAGTCCCAGTGCAATCACCGGCAGTGAACCAAACTGCCACAGCTGTATCACCACGCCTGCGGCGGCCAGCGCCACTGCCAGCCACTGCATCCAGCGAAAGCGTTCGCGCAAAAACAGCATGCCAAACACCACATTGATCAGTGGATTGATAAAGTAGCCGAGGCTTGCCTCCAGCATATGTTGATTATTGACCGCCCAGATAAACAGCAGCCAGTTACCGCCGATGGTCAGTGCAGTCACTGCCAGCAGCAGCACTTTGCCCGGCTGTGCTACTACGCTGCGCACCTGTCTCCAGCTGCGGCTTAGCGTGATTAACATCAGCATAAACAGCGCTGACCAGATAACACGATGTGTCATGATCTCGGCGGGAGGAACAACGTGAACCAGTTTGAAATAGGCCGGGGCAATGCCCCAGATAAAATACGCGCCCAGGGCATAAAAAATACCCTGGCGAGTTTGATTGCTATCCATATTTTTGTCCGAAGAGGCAGCGCGCTGAGCCGTGCTGATTAACCAATCAGGTAGGTTGCTGTTGCTGTTGCAATATAGTCGTGCTGCTGATTATGCAGTTCTGCACGAGCCACGGCGACTTTATTTCCGGCGCGCAGCAGATTACCGGTGGCAATAAAACGTTCGCCACGACCAGGGCGCAGATAATCGACCCGCATATCGATAGTGCCCATGCGCGACAGGCGCTGGCGCAGCTCCTCCTCGCTGATACTCTCCTGCCGCGTCAGAGCGTGGCTGACACAGACCAGCCCGGCGGTAACATCCAGCACCGAGGCGATAACACCGCCATGTAAGATCTGCTGCGCAGCGTTGCCTACCAGCATCGGTTTGTTGGCAAATCCCAGCCGAATCGTCTCGCTATCAAGATAATCAAGTTCCAGTCCGAGTGCCTGATTAAAAGGCATATGATAAACAAAAATTTCACCAATCAGCTGGCGCGCGCCCTGCTGAGTCAGCATTGGAGATGACATAGTGTCAGCCTGAAGATGTTAATGAGTTGTGTATATTATGCTGCCCGCGCGCAGCTTTCCAGTTTCAGAAATCGGCGCTAATCAACATCCGACTTTGCGTGTAGAATGGCCTGCTTTTTGTACCACCACTCTTAAGATCGATTCCACGCAGCGCACTGGAGAACACTATGCGTAAGCAATACGCTTTGCTGGCCGCGGCATTAACCGTTCCTGCTCTGGCGCAGGCAGATGAAGCCACTATTAAACATATTCATGACGCCCCTGCGGTAAAAGGTAGTGTGATCGCGAATCTGCTGGAGAAGCATGATAATCCGTTTGTGCTCTACCCCTATGAAAACAACTATCTGCTTTACACCTACACCAGCGATATGAATAAAGAGGCGATCGCCTCTTACAACTGGGCAGACAAAGCGAAAAAAGATGAAGTAAAATTCCAGCTTAGTCTGGCGTTTCCGCTGTGGCGCGGCATTTTAGGTGACAACTCGGTGCTGGCTGCCTCGTATACTCAGCGTTCATGGTGGCAGCTATCGAATCGTGGTGGCTCATCGCCGTTTCGCGAAACCAACTACGAACCACAACTGTTTCTGGGATGGGCAACCGACTATTCGCTGGCGGGCTGGACGCTGCGTGATATCGAGGTGGGCGTTAACCATCAGTCAAATGGCCGCAGTGAACCCACTTCCCGCAGCTGGAACCGCGTTTATGCCCGCCTGATGGCAGAAAATGGCAATTTCCTGGCTGAGATCAAGCCCTGGTATCGTCTGCCAGAAAATGAAAATAACGACGACAATCCAGATATCACGAAATATATGGGTTACTACCGCGCGAAGCTCGGTTATATGATGGGTGACAGCATTTTCAGCGTGGAAGGCAACTATAACTGGAATAGCGGCTACGGCGGCGCAACATTTGCCTGGAGCTATCCAATCACTGAACATGTCCGCTTTTATACACAGCTGTTCAGCGGCTATGGCGAATCGCTTATCGACTACAACCATCGTCAGACCCGTTTAGGCGTAGGCGTAACGCTTAACGATCTGTTCTAATCAGTAAAACAGGATTACCGTGGCAATTTCGGCAGTGCATAATCAGGAAACGCTGGCGCAGCAGGTATTACAGGATACCTTCGGCTATCAGCAGTTTCGTCCGGGTCAGCAAGCGATTATTGAGTCTGCTCTTGCAGGGCGCGACTCTCTGGTAGTGATGCCGACAGGCGGAGGAAAATCACTCTGTTATCAGATTCCCGCCCTGGTGCAGGAAGGATTGACACTGGTGGTTTCACCGCTGATTTCACTGATGAAAGACCAGGTCGATCAGTTACTGGCGAATGGTGTGGCCGCAGCGTGTCTTAATTCGACGCAGACGCGTGAGCAGCAGCAGCAGGTCTTTGCTGATTGCCGCTCAGGTCAGCTAAAGCTGCTCTATATTGCACCCGAGCGGCTGATGATGGATAACTTTCTCGACAGCCTGCAGCACTGGAACCCGGTGATGCTGGCAGTGGATGAAGCGCACTGTATTTCGCAGTGGGGGCACGATTTCCGGCCAGAATATGGCGCGCTTGGTCAGCTCAGGCAGCGCTTTCCTCAGCTACCGGTCATGGCACTGACTGCAACGGCAGATGAAACCACGCGCAACGACATTGTACATCTGCTGCAGATGCATGATCCGTTGATTCAGATCAGCAGCTTCGATCGTCCCAATATCCGCTATACCCTGGTAGAGAAGTTCAAACCCACTGATCAGCTGCTGCGCTATGTTCAGGAGCAGCGCGGTAAAAGCGGCATTATTTACTGCAATAGCCGTGCTAAAGTAGAAGATACCGCAGCCCGCCTGCAGAGCCGGGGCCTGAGCGTTGGTGCGTATCATGCCGGGATCGACAGCGCACAGCGTGCTTATGTGCAGGAGGCCTTCCAGCGTGACGACCTGCAGATTGTGGTCGCAACTGTGGCGTTTGGCATGGGGATAAACAAGCCTAATGTGCGCTTTGTCGTTCACTTTGATATTCCGCGTAACATTGAGTCTTACTATCAGGAAACCGGTCGCGCCGGGCGTGATGGTCTGCCAGCGGAAGCGATGATGCTCTACGATCCGGCAGATATGGTCTGGCTGCGTAAGTGCCTTGAAGAGAAAGTCCCGGGCCCGCTGCAGGATATTGAACGTCATAAACTCAACGCTATGGGCGCATTCGCTGAGGCGCAAACCTGCCGACGTCTGGTGCTGCTGAACTACTTTGGCGAAGGGCGTCAGCAACCCTGCGGAAACTGCGATATTTGTCTTGATCCTCCTCGTCGTTATGACGGTTTGGTTGACGGACAAAAAGCGCTGTCATGTATCTATCGTACCGGTCAGCGTTTTGGTATGAGCTACATTGTCGAAGTACTGCGTGGCTCTGCGAATCAGCGTATTCGCGATAATGGCCATGACAGGCTGCCGATCTATGGGCTGGGGCGCGATCAGAGCCTGGAGCACTGGATCAGCGTACTGCGTCAGCTTATTCATCTCGGTATGGTGACACAGAATATCGCTATGCACTCTGCGCTGCAGCTCACTGAAGCTGCCCGCCCGGTGCTGCGGGCTGAAATTGCGTTGCAGCTGGCAGTGCCGCGTACAGTCACGGCAAAAAGCCGCAGTGCGCCGAAGGTATATGGGGGCAACTATGATCGCAGGCTGTTTGCCAAGTTACGCAAACTGCGTAAGGCGATTGCCGATGAAGAGAATATTCCCCCCTATGTGGTGTTTAACGATGCCACGCTGATTGAAATGGCAGAACAGCTGCCGGTCAGCGCGTCTGACATGCTCAGCGTAAATGGTGTTGGCCATCGCAAGCTGGAGCGCTTTGGAAAACCGTTTTTGCTGATGATCAGAGAACATCTTGATGATGAATAAAGGATACCTATTATGCTGATGCTGTTTGCTACTGTTGCACTGGTGCATTTTGTCGCGCTGATGAGTCCGGGCCCCGACTTTTTCTTTGTCTCGCAGACGGCTGCCAGCCGTTCACGTAAAGAGGCGATGATGGGGGTGCTGGGGATCACGCTGGGAATTGTGGTCTGGGCAGGCGTAGCGCTGATGGGTCTGCATCTGCTGCTGGAAAAAATGGCGTGGCTGCATGAGATAATTATGGTGGGCGGCGGGCTCTATCTGCTCTGGATGGGCTGGCAGCTATTATGTTCTGCACGTCAGCGTCATAAAGAACCACACAGCAGTGCACCCGTGGTAGAACTGCCAAAGCGCGGTATGAGCTTTCTGAAAGGTTTTCTGACGAATCTCTCTAATCCCAAAGCAATTATCTATTTTGGCAGTGTCTTTTCACTCTTTGTCGGTAACGATGTGGGTGCTGCGACTCGCTGGGGACTCTTTCTGCTGATTATTGCTGAAACCTTTGCATGGTTTGCCCTGGTTGCAGCAATCTTTGCCCTGCCGTGGATGCGGGATAAATATCAGCGCATGGCGAAATGGGTGGATGGTATGGCAGGCGTACTGTTTGCAGGATTTGGTATTCATCTGATTATTTCGCGCTAAGCCTGCCCGGCTCACCACTGCGGCACCGGTCAGTGCTCGCCTTCTGCACATACTCCAGGTATGCGCCGGAGCCGCACGCTGACCGGCACTGAATTGACTGAGTTTTTTTACGCTATTCTGCGTGCGCTGGCCAGCAGCGCGCCAACCGCCATAAAGAGCCCGCCAAAAATCCGGTTTAGCAGTTTCATCTGCTTTGGTCCCTTGATCCATCGCGCAATACGCGTCGCCAGCGTGGCATAACCAATCATCACAATCACATCAACCACAATTGTTGTGACGCCGAGAATCAGATACTGCATCAGCTGCGGCTGATGAGGCAGAATAAACTGCGGAAATAGCGCGGCGAGAAACACAATACTTTTTGGATTGGTGAGATTTACCAGCAGTGCGCGCTGAAACAGATGGCGGCGCGGCGTCGCTTTCGCCACCGCCTCAAGGTTAATACTTCCTGCTGATCGCCATTGCTGAATACCAAGCCATATCAGATAGGCAGCGCCTGCCCATTTCAGGATCTCAAATGCCAGCAACGATTGTGAAAACAGCGCACCCAGGCCAGCGCCAACCAGCACAATATGAATCGCCAGACCAAGCTGTAAACCTGTAATTGAAACTGCTGCACCGCGATAGCCGTGGCTGATACCTGTGCTCATGGTATTAATGGCACCAGAACCCGGCGAGAGGCTAAGGATAGTCGTGGTCAGCAGATAGGTAAGCCACCATTCTGTGGTCATGTGTGAGATTCCCTGAAACGCGCGAAGTATGACACAATACGCCAGAAAACAGCGCTGCGCCACGGCGTAAAAAGGGGCGAACAGAAATTTTTTCAGGGGGGCAGATGCAGCATCACAGAGAGAGCTGGCTCAGGCGTGAAGAGGCCTTTGCCGCATTTGCTACCGGCCCGCTGCTTAGCTTCTGGCAACAACGGGAAGAGTGTGAGTTCACTGGCGTTGGTGAGTTGACTATCCGCTATGTGCGCTTTACGGCACCACAGCATCAGCGTGTGATCCTGATTGTGCCAGGCCGCATTGAAAGCTACATCAAATATCCTGAGCTGGCGTATGACCTGTTTCACTGCGGCTATGATGTAGTGATCATTGATCATCGCGGTCAGGGGCGATCTGACCGTCTGCTGGCAGATTCTCATCGCGGACATGTCGCAGAGTTTAATGACTATGTTGACGATCTGGAGACGCTCTATCACAACGAGATCGCCAGTAAGCCTTATCAGCAACGCTATGTGCTGGGACACTCTATGGGTGGTGCCATCGCCGCGCTGTTCCTGGTGCGCCAGCCACAGGCATTTCAGGCTGCGGTGCTCTGTGCACCAATGCTGGGTATTGTGCTACCGCTGCCGCCATTTCTGGCGCATCGGATCCTCGACTGGACAGAAAAACATCCTGCGCTGCGTGACGGATATGCACTGGGTACTGGCCGCTGGCGGGCGCATCCATTTGGTCTTAATCGTCTGACGCACAGCCGGGAACGCTATCGACGCAATTTGCGCTTCTATGCTGATGAGCCGGCGATTCGTGTGGGTGGGCCTACCTATCACTGGGTGCGGGAGGGTGTGCAGGCCGGACGCGATATTATCAGTCAGGTAGCAAAAATCACCACGCCGCTGCTGTTACTGCAGGCAAGCGACGATGATGTTGTCGATAATCGTTCTCAGAATCTGTTCTGCCAGGCAATGGCTGCCGCGGGTCATCCATGTGAAGGCGATACGCCATGTGTGATCCAGGGCGCACGACATGAAATATTGTTTGAGTCAGATGCGATGCGTGCCAGAGCGCTGAATACTATTCTGGATTTTTTTGCCAGCCACGCTGGCTGAACTTATTGCCGATACAACAACCCGAGGTTTCCATGTTTCACATCGTTGCATCCGATCTGGATGGCACGCTGCTTTCACCGCAACACCGTCTGACGCCTTTTGCCCGCTCCACGCTACAGGCGCTGGTGGCCCGCAATATGCATTTTGTTTTTGCAACCGGGCGTCATCATATTGATGTGGCGCAGATGCGCGATAAGCTCGCGATTCCGGCCTATATGATCACCTCCAACGGTGCGCGCGTGCACAATGCCGCCGGTGAGCTGATCTTCAGCCACAATCTCGACAGTGATATCGTCAGCGATCTCTATGCACTTAAATATCATGATGAAAACATCCTGACGCATGTTTATCGTGATGATGAGTGGTTTATGAGCCGGCACCATCCTGATGAGCAGGACTATTTTCAGGAGTCGGAGTTTATGTATCAGCTTTACCAGCCAGGCATACTGCCAACGGATGGTATCAGCAAAGTCTTTTTCACCAGCCGCGATCCCGCCTCGCTGCTGCCGCTGGAGCAGGCGATTGAAGCGCGCTGGGGCGATCGTGTTAACGTGAGTTTTTCACTGCCAACCTGTCTGGAGGTTATGGCGGGGGGCGTATCGAAGGGGCATGCGCTGGAAGCGGTCGCAAAACAGCTGGGACACTCGTTAAAAGCCTGTATCGCCTTTGGCGACGGCATGAATGATGTGGAGATGCTGAGTATGGCGGGTAAAGGCTGCATTATGCACAACGGGCAGCAGCGGCTGAAAGATCGATTGCCGGCGCTGGAAGTGATTGGCAGTAACGCAGATGATGCGGTGCCACACACCCTGCGTAAGCTCTTTCTCGACTAAAAAAAGGCCGGCTATATGCCGGCCCGCGTCACTTATCTCAGCTGTTGCTTATGCTTGTGTTCGCTGATCATGGTCAGCAGCAGAAGCACCACTGCCAGTACCGATCCGGCAATCATAACGATAAATCCGCCGTCCCAGCCAAAGAAATCAACGGTATAGCCTACAATGGCGCTGGCAGCTACCGAGCCACCAAGGTAGCCAAACAGACCGGTAAAACCTGCTGCAGTACCGGCTGCTTTCTTCGGTGCCAGCTCGAGTGCATGCAGACCAATCAGCATTACCGGACCGTAAATCAGGAAGCCGATTACGATCATGCAGAGCATATCAATACCTGGATTACCCGGCGGGTTGAGCCAGTAGATCACTGTGGCAATGGTCACCAGTGTCATAAAAAATACGCCGGTTGCGCCGCGATTGCCTTTAAACACTTTGTCTGACATCCAGCCACACAGCAGCGTTCCGGGAATACCGGCATATTCATACAGAAAGTAAGCCCAGGATGATTTATCCAGTGTGAAGTGTTTGACCTCTTTAAGGTAGGTTGGCGACCAGTCAAGAATGCCGTAGCGCAGCAGATAGACAAAGACGTTCGCCAGCGCGATATACCATAACAGCTTGTTAGGCAATATATACTGCATAAAAATCTGTCTGGCGGTCAGCTCCTGCTCATGACTCTCTGTGTAGTCAGGCGGATAGTCGTTTTTCCACGCTTCAATGGGCGGCAGGCCACAGGATTGCGGCGTGTCGCGCATCATGGCAAAGGCAAACAGTGCAATCAGGATGGCACCAAATGCCGGCATATACAGCGCCGCTTTCCAGTCATTGAACCACGCCATACCCAGCATGAAGAGCAGCGGAGGAATACCGCCACCCACGTTATGTGCGCAGTTCCAGACTGAGACAATTCCGCCACGCTCTTTCTGCGACCACCAGTGCACCATGGTACGGCCACAGGGCGGCCAGCCCATGCCCTGGAACCAGCCACACAGAAACAGCAGTACGAACATAATCATGATGCTGGATGTTGCCCAGGGAACAAAGCCCATAAACAGCATCACTGATGCCGCCAGAATCAGACCGGCGGGCAGAAATACGCGTGGATTTGAGCGGTCAGAGACCGAGCCCATAATAAATTTTGAAAAGCCATAGGCAATGGAAATGCCAGAGAGGGCAAACCCCAGATCGCCACGTGAAAAGCCCTGCTCAACCAGATAGGGCATCGCCAGAGCGAAGTTCTTGCGTACCAGGTAGTACGCCGCATAACCGAAGAAGATTCCCAGGAATATCTGCCAGCGCAGCCGGCGATACAGCGGATCAACCCGATCGTCAGCTACCTGGGGCTGGCGTGGTGCAGGTTTAAAAATACTCAACATGAAATGGCCCTCCGGGGCACAAAATAGTTATAGGTTTCCCAGCAGGTCGGGATTGAAACAGAGTGATGTGCAAAACAGCGATTTGCTATTTCGCGCAAAGAATAAAGATGGTTGCCATCCGTTACTGTGACAGATGACACATATGTTACAGTTTTATGACAATAAAGAGCGAAAAAAGCCAAATTATGTTTCTTTTCGCGCATTTTGCTGGAGAGAGGCTGGCGTTATCGAAGTATCTGCCCGGCAGAATGTTGCAGTTTATGTTTAACCGCCATAGTCAGCTGTGACATATATGCATTGGCGTTGCGGTCAGTTTAACCAGTTGTAAACCAGATAGTCTGACTGCCGGGGAGAAGTTTGTTTACACTAGCGCCACTGTTGAAAAGGGGATCTTTTGTCGTGCTGCTATTGATTGTGACCACTGTACTGTGGGCGTTTTCGTTTAGTCTGATTGGTGAGTACCTGGCTGGGCAGGTGGATAGCTGGTTTTCAGTACTGATGCGACTGGGCCTGGCTGCCCTGATGTTTCTGCCGTTTTTACGCTGGCGTGGCTATCGGGCCTCGACGCTGCTGCTCTATATGCTGGCAGGTATGCTGCAGCTGGGGGTGATGTATCTGCTGAGTTTCAAAGCGTATCTTTACCTCAGCGTCTCGGAGTTTTTGCTGTTTACTGTGATGACGCCGCTCTATATCACGCTAATTTACGATCTGCTCAGTAAACGCCGGCTGCGTATCGGTTACGCATTCAGCGCGCTGCTGGCAGTCGCGGGTGCGGCTATTATTCGCTATGACCATGTCAGCCAGCACTTCTGGTTTGGGCTGCTGCTGGTACAGGCGGCAAATATCTGTTTCGCGATTGGCATGGTGGGTTATAAGCGTCTGCAGGAGCAGCGGCCGATGCCGCAGCATACCGCTTTCTCATGGTTTTATATGGGTGCTGCACTGATTGCAGTTATCGCCTGGTCTCTGTGGGGAAATCCGCAACAGCTGCCAGCGACTACGCTGCAGTGGGGCGTACTGGTGTGGCTGGGTGTGGTCGCATCCGGACTGGGCTATTTTATGTGGAACTACGGTGCCACGCAGGTCGATGCCGGTACACTGGGCATTATGAACAATATGCATGTACCGGCGGGATTGCTGGTCAATCTGGCGATCTGGCAGGAGAAACCGCACTGGCCGAGTTTTATCATGGGCGCGACGGTGATCTTCGCATCACTCTATGTGCATAAGCGATGGGTGACTGGCAGACAGCAGAGCTGACGTTGCCAATGGCTCAGCCCACTGCAACAAGCGGGCTGAGTCAGCAATCAGTTTTTCTTCGCCGGGGTGCCCGGACGCTGTATCAGCGTAAGTCCTTTCAGAAAATTACGCAGGATCTGATCGCCACATTCACGATAGTTTTTATGATCCGGGTTGCGGAAAATTGCGCCAATTTCTCCCTGTGACACTTTGAAATTCGCTTTCAGCAGAATATCGGGGATATCGGTGGTTTTCAGCGCAAAAGCGATACGCAGCTTTTTCAGAAATACATTGTTGTTCATACGGCGTTCAACAGAGGGGGCTGGCGCATCTTCACTTTTGCCACGGCGGTAGTAGATCAGGCCGTTGAGGAAATAGCCCATTAATACGTCAGGCAGCTTGCGAAACTGCGCATCATCCTCTTTTTTCAGCCAGCTCTGCACGTCCTCAAGCGGCACATCGCTTCCGGCAAGGGCAAAAATCTCCACCACTTTGCTATCGCTTAAATCAAGCATATAGCGCACGCTGCGCAGAACATCGTTATTTGTCATGGTGAAACTCTCCGGGTAGCAATCAAGGCGGCGCATTATAGAGCAGGCAGGGCAGGGATAACAGCGCGGACAGCAGAGACCGCGCCAGGAAATCAGGATGTGCCGGGCGTGATGGCGTCATGACGTGAGGCGTCGCGTACCAGCGGCAGATGCTCGCAGGCGTGCTGACGAGCAAAGCGGACAAAGGCTTCCAGCACTGGCTGGCGCTGTTCCCCGTCACGTACGGCGGCATAGAGCCGGCTCCATAAACCCGCGCCCAGCGTCTTGGTAACTACCAGGCCCTGTTTTTCAAAATTCTCCACGACCCAGTGGGGCAGGGCAGCAATGCCCATCTGAGCTGACACCATCTGAATCAGCAACAGCGTATTATCCACACTTTTCAGTGCCGGGCTGACGCCAGCAGGCTGTAAAAAATTACGCCAGACATCCAGCCGCTGGCGCTGTACCGGATAGATTAGCAGGACTTCGTCGGTGAAATCTTCGGGCGCAATATGTGTGCGTGTGGCCAGTGGGTGATCGGGTGCCAGCACCAGCCGCATCTCAAAATCGAACATCGGCGTATAAAAGAGTCCGCTACGCGGCAGGATATCAGAGGTCAGCACCACGTCCAGCTCCCCCTGCTGCAGCGCAGGTTGCGGATCAAAGGTTACGCCCGATTTAAAATCCATAACCACCTGCGGCCAGCTCTTGCGAAAATTGTTCAGTGCTGGCGTCAGCCACTGAATACAGCTATGACACTCAATGGCAATACGCAGTGTCTCCTGCTGCTGCGGCTCATGGCACGCCTGTAGCGCCTGCTGGATTTGTGGCAAAACCTGTTCGGCCAGCTGCAGTAATATTTCACCCTGCGGCGTAAAGCGTAGCGGCTGGCTTTTGCGCACAAATAAGCGGAAGCCCAGCCGCTGTTCCAGATCGCTGAACTGATGCGACAGGGCTGACTGTGTCTGATGCAGCTGAGCTGCGGCAGCGGCCAGCGAGCCGGTATTCTGTAACGCCTGCAGCGTTCGCAGGTGTTTTAGTTCGATCATGAGAGTCCTTCAGGGCGGGAGAAGATAAACAGCGCGTAAAGCCTATACACTACCCGCAGAGAGCGGCGGTGTAAACATCTGGATGGCTAAACGCCATTTTTCGTTGCGCTTTAGCGGCGATTACTGCGGTACAGGAGTGATGGAGCAGAGAGTAAAAGGGGCGCAATGCGCCCCTGTGATTCAGGCATCCGGCGCGACCCCATACTGCCTGAACCAGGCCAGCATACGCTGCCAGCCATCCTGCGCTGATTCGGCGTGATAGCTGGGGCGGTAATCAGCATTGAATGCGTGGCCTGCATCGGGATAGACCACGATTTCAGCTTTCGCGTTAGCAGCATGCAGCGCCTGACGCATCTTATCGATGCTTTCCAGAGGAATGCTCTCATCCTGGCCGCCATAGAGACCCAGCACCGGCGCGTTAAGCTCCACCGCAACATCAATTGGATGCTTCTGCTGCTTCAATGTTTTTTCACCTTCAAGGCGTCCATACCAGGCGGCAGCAGCGCGCACCTGAGGATTATGTGCAGCAAACAGCCAGCTGATACGCCCGCCCCAGCAGAAACCGGTGATCGCCAGACGGCGAATATCGCCATCGTGTCGCGCTGCCCAGTTTGCCGCATGATCGAGGTCGGCCAGCACCTGGCTATCAGGTACTTTGCTTACCAGTTCGCTCAGCAGAGTGGGAATGTCGTGATACTCCTGCGGATCGCCCTCGCGAAAATAGAGTTCAGGCGCGATGGCAAGATATCCCTCAAGTGCCAGTCGGCGGCACAGATCGCGGATATGCTCATGCACGCCAAAAATTTCCTGAACCACCAGCACCACTGGCAGTTTGCCCTGAAACGAAACCGGTCGGGCATACCACGCCGGTAAATTTTCACCCTGACTGGGAATGGATGTCTCGCCGCACTGAATCTTATCGCTCCGGGTAATAATGGCACTGCTGGCCGTTGGCTGCGCGGCAGAGGCGAAGCTGTCAGAGGCGGGATCGTGTGCCATAGTGTCTGTGGTTTTCATGATTCTCTCCGTGCTGGCAAATGCGCAATCAGTAACTATAGCCTGGCCATCGCGGGCAGATGGCGAGGGGTAAAAGCAATAGATCGGATGACGTCTGTTCTGTATTAACATTGCACTGCAAAGTTACACAGTACTCTCTGTCGCATTACAGTAAGAGACTGTGTAATTTTGCGATTAAAGTCACATATGAGCCTGTTATCAATGTAACTTTCATTACTCATAGTGAGTTTAGTCACATATTTATGCCAGCGGCTCACGTAGAGTGCGCATGAATTCATTTAATTAGCAGGAGTCTGTTATGGCCCAGTCTGACGTGTTCCACCTTGGTATTACAAAAGCTGATCTGAAAGGCGCCACGCTGGCGATCGTGCCTGGCGATCCGGAGCGCGTTAAGAAAATTGCAGCGCTAATGGATAATCCTCAGCATCTGGCTTCACATCGTGAATTTACTACCTGGCTGGCAGAGCTGGATGGTAAGCCAGTTGTGGTTTGCTCAACTGGTATCGGCGGCCCTTCCACCTCAATTGCTGTTGAAGAGCTGGCGCAGCTTGGTGTAGGTACATTCCTGCGGGTTGGCACCACTGGCGCTATTCAGCCACAGATCAATGTCGGAGATGTACTGGTGACCACCGCGTCCGTGCGTCTGGATGGTGCCAGCCTGCACTTTGCCCCGATGGAGTTTCCGGCCGTTGCAGATTTTGCCTGTACCACAGCACTGGTCGCGGCCGCAGAAGAGTGTGGTGCACGCACGCATATCGGTGTGACCGCCTCCTCTGACACCTTCTATCCGGGTCAGGAGCGCTACGATACATTCTCAGGTCGCGTGGTAAATCGTTTCCAGGGCTCAATGAAAGAGTGGCAGGAGATGGGTGTACTAAACTATGAGATGGAATCCGCTACACTGTTAACGATGTGCGCCAGTCAGGGACTGCGTGCTGGTATGGTGGCTGGAGTCATCGTGAACCGCACACAAAAAGAGATCCCGGATGCAGCCACAATGAAGCAGACCGAGAGCGACGCGGTTAAAATCGTGGTTGAAGCCGCACGTCGCTTATTATAGTGCGCCAGTCGGGTAGTGGTGTTGAGGGCAGATATGCTGGCGCCCAGCCGCCTGACTGTTCAGGATGCGCACGTTTCAGCGAACACTGAGATCTTTTTTATGCGCAAAACATTTTCTGCCTCTCGTCCGACCGCTCTCAGCAATTCTGCTGTGCAGGCACAAGTAGAACAGGCTGCCGGGCAGTTTCGCCAGGCGATGGCTGCTGGCAACTATCGCCTGGCACAGCAATGCTGTGAAACAGTGCTGCGAGTGATGCCGCAACATATGCAGGTGCTTAGCGATTACGCCCTTACGCTGATGCGCACCGGTGACTATAAAAAGTCATACAAGATTTATCAGAAAATCTATCAGGCACCCGATGCACAGCAGGCACAGGCATCGGAAACCTGGCTTGATGGCCTGACAGAAGTGTGCGGCTGGCTGGGTAAATCTGATGAGGTTGCACGCTACGGGCTGGCAGCACTGCAGCGCGCTGATGCGCGTTTTACTGCCGGACAAACCGTGCAGCTGCCGGCAGAGGCTCCGCCGGCGTTCAATCCGCACAATCCAGCTGAGAATATTATTGCGTTCACGCTCTATGGTGAGCAGCCGCGCTATTGCGAAACGCTGATTAAAAATGTTGAGGTGGCTCAGGCGCTCTATCCGGCATGGACCTGTCGCATCTATCTTAACGACAGCGTACCGCAGCACGTCTGGCAGCGTCTGCAACAGCCGCATGTGCAGCTGGTGGATATGTCCGCTGAAAAAGAGATTTTCCCTACGCTGTGGCGTTTTCTGGTGATGGACGACCCTGACGTAAAACGCTTTATTATACGCGATGCCGACTCCCTGCTTTCAGAGCGCGAAGCGGCGGCAGTTCAGGCCTGGCTCGGGTCACCTTACTGGTTTCATCATATGCGGGACTACTTTACGCATACCGAGCTGCTGCTGGCGGGGATGTGGGGCGGCTGTGGTGGCGTCTTTCATCATGTCGGGCAGCAGATCCGTGACTTTATGGCGCAGTATCAGGGCAGTCAGCGCTTTACCGATCAATATTTCCTTAAAACCGCTCTCTGGCCAGTGATGCGTAACAGCATACTGAATCATGATGAACTCTTTAATTTTCATCATGCACAGCCATGGCCGGCTCACGCGCCAGTGCGCTGGCAAACAGAGCATTTCCATGTGGGGAGTAATGCGGGCTATGCCAGCATGGCAGGTAAAGTCACCACGCCGCACCAGGAGGTGCAGCAGGTTGAGATCACCTATGGCGGTCAGCGCTGGTGCTATCCGGCACGCGTGGTCAATGAGAGCGAGTGGGTATTGCCCATGCCATTCTTCCTGATTGATGCATGGAAAGCGGGTGAATTGCAGGTCAAAGCATGCTGACTGACCATGCAGAGATTTAAGTAGACATTCCCCCAGGCCAACCTTACCTTTCCCCTGAGCCTCATAACGCGCAGGGGAACTATGGATCAGCAATTAATTATCAGCATTATACTGGCGCTGGCCGGACTGGCGATTGGCTGGGTGTTGGCGCAGCTGCGTGCCAGCCAGCAGCACGGCAGTTTTATCACGGAACGCCGCCTGCAGGAGGCTGCACAGCAGCGTCAGCAGCAGCAACTTGATCAGCTGCAACTGCAACTGCAACAGCGTGAACAGGAGCTGCGGCAGCTGCATGGTGCATACAGCGGAGCGCAGGAGCGTCTGCAGCAGCTGGACTACTGGCGAGCGGAGAGTGAACAGCTGAGTCGCGAGCTGCGTAATCAGCTGGAAGTAAACAGCGCTCAGGAAGCGGAACTGCGCGAAGTTACCATCCGGCTGGAAGAGACGCGTTTCGCGGCAGAAGAGAAGCAGCGCCTGCTGACCAACAGCGAACAGCGTCTTAGCGCCCAGTTTGAGAATCTCGCTAACCGCATTTTCGAAAACAGCGGCCGGCGCGTTGATGAGCAGAACCGCCAGAGTCTGAATAGTCTGATCTCCCCACTGCGTGAACAGCTGGATGGCTTCCGGCGCCAGGTCAATGAGAGCTTTGGCCAGGAGGCGCGCGAGCGCCATACACTGACGCATGAGATCCGCCAGCTGCAGCAGCTTAATGCGCAGATGGCTCAGGAGGCGCTAAATCTGACCAAAGCGCTGAAAGGCGACAATAAAATTCAGGGCAACTGGGGCGAGGTTGTGCTGAGCCGCGTGCTGGAGGCCTCTGGCCTGCGTGAAGGCTATGAGTATGAAACGCAGGTCAATATTGCGCTTGAACAGCAGGGACGAATGCAACCAGATGTGATAGTGCGGTTGCCGCAGGGCAAGGATGTTGTGATTGATGCCAAAATGACGCTGGTGGCGTATGAGCGTTACTTTAACGCAGACGATGATGTCACCCGTGAGCAGGCTATCCAGGAACATATCAGCGCAATCCGTGCACATCTTCGCCTGCTGGGGCGAAAAGATTATCAACAATTGCCCGGTTTACGCTCGCTGGATTATGTGCTGATGTTTATCCCGGTCGAGCCGGCCTTTCTGCTGGCGATTGATCGGCAGCCAGAACTGATTAGTGAGGCGTTGCAGCAAAATATTATGCTGGTCAGCCCTACTACGCTGCTGGTGGCGTTGCGCACCATTAACAATTTGTGGCGCTATGAGCATCAAAGCCGTAACGCCCAGCGTATTGCCGATCGCGCTGCCCGGCTGTATGACAAAATGCGGCTATTTGTCGATGATATGAACGGTATCGGTCATAATCTGGATAAGGCGCAGCAGAGCTATCAGCAGGCGATGAAAAAGCTGGCTGAGGGGCGTGGCAACCTGATCGCACAAAGTGAGGCGTTCAAAGCGCTTGGCGTTGAAGTTAAACGTCCGATTAATCCGCAGCTGGCGCAGCAGGCGTTACCAGATGATGTTGATGAGGGCTGGCTGGATAAGCATGATGATGCAGAACCCGCCGCTGCACTGCGCAGGAGCAATCAATAGCAGGCGGTAACGTGCTCGGATCGCATGACTCTGATACACTTTGGAAAGAATGATTTGTGGAACAGGTAAAACCGATGGCAGATGAATCACAGCAGGAAACCACTCACTTTGGCTTTCAGACCGTAGCAAAAAGTGAAAAGGCCGATAAAGTTGCGGATGTGTTTCATTCCGTAGCGGCAAAATATGACCTGATGAACGATCTGATGTCGTTCGGCGTCCATCGCGTATGGAAGCGCTTTACTATCGATAGCAGCGGTGTACGTCGCGGTCAGCGCGTTCTTGACCTGGCGGGCGGCACTGGCGATCTCACCGCAAAGTTTTCTCGCCTCGTGGGTGAGACAGGCCAGGTAGTACTGGCTGATATCAACAGCTCAATGCTGAAGATGGGACGCGAAAAGCTGCGCAATCTTGGTGTAACCGGCAATGTCAGCTATGTGCAGGCTAACGCGGAAGCGCTGCCTTTCCCGGATAACTATTTTGACTGCATCACGATCTCTTTTGGTCTGCGAAATGTAACAGAAAAAGAGAAAGCGCTGGCCTCTATGTTTCGGGTGCTGAAGCCAGGTGGTCGTCTGCTGGTACTGGAATTTTCCAAACCGGTGCTGGATCCGTTAAGCAAAGCCTATGATGCCTACTCTTTTCATATTCTGCCGCGCATTGGTCAGCTGGTCGCGCAGGATGCCGAAAGCTATCGCTATCTGGCGGAATCGATTCGTATGCATCCCGATCAGGAAACGCTAAAAGCGATGATGAACGATGCAGGTTTTGAGAACACCACTTATCACAACATGACTGGCGGCATCGTTGCGCTGCATCGTGGCTTTAAATTCTGAGTGATCATGACGTTAACCCCTTTTATCACCGGCGGTCTTGAAACCGCGCTCAACCGCGTACTTTATCGCGATCGGAGCCTGAAAGCCGCCCGGCAGCGCCTGGCAGGCAAGGTACTGATGCTGCGTCTGCAGGAACTCGATTTTCCGCTGGTGCTGGTGTTCAGTGAGTCGCAGCTTGATCTCCTGAGCGACTGGCAGGACAGAAGCGATTGCTGCGTCAGCCTGCGCCTGAGCACGCTGCCCAAACTGCGCGATCGTCAGCAACTGACCGGGCTGATCCGCAGCGGTGAGCTGAATGTTGAAGGTGATCTGCAGGTGGTGCAGCAATTCTCTGCACTAATGGATCTGGCTGAACTGGATCCGGCAGAGTATCTCGCTCCATGGGTTGGTGATATCGCAGCGCAGGGTATCAGCCAGGCAGCTCGTCAGGCACTGACATTTATGCAGCAGCAGGTTTCGCGTCGTCAGGCGGCTCTCAGCGAGGTGATAACAGAGGAGTGGCGGCTGGCACCCGGAGCACTGGAGCTGGCATGGTTCTCTGAAGAGGTGACAGCGACGGAACGTTCACTCAACGCATTTGAGGTGCGTCTGGCACAGCAGGAGAAAAAATGACGCTCGGCGAACTACGGCGCTTATATTTTATTATCAAAGTCTTTCTGACCTACGGGCTAGATGAGCTGATACCGCATATGCGCATTACGCTGCCGCTCCGTATATGGCGGCGCTGTGTCTTCTGGATCCCTAACCGGCACAAAGAAGCAGAGATGGGATTACGCCTGCGTATGGCAATGGAGCAGCTTGGCCCGGTATGGATAAAATTTGGTCAGATGCTCTCAACCCGTCGCGATCTGTTCCCGCCAAAAATTGCTGATGAACTGGCGATTCTGCAGGATCGCGTTGCGCCTTTTGATGGTGTTAAAGCCAAAGCGCAGATTGAGCGCTCAATTGGCGGTCCGGTTGAAACCTGGTTTGACGATTTTGATATTAAACCGCTTGCCTCCGCCTCTATCGCTCAGGTGCATACCGCTACGCTGAAATCGAACGGCCGCAAAGTTGTGATCAAGGTAATTCGCCCGGATATCCTGCCTGTGATTAAAGCGGATATGAAACTTATCTATCGGCTGGCGCGCTGGGTGCCACGTCTGTTACCCGATGGCCGTCGCCTGCGCCCGGTGGAAGTGGTGCGTGATTATGAAAAAACGCTGATTGATGAGCTCAATCTGCTGCGCGAAGCGGCAAATGCGATTCAGCTACGGCGTAATTTCGACCAAAGCCGTATGCTGTATGTGCCCGAAGTCTATTCCGATTACGGCAGTGAAACCATGCTGGTAATGGAACGGATCTACGGCATTCCTATCTCTGATGTCGCAACGCTGGAGCGACACGGCGTCAATATGAAGCTACTGGCCGAGCGCGGCGTACAGGTTTTCTTTACGCAGGTATTTCGCGACAGCTTCTTTCATGCGGATATGCATCCCGGCAACATCTTTGTCAGCTATGATCATCCGGAAGATCCGCAATATATCGGTATCGACTGCGGTATCGTCGGCTCGCTGAACAAAGAGGATAAGCGCTACCTGGCTGAAAACTTTATTGCGTTCTTTAACCGCGATTATCGCAAGGTGGCTGAGCTGCATGTTGATTCAGGCTGGGTGCCGGCAGACACTAATGTGGAAGATTTTGAATTTGCTATCCGCACGGTTTGCGAGCCTATTTTTGAAAAGCCGCTGGCAGAAATTTCGTTTGGTCATGTGCTGCTGAACCTGTTCAACACTGCCCGTCGCTTTAACATGGAAGTACAGCCGCAGCTGGTGCTGCTGCAGAAAACGCTGCTCTATATTGAGGGCATTGGTCGTCAGCTTTATCCGCAACTTGATCTCTGGAAAACAGCGAAGCCGTTTCTGGAGGAGTGGATCAAAGATCAGGTCGGACTGCCCGCGCTGGTGCGTAAGGTCAAAGAGAAGGGGCCATTCTGGGTGGAGAAGCTGCCGGAGTTGCCAGAGCTGTTTTATGACAGTCTGCGCCAGCACAAATTGTTGCAACAGAGCGTTGATCGGCTGTCGCAGGAGATGAATGCGCAGCGTACCCGGCACCATCAGTCACGCTATCTGTTCGGCGTAGGCGCTACGCTGCTAATCAGCGGCACAGCTGTACTGTTGAGTCGGCCCGATCTCGACTTCCTGCCGGCGTTATTAATGGCGGCAGGTATCGTGACCTGGCTGGTGGGCTGGCGCAAGACAAACTAATTGTCTGCCTGGTGCAAATCGCGTAATGTCGCAGGCCAGAGAGTTCACATAGTTTGAGCTGGCTGGCGACATTACAGTACTGTTTTTATATAGAATCTCAGAGGCATATCTCATGGGCGGTATCAGTATCTGGCAATTAATCATTATTGCTGTCATCGTTGTACTTCTGTTTGGCACCAACAAACTGCGTAATCTGGGCTCAGACTTAGGCTCATCTATTCGTGGCTTTAAAAAAGCGATGAGTGATGAAGATGAGAAAAAAGATCTGCCAAAAGAGAAAGAGCAGGATGCTGACTTTACTGCTAAGCCGCTGGCGGACAAACAGCATGAACCGGTGAGCAAAGAGCAGCCCCGGAATAAGTAAGGTAAAACTGTGTTCGATATTGGCTTTAGTGAACTGGTACTGGTGTTCGTGATTGGCCTGATCGTGCTTGGGCCACAACGTTTGCCAGTAGCGGTAAAAACTGTGGTTGGCTGGATCCGGGCGATTCGTTCGCTGGCGGCTAATGTACAAAGTGAACTGGCGCAGGAGCTAAAGCTGCAGGAGTTGCAGGATAGCCTGAAAAAGGTCGAGGAAGCGGGACGCGGTACCCTCTCGCCTGAGCTGAAGCAGTCAATGGAAGATCTGCGTAAAACCGCAGACTCCATGAAACGCTCGGTGCAGCAAAGCATCGATATCGAAAAAGCGGAGGATGAGGCCAATACCATCCATTCACCGCGTCAGACTCAGCCAGAAGCGATGCCGGAAGTCGCAACGGTGACGCCAGCACAGGCTGAACATCATGCCAGCGCACCGCCTCAGGCTCCTGATGTAACGGTTGCAACGGATGCGGTCAGTCATCAATCTGCAGAGACTGGTGCGCCGCCGGTCTCACCTGTAAAAGATAAACGATAACCATGGCTGTTGAAGATACCCAGCCGCTCATCAGTCATCTGATTGAGCTGCGCAAGCGCCTGCTGAACTGCATTATCGCCGTCTTTGCGATTTTCCTGTGCCTGATCTATTTCGCGAATGATATCTATCATGCGATTGCCGCACCGTTGATCAGCCAGATGCCGGCGGGTGCCAGTATGATCGCCACCGATGTCGCCTCGCCGTTTTTCACGCCGATCAAGCTGACTATTATTGTGTCAATCTTCCTGGCGGTGCCGCTGATCCTCTATCAGGTCTGGGCATTTGTTGCCCCGGCTCTCTATCGTCATGAGCGGCGTCTGGTGATGCCGCTGATGTTCTCCAGCACGCTGCTGTTCTATATTGGCGTGGCCTTTGCCTACTTTATTGTCTTTCCGCTGGTGTTTGGCTTTTTTACCAAAACGGCGCCGCAGGGCGTAACCATTGCAACTGATATCACTAACTATCTCGATTTTGTCATGACGCTGTTTATGGCGTTTGGCGTCGCGTTTGAAGTGCCGATTGCTATTGTGTTGCTCTGCTGGACAGGCATTACTACTCCGGACGATTTAAAAAAGAAGCGGCCTTATATTCTGGTGGGCGCGTTCGTTGTTGGGATGCTGCTCACACCGCCGGACGTTTTTTCGCAAACTTTGCTCGCTATTCCGATGTACTGCCTGTTTGAAGTCGGCGTATTCTTTTCCCGTTACTACGCGGGTAAAGGGCGTAAAGCGATGGAGGATGAATCCTGATCGTATTTACGCAGGACACCCCGTTGCGTGCGGGGTGAAGAGTTTTGCTGACCGCCCGCCTGCCGGGCGGTTTTTTATTGGGGAAAAAAATGTTTGATATCGGTGTAAACCTGACCAGCACGCAATTCGCAAAAGATCGCGATCGGGTGGTTAAACGTGCGCGTGAAGCAGGCGTCACCGGCATGCTTATCACTGGCACCAACGCGCTGGAGAGTCAGCAGGCGCATCAGCTGGCGGCACAACATCCCGGCTATTGCTGGTCGACTGCCGGCGTCCATCCGCATCACGCCAGTGAATGGTCTGCGGAAACTGCCAATACGCTGCGACGGCTGGCTGAGAGTCAGCAGGTCGTGGCGATAGGTGAGTGCGGACTCGATTTTAATCGTAATCTTTCTGCCCACCAGCAGCAGGAGTATGCGTTTGATGCACAGCTGGCGCTGGCAGCAGAGCTGCAGCTGCCGGTGTTTTTACACTGTCGTGAAGCGCACGATCGTTTTATGGCTGTGCTGCAACCCTGGTTGCCAAAGCTTGTCGGAGCGGTGGTGCACTGTTTTACCGGTACGCGTGCCGAGCTGGAAGCCTGTCTGGCGTTGGGACTCTCTGTGGGGATTACCGGGTGGGTCTGCGATGAGCGCCGCGGGATAGAACTACGGGAGATGCTGCCGCTGATCCCGGCGGACAAACTATTACTGGAAACTGATGCACCCTATCTGCTGCCACGTGATATGCGGCCACGTCCAGCCTCACGACGCAACGAACCCTGTTTTCTGCCCCATCTGGTGCAGCAGGTTGCGGGCTGGCGGGGAGAGACGCCGGAAGCATTGAGTATGCAGGCTGACCACAACGCACGTCAGCTGTTCATGCTGGCTTAAACTTTACGAAACAGCTTATTATCGACGCTATGCATCACCTGCTTATTGAGCAGGTTCAGCAGCAAAATTGAACGGGTTTCGCCATCAGGCTCAGCGAAAATCGCTCGCAATCCTTCAAAAGTGCCGTCGGTGATAAGCACTTCGTCACCCGTTTGCGGTGTCTCAGGATCCAGCACTATCTGCGGCACGTCGCTCTGCAGAGCCTCGATCACGTCAGCAGGCACCAGTGCAGGCATGGCGCCAAAGCGTACAAAATGGCTGACGCCGCGGGTGCTGCTGATGGTTGTGGTATGGATCGCTTCCGGATCGAACTCAACAAACAGGTAGTTAGGAAACAGCGGTTCACTGACAGTGGTACGTTTACCGCGTACCAGCTTTTCCATTGCGATCGTCGGACTCAGGCAGGTGACTGCCTGCCGCTCAAGATGCGCTTTCGCGCGCAGCAGCTGTCCGCGTTTGCAATAGAGTAAATACCAGGATTCCATAGCTGCCCCCAAATAATGGATGCTAAGAATAACAAACCTGCAGTCAGAGTAGTAGTCAGAGTCATCGCGGATCGGCTGACAGATACTCTGACGATAACAGTAATTATGTACGAATGTTCTGATTAGTACGTTATCTGTACGTTTTGTGGTAAGAGAATTGACGACCAGGGCGCATCTGTATCAGACTGCCAGACCATTACGGATGTGTAATACTCCCCGATTCACTCTGGCCGGAAAACTAAAGCCACATGAAATATCAGGACTTACGAGACTTTCTTTCGCTGCTGGAACAGCGTGGCGAGTTAAAGCGTATCACTCAGGAGATCGATCCTGAGCTGGAGATGACTGAAATCGCTGACCGCACGCTGCGTGCCGGTGGGCCGGCGCTGCTGTTTGAAAACCCGAAAGGGTATGACATGCCGGTGCTGTGCAACCTGTTTGGGACACCAAAACGTGTCGCTATGGGCATGGGGCAGGAAGAGGTCAGCGCGCTGCGCGATGTTGGCAAGCTGCTGGCTTTTCTGAAAGAGCCGGAGCCGCCAAAAGGTTTCCGCGATCTCTTTGATAAGATGCCGCAGTTTAAGCAAGTGCTGAATATGCCAACCAAACGGCTGCGCAATGCGCCCTGTCAGGAGGAGATATTCAGCGGTGATGACGTGGATCTGTCGCGTATTCCGGTAATGAAGTGCTGGCCTGGTGATGCGGCGCCTCTGATTACCTGGGGATTAAGTGTGACACGCGGACCGCATAAAGAGCGGCAGAACCTTGGGATCTATCGTCAGCAGGTCATCGGCAAAAATCGGCTGATTATGCGCTGGCTCTCGCATCGCGGGGGTGCGCTCGATTTCCAGGAGTGGTGCAAAGCGCATCCCGGTGAACGTTTTCCGGTTGCAGTAGCGCTGGGAGCCGATCCTGCAACTATCCTCGGCGCAGTGACGCCAGTGCCGGATACCCTGTCAGAGTATGCTTTTGCCGGTCTGCTACGCGGTAATAAAACCGAAGTGGTAAAGTGTGTCTCCTGCGATCTGGAGGTTCCTGCCAGCGCAGAGATTGTGCTGGAAGGCTATATTGAACCGGGGGATATGGCACCAGAAGGTCCTTACGGCGATCATACGGGTTACTATAATGAAGTAGATAGCTTCCCGGTATTTACCGTAACGCACATCACGCAGCGCCGTAAGCCTATCTACCACTCTACGTATACTGGCCGGCCGCCGGATGAACCCGCAGTGCTGGGTGTGGCACTGAACGAAGTGCTGGTGCCGATTTTAATCAAACAGTTTCCCGAAATTGTTGATTTCTATCTGCCGCCAGAGGGGTGTTCCTACCGGCTGGCGGTAGTCACTATTAAAAAGCAGTATGCGGGTCACGCCAAACGCGTGATGTTTGGCGTCTGGTCATTTTTGCGTCAGTTTATGTACACCAAATTTGTTATTGTATGTGACGATGATGTAAACGCCCGTGACTGGAATGATGTGATTTGGGCAATCACCACCCGAATGGATCCGGCGCGCGATACCGTACTGGTTGAGAACACGCCGATCGATTATCTCGATTTTGCGTCACCGGTTTCGGGTCTTGGCTCCAAAATGGGGCTGGATGCCACAAATAAATGGCCGGGTGAAACGCAGCGCGAATGGGGCACGCCGATTGTGAAAGATCCGGCGGTCACAGCGCGCATTGATGCAATCTGGGATGAGTTAGCTATCTTTGCCGAACCGCCGCAGCGCTAACGGCAGCAGAGAACCATAAGAAAGGGCAATTATGACGACGTTAAGCTGCAAAGTGACTTCGGTTGATGCTATTACCGACACTGTCTATCGCGTGCGCTTGATCCCGGCTGCGGATTTTAGCTTTCGCGCCGGTCAGTATCTGATGGTGGTAATGGACGAGCGTGACAAACGTCCATTCTCCATTGCGTCAACGCCAATGGAAAAAGAGATCATTGAGCTACATATTGGCGCATCCGACCATAATCTCTATGCGATGGCCGTAATGGATCGCATCAGAGATGAGCACCAGGTTACCGTTGATATGCCGCACGGCGAGGCGTGGCTGCGTGAAGAGAGTGAGCGTCCGGTCATTCTGATTGCTGGCGGAACGGGTTTCTCCTACGCCCGTTCGCTGCTTCTTACCGCGCTGTCGCAGCAGCCTGAGCGTGACATCGCTATCTACTGGGGCGGACGCGAGCTGCAGCATCTCTACGATCTGGATGAGCTGGAAGCGCTGGCAGTGAAGCACGCTAATCTGAAAGTGATCCCGGTCGTTGAGCAGCCTGCGGAGAGCTGGCAGGGGCGTAGTGGCACGGTGCTGACTGCGGTAATGCAGGATCATGCCGATCTGAGCGGGCACGATATCTACATTGCCGGGCGGTTTGAGATGGCGAAGATTGCTCGTGAACGCTTTTGCAGCGAGCGCGGCGCGCTGGAAGCGCATATGTATGGCGATGCGTTTGCCTTTATCTGATAACCGCTGCGCCAGTAAAAAAAGCCCGCCCGAGAGGGCGGGAACACGTGCGATTCACAGGTTTTGTTTTAAATACGTTCAAATATGGTAGCGATGCCCTGGCCCAGGCCAATGCACATGGTTGCCAGACCAAACTGCACATCGCGATGCGTCATCTGATTGAGCAGCGTGGTGCTGATACGTGCGCCGGAGCAGCCCAGCGGATGACCGAGGGCAATAGCGCCGCCGTTCAGGTTTACCTTCTCATCCATCTGATCCAGCAAGCCGAGATCTTTAATGCAGGGCAGCGTCTGAGCGGCAAACGCTTCGTTCAGCTCAAACAGACCAATATCCGTCACGCTTAATCCGGCACGTTTTAGCGCCAGCTTGCTGGCAGGCACCGGGCCATAACCCATAATTGAAGGGTCGCAGCCCACCACAGCCATACTGCGAATACGGGCACGTGGTGTCAGACCCAGCTCTCGTGCGCGGCTCTCGCTCATAATGAGCATAGCGGCAGCGCCATCGGAGAGCGCGGATGAACTGCCCGCAGTGACGGTGCCATTAATTGGATCAAAGGCAGGACGCAGGGCAGCTAATCCCTCCAGGCTGGTCTCCGGCCGGATCACCTCGTCGCTCTCATAGCGCTTCAGCACGCCATCGGCGTCATGTCCCCAGGTGGGAATAATTTCGCGCGCAAACTCGCCGCGCTGGGTTGCTGCCCAGGCGCGCTGATGTGAACGAAAGGCAAACGCATCCTGTTGCTCACGACTGATATGATGCATACGTGCCAGCATCTCTGCGGTCAGCCCCATCATACCTGCTGCTTTCGCCACCGTGCGGCTCAGGCCAGGGTGAAAATCGACGCCGTGATTCATCGGCACATGCCCCATATGCTCAACACCACCAATCAGGCAACTCTGAGCATCGCCGACCATAATGGCCCGGGCTGCGTCATGCAGTGCCTGCATGGATGAGCCGCACAGACGATTGACCGTACTGGCCGGCACGCGGTGAGGAATTTCTGCCAGCAGTGCGGCGTTACGTGCAATATTAAATCCCTGCTCCAGTGTCTGCTGCACGCAACCCCAGATAATGTCATCCAGCGATGCAGGATCGACAGCCGGGTTGCGGCTCAGCAGTTCACGCATTAAATGAGCAGAGAGATCTTCTGCCCGCACCTGACGAAAGGCGCCGCCTTTAGAGCGACCCATCGGCGTACGTGCAGCATCGATAATAACGACATTTTCCATCTCTGTTCCTCAGGCGCTCTGCAGCGACGCTTCATCAATTGGTTGAACGGTGGGATACCAGCTCTCATGAGCATGTGCCCGCTGCACCAGAGTATCTGGCAGCGTGTAGAGAGGTCCGAGGGCGGTGTAGCGTCTGGCCTGATCCACTACATTGCTGTTGCCAAGCGTATCCATATAACGGAATGCGCCGCCGCGGAAGGGCGGGAAGCCCAGACCATATACCAGCGCCATATCGGCTTCTGCTGGTGAGGCCACGATCTTCTCTTCCAGGCAGCGCACAACTTCGTGCAGCATCGGCAGCATCATGCGATTGATAATCTCTTCGTCACTGAATACGCGTGTGGATTCGCAGACAGTGTGGAGCAGCGCATCAACGTCGGGATCATTTTGCTTCTGCGCTTTGCCCTTTTTATCCTGTTCCCAGCGGTAAAAACCCAGGCCGTTTTTCTGGCCAAAGCGCCCGGCGTCAAACAGCACATCAATGGCATCGCGGTAATCTTTTTGCATTCGTGTCGGGAAGCCCTGCGCCATCACCTGCTGTGCATGATGCGCGGTATCAATACCCACCACATCCAGCAGCCATGCAGGACCCATCGGCCAGCCAAACTGTTTTTCCATGACGTTATCGACCTGGCGATAGTCAGCGCCATCACGTAGCAGCAGAGCAAAAGCCGCAAAGTAGGGAAACAGCACCCGGTTAACAAAAAAGCCCGGGCAGTCATTTACCACGATAGCTGTTTTGCCCATTTTGTTTGCCCACGCGACCACTTTACTGATGGTGGCTTCTGAGGTCTGTGCGCCTCTGATCACCTCAACCAATGGCATACGGGGTACCGGATTAAAGAAGTGCATCCCGCAAAAGTTTTGTGGGCGTTGCAGCGCCTCAGCCAGCTGGCTGATTGGGATTGTTGATGTATTTGAGGCAAGAATGGCGTCATCGCGCAGCTGTTGCTCAGTCTCTGCCAGCACTTTCGCTTTAATTGCCGGATTTTCCACCACCGCTTCCACAACCACATCTGCGCGATCAAAGCCGCTGTACTCCAGCACCGGCTGAATAGTTGTCAGTACTGCGGCCAGCTTTGTACCATCAATTTTTCCGCGATCCAGCTGCCTGTTCAGCAGCTTACTGGCTTCGTTCATGCCCAGCGTCAGCGCTTTACTGCTGATATCCTTCAGGATCACCGGCACGCCTTTCCATGCAGATTGCCAGGCGATGCCACCTCCCATGATCCCCGCGCCCAGCACGGCAGCCTGCTGCGGCGTACCGGCAGCCGTACTGCGCTTTTTCGCCAGGCTTTTAACATACTGATCGTTAAGAAAAATACCCACCAGTGCGCGAGCCACATCGCTTCGCGCCAGCGGTACAAAGGCAGCGGTTTCAAGTTTAAGCGCATCGGCGCGCTCCAGACCGGCAGCAGCCTCAATGGTTTTCACTGCGGTAAGCGGTGCCGGATAGTGTTTGCCCGCTGTCTGCATCACCATGCTTTTTGCCAGCGTGAAGCTCATCGCTGCTTCTATCGGGCTCAGCTTTAATGGTGCCAGTTTGGGAGCCCGGCGCGCCTGCCAGCTGCGCTGCGCAATGGCATCCTGCAGCATAGTCAGCGCTGCGCTGCGTAGCTTCTCGCTGCTGACAACCGCATCAACCAGACCCAGCTTCAGGGCGCTGGTGCCATCGACATCCTTACCCGCTGCAATAATTTCCAGTGCACTATCTGCACCCAGCAAGCGCGGCAGACGAACGCTGCCACCAAAGCCCGGCATGATGCCAAGACGTGTTTCCGGCAGGCCGATCCGGGCATCAGGTGTTGCAACCCGTAAATCAGTTGCCAGTACGCACTCGCAGCCGCCGCCCAGCGCATAGCCATCAATTGCTGCAATGGTAGGAACAGGCAGATCTTCCAGCCGGTTAAAAATGCTATTGGCAAAGGCCAGCCACTGGCTCAGCTTCTCTTCGGGAGCATCAAACAGTGACAGGAATTCGGTAATATCTGCACCAACAATAAAGGCGGGCTTGGCCGAGGTCAGCAGCAACCCGCGCAGAGCTGGCTGCTGTTCCAGAACGCCGAGCGCTTCGCCCAGACTGGCGACTGTTTTGGTATCGAGTTTGTTTACTGAACCGGGTGCATCGAAAATCAGCTCGGCAATGCCATCGTCAAGCCACTGCACAGAAAGGGTATCACCTTGGTAGAGCATGTCCGTCTCCTGAGACCGCGAAAGATGATCTGGTCATACCAGATGAGATGGAGTGTGGGCGGCATGTTAATCTTTTGCAAACGGTTGTTTGCTTATTTGATACCGTGATCACAGGCTGGCTGGCGAGCTATGCTGAGTGAGGTTATGCTACACTGCGGCCAAATTCGCGACATCGGAGACCGATCCATGGATTCACTGAAAACACGCTATCAGGCGCATATAAAAACGCTGCAGCAGCGGGCGCAGCAGGTGCTGGCGCGCAGTAATTTTGATGCGTTGCTGATTCACTCCGGCGAACTGCAAAACGTTTTTCTGGATGATCACCCCTATCCATTCAAAGTGAATCCACAGTTCAAAGCCTGGGTGCCGGTAACTCAGGTGCCAAACTGCTGGCTCTGGGTTGATGGCGTCAATAAGCCCAGATTATGGTTCTACTCTCCGGTGGATTACTGGCATAACGTTGAGCCGCTGCCAGACAGCTTCTGGACGCAGGATGTCGAGGTTATCGGGCTGAAAAATGCGGAAGAGATTGCGCAACTGCTGCCAGCCTCACGCGAAAACGTTGCCTATATTGGCCCGGTACCGGCCCGCGCCATGCAGCTGGGTCTGAGCAGCCGGCAGATTAACCCGCAGGCGGTCATTGATTTTTTACATTACCATCGCAGTATCAAAACCGACTATGAGTTAGCCTGCCTGCGTCAGGCGCAAAAACTGGCTGTTGCCGGTCATCGCGCGGCTAAAGAAGCCTTTTTCTCCGGTATGAGCGAATTTGATATCAATCTCGCTTATCTCACCGCCACCGGACATCGCGACACCGATGTACCTTACGGCAATATCGTGGCGCTGAATGAACATGCGGCGGTGTTGCACTATACCAGGCTGGATCATCAGCCACCGGCAAAACGTCACAGTTTTCTGATTGATGCGGGGGCTGAGTATCTGGGCTATGCGGCCGACTTAACGCGCAGTTACGCCGCGCAGAGTAAAACCCGCTATGCCGAGCTGGTTGAGGCGATGAATAAAGAGCAGCTGGCGCTGATCGCTACGCTCAGGGCGGGTGTACGCTATACCGATTATCATTTGCAGATGCATCAGCGAATTGCGCGTCTGCTGTTGAAGTTTGGGCTGGCTACCGGTCTGACCGAAGAGGCGCTGGTGGCTGAAAACCTCACCGGGCCATTTATGCCACATGGCCTGGGGCATCCGCTTGGCCTGCAGGTGCATGATGTGGCTGGTTTTATGCAGGATGACAGCGGCACCCACCTGGCAGCGCCATCAGAGTATCCCTTCCTGCGCTGCACCCGTGTGCTGGAGCCAGGCATGGTGCTGACCATTGAGCCCGGCTTCTATATTATCGACTCGCTGCTGGCGAAGCTGCGTGGCGGCAAGTTCAGTCAGCACTTTGACTGGCAGGCGATTGATGCGCTAAAACCCTATGGTGGCATCCGCATTGAAGATAACGTGGTGATCCATACCAGCCGCGTTGAAAATATGACACGCGATCTGCATCTGGCCTGATGGACGCATATGATATTCCTGCTGAAGCGATAAGCAGCAGTGAGGAAGTGATTAAGAAAAGCCGCTTTATTACGCTGCTGGCACATACTCCGGGGGCAGAAGCCGCGCGCGCGTTTGTACAGCAGGTCAAAAGCGAACACCCAGCTGCCCGGCACCATTGCTGGGCATGGGTGGCGGGCGCACCGGATGATTCACAGCAGCTGGGTTTTTCCGACGATGGTGAGCCATCCGGTACAGCAGGGAAACCCATGCTGGCACAGCTGATGGGCAGTGGACTCGGTGAGATTACAGCAGTGGTGGTACGCTACTATGGCGGCATTATGCTTGGCACCGGCGGTCTGGTTAAAGCTTATGGTGGTGGAGTCCAGCAGGGATTAAAACAGTTACCACGCCAGCGTAAAGTGCCAATGCAATCTTTTACGTTACGGTGCGATTATGCCCAGATAAGCGAGATTGAGCGTCTGCTGCAACGTTTTAACGGTATAACCGAAGAGAGCCAGTATCAGGATCGTATAACGTTGCGTATCGCGCTGCCTTTTGCCCAAATAGCGGGCTTCCGGCAAACCCTCTCTGACTACAGCCGGGGCGTGCTGACGCTGATCCCGCTGGACAACTAACTCAATCTGTCTAAAGGAAACGGCTGAATGCACTTTCGCGCCATTACCCGTATTGTGGGTCTGCTGGTTATCTTATTTTCGGTAACCATGATTGTGCCGGGTTTAGTGGCGCTGATCTATCGCGATGGTGCCGGCCGGGCGTTTAGTCAGACCTTTTTAATGGCGATTGTTATCGGTTCACTACTCTGGTGGCCAAACCGCAAGCAGAAAACCGAACTGAAACCGCGTGAAGGCTTTCTGATTGTGGTGCTGTTCTGGACGGTGCTGGGCAGCGTTGGAGCAATGCCATTTATCTTTGCAGAACAGCCAAATCTCTCCGCAACAGACGCTTTTTTTGAATCCTTTTCCGGTCTGACAACAACCGGCGCCACTACGCTGGTGGGTCTGGACTCGCTGCCTAAAGCGATTCTCTTCTACCGGCAGATGCTGCAATGGCTGGGCGGTATGGGGATCATTGTACTTGCGGTCGCTATTCTGCCCATTCTTGGGGTAGGTGGTATGCAGCTCTACCGGGCAGAGATGCCAGGCCCGCTAAAAGATAACAAGATGCGTCCGCGTATTGCGGAGACAGCAAAAACGCTCTGGTTGATCTATGTCGTGCTCACCATTGCCTGCGCACTGGCGCTCTGGCTTGCCGGTATGCCGATGTTTGATGCTATCGGTCACAGTTTTTCCACAATTGCTATCGGCGGTTTCTCAACGCATGATGCCAGTA
Organism: uncultured Pantoea sp.; assembly: GCA_913775175.1. Lineage (GTDB taxonomy): Bacteria > Pseudomonadota > Gammaproteobacteria > Enterobacterales > Enterobacteriaceae > Pantoea. The sequence goes on from CAJYKU010000037.1 coordinate 47,828, forward strand.
TCGGCTATTTCAACAGTCCGACAATTAACACCATCGTGGCAATTTTTCTGCTGATCTCCGGCTGTAACTATGGCCTGCACTTTTCGCTGTTAAGCGGGCGCAACCTGAGAGTCTACTGGCGCGATCCTGAGTTTCGTATGTTTATCGGCGTACAGTTATCGCTGGTGGTGATCTGCACGCTGGTGCTCTGGCTGCATAATGTCTACGACAGCGGCTGGCAAACCCTGAATCAGGCTTTTTTCCAGGTGGTGTCCTGGGCCACCACTGCTGGCTTTACCACTGACAGTATCGCCCGCTGGCCACTTTTTCTGCCGGTACTGCTGCTCTGTTCGGCATTTATCGGGGGGATGGCCGGTTCTACAGGGGGTGGACTGAAAGTAATTCGTATTCTGCTGCTGTTTAAGCAGGGCTCACGTGAGCTAAAACGGCTGGTTCATCCCAATGCGGTATACACGATCAAACTGGGTAATCGTGCGCTGCCGGAGCGCATTCTCGAGGCGGTATGGGGCTTTTTCTCTGCCTATGCGCTGGTGTTTCTGCTGAGTATGCTGGCAATTATCGCAACGGGTGTTGATGACTTCTCAGCTTTTGCTGCTGTGGCAGCAACACTGAACAATCTTGGCCCCGGACTGGGCGTCGTAGCAGACAACTTCACAACAATGAATGATGTGGCGAAATGGATTTTAATCCTGACGATGCTGTTTGGGCGTCTTGAGGTCTTTACGCTGCTGGTGCTGTTCACGCCCACTTTCTGGCGTGAGTAACAGGAACAGGATCCTATATGAAAGCATTGATACTTTACTCTACGCGTGATGGGCAGACCCGGGAGATTGCCGCCCGCATTGCCCAGGCACTGGTGCCACAGCAATTATGCGACGTGCAGGATTTAGCGGAGAGCAGGCAGATTGACTGGCCACAGTACGACCGCGTGCTGATTGGTGCATCTATTCGTTATGGTCACTTCAACCCAATGCTGATGAAATTTGTCACGCAATATAAGTCTGAGCTGGAGCAGCGGGTAAGCGGTTTTTTCAGCGTTAATCTCACTGCGCGTAAAGCGGATAAACGCACTCCGCAAACTAATGCCTATACCAGAAAGTTTCTTGAGCAGTCACCCTGGCAGCCCGGCTGCTGCGCAGTCTTTGCCGGGGCATTACGTTATCCACGCTATCGCTGGTTTGATCGGGTAATGATTCAGTTAATTATGCGTATGACCGGTGGCGAAACGGATACGACAAAGGAAATTGATTATACCGACTGGTCAGCAGTGCAGACCTTTGCCCGCGAATTTGCACAGTTACCAGGCAAATCGTTGTGAAATAGAGCGTTGTGGCGAAAAATAACGCGAATGATTCTTTTTTTGCAATTAGCGCTTGTCAGCCCGAAAGAACTCCCTATAATGCGCCTCCATCGACACGGCACAACGGCTTACGGAGTGCGGCGTTGACAGGAAGATTCGCTGAGAACTTCCGCAGAGAAAAAACGCTGAAA
>CAJYKU010000038.1 GCA_913775175.1 uncultured Pantoea sp.
TGCCCAGAGAGGAAACGACCCCGCCGGTCACAAAAATATAATTCGTTGTCATGCTGAACCTGAGAGTTTAGGTTTAAAGACGATGGAATAACCAGGACGGGAAAGCAGTATACCCGAAGTCGTCCCCTGCCACAATTGATGAATCACACCATCCTCCCACGCAGTGCAGCGGCTAACATAGCGGATAGTTACCGAAAAAATGTTGATGTGCGTCACAAAGTTGCTGCATGGCTGAATCGAGTAAGCGAGACCGGTGTAATTATGCACACTGCTGGAATAATCAGCAGTGTGACACGATTGAGGTTAGTGATTGTTCTCACTCAGTTTTACCTGCTGCCAGGCTGACTCCATCTGCTCCAGCGTTGCTACCGACATCGTCAGCCCACGCGCGGCAATAATCTGCTCAACCTGACGAAAACGGCGTTCAAACTTATCATTGGCTTTCTGTAAAGCCGTTTCCGCTTTGCTGCCCAGATGACGTGACAGATTGACCGTGGCAAATAACAGATCGCCAATCTCCTCCTCCAGCTTGTCACTATCAATCACCGCCTGCTGTGCTTCATGCATCACTTCGTCAATCTCCTCATGCACTTTATCCAGCACCGGCCCCAGACTCTCCCAGTCGAACCCCACATTGCTGCAGCGCTTCTGAATTTTATGCGCGCGCATCAGCGCGGGTAGCGCACGCGGGATATCATCCAGTGCTGAATGCTGCTGCTTTGTTGCCCGCTCATCCTGCTTGATCGCCTCCCAGTTCTGCAAAACTTCTTCAGCGTTATCTGCCTGCGCGGAGCCAAAGATATGCGGGTGACGTCGCTCCAGCTTGTCACTGATGGCGTTACAGATATCGTCGAAATTGAAACGCTGCTCCTCCTCCGCCATACGTGCATAGAACACAATCTGAAACAGCAGATCGCCCAGCTCATCACGCAGATCGGTAAAATCTTCCCGCTGAATAGCATCGAGCACCTCATAAGTCTCTTCCAGCGTATAGGGAGCAATGGTGGCAAATGTCTGCTGACGATCCCACGGGCAGCCATGCTGCGGATCGCGCAGGGTTTGCATTAGGTTAAGCAGGCGGTCGAGTGGTGTCATAGCATAGTCCTGATAGCGGATAAGTAAGGGCTGATTGTACCCTTACTCCCGACCCTTCACGCAAGCAGGAGTGGAGCCCGTTACCAGCCAGCATACTGAAATGCACAGCCGCTGGTTTGATACACAGAGCAGGAGGAGCTCAGCGTCTGGCTCTACTGACCAGATGCCGAAGCATTCAGTTCGCGGTCAGGCACTGGCAGCCAGCGCCTGACCGCGGTTAGTTCAGACGACGGGCATCAATAATATCAGGCACCTGATTCAGCCGCGCCAGTATGCGCCCCAGCACCTGCTGATTATAGATTTCAATATCCATGTCGATGGTTGCCAGTTGCTTTTTGGTGTCGCTGTGACTGGAAACACCCAGTACATTGACCTTCTCATTCGCCAGAATAGTGGTGATATCGCGCAGCAGACCACTGCGATCGTTGGCAGTCACGCGTACCACCAGCGAATAGCCGCTGGAGTAGTTCTCACCCCAGACGGCATCAACAATACGTTCGGGCGCATGAGCAATCAGTTCGCTTAACTGGTCACAGTCGGCGCGGTGAATCGAAATCCCCCGCCCCTGGGTGATAAAGCCCGTAATATCGTCGCCAGGAATCGGCTGGCAGCAACGCGCGATGTGGTGCATCAGGTTGCCAACGCCCTCAACCACAACCCGCCCACTCTCTTTGCGTGTATGTGAAGCGTGATGCGACTTCTGCGTCAGCTGCCGCAGCGCTTCGCGATCTTCCTCTTCAGCGCTGGGCTTATGCAGCTTCGCCTGCAGGAAGTTAACCATCTGGTTCAGCCGGATATCGCCACCGCCAATCATCGCCAGCAGTTCATCCAGTGAGCCCACGTTGTAGCGTGGTAGCAGGATCTTTTCCGCTTCGCGCATACTGATATCCAGCTGGCTTAGCTCGTTATCCAGGATCTGGCGGCCTGCAACAATATTTTTGTCGCGATCCTGCTTGCGGAACCAGGCATGAACCTTGGATCGTCCCCGGCTGGTGGTGATATAGCCGAGATTAGGATTGAGCCAGTCGCGGCTGGGATTCGGCTGCTTCTGCGTAATAATCTCAATCTGGTCGCCCATTTGCAGCTGATAGGTAAAGGGCACAATACGGCCGCTGATCTTCGCGCCGATGCAGCGATGACCTATATCGCTGTGAATATGATACGCAAAATCAAGCGGGGTAGAGCCGGCGGGCAGATCCACCACATCCCCTTTTGGCGTAAAGACATAGACGCGATCGTCAAATACCTGACTACGTACCTCCTCCAGCATTTCACCGGAATCAGCCATCTCCTCCTGCCACGAGATCAACCTGCGCAGCCAGGCAATGCGCTCCTCATGACCGGCAGCGCCACGCGAGTTACCTGTGCCCGGCCCCTCTTTATATTTCCAGTGAGCCGCAACGCCCAGCTCTGCATCTTCGTGCATCTGCCGGGTGCGGATCTGAATTTCCACGGTTTTGCCCTGCGGCCCCAGCACCACAGTATGAATTGACTGATATCCGTTAGGCTTGGGATTGGCAACGTAATCATCAAACTCATTGGGCAGATGGCGATAGAGCGTATGCACCGTACCAAGCGCGCCATAACAATCCTGCAAACGCTCAGCCACGATACGCACCGCGCGCACATCAAATAGCTCGTCAAACGCCAGCGACTTTTTCTGCATCTTGCGCCAGATACTGTAGATATGTTTGGGCCGGCCATAGACTTCGGCTCGCACACCCTCTTTCTGCATCTCCTGGCGCAGATTGTCTACAAAATTATCAATATACTGTTCACGGTCGATACGCCGCTCATGCAGCAGTTTGGCGATACGCTTATATTCATCGGGATGCAGATAGCGGAAGCAGTAATCCTCCAGCTCCCACTTCAGCTGACCAATGCCAAGACGGTTAGCCAGCGGCGCATAGATATTAGTGCTCTCTTTGGCCGCCAGCACGCGCTCATCTTCCGGCGCATCTTTCATTTCCCGCAGATGGGCGATGCGCTCTGCCAGCTTGATAACGACGCAGCGGAAATCTTCCACCATCGCCAGCAGCATACGCCGCACATTATCTACCTGCGCTGACGCCATAGAGTCGTTGTGGATCGCTTTTAGCTGGCGAATAGCATCCATGTCGCGCACGCCATGAACCAGCGAGACAATGCCTTTGCCAAACGCCTGCTCCAGCTTCTCTTCACTGACCACATCTGCATTGGCCAGCGGGAACAGCAGTGCTGCACACAGGCTATCGCAATCCATACTCAGCATGGTCAGGATCTCAACCATCTCAATCCCGCGCCATAACAGCAGAGTCTGATCGGGATGATCGCGCGTTTCGGTTTCACAGTAGCGCCAGGTCTCCGCCAGTCGCTCACAGGACTGGGGATTATTAATCGTTAAACTGGCAATCCACTGATCGAGGGCAAATTCACCCGCCGTATTTAAATGCGCACTTCTGACCGCAACCATATCCTCTCCTGCCATAGCAACATAAATGTTGCTTATGCTTTACTGAACAACACCATGGATTCGAGATGGCTGGTATGTGGAAACATATCCAGCATCGCGACCCTTTCCAGATGGTAGCCCGCAGCCAGGAGTACCTGACTGTCACGCGCAAGTGTCACCGGATTACATGAAACATAGACCACGCGCTCAGGCGCAAGGTTAGCGATATGCGGCATCACACCAGCCGCACCGGCTCGTGCCGGATCCAGTAACACCTTATTGAATCCCTGTTTCGCCCAGGGCTGGCGCGAAACCTCTTCCTCCAGATTATGCTGGAAAAAGCGAACATTGCTGAGATTGTTAAGCACGGCATTATACTCCGCCTGCTTTACTAATGCTGCAACGCCCTCCACACCTGTGACATTTTCTACGAATTTTCCCATTGGCAGAGTAAAATTACCCATGCCGCAAAAGAGATCCAGCACGCGATCTTCTGGCTGCAGATCGAGCCACGCCAGCGCCTTTGCCACCATCTGCTGGTTAACATTATCGTTAACCTGAATAAAGTCCTGCGGGCTAAAGGTTAGCGTTAAATCATGTGAACGGTAGTAAGGTGTGGTGCTGTTTATTGTCTGTAGCTCACCACTGCCGTCAGCCAGCCATAGCATGAGTTTATGCTGATGCGAAAAGCGTTCCAGATCTGCACGGTCGCGCGCAGAAAGCGCATCAAGGTGGCGCAGCACCATTAAGGGGCCGTTATCCGCCAGTACCAGCTCAACATGTCCCAGTCGCCTGACCGCCTGCAGTGAAGCAAGACAGTGGTGCAATGGCTGCAGCAATGCCTCAAGTTCGGGCACCAAAACAGGGCACTGCTGCAGGGCGATGAGTTCATTACTCGCCGCCTGACGAAAACCCATCAGCAGCCGCTGCTGCTTTGGCTGCCACTGCAGTCCAAGCCGGGCGCGACGTCGGTATCCCCATGCATGCCCGCGGATAATCTCGTCAACCGTGACAGGTGATGCGGTTTCACGACTCAGCATCCGGCTTAGCGCATGAGCTTTACTGCTCTCCTGCAGTGCAACAGCGGCATGTTGCTGCTGGCAGCCACCACAGCTACCGAAGTGCTGACAACGCGGTTTTTCACGCTGTGCCGCGGGCTGCTTAATTTTAAGCGCCTTACCGCGGGCGAACTGCCGCTTATCTTCCAGCACGGTTACGTCCGCCTGCTCACCGGGCAGTGCGCCGCTGACAAACAGCGTCTTACCCTGGTAGCGTGCGACACCCTGTCCAAAGGGATCGAGTTCGTCAATGGTTACAGTAATCCGCTGCTTTGCCGTTGGCCGCTGTTTTGCGTAGTAAAATTGCGCCATAGTAGTGTCAGTCTCTTATTAATCAGGTTGTGCTGTCCGTAACGCTACGCGCACAGGGAACATATATCAGGAGTCACCAGAGCATCGTTATGACCAAATACAGCCTGCGGGCGCGGATGATGATTTTAATACTGGCGCCAACGCTGCTGATTGGCCTGCTGCTTAGCAGCTTTTTTGTGGTGCATCGCTACAACGACCTGCAAAATCAGGTTTACGATGCCGGTGCCAATATCATCGAACCACTGGCCGTCTCCAGTGAATATGGCATGACGTGGCACGATCGCGATGCGATTCATGAGCTGGTGAGCCTGCTGCATCGTCGCCATTCTGATATTGTCCGTGCCATCACTATTTTCGACAACCAGAATCGCGTTTATACCACCTCAAACAGCAAACAGAATCTGACACTGCTGCAAAAAAAGCGGCCCGACCATCTGAGTTCCGGCGTCAATGTGGAGCGTTATGGAAACCAGCTGATACTGCGTATGCCGATCGCCTCCGGACGCAACTCTGCTGACGAACAGCCCGATAATCAAATCCGTCCTGCCGGAAACCCGCTGGGTTATGTTGCGATGGTGCTGGATCTGCAGTCGGTACGACTGGAACAGTATAAAGAGATATTTATTGCCACGCTGCTGCTGCTGTTCTGCCTCTGCATTGCGATGCTGTTCGCTTATCGGCTGATGCGTGATGTGACCGGCCCGATTCGCAATATGGTTGCCACCGTTGATCGTATTCGCCGCGGCCAGCTCGATAGCCGGGTTGAGGGCTATATGCTCGGCGAACTCAGTATGCTTAAAAACGGTATCAACGCCATGGCGATGTCGCTGACCGCATATCATGAAGAGATGCAGCATAATATCGACCAGGCGACCTGGGATCTGCGCGAAACGCTGGAGCAGCTGGAGATTCAGAACGTTGAACTGGATCTGGCGAAAAAGCGTGCTCAGGAAGCGGCTCGCATCAAGTCTGAGTTTCTGGCGAACATGTCGCATGAGCTGCGTACGCCACTGAATGGCGTTATCGGTTTTACCCGTCAGATGCTGAAAACGGGTCTCAGCACCAGCCAGCGCGATTATATGAGCACGATTGAGCGTTCAGCAAATCATCTGCTGAGCATTATCAACGACGTTCTGGACTTCTCACGCCTGGAGTCAGGCAAACTGGTGCTGGAATCGATCCCGTTTCCGCTACGCGCCACGCTGGATGAGACGCTGGTACTTCTGGCACCTTCAGCGCATGAAAAAGGGCTGGAGATCACCGTCTGTCTGGAAAAAAACGTACCTGACAACGTTATTGGTGACCCGCTGCGGCTACAGCAGATCCTGATCAATCTGATGGGCAATGCGATCAAGTTCACTGAACAGGGGCATATCGATCTGCGCGTAGAGTTGAAATCACTGAGCGCAACCTGGGTCGGGCTGGAAATTCAGGTGCATGACACCGGAATAGGCATTGCAGAGCAGCAACAACCGCAGCTATTTCAGGCGTTCAGGCAGGCAGATGCCAGTATTACCCGCCGCCATGGCGGCACCGGTCTTGGCCTGGTGATCACACAGAAGCTGGTGCAGGAGATGGGCGGTGAAATTGCGTTTCACAGCCAGCCTGGTCAGGGCTCTGTGTTTCAGGTGCGCCTGCGGCTCAATCTCAATCCCAATGCGCCACCGATTCCGCGCGTGCTGGATGATCTGCATGCCACTACGCTGGCCTACGTGGAAGGACATCCGGCTGTGGCTCAGGTCGTGCAGGAGATGCTGAGTATTACATCACTGCAGGTAGAATATTACCCCACTCTTGACGATCTGCCGGATCGCCATTTTCCACTGCTTCTGCTGGGTCTGCCGGTTACAGAGCCTCATCCTGCTATGCTGCCGGATGCAACAATCCAGCGTTTGTGCGCCCGTGCAGACGCCGTGCTGCTGGCACTACCCAGCGAAATGATGTTGTTTGCCGATGAGCTGCGCGCCCGCGGTATCGCCGGCTGTATTACCAAGCCGGTGTCGCTGACGCGCTTTATTCCTCTGCTGCTGGATATCAGTCATCGGCAACGCCGCATCGCGCTACCGCTGGCTCCGCGCCAGCCGCTTACAGTAATGGCTGTTGACGATAATCCTGCCAACCTCAAGCTGATTGGCGCACTCCTGGAAGAGCAGGTCGAGAATATCGTGTTGTGTGACAACGCCCAACAGGCGATTCGGGCTGCACAGCAGCAGTCGCTGGATGTGATACTGATGGATATTCAGATGCCCGATATGGATGGTATCCAGGCCAGCGAGATTATCCGCCAGCTGCCCCTGCATGCCCGTACGCCAATTGTGGCTGTAACGGCGCACGCGCTGGATGGCGAACGTGAACAGCTTATCGCCGCTGGCATGAATGACTATCTGGCGAAGCCAATTGATGAAACCAAACTGCGTCAGCTACTGCAGCGTTATCTGCCCGCAGCGCTGGCAGCAAAGTCAGTTGCTGCTGATATTGCGACGTCGCTGGACTGGTCACTGGCGCTGCGCCAGGCAGCAAACAAGCCGGCGCTGGCACGTGAGCTGTTGCAGATGCTGGTGGATTTCCTGCCTGAAGCCGATGCACGTATCACGCAGTGTGTTGCTGACGCTGACGTCAGCGGCCTGCGTGAAATTATCCACAAACTACACGGCAGCGCCAGCTACAGCGGTGTGCCGCGCCTCAGGCAGCTCTGCCAGCAGCTTGAACGTAGTTTGCATCAGCAGCGTGATATTGCTCTGCTGGAGCCAGAACTGCTGGAGCTCAGTGATGAGATAGCGAACGTCACGCGTGAAGCCTCTGCTCTGCTGAAGGGTTAACTGGCAGCCCTCTCTGCGGCAAACCGCAGAGAGGGCTGAGTGGAGTAAATCAGCGCTAACATTGCTGCCCTATTTTAATTGTGGCCGCCACGTTTCTTGCCGTGAGGCGTACATTTTGTGCCGCCGCTGCCAGCGCCTCTTCCAGCGAACAGATACTAAAGAGTACGCTGTAAACAGCATCCAGCCCATGGTTATGCACCACACCGACATCAGCGGTCAGACTACCGGCAATAGCGATTACCGGCTTATCAAACTGTTTTGCCACCCGCGCCACACCAACCGGAACCTTGCCATGAACAGACTGACTATCGATGCGCCCTTCACCAGTGATCACCAGATCCGCATCCTGTATCTGCCCGGCCAGCCCAAGCGCCTCGGTAACAATTTCAATGCCACTGCGCAGCTCCGCCTGACAAAATGCGTGCAGTGCAGCTCCCATACCGCCAGCGGCTCCGCCGCCTGCAATATGCAGGACATCGATATCCAGATCGCGCCGGATGAGTGTTGCGTAGTGTGCCAGCGCCCGATCCAGCTGTGCTATCTCTGCCGCTGTTGCGCCTTTCTGCGGCCCAAACACTGCTGAAGCCCCCTGCTCTCCCGTCAGAGGATTAGTGACATCGCAGGCAACCTCTATGCGACACGCTTTGATACGGGCATCCAGCCCGCTGATATCAATCTGCGCCAGCTGCGACAGTGCTGCACCACCAAATGCCAGATCGTTGCCTGCATTATCCAGCAGCCGTGCGCCCAGCGCCTGAATCATTCCGGCACCGCCATCATTGGTTGCGCTGCCGCCAATGCCGATAATAATATGTTCCACGCCGCGATCCAGCGCATGTTTAATCAGTTCACCCGTGCCCCATGAGGTGGTAATAAGCGCATTGCGCTGTGCGATCGGCACCAGCTCCAGGCCACTGGCAGCCGCCATTTCTATAAATGCAGTATGCTCATCGCCTGACAACCCATAAAATGCGCTGACCGGCTGCCCCAGTGGTCCGGTAACGTTTAGCGTAACCACGCTGCCCTGCGTCGCTGCAACCATCGCTTCAACCGTGCCTTCGCCACCATCAGCGAGCGGTAATTTAATATATTCCGCAGCAGGGAAAATCTCGCGAAACCCCGCCTCAATGGCGGCAGCCACCTCCAGCGCAGACAAACTCTCTTTGTATGAATCAGGGGCGATGACAATTTTCATAAGCAATCCTGGCACAATGGGTCATATTGTCTGTTAGCAAACGCAGCAGAGCCTCCGGCCTGCGCAGAGGCCGGAGCGCAGGTAACTAGCGGGAGATCTCTACCTGCGCCAGCTTCTCATAATAGCAAGCCAGCGCACTGTGATCGGCGCCGCCCTGTCCCTCTGCTTTCAGCGCCTGCATCATCTCCATTACCGCTGTTGTCAACGGCAGATGGGCACCCAGTGTGTCTGAGGTATCCAGTGCGTTGGCTAAATCTTTGATATGCAGATCGATACGAAAACCTGGTTTAAAATTGCGATCCAGTACCATCGGCGCTTTAGCATCCAGTACAGTACTGCCCGCCAGACCGCCGCGGATCGCCTGATAGACCAGATCAGGATTTACACCCGCTTTGGTTGCCAGCGACAGCGCCTCAGACATCGCAGCAATATTGAGTGCCACAATAACCTGATTTGCCAGCTTAGTTACGTTACCTGCGCCTATATCGCCGGTATGCACCACTGAACCCGCCATCGCCTGCATTATCTTAACGCATTGGTCAAAGAGTGCTTTATCACCACCTGCCATTACCGATAGCGTGCCTTCAATTGCTTTTGGCTCTCCGCCACTTACCGGCGCGTCCAGCATACGAATACCTTTTTCAGCCAGTGCATCATGTATCTCACGGCTTGCCAGCGGTGCAATGGAGCTCATATCAATAACAATCAGCCCCGGTTTGGCGCCTTCAATAATACCGTTCGCCCCGAGGCACACCTCCTGCACCTGCGGTGAGTTAGGCAGCATGGTAATCACAACATCTGCCTGTTCAGCTATCTCAGCTGGCGTTTTTGCTACCGTTGCGCCCAGTGCGGCCAGCTCCGCTTCATTGCTGGCGTTGTGATCGCGAACCACCAGCGAGTAACCCGCTTTTACCAGGTTTTTACTCATCGGTTTGCCCATAATGCCTAGGCCGATAAATCCAATTTTCATTGCCTTTCCCCTTTATGCGTTATCGTTTAAATTTGTCGCACAGCGCCTGTGTGGCGTGGCGAAATAGCCCCAGGTCGCTGCCCACCGCAACAAAAGTGGCTCCCCACTCCAGATAACGTCGCGCATCAGCCTCTACCGGTGCCAGAATGCCAGCAGGCTTACCTGCGGCGCGTGCGCGCTCAAACAGATATTTAATCACGTTCAATACTTCCGGATGTGCCGGCTGGCCAAGATAACCCAGCGCGGCAGAGAGATCGCCTGGCCCGATAAAAATGCCGTCAACACCCTCAACAGCGGCGATTGCATCGATATTTTCCACTGCCAGCGCGGTTTCTATCTGCACCATCAGCGTGATGTTATCGTTTATCGTGCTGTTGTAGTCCGGCAGAGTGCCGTACATATTGCTGCGATGTGAAACTGACACGCCGCGGATTCCGGCAGGCGGATAGCGGGTTGACGCCACGGCACGCAGCGCCTGTTCTTCGGTTTCCACGAAGGGGATCAAAAAGTTATAAAAGCCGATATCGAGCAGGCGCTTGATAATCACTGGCTCGTTGCATGGCGGACGCACTACCGCCGCGCTGCTGCTGCCTTTCAGTGCCATCAGCTGTGGCACAAAGGTAGTGACATCGTTGGGCGCATGTTCACCATCCAGCACCAGCCAGTCAAAGCCAGCCAGCCCCAGCACTTCGGTAGTAAGCGGATTCGCCAGGGCGCACCAGCTGCCAATCAGGGTTTCTCCTGCCAGCAGGCGGCGACGAAAGGTATTTGGCCAGACATTACTCATTCTGTTTACTCCTGTGAGTGACTACCGGCTCCTTTATCAGGAGCCAGATGCATTAGCGCACCAGACAGGGACGCTTGTTATCAAAAGTCCAGTCCGGCACCAGAAACTGCATCGCCTGCGCATCATCACGCGCGCCCAGACCCTGTTTTTGATACAGCGCGTTTGCCTGCATGATGCTATCCATATCCAGCTCAATACCCAGTCCCGGTTTTTGTGGCACCTGTATCATGCCGCCTTTGATTTGAAACGGCTCTTTGGTCAGACGCTGATTGCCCTCCTGCCAGATCCAGTGGGTATCAATAGCAGTAATGGCGCCGGGCGCAGCAGCGGCAACATGGGTAAACATCGCCAGCGAGATATCAAAATGGTTATTGGAGTGTGAGCCCCAGGTCAGACCAAACTCGTGGCACATCTGTGCTACGCGTACCGAGCCCTGCATCGTCCAGAAGTGCGGATCGGCCAGCGGGATATCGACTGACTGGAGCGCGAGAGTGTGTCCCATCTGACGCCAGTCTGTGGCAATCATGTTTGTGGCGGTAGGCAGGCCAGTCGCACGACGAAATTCTGCCATCACTTCGCGTCCCGAGTAGCCCTGTTCAGCGCCACAGGGATCTTCCGCGTAGGCCAGCACATGCTTTAGCTGTTTGCCCAGCAGAATCGCCTCATTGAGTGACCAGGCTCCGTTAGGATCAAGTGTGATACGCGCATCCGGAAAACGGCTGGCCAGCGCCGTTACCGCCTCGGCCTCTTCGCCACCGCGCAACACCCCGCCTTTAAGTTTGAAATCATTAAAGCCATATTTGTCATAAGCTGCTTCCGCCAGACGCACTACAGCATCTGGTGTCAGCGCCTCTTCATGCCGCAGACGATACCAGTCACACGGATCGTGCGGCTGGCTCTGATAGGCAAGCGAGGTTTTGCGCCGATCGCCGATATAAAACAGGTAGCCCAGCATTTCAACGCGATCGCGCTGCTGTCCTTCACCCAGCAATGAAGCCACATTGACACCAAGATGCTGGCCCAGCAGATCAAGCAGCGCGGCTTCAATACCCGTCACCACATGAATCGTGGTGCGCAGATCAAATGTCTGATTGCCGCGCCCGGAAGCGTCACGATCGGCAAACGTGCTGCGCACCAGATTAAGAATATTTTTGTACTCACCCACGCTTTTATTCATAACCAGCGCAGCGGCATCTTCCAGCGTCTGGCGGATCTTCTCGCCGCCCGGGATCTCTCCTGCACCGGTATGCCCGGCATTATCTTTGATAATGACAATATTGCGGGTAAAAAATGGTGCATGTGCTCCACTCAGATTAAGCAACATACTGTCATGGCCGGCTACCGGTATAACCTGCATTGAGACAATCAGGGGTGTCTGACTCATTTCCTGCTCCTTATCTTTGACGGCGACCAAACGCCGGGCGCTTGCGATCAAATGTCCAGCCTGGTATCAGGTATTGCATTGCGGTTGCGTCGTTGCGCCCGCCAGCTGGTAGCGACTGATACAACTCATGTGCCTGCCGCAGACGATCCCAGTCCAGCTCAACGCCGAGGCCAGGTTTATCCGGCACGGCGATTTTGCCGTTGCGGATCTGCAGTGGCTCACGCGTCAGCCGCTGATCGCCCTCCTGCCAGATCCAGTGGGTATCAATCGCTGTTGGCTTGCCTGGAACTGCGGCGGCAACATGAGTAAACATGGCCAGTGAGATATCAAAATGGTTATTGGAGTGGCAGCCCCAGGTAAGTCTCCACTCGTCGCAGAGTTGTGCCACGCGCACTGCGCCGCTCAGGGTCCAGAAATGGGGATCGGCCAGCGGGATGTCGATGGCATTGAGCATGATGGCGTGACTCATTTCACGCCAGTTGGTCGCGATCATATTAGTGGCCACCGGCAGGCCGGTGGCGCGACGAAACTCCGCCATGACTTCGCGTCCGGAGTATCCCTGCTCAGCGCCACACGGATCTTCGGCGTAGCTCAGTACATCACCCATCCCCCGACATAGCGCTATCGCTTCATCCAGCAGCCAGGCCCCATTGGGATCAACCGTGATCCGCGCATCCGGAAAACGCTGTTTTAGCGCCACTGCGCAGGCAATCTCCTCCTCACCCGGCAGCACACCGCCTTTGAGCTTGAAATCTTTAAAGCCATATTTATCCTGCGCCGCCTCCGCCAGACGAACCAGTGCACCGGACGTCAGCGTCTCCTGATGCCGCAACCGATACCACTCATGGCTGGCTCCCGTGCCACTGCGGTAAGGAAGCGTGGTTTTACTGCGGTCGCCAATGTAAAACAGATAGCCGAGTACCGTAACTTCATCGCGCTGCTGTCCCGGCCCCAGAAGTTCCGCAACAGGTACGCCAAGAAACTGCCCCAGCAGATCCAGCAGCGCCGCTTCCAGTGCCGCTACTGCATTGACACGCAGCTCAAAAGTCCAGGCGCCGTTGCCAAACGTCGTGAAATCTGCTGACTGATTGCCTTTATGCACCTGCTGCACCAGCCGATTCATTCGTGCGATCTGCTGCCCTTTAACCTGCGGAACAGCTGCCAGCAGGGTCTGATAGATAGTCTCTCCCCCTGGCGCTTCACCCACACCGGTATGACCCGCGCTGTCAGTCAGTATCACAATATTGCGCGTAAAGCAGGCATGATGCGCACCGCCAATGTTAAGCAACATGCTGTCGTAGCCGGCGACCGGGATCACCTGCATATCAGTGATCACCGGGGTGCTTTGTTCAGACATAGCGGCTCCTTAAGGCTGAGGTTTCAGCTCAACACGTTTGATATCGCCGGTGATCACCAGGAAGCTAAAGGCGGCGACAAAGGCATGAATACCGACATAGACCAGCGCGCCCTCAAATGAGCCGGTGGTAGCGATGATGTAGCCAATGGCAATTGGCGTAACAATGCCGGAGAAGTTACCGAACATATTGAACAGACCGCCGCTCAGACCGCTAATCTCTTTCGGCGCTGTATCCGCCATCACCGCCCAACCCAGCGCACCGATGCCTTTCCCAAAAAACGCCAGCGCCATAAACAGCACTACCACCCACTCCGTTTCGGTGTAGTTGCACATCACCATGCTGATTGAGAGCAACATTCCCAGCACAATAGGCGTTTTACGGGCGATATTAAGCGAGCCGGTTTTACGCATCAGATAATCGGAGATGACGCCGCCCAGTACGCCACCCAGGAAACCGCAGATGGCGGGAATAGAGGCAATCATGCCTGCTTTCAGAATCGACATACCGCGTGCCTGTACCAGATAGACCGGAAACCAGGTGATAAAGAAATAGGTCAGGGCATTAACACAATATTGTCCGAGGTAGACACCCCACATCATTCGGGTAGAGAGCAGCTGTTTAATCTGGTGCCACTTTTCGCCACGGCTGACTTTACGCGCCTCTTTTCTGGCATCCATATTGATCAGCGCACCGCCCTGCTCCATATATTCCAGTTCAGCCCGGTTAACTCCCGGATGATCGCTGGGATCGTGGATCACTTTTAGCCAGATAAAGCTGAGGATGATGCCAAGCCCCCCCATAAACCAGAACACATGTGCCCAGCCCACTTCTGCCACCAGCCAGCCCATAATCGGTGCAAAGATCACAGTGGCGAAATATTGCGCTGAGTTAAAGATAGCCACGGCGGTGCCGCGCTCCTGTGCCGGGAACCAGGCCGCAACAATACGGCTGTTACCTGGAAAAGAGGGTGCCTCCGCCAGGCCAACCATAAAGCGCAGCAGAAACAGTGACACCACGATACCGAATCCGCTAAAAAGATCGACAAAGCCCTGTAGCAGAGTAAACAGCGACCAGAGGAAAATACTCCAGAAATAGACGCGCTTTGATCCAAAGCGATCCAGCAGCCACCCACCGGGGATCTGCCCAATCACATAGGCCCATGAGAAGGCAGAGAAGATATAGCCGAGTCCGACGGAGTCGAGGCCGATATCTTTTGACATGGCGGAACCGGCAATGGAGATAGTGGCGCGGTCGCCGTAATTGAATGAGGTGACAATAAATAACATCACCACGATCCAGTAGCGGGCGTTGGTGCGTTTCTGCACCGCCTCTGCAGCCTGGCTGAAACTATTCATGATGCACTCCTGAAATATAGCGAACGCTACATTCACTCTGACTGCATACACATCGCGTTGGGTATCAGAATGATGTCGGGTTAAACACGGCGATTGTTGTTATGGCGAACATTGATGCGTCGTGACAGGTAACCAAACCTCTAAGTCGGGATCAGTATAAAAACAGTGAGCAGCCGGAACATTGGAAAAAAGCCTGACAAGAACGGCGAAAAGAAATTGATTTTATGGCATCTGCACATAAACCTGCGGTGTGGCTCACGAAACGCGCTTTTCAGCGCTGAAAACCGGGATAGCTTCGTCGCCAGAGGCCGGTTTTGTGAACATCTTCACTTGCTTTTGGTTAAACCCACTAAACCATTGGTGTAAACAGGCAGAATGCCAGACAGATGCACAATGCGTAGTCAGGTATGAGCTGCTTATACTGGAACTGGCTGACATTGATGACGTGATATGAACCACTCTTCATCGCACTGCTATGCTGCGCATAACTATCCGGAAGGTGAGTAATGAACCGACCCGTTACAGATAAACCACGCTATATCAAAGTTCATGAAGCGGACAACGTTGCAATTGTGGTCAACGATCAGGGTCTGCCAGCAGGAACCTGTTTTGACGATGGGCTGCAGCTCACTGAGCATGTGCCACAGGGACATAAAGTCGCGCTTTGCGATATTGCTCAGGATGCGCCAATCCTGCGCTATGGTGAAGTGATTGGCAGAGCACTGCGCCCTATCGGACGCGGTAGCTGGATTGATGAATCGCTGGTCGCGCTGCCAGAAGCGCCGCCGTTGCACACTCTGCCGCTGGCAAACAATGTACCGCCAGCGCTGCCACCGCTTGAGGGTTACACCTTTGCGGGATACCGCAATGCCGATGGCAGCGTAGGAACCCGTAATCTGCTCGGTATCACCACCAGCGTGCACTGCGTTGCTGGCGTGGTCGATTATGTGGTGCAGCTGATAGAGCGCGACTTACTGCCGCGCTATCCAAACGTTGATGGCGTTGTCGCACTGAATCATCTTTATGGCTGTGGTGTGGCAATTAATGCGCCAGCCGCGGTAGTGCCTATCCGTACTATTCACAATCTGGCGCTCAACCCCAATTTTGGCGGAGAAGTGATGATCGTAAGCCTGGGGTGTGAAAAACTTCAGCCAGAGCGATTGCTTGCCGGCACGCCTGACGTACAGGCGATTTCACTTGATAACAACGATATTGTGCGGCTACAGGATGAGCGTTATACCGGCTTTGGTGCGATGGTGGATGAGATCCTGCAGGTCGCTGAGCGCCACCTGAAAAAGCTTAATCAGCGCCAGCGCGAAACCTGCCCGGCATCAGAGCTGGTAGTGGGTACCCAATGTGGCGGCAGCGATGCGTTTTCCGGTGTCACGGCTAATCCGGCTGTGGGATTCGCCTCTGATTTGCTGGTGCGCTGTGGGGCTACGGTAATGTTTTCAGAAGTCACTGAAGTGCGTGATGCTATTCATCTGCTGACGCCGCGCGTGATTAATGAAGATGTGGGTAAACGTCTGCTGGAGGAGATGAGCTGGTATGATGATTATCTGAGTCAGGGCCAGACCGACCGCAGCGCAAATCCTTCGCCCGGCAATAAAAAAGGCGGGCTGGCAAACGTGGTGGAAAAGGCGCTGGGATCGATTGCAAAATCGGGGCGCAGTCCGATTAATGAAGTGCTGTCGCCAGGTCAGCGTCCGACGCAGCGCGGGTTGATCTATGCTGCTACTCCCGCCAGTGACTTTGTCTGCGGCACACAGCAGATGGCCTCTGGAATTACACTTCAGGTATTTACCACCGGGCGCGGCACGCCCTATGGTCTGGCAGCCATTCCGGTGATTAAAATGGCGACCCGCAGCGCGCTGGCGCAGCGCTGGCACGACTTAATGGATATTAACGCAGGCACTATTGCGACGGGCGAAGAGAGCATTGAACAGGTTGGCTGGCGGCTGTTTAAGCTGATTCTGGAGATTGCCAGCGGGCGGCAGCAGACCTGGTCCGATCGCTGGGGGATACGTAATCAGCTGGCGGTATTTAATCCCGCGCCGGTGACCTAGCAGAGATTATGCTTCCCGGCACGTTGATGCCGGGCGCATAAGGCGAATATTTCAGAGCAGTTTACCCCACTCTTCAGCCCAGGGCGTGGTCACACTCTCCGGCTCCGGATGCTCGGTGGCATCTACCAGCAGCACATCACCGATACGCTGCGCCTGCTGTTCCTGCAGGGTGGCATCAAACGTTTTGCCTGCACCACAGAAATGCTGATAGCTGCTGTCACCAAGCGCTATCACGCCGTAGCGTAATGTGGGCTGATAACCCAGCTCATCGCGAATTTGTGCATGAAGGCGGGCAATATTATCGGGCAGATCACCCTGACCAGTAGTTGAAGTGACAATCAGTACGACATCGTTGCTATAAGCCTGCCACTCTTTAAGTGTGGGATCCTCAAACACCTGCACATTGTGTCCCTGCGCCTGCAAAACCGGCTGCGCCTCTTCGGCGACCAGCAGTGCGTTGCCATACACCGTACCTGTAAAAATGCCAATCTTTGCCATTGCCTCGCTCCTCTACACTGTTGGCTTGTCCTGAACTGCCTCTGCATTAAACTCAACCCGGGGTACATCAGGCAACTTATCCTGCCAGTTAAACTGTTGCAGCATCTGCTGCCAGACCGCATCCAGCCCGGCACGGATCACCAGCGGCTCACCGGTAAAGGGATGCGTCAGCGAAAGCTCGCTGGCATGCAACATCAGGCGGTTCAGACCAAAGTGCGCCGACGCGCCGCGGTTTTGCCGCAGATCACCATGCGCACTGTCACCGATTATAGGATGACGCAGATGCGCCATATGGCGGCGCAGCTGATGTTTACGTCCGGTACGGGGTGCCATCTCCACCAGAGTATAGCGAGCGCTATTATATTTACCGATAGCTGCCGGCATTTCTGTCTGCGCCAGTACCTGATAATCAGTGATGGCAGGCTGTGCAACCTGAGGTTCAGCCGAAAATTTATCCGCAATTTTATCCAGCTCTTCCATCAGCGGATAGTCGAGTGTGGCCGCGCCATCGAGCCAGCCGCGTAGCACAGCATGATAGGTTTTTTTGATCTGATGCTGTTCGAACTGCTGAGCCAGCAAACGCCCTGCTTCACTCGACAATCCCATCAGCAATACACCTGACGTTGGACGATCCAGCCGGTGTACGGTAAATACATGCTGACCAATCTGATCGCGCACTGTCTGCATCACAACAACTTTCTCTTTGCGATCCAGCCAGCTGCGATGCACCAGCCAGCCAGCAGGTTTGTTAACCGCGACCAGCCACTCATCCTGATAGATAATCTCCAGCATCAGCGTGCTGGCTCCGCAAACAACGCATCCAGCTGGCGCAGCGTGGCCAGCAGATCAGCATAGCCTGACGTGGCGGGTGGTAATGCCACTTCGTAATAAGGTGCAACGGCAAAACTTGCTGGCAGTGGCGCGTCGGCGGCAATCAGCGCCGAGAGGCGGGGAATCAATACCCACTGCAGCCACTCCAGCGGAGCCATGGTATCAAGACAGAACGGCTGGTCGCTGTTAAAAGCTGCGGCATCAGGTGCATTCAGTTGCCAGTGATCATGTTCGCGCATGACCGCTTCGACCTGTTGCAGTCGCTGAATAATAATGTGCGTCGACATGCGTCACCTCCTCTGAATAATGGGCGGCAAGCATACCATTACTCAGCGATGGCGCAAAAAGCGCATAAAAAAGGGAGCACTGTTGTTAACAGTGCTCCCGGTTCGTTGTGCAGCATTCCCGCCACCTTTGTGCTCCCTGCTCTTCCATGACAACTCTTCCTGCGCCTTCCATTGCCTGCTTCCATACAGTATCCCTGGCATCCTGGCCCACCCTGCTCCGCAAGGCTCACATTCTCCATCCTGGAGGTGTCCTTTACTCAATCCTGAGTGTCCTGCTTCATCCTGAAGCCTTCCCTGTGACGTAAACTCCGTTACGTTCCCGCCTCCTGGCTGACATTCTCCTGAACGCCTCTTAATCCATAGCATCCTGCTAACGGCTGGTATTCTCTCAAAAACTGTCGTAATGACAAGTGAGTGAAAACCATTAATCAATCAAGTAGCGTGACTATTTATCAGAATAACGCCATAACCCCATGATTCAGTTTATCTTTACATTTAAAATTTATTAAAGCCCGGCTGATAAAATGTCAATCTCTCACAAAATTTGTAAGACATCTCTTACATAATGCTATGCCTGACTGCTGCTGAGACTGATAACAGGTTGTATACCATCAAGAAACTCGCTAAGCGACGCTGCCAGAACTTCACGCTGTTTACGGCCAGGCTCCTCAAGAATAACCTCCCCTGTCAGATTACAGACAGAGATAACCTCCTGTTCTGATTCAGTGGTGGCAAAAAACAGCGTCGGGCTCTGTTTCAGGCGACGTTTCATAACCAGATGACCGATCAGATTCTCCTGCAGGCGCGTAAAATCATCTTCACTCCACACCTGCAACATACTGACAGGCCGCTGATGCCAGCGGGCATACATATCCCCGGCAAACTGCGTGGTGTAAAACGCGGTGATATCAGGCTGAAGCTGAATCTCCAGCGCGCGCTCCACTGCCGCCAGCGTCGCAGGCAGCGTAAAGGGTTGCGGCTGCCAGATAACCCTGTCAGCCAGCGTCGTTATGATACAGGGTGACGGAATATCCAGGAGTTCAGTACTGGCAGGATTATGGTTGTGCTGTTGCTGCCAGCACGCAATATATCGGCTGGTAAAAGCGCGCAAAGCGTCAGCGGTGGGCTGCATCATTCATCTTCTCACGGTTATTCGGTTACACTTAGCCACTTTAACCTATGCCAGTGGTAACCATTATGTCTTCTGAAATTCCCAACCAGGCGCTAAGCGGCCTGACGCTGGGCAAATCTGTAGCCTATGTTGATGAATACGATAACACGCTACTGCAATCTGTGCCGCGTAGTCTGAATCGCGAGCCGCTTCAGCTCTATCCTGAAAACCTGCCATTCCACGGAGCAGATATCTGGACACTCTATGAGCTTTCATGGCTCAACAGCAAAGGTGTGCCACAGGTCGCGGTTGGAGAAGTCGTGCTGGATGCGGCAAGTGAAAACCTGATTGAGTCTAAAAGTTTTAAACTGTATCTCAATAGCTTTAATCAGACCCGGTTCAGTAACTGGGGCGAGGTACGGCAGACTCTGGAGCGCGATCTGCGTGCCTGTGCCGCCGGAGATGTTAGCGTGGCGCTGTTTCGTCTGAGCGAGCTTGAAGGACAGCCCGTAGGTCACTTCAGCGGCAGCGTAATTGATGAGCAGGATATCGCTATCAGTGACTATAGCTTTAACGCAGAACACCTTGCCCATGCAACCGGTAGTGATATCGTGGAAGAGACGCTGGTCAGTCATCTGCTGAAATCAAACTGCCTGATCACCAATCAGCCCGACTGGGGATCGGTCATGGTTCGCTATAAAGGTGCACGTATCGATCGTGAAGCACTGCTGCGTTATCTGATCTCATTCCGGCAGCATAATGAGTTTCACGAACAGTGTGTTGAACGTATTTTCAATGATATACAGCGCTTCTGCCAGCCGGAAGCATTAACCGTCTATGCTCGTTATACCCGTCGTGGTGGCCTGGATATCAACCCCTGGCGCAGCAATGTTCCTTTCACTCCCGGCTTCTCCCGGCTGGCACGCCAGTAAGAGATTGCGAGATATCTCGCAGACCGCGTCAGGGATGCGCGGTTCCTCTTGAGCAATTACGGCTGCCAGCGTTAATCTGTAAACGGCGTTAAGCGTAAATGCATATGCGACCAGGGATTTTCGTCACTGCGCTCAGTTAGTTAAGTGCAGCGTCATCAGTCACGCCATGGCGTGTAAAGGAGTTCTTTTGATTACACATATCAGCCCGCTTGGTTCGATGGATCTGCTCTCCCAGCTGGAAACAGATATGCTGAAGCAGACAGCCAGCAGCGATCTTTATCAGCTGTTTCGTAACTGTTCCCTTGCAGTGCTTAACTCCGGCAGTCAGACCGACAGCAGCCAGGAACTGCTCTCCCGTTTTGAAAACTTTGCTATTAATGTTCTGCGTCGTGAGCGTGGTGTAAAACTGGAGCTGATCAATCCACCGGAAGAGGCGTTTGTAGATGGACGAATTATCCGTTCACTCCAGGCTAACCTGTTTGCCGTACTGCGTGACATTCTATTTGTGAATGGGCAATTAACCGGGGTCAAATCGTTGTGCAAGCAGGAAGCAGAAGACTCGGTACTGATTACCAACCAGGTTTTCTCAATTTTACGTAATGCGCGCGCACTGCACGTAGGAGAATATCCAAATACCGTGGTCTGCTGGGGCGGTCACTCTATCAACGCCACAGAGTATCAATACTGTCGTAATGTTGGCACACAGATGGGACTTCGTGAACTAAACATCTGTACCGGCTGTGGACCCGGCGTGATGGAAGCGCCAATGAAAGGCGCCGCAGTCGGTCATGCACAGCAGCGCTACCATGACAGCCGCTTTATTGGCCTGACAGAGCCTTCTATTATCGCTGCTGAACCGCCTAACCCACTGGTTAATGAACTAATCATTATGCCAGATATCGAAAAACGCCTTGAGGCCTTTGTGCGTATTGCGCATGGCATTGTGATCTTCCCGGGTGGCGTAGGCACCGCAGAGGAGTTTCTCTATCTGCTCGGCATTTTAATGAATCCGCAGAACAGCGAGCAGGTGCTGCCGCTGATCCTTACCGGCCCGAAAGAGAGTGCTGACTATTTCCGGGTACTTGATGATTTTATTGTCAACACCCTGGGCGAAAGCGCACGTAAGCATTACACCATTATCATTGATGATGCTGCGGAAGTGGCACGCCAGATGAAGAAAGCGATGCCGCAGGTAAAAGAGCACCGGCGTGAAACCGGTGATGCATACAGCTTTAACTGGTCAATTCGCATTGCACCCGACCTGCAGATGCCGTTTCTGCCTACTCATGAAAACATGGCAAACCTCAATCTGTTCCCGAATCAGCCTGCGGAAAAGCTGGCTGCCGATCTGCGGCGCGCCTTTTCAGGCATTGTCGCGGGTAATGTCAAAGAGATGGGCATTCGCGAAATTCGTGAGCGTGGTCCATACCAGCTACGTGGTGACGCGGATTTAATGCATCGTATGGATGAGCTGTTACAGGGATTTGTGGCTCAGCAGCGAATGAAGCTGCCTGGCAGTGCCTATATCCCCTGCTATGAAATCATCAAATAATCATTCAGGAAGGCAGCCTGCGGGCTGCCGTTTACACCGCTTATGCCATTACATCTGTTAATCGTTGATGCCCTTAATTTAATCCGCCGTCTGCATGCCGTGCAGGGTTCACCTTGCCAGGACGCCTGCGTCGCAGCATTGCATCAGCTGCTTGGTCATACACGTCCCACTCATGCTGTCGCGGTGTTCGACAGCCACCAGCGTCATGCTGGCTGGCGTCATCAGCTG
This sequence comes from uncultured Pantoea sp., assembly GCA_913775175.1. Lineage (GTDB taxonomy): Bacteria > Pseudomonadota > Gammaproteobacteria > Enterobacterales > Enterobacteriaceae > Pantoea. The sequence continues at coordinate 22,270 of CAJYKU010000038.1, forward strand.
CTACCTGACTATAAAGCGGGACGTCCCTCTATGCCGGAGGATCTGCAACAGGAACTTCCGGCTTTACAGGCAGCATTTAGTGCCGCTGGTGTCAGCTGCTGGGTTGCCGCGGATGATGAGGCAGACGATCTGGCTGCTACGCTGGCGGTGAAAATGGCGTCAGCCGGCCACCAGGCCACTATCGTCTCCACAGACAAAGGTTACTGTCAGCTGCTGGCACCAGATATTCGTATTCGAGATTACTTTCAGAAGCGCTGGCTCGATCTGCCTTTTATTGCACAGGAGTTTGGCGTCACGCCGCAGCAGCTGACAGATTACTGGGGATTGTGCGGGATCAGCAGCAGTAAGATCCCTGGCGTGGCCGGTATTGGTCCAAAAACAGCCCGTGAACTGCTGGCACAGTTTGGCTCGCTGGAAGCGATCTATCAGCAGTGGGATCAGGTGCCGGCTAAATGGCAGGGGAAACTTCGCGATCAACGCGATATGGCGGAGACGTGTCGGCAGGTTGCGACGCTGAAGTGTGATTTAGTATTGCAGGGCAATCTTAATACTCTGCGCTATCACCAGCACGCCTGAGCACTGCAACTCTCTGACAAAAGCCGCACCCTGTGACAGGCGCCCTGCCGCACGCTTAATCGCTCCCGCAGAGCGGCCTGAATGCTGCGGCTCTCAGCAGGTTTGCAAGGTCGCAGTAAAACACGGGCGGGCAGCTAACTGTCTCCATTATGCGGCCCGAATGCTGCGGCTCTCAGCAAATGTGCACTCTTCCATACAAAACATGAGCAGGTGCGCAGTTAATGGCTTCCACAGAGCGGCCTTAACACCGCTCTGTGGCAGCTCAACCCAGCCCTCTCACAGATGCCTAACGCTCGTCGCGTCGGCCACCAACTGCTGCCCAGATACGACGAACATGCACCGTGATCTCTTCACGGTCGTGATAAAGATGACGCGCCTGGATCTGTGCATTAATGCCCTGCGCCTTTAACGCCTCATCTATCATCGCCAGATTTTGCGTTACCTCTTCATAACGCTTTTTCATCGGCAGCTTGAGATTGAAGATAGCTTCGCGACACCAGCCATTTACCAGCCACTCTGTCATCAGTGAGGCGACGCGCACCGGTTTCTCCACCATATCGCAGACCAGCCAGCTGATGTTGGTGCGCGGCGGACGAAACTTAAAGCCATCCTCGCGACAATGCGTCACCTGCCCGGTATCCATCAGACCCGGCGCCATTGGCCCGTTATCCACTGCGTATACCCACATACTGCGCTTCACCAGCTGATAGGTCCAGCCGCCCGGACAGGCACCAAGATCCACCGCATACATGCCGCTTGCCAGACGCTCATCCCACTCATCAGCAGGCACAAAAACATGCAGCGCCTCTTCGAGTTTCAGCGTTGAGCGGCTGGGCGCATCGGCCGGAAACTTCAGGCGCGGAATGCCCATATAGAAAGGCGAATTATTTTCCGGCAGCGAATATCCTACATAGCAGGTTCCCGGTGCGATAAATAATACATGTACTACCGGGCGCTTTGGACTCTCATAGTTGAGCAGAATATTGCTGGCACGCAGACTGGCACGCAGTGGCACCGTAAGTTTGCGGCAGAATTTAGTCAGCTCTTTGGCGTCATTGGTATCAGGCACTTCAACCCGCAGCTCGCCCCCTTTTTCTACCACACCGGTCAGCATACCCGTAATAGGTGTAATACGATCTTCAGGCGGCAGATCGCGCAGCAGTTCGCCTACCACCAGCATCTGCCGGGCAAAGATCAGTTCAGCAAAGGGCAGCGTACGCAGCAGCTTTTCCGCATCTTCCGGCTGATAGCACTCAAACAGTACATAGCCTGCATTCTCTTTTACACGCGGAAACCCATAAATCTCACGCTCTGCGGCTTTGGCACTGATTTCTGCCGCACACTCTTTCTCAAATCCGGGACGACAATAGAGTAATACTTTATTCATAGCGTTCTGCCTTTGTTTTCAGACGCAGCGCGCCAATCAACATCAAAATCCAGCCAGTCAGGAAGCAGAGTCCTCCCACTGGCGTAACAAATACCAAAAACTGCAGATGTGACAGCGCCAGACAATAGAGGCTGCCGCTGAAAAGAATGGTGCCCAGTGCCATGGCAGCACTGCTCCAGTAAAACCAGATATTGGCACGACGCAGCATCGCTGCTCCCAGCCCCATCACCGCCAGCGTATGGTAAGCCTGATACTCAAGACCGGTATGGATCCATGCCATCTCAGATGGACCCAGTGATTTACTCAATACATGTGCGCCAAACGCACCAAATGCCACCAGCACGAAGCCGCTGATTGCGGCGAATATAAACATGGCACGACTGGACATCGGTTTATCCTCATTATCACGCCCTGCCTCACAGCACAGCGTGCAATAGCTTAGTGATCGTAGCGGAAGCGAAATTTTTCCTGCTCGCCCGCTGCTTTTTCCAGGATCCACTGACGAAAGGCGGCTATTTTACCCAGTTCTGCCTGACTGTCATGACAAACCAGATAAAAAGCATTTTTACTGACCAGTACATCATTAAACGGGCAGACCAGACGCCCCGCTTCAATCTCACTTTCCGCCATTACATTGTTCGCCAGCGCCACACCCTGACCATGGATCGCCGCCTGCAGCACCATAGCACTGTGGCTAAAGATAGGTCCCTGCTGCACATTGATATGCTGTAATCCCAGCTGACGAGTGTAGGCCTGCCAGTCACGGCGCGATGCATCATGCAGCAGCGTAAAGTGTTCCAGCTCAGCAGGGGACGTCAGTGGCTTGTCCCCGGTAAGCAGTAGCGGCGAGCAGACCGGCAGCAGGTATTCAGCATAGAGTTTGTCTACCCGCAGGCCAGGCCAGTTGCCCCGGCCATAAAAAATCGCCACGTCCACATCATCGGCCAGCTTCTCCTCTTCGCGGTCTACTGCCTGAATTCGTACGTCGATCCCCGGATAAGCCATATTAAAGCTGGAGAGGCGCGGCACCAGCCACTGAATGGCAAAGCTTGGCAGCAGGCTCACGGTCAGGGCACCTTTCGCGCTGCGCGCCTGCAGCTTGCGGGTGGCGTCGTTTAGTGCGGAAAAAATCTCTTTGATATCCAGGTAGTAACTCTGCCCCTCTTCCGTCAGCAGCAGCGAACGATTACGACGGCGAAACAGCTTGAGGCCAAGAAAATCCTCCAGTGACTTAATCTGATGGCTTACAGCAGCCTGCGTAACAAACAGCTCCTCGGCAGCTTTTGTGAAGCTTAAATGACGGGCAGCGGCATCAAAGACGCGTAAAGCATTTAGCGGCGGAAGGCGTTTAGACATGGATTTCCACAGATGGATTCATAGTGTAAAACTGCAACTTATACAATGTCGTCAGCTATTAGATTTTTTAATCCGAGACATTATAATTTGTCCGTTGAGGAAGCTCCAGCAAATACCTATAGTTGCCGCACTTCCTGAGCCGGAACGAAAAGATTTCTGAAAACGCGCGAGAGATCGCAGACTTTTGGAGAACTTTTGGCTTGTGGTCGTGATGTTGTGTTTGCATTTTTTGATCTGATACTTGCAGATCAAACTTTTAATTCCTGTGATTTACCCTGTCTGTCCATAGTGATTTTATATAGCACCGCAATTGCGGTGCTTTTTTTATGTCGCAATCTGGCGGGCCAGTGTTCAGACAGCGGCAAAAACCCTATGCGACACCTTTTGCCCGGCGGCTTACTGCCCCATCTCAACCATCTCTTTAACATCTGAGCGGTTAATCTGCTGCTCATTGCCATTGGCATCTTTATAGCTGATCATACCGGTGTCAGCGTCAACTTTTGGCTTGCCATTAGCAACAATGGTACGGCCGTCATTGGTATGCATGACATAATTGCTGGAGCAGGCAGCCAGGCTTAGCGCCATGGTGCAGACAGCCAGCACTGCGGTAAGTTTGTTCATCTTCTATCTCCTTGCAGATTGATTGCTTTAAACCACCCGCAGATGCGGTATCGCTGCCTGTAGCCGAAAATACTGGCTGAAAATAACAAACAGGTTATGCGGGTTTCGGTTCAAACCTTGCCATAATGAGCATAACGCGCTTTTACAGCTTTGCCAGCCAGCGGACTGCTGCGGCTGGCCCTGCAATCACCTGAGTGGGCTTGATATGACTATCTTCTCTCCTGGCGCTTTTCGTCAGCAGTTTCCCGCACTGAGCGATGCCGGCGTCTATCTTGATAGCGCTGCGACCGCGCTTAAGCCACAGGCCGTTATCGATGCCAGCGCTCAGTTTTATTCACTCAGCGCTGGTACGGTGCATCGCAGCCAGTTTGCAGCTGCCCGCGCACTGACTGCACAGTATGAGCAGGCGCGTGGTCTGGTAGCACGCTGGCTCCATGCCGCTGACGATCGCCAGATTGTCTGGACGCGAGGTACTACGGAGGCTATCAATCTGGTGGCACAGAGCTGGCTGGCACCACGTCTGCAGCCGGGCGATGAGATCGTTGTCAGCGAGGCGGAGCATCACGCCAACCTGGTTCCGTGGCTGATGGTGGCGCAGGCCTGCGGTGCAACCGTGGTCAAATGGCCATTGGGAAGCGATCGCCGGCCAGATATCGCCCTGCTGCCAGCCCTGCTTAATAACCGTACCCGTCTGCTGGCGGTAAGCCAGATGTCCAATGTTACCGGCGGCTGTCCTGACCTGGCGCAGGCAATTACGCTTGCGCATAATGCTGGCGCGAAAGTCATGGTGGATGGTGCGCAGGGTGTGGTGCACTGCCCGCCTGACGTACAGGCGCTGGATATCGACTTTTATGCCTTTTCCGGCCATAAGCTTTATGGTCCCACAGGTATTGGGGTGCTCTATGGCAAAGCTGAACTGCTGGAGGCGATGCAGCCATGGCAGGGCGGCGGCAAAATGCTGACGCAGGTCGACTTCAGCGGCTTTACACCGCAGCCCGTGCCCTGGCGTTTTGAAGCGGGCACACCAAACGTTGCTGGCGTCGTGGGACTGAGTGCCGCCCTGACCTGGCTGTTGCGGCATCATCAGGAGAAAGCGGAAATGTGGAGTCAGCAGCTGGCCTGCCTGGCCGAAGAGCAGCTCAGCGCTCTGCCTGGTTTTCGCAGCTTCCGGTGCGGCTCATCCAGCCTGCTTGCCTTTGATATTGCCGGCATTCATCACAGCGATATTGTGACACTGCTGGCTGAGCAGGATATTGCACTGCGCGCCGGGCAGCACTGCGCCCAGCCACTAATGGCCGCGCTGGGTGTAAGCGGTACGCTGCGGGTATCGTTTGCGCCTTACAACAATTTGCAGGATGTGGATGCGCTGGTGCGCGCAATGCATCATGCCGTAGATATTTTAGGTGAATAATCTGATGACAACCCTGATTGCGCCCCACCCCTTTGGTCACAGCATTACCGCAGAGAGCCTCACAGCCACCTTTGCCCGTTTTCAGCAGTGGGAAGATCGCTATCGCCATCTGATCCAGCTTAGCCGCCAGCTGCCAGCACTTCCCGACGCTCTGAAAAGCGCAGAGAACGAACTCACTGGCTGTGAAAATCGTGTCTGGTTCAGCTGTCAGCAGCTGCCCGATGGAACCCTTCATTTCTATGGCGATAGCGAAGGGCGTATTGTGCGCGGCCTGCTGGCCATACTGCTCACCGCAGCAGAAGGAAAAACGCCAGCACAGCTGCTGAACGAGGATCCGCTGGCGCTGTTTGAAACTCTGGGGCTGCGCGCGCAGCTCAGCGCTTCCCGTAGCAGCGGATTACAGGCGCTGGCTGATGCGGTTAAGCAGGCTGCGCGTCATTATCAGGAGGCCTGACGCGCCTGGCGCGCCTGAAATTTTTTCAGCGCATGTGATACAGCAATAAAGCCAAAGGTAGCGGTGACCATGGTTGCCGCACCAAACCCGGCAGCACAATCCATACGTTTTGGTCCTTCTGCCGTACTGCGGGAAGCACATACGCTGCCATCAGGCTGCGGATAGACCAGAGCCTCAGTAGAGAATACGCAGTCAATACCCAGCTTGCCTTTGCTGTTTTTCACCACGCCAAAATCACTTTTCAGACGCTCACGCAGCTTTGCTGCCAGCGGATCCTGGATTGTCTTTGCCAGATCGCTGACCTGAATCTGGGTAGGATCAATCTGGCCACCAGCACCACCGGTGGTGATCAGGGGAATTTTGTTGCGCCGACACCAGGCAATCAGCGCCGCCTTCGGCCGTACGCTGTCAATCGCATCAATCACATAATCAAAGCCTGCGGAGAGCAGCTCAGCGGTATTCTGCGGCGTGATAAAATCGTCAATACAGGTCACGTCACACTCAGGATTGATGGCGCGGATGCGGGCAGCCATGACGTCCGTTTTAGCCTGTCCGACATTACCCTGCTGCGCATGGATTTGCCGGTTTGTATTGGTGATGCAGACATCATCCATATCAATTAATGTGATATGGCCAATACCGGTACGCGCCAGTGCTTCAGCAGCCCATGAACCTACGCCGCCAATACCAATTACACAGAAATGCGCATCCGCAAACTGCTGCAGCGCTTCCTGACCATAGAGACGCGCTGTTCCGCCAAAACGCTGTCGCCAGGCGTCACTTACCACTTTCATATCTGACCTTTAAACTGGAGAGTGGGTGCGCCATGTTGCGCACCCTGAGATTAACTGCGACTAGTGTATCAATTTGCGCCGATAAGCAGTGAACCGTTGTTGCCGTTCTGCAGTGCTGAACAGCGGCTGGCCGGCACCTGGTGCTGCTTTTAGCACCCAGACACGCCCATAGTGGTTATAGAAGCCGGCCAGGTGTGCAGCATCCGGTCCTACACCCTGATAGATATCAAAGTGTTGTCCTTTAATCGCGCCGCCTACGTCCAGCGCAACCATCAGACGCATCTCATACTTACCGTTAAATTTTCCTTTGGCATTGAGCTGTGGTACTTCAGCTAACAGTGCAGTGCCGGCCGGGATCAGAGAGCGGTCAGAGGCCACTGATGCTTTGGCAATCAGCGGCACCGCACTGGCACCCCGCACCGGTACGTACTCTTCAGGTTTAAAGAATACAAAGGACTGGTTAGTTTCCAGTACATCACGTACCTCCTGCGGCGAATGTTCCTGCGCCCACTGGCGAATCGCCTGCATCGACATATCTTCGCGTTTCACCTCACCACGATCGATTAACTCTTTACCGATACTGTGATAAGCCCAGCCATTTTTGCCGCCATATCCAAAGAAGCGCAGTGGACGACCATCACCAAAGTCAACATAGCCACTGCCCTGAACATCCATCATAAAGTTATCGATCAGCGAGTTGCTCCAGGCAATAACGTAGCGCTCATCCAGCGCTCCGCTATAGATCCCTGCGCGGCTTGGCAACTTCTGACCCCGTGCTCGCGGCGGCATACGATAGATTGGATACTGGAACTCCCCCTGACGGGTATAGCGCGCTTCAACCACAGGCGTGTAGTAGCCGGTAAACTGCACGTTTCCGTAATTATCTGTGCCTTCCATTTGCCAGGCGTTAAGACCAAACTGGCTCAGCTGACGGGTATCCGCTCCCGAGAGCAGCCAGTTCTGAATAGCGCTGTAAGTACCATTATTGCGGCTAAACAGACCCGAAGAGGCGGACTGGATCTGCTGCACCTGCAGTGCGAAATCCTGCCCGTTGACCGGACGCCCTTTGGCATTCGGCTCATTGACCAGCCCGAGCGGCTGCTCCAGCTTGCCATCAATATATTGCTGACCACGATCGGTCGGCTTTGAGCTACAACCTGCTAATAGCGCCAGAAATGCGCCAGTGAGTGCATATTTTACCCGGTGTCCGTTCATGACTCTCTCTTGTTGTCGGTTGTTCGCCTGGCGACGATAGCAAAGGGAGTATCAGAAAGAAATCTGCCACCAGGTATCACACTCACATCTGTACACTATTTCATCTGATTGCGCCATTATTCAGCAACTGTCTGGTTACAGAGGTGATTAATTACAAAAAGGGGTTGCATCACCCTGCACCAGGTGTATAGTGCGCATCCACGGACGCGGGGTGGAGCAGCCTGGTAGCTCGTCGGGCTCATAACCCGAAGGTCGTCGGTTCAAATCCGGCCCCCGCAACCAATTCTTCTGAATGAAGAGACAATATAAAGCGTCGTGTAGTGCGACAGACGGACGCGGGGTGGAGCAGCCTGGTAGCTCGTCGGGCTCATAACCCGAAGGTCGTCGGTTCGAATCCGGCCCCCGCAACCAATTGTCTTAAGAAGAATACAGTGTGAAGTGTCGCTCAGTGCGACAGACGGACGCGGGGTGGAGCAGCCTGGTAGCTCGTCGGGCTCATAACCCGAAGGTCGTCGGTTCGAATCCGGCCCCCGCAACCATTTCTTCGGTATGAAGAATCAGAAAGCACCCTTACGGGTGTTTTTTTGTTTTTGTCGTGCGCAGAAGCGGCATCGCTGCCGCGCCCACTCTTAACGGCGTGCCAGCACCCCGCCTTTATTAAAATACGCTTTAATACCGTGAAAAATCGCCTCCGCGACCTGACGCTGATAGCGCGTGGTTCGGAGCTTGCGCTCCTCCTCAACGTTACTGATAAATGCAGTCTCAACCAGAATTGATGGGATATCAGGCGCTTTCAGTACCGCAAATCCTGCCTGGTCCACGGTACGCTTGTGCAGATGGTTAATATGTCCCATGCGCGTCAGCACCTCTTTACCAAATTTCAGGCTGTCGCTGATACTCTGACGCTGTACCATATCGAACATGGTGTGATCGAGATAGCGATCGCCGCTCATACTGACGCCGCCGATCAGGTCTGATTCGTTCTGCGTCTGAGCCAGAAAACGTGCCGCAGCAGAGGTCGCCCCGCTGGTTGAGAGGGCAAAGACCGAAGAGCCGCGAGCCGCGCGGCTGGTAAACGCATCGGCATGGATTGAGACAAACAGATCGGCACGCTGTTTGCGTGCTTTCGCCACCCGAACTTTCAGCGGGATAAAAACATCCTCGTTGCGCGTCATATACGCTTTCATATTGTGCTCTTTATCGATCATGGCGCGCAGATAGCGACCAATTTTCAGCACAATATCTTTTTCACGCGTTTTATATTTGCCATGCGCACCAGGATCTTCGCCACCATGCCCGGGATCGATCATAATGATAATCGGGCGATCCCGGCCAGCCTTACCAGGCAACGGTGCCTGCGCGGGTTGATCGCGCTCCAGCTCGCCCTGATTATAATCTTTCAGCAACGCCAGCAGCGGATCCTCTTCTGCTGACGCCTGGCTGGGATAGAGATCGACCACCAGCCGATGTTTGATCCCCGCTACCGGCGTCAGTGTAAAGGTTTTGGGTGTGACGTTGCGCTTGAGCTCCAGCACAATACGTACCGTATACGGATCAAACTGCCCTACCCGCGCCGTTTTGATAAAGGGATCGTCTACCCGCACCAGCTTATCTATACCTTTCAGCGCAGAATTGATATGCAGGTTTTTGATATCGATAACCAGCCGCTCAGGGTGACTCAGCGCAAACTGCTTGTACTGCAGCGGGACATTCGACTCCAGCGTCACGCGGGAGTAAGTCGATGAGGGCCAGATACGTACTGCAACAATGTGCTGGCTGGCTGCCAGCCCGGTCCGCGTAACGCTAAGTAACCATAGCGCACCTGCACCCTTTAATAGTCGTCTTCGGGAAAAAACTTCTGACATGCCACTCCAACTACTGTTTAACGGATAAAATAGCGTCAACCAACGCCTGCAAAGCGAAAACTTTATCCAATCTGGAAACGCTTGTCTTGCCGGAAAAGCCAGATAATGCAGGCTGTTATCCACGGATGCATCAGAAAAAACGTAAAGTAACGTCAGGTACAGCGCTTGCATTACAGTGCAAAACAGAATAAAAATACAATAAATACGAATAACCATTCACAGAGGGTGCACCGTGAAGGAACGCAGTACCGAGCTGGTTCAGGGTTTTCGCCATACCGTTCCCTACATTAATGCCCATCGCGATAAGACATTTGTCATTATGCTGGGCGGCGAAGCCATTGAGCATGAAAACTTCTCCAGCATCGTTAACGATATTGGTCTGCTGCATAGTCTTGGCATACGCCTGGTCGTGGTATATGGCGCGCGGCCGCAGATTGACAGCAGCATGGCACAGCAGCAGCTGGAGCCGCTGTATCACAAGCATACCCGCGTAACTGACGCACAGTCGCTTGAGCTGGTGAAACAGGCTGCCGGTCGTCTGCAGCTCGATATCACCGCCCGCCTGTCGATGAGCCTTAATAACACGCCACTGCAGGGGGCGCATATTAATGTTGTGAGCGGCAACTTTATTATCGCGCAACCACTGGGTGTAGACGATGGCGTGGACTACTGCCACAGCGGGCGCATTCGCCGCATTGATGAAGAGGCGATCCATCGTCAGCTGGATAACAATGCCATCGTACTGCTTGGCCCGGTTGCTGTTTCTGTAACGGGCGAAAGTTTTAATCTGACCTCTGAAGAAGTCGCAACGCAGCTGGCGATCAAGCTTAAAGCTGAGAAGATGATCGGCTTCTGCTCTGAGCAGGGTGTGACTGATCGTGCTGGCAATATTATTTCTGAGCTGTTTCCTAATGATGCGCAGGCGCGTATTGATGAAATGGAAAGCGATGGCGACTTTCTCTCCGGCACAGTGCGTTTTCTGCGTGGTGCAGTCAAAGCGTGCCGCAGCGGCGTACGTCGCAGCCACCTGATTAGTTATCAGGAAGATGGTGCGCTACTGCAGGAGCTGTTCTCACGCGATGGTATCGGTACGCAGATTGTGATGGAGTCTGCCGAGCAGATCCGGCGCGCGAATATCAACGACATCGGCGGTATTCTGGAACTGATCCGGCCGCTGGAACAGCAGGGTATTCTGGTACGACGCTCACGCGAACAACTGGAAATGGAGATCGATAAGTTTACGATTATTCAGCGCGATAATATGACCATCGCCTGCGCGGCACTCTACCCTTTCCCTGATGAGCAGATCGGCGAGATGGCCTGCGTTGCGGTGCATCCCGACTATCGCAGCTCATCACGCGGTGAGCTGCTGCTGGATCGCGTAGCGCTGCAGGCGCGTCAGATGGGACTAAAAAAGCTCTTTGTACTGACCACGCGCAGCATTCACTGGTTTCAGGAACGTGGTTTTACTCCGGTGGATATTGAGTCCCTGCCGGAGAGTAAACAGCAGATGTATAACTATCAGCGGCGCTCAAAAGTGCTGATGGCCGATCTGCAGTAACTTCGCAAAGCGTGATGTTCAGGCCCTGAATGCAGCCTGAACATCGCAATCACCGCGCTATGCCGCAAACTCTCCAGGAGTCAGTAAGCGAAAGTTTATGCGTCAGAGGCCGCGCCCAGGCGCGACAGCAATCCACTACGTCGCTGGGTTCGCAGCTGAACCGCACGCCGAAAGATCTCTTCGTCACTATACAGCGTAAGCTGCCGACGGGCGCGGGTGATGGCGGTATAGATAAGCTCGCGCGTCAGCACCGGCAAAAACTGCGCCGGCATGACCAGTGCAGTATGGTCAAATTCAGATCCCTGTGACTTATGAACCGTCATCGCCCAGGCAGTATCGTGTGCGGGTAGCCGGCTCGGCTGCACGGCTTTGATGGTGCCGTCCGGTAGCGGAAAGAATACTTTCAGTACGCCCTCCTCATCAGGTAACGTTACCCCGATATCGCCGTTAAACAGCCCCAGCGCACTGTCATTACGCGTAACCATAACCGGACGCCCCTGATACCAGCGGCTGCCACCAGCCGGACGGCGGATGCGCTGCAGCTGCATCAGCTTCTGCTCAATACGTTGATTAAGTCCCTCTACGCCAAACGGCCCTTCGCGCAGAGCACATAACAACTGATAGCGGCCAAAAGCGGCCAGAATATCAGCGGGTGCCGCGCCCCCGGAGACCAGCTGCAGAAAATCGTGATAGCCTGCGGCGATATCGGTCAACATTTGCTGATAGGCCTCGCCACTGTTCAGTGGCTCACGAGCAATATCGGCAAAAGTGCTTTGAAACGCGCGCTCAACGGCCTGCGCATCTCCGGCATTGACTGCTGCTGCCAGCTGCCCTATCCCGGAGCTGGCATCAAAGCGATAACTTTTGCGCAGCAGACAGATGGCATCGCGTACAGCAGGTGCTGCGGTTTCATTACTGCCGCTGATCTCACAGCCAGTCATTAACATCAGCTGCGTGGCGCGCACCGGACTGTATCCCGATTCGGCGCAGCGGCAGATATCCCCCAGTACCGCTCCCGCCTCCACAGAGGCCAGCTGATCGCGGTCGCCAAGAAAAATCACCCGAGCCTGTGGCGGCAGAGCGGCAATCAGGCTGGCCATCATGCCAAGATCCACCATAGACGCCTCATCCACTACCAGTACGTCAAGATGCAGCCTGTTTCCTGCATGGTAGCGCAAACGCTGAGTATCAGGCTGCGCGCCCAGCAGACGATGCAGCGTGGTCGCTTCATCAGGAAAGCGCTGGCGCTCTGCCTCGCTGACCGCCAGCTGCTGCAGCGCCTTGCCAAGCGACTCCGTCAGCCGCGCAGCAGCCTTACCGGTTGGCGCAGCCAGCTGGATCCGCAGGGGCACGTCGCTGAGACGGATTAGCGCAGCCAGCAGTTTCGCCACCGTCGTGGTTTTGCCGGTGCCAGGCCCACCGGAAATCACCGCTGTTTTTTGCGTCAGCGCCACCGCTGCCGCTATTTTCTGCCAGTTATCCGGCTCATGGCCAAACAGCAGATCCAGTACCTGACGGATCTGCTCCGGCGCAAACTGCTGCGGAGCAGCCTGTGGCTGAAAGAAGTGCGCCACATCACCCTCATGATGCCATAAGCGGTGCAGATAGAGACGCTCATCGCTCAGTACAATCGGCGCGGGACAATCGCCGCTGCTGATCGCCTGCCAGCCGCTCAGCAGACTGTGCCAGTTCTGCGGCTCACCAGCAGCCTGCCATACCGCCTGTGCCAGCTCAGGGTGACGACCACGAAACAGCCGCTCACGGCTGAGCTGCGTCAGCGGTAAACAGACATGACCCTCGCCAGCCTCAGCACTGAGACAGGCTGCTGCCAGCAGGCGGGCGGGTTGATCGCTTTCTGCCATCAGTAGCGCAAACTGAATGTCCAGCGAGCGCAACAAACGCCGCTCCACAGCCTGTTGTAATAGCGCGACGATATTCATGCGTTATCTCCCGGCCCGCGAAACAGGCGATCAAGTTGACTGACAAACTCTGCGGCAGGTCGGGTGTGAAACACTCCATTGTCTGGTGAAGTACCATCCATCCCGCGCAGAAAAAGATAAAAGACACCACCAAAATGGTGGTCATAGTTATAATCGGGCAGCCGGTGCTGTAAAAACCGATGCAGCGCCAGCGTATAGAGCTGATACTGCAGATCGTAGCGATGATCAATCATCGCCTGTGCCATCGCCGCCGGTGTGTAGGCAGCATGGCTATCGCCCAGCCAGTTAGACTTGTAGTCCAGCAGATAATATTTCCCTTCCCAGCGAAATACCAGGTCGATAAAGCCTTTAAGCATACCCTGCACCTGCGTAAAGTTGAGTGCAGGCGCCTGCGCTGACAATATATCGTGCTGGCGCATAACCTGATCCAGTGCGGGTGCCGTCAGCAGGCCATCAATTGGCAGATAAAACTCCATCTCAACCAGACGATCGCGCGCCGCGATCCCGGTCAGCCGGATCTGCTGCGCATTAAGCGGCGTGGTGATAACGCGCTGGATCCAGCTGCTCAGCATCGGCTGCCAGTGTTGGGGATAACCGCCTTGCTGCAGCTGCTGTTCCAGCAGTTCTGCAGGCGGCGGCTGAGTAAAATCAAATGATTCAAACAGTTCATGCAAAAAAGTACCGGGCGCCGCACCACGCGGAAAGTGATGTGGCGTCAGTGCCGTCTCTTCTGCCTGCAGCCGCTCTTCACCGGCCGCTTCCAGATCGAAATGCGGCATAACGTCCAGCAGACGATGCGCACTGTGCTGCTGTAATCCGGAGTAGCTGGTGACACGCCAGGGTTCCGCCAGCTGACGTGAAACCTGGCGTGCACGCAAATCGTTGCGGGCTTCAGTCGCAGCCTGCCAGTGCTCTGCCTCAGTAGCCTCTGCCACGACTACCTCACAGCCACTGCCGTTAAGTGCCTGCAACAACTCACCCAGCTGCTCTGCTGTTGCGGCTTCACCCCGCTGCAACAGATAACCCAGTGCGCTTTTATGCAGATCGCTCTCACCCTCTTTTTTACGCGTGCCGCGAAACAGTGGCGCTACGCCAACGCTGCAGTGATAGATTGAACGCGTCAGCGCCACATAGAGCAGACGCAGATCTTCTGCCAGCCGCTCCTGTTCTGCCAGCGCCAGACTCTGCTCGCTTTTTTGCAGATCCAGCACGGCTCCCAGGCTATCACGATCGTGATAAAGCGCGATATCAGCTTCACGGAAACCGGCGGCAAAAGGCAGCCATACCAGTGGATATTGCAGACCTTTGGATTTGTGGATAGTGACAATCTGCACCAGGTGACGATCGCTCTCCAGACGCAGCTGCTGGCTGGTGGATTGGCTATCGGGACGTGCTATCTGCTGCGCCAGATAGCGCACCAGCGCATGAGGACTATCAAGCTGTGCTGACGCTTCCTGCAGCAGTTCACCCAGATGCAGCAGATCGGTCAGACGACGCTCACCGTTATCCGACGCCAGCATATTCTCCGCCAGCTGCCGCTCCAGCATGATCTCACGCAGCATGGGCAAAATACCACGCTGCTGCCAGAGTCGCTGCCAGCGCACAAAGGTATCTGCCAGCCGATCCCAGCCACGCGCATCATTATCCAGTGCATCAAGCTGTGCCGCATCAAGCGCCATCAGCGCAGTGGCCAGCGCGGTGCGCAGTACTCGCTCCTGCTCGGGTGCCAGAATCGCCCGTAACAGCCATAGCAGTTCGCGCGCCTCGGGAGTGGTATAGACGCTGTCGCGGCTGGAGAGATAGACCGACGGAATCGCCAGCTGCGCCAGCGCCTCACGGATCTGGTTCGCCTCGTTGCGGCTGCGTACCAGCACCGTAATATCAGATGCCTGCACCGGCCGCCGGGCCTCCTCCCTGCCCAACAGTGCACGCCCCTGCTGTCCGGCCTGTAGCCAGCGGCTGATATCAGCAGCACACTGCTTTGCCATATGCTGCTGATATTCACTAACGCTGGCACCACTGCCGGGCTGCAGCCAGAAGCGCAGTGCGGCCTGGGTCTGACCCTCAATGCTCAGCGCTAATCCACGATTAGGCGGCGCAAACTGCACAGGCAGAAACGGAATATCGTCAAACAGGAACGGTGCTGGCAGACGGGAAAACAGCTGATTCACACTCTCAACCATCGGCGGGGACGAACGCCAGTTAGTATCGAGCGTATAATGCGCATTAATTTCGTTTCGCGCCCGGATATAGGTAAAAATATCGGCGCCGCGAAATGCGTAAATCGCCTGTTTGGGATCGCCAATCAACAGCAGCGCGTGGTCTGGCTGATGCATATAGAGCGTGCGGAAAATACGGTACTGCTGGGGATCGGTATCCTGAAACTCATCAATCAGCGCGACCGGGTAGCGCTGCCGAATCGTCTGCGCCAGCTGAACACCGCCCGCCTGCTGCAGCGCTTCATCAAGGCGGCTCAACAGATCATCAAAACCAAGCAGCGCCTGTAGCCGTTTTTCTTTCATGACCGCCTGACGTACCTCCGTTAGCGCTCGCGCAATAACGACATCACGCAGCGACAGTGGCTCAGCCAGAAATGTATCAATAGCAGCAAACAGTGCGTGACGTGGTGCTGTGCCTTTTTTGGTTTTCTCTTCCAGCACCTGCTGACCAAAACGCGCCAGTTCGGCCGGTACCTGATAATCGCTGCTTTCGCTTTGAGCCCACTGCGAAATTTTGCTGACCCAGTTGGGTAAATGCTTGCTGCTGTAGCTGCGCTTATCAACACCCGACTGCTCAACCAGCGCCACGATCTCCCCGCTCAGCGCACTCCACTGAGCTTTAATCTCAGCGATTCGCGCCATATTACGCGTATGTCGCGATGTCAGCGTCTCCTGCTCATCAGGTGGCTGATGCAATGCGGGCGACTCTCCCTGCAGCCACGGACGCAGTGTGGTTAACAGCTGTTCCGGCCCTGACCACTCGGCAACAATTACGCGTGCAATATCCAGCGTCAGCGGATAGCAGTGACGACGCCAAAAATCCGCCGTAGCCTGACGCAGTAGTGGATGCTCATCTTCAATCAGCTGCTGTTCAAACAGCATACCGGATTCAAACGCGTTCAGATTAAGCATACGCTGGCAGAAGCCATGAATGGTAAAAATAGCCGCTTCATCCATCTGTCTTTCTGCCGCCAGCAACAGTGAAGCGGCTTCCGTCAGCTGAGGGATCTCCTGCAGTAACGCTGCCAGCACTGGATTACTGCTGGCTCCGCGAATACAGGCAAGACGTAACTCATGAATATTAGCCCGAATACGGCCCCGCAGCTCCGCAGTGGCCGCTTCAGTAAAGGTTACAACTAAAATCTCCTCTACCGACAGAGGCCGACTATAGGCATTGTTACCGCCCAGCCCCAGCAGCAGGCGCAGATAAAGCAGACCAATAGTAAAGGTTTTACCTGTACCCGCAGAGGCCTCAATCAGGCATTCGCCGTGTAGCGGCAGCGTCAGGGGATTGAGCGATTTAGCATGCTGACTCATGGCGTATCACTCTTTACCGGCAACGACTGCTGCAGCCGTGCCAGTTCATTCCAGGTGGTAAAGCCCGGCAGCACAGCATAGCCTGGCGTTGAGGCGCTTTCTCCTCCGCCACTGATTTGCGAAATCATGGCCATGCCCTGTTGCTGCTGCACTGCCTGGTGAAAGAAGGTAGCCAGTTGCGCTGCTGTCAGCTGTTTTACCTGTCTTATCACCTTCTCTCGCGTATCAAACGCGAAGTTATGCCGGCTGAAATCACGGCTATAGCGCCCGGCTTCCTCTTCCAGCGTTTGCGGACGCTGGCTGAGATCATTGATCAACGCCTGCTGATACTGCGCGAAGGTTTCCGGTTTCATACTGCGTAACCGTTGCTCTGCCTGCGGATAAAAGGCCTGAAAGCGCTGCAGCAGATAAGCAGGCTGTTTACTGTTGCTCTGTAGCAGAAAGCCGATACCCCACTGACGCCCGACCGGCATCTGGTAAGTAAAGACGGCATAGCCGAGCTGCTCCTCAGTACGCAGCTGATTGTAGAACCACGGCTGAATAATCTGACTCAACAGCATGCTGGCCGCCATGCTCTGATACTCATCATACCCAGCGGGCACATAGAGCGCCGCCAGTGCTGAGTCACTGCTGCTGACTGTTTTCTGCAGATTGGCCTTTACCGGTTTTTCAACTGCAACGTAGTGAGTATGCCACGCCTTGCTTCCGTTGCTCTGTAGCTGCTTTTTCAGTGCTTCGCTCAGCTTTTTGCTCTGTTCAGCAGAGAGGTTACCCACTACCAGCATCTCCGGCGTGGCGTGATGCAGCAGCGCATCGCGATACGCAATCACCTCCTGTAGTGTGATAGCTGGCAGCAGCTTACGTCGCGCCTCGCGCTGCGTATAAGGTAGCTGCGACAGCATCTGCATTGGCTGAATAGCCTGTTCAAACGCTTTGCCTTTATCTGCTGCGTCGAGGCGCTCGCGATACCATGATTTCGCCTGCTCCAGCTGCTGCTCATCAGGCTGAAAACTGGCATATCCTGCAACCAGCTCCTGCAGTAACTGCGGCAGACGCTGGGTGAAACCGCTGGCAGTAAACTCCAGCCCCTCGTTTTCACCCACAGAGAAGCTGATCCCGCCGACCGCTGCCTGTGAATTAAGCGTATCCAGCGCCTGGCTGGAGAGATAGTCATTCAGACCAAACAGTACTTGCTGGCGCGCATCACTGATCGCGCCCTTATTGCGTAACGCGAGTGTAATAGCGGCTTTGGGCTCAGAAGCATAGAACTGGCTGGGCATCCACCAGACCGGCATCGCGCTATCGCCACCAGGCTGAACAGGATGCGCTGGCGGCGCCTTCATGGGATGAATAAGCGAGAAGTCGGCAGGGATGTAAGGATTCAGTTGCGGCAACGAGAGCGTTATCCGGGTCGCACGCTGCTGCCAGTCGCTGTACTGCGCCGCGCTGATTTTATCCACCTGATAAGGTGCATTAACAAAGTAGGCCTGTTTGTTATGCGGCTCCTGCGGACTGATATACCAGATGCGGGCATTCTGCGGAGTCATCTCAGCAAGCCGCGCCGCTATGGCAGCAGGATCAAAGCGATCAGCAAGATAGGGAGCGTCCAGCGTATGGGCAACCGGCACGCGCAACATGGTATCTGCCAGCCACTCGATATAGTTCATGTCACGGGTAATTGATGGGTAGCGGTAGTCAATCGCCAGGACATGCGATACTTCATCAAAATAGCGTTTATCGATACCTTTACTACGCAATAAGTTGATATAGCTGAAGATTGCGGCCACTACCTCATCGCGCTGCGCCAGGCCTTTGTCAGTCAGCGAGACAGAGAGTGTAAATACGCCACTGTTGCGCTCTGTCATGGGATCGGCTCCTGCATTCACACCATCTGCCAGTCCCTGCTTCTGCAGCCAGTCACTCAGAGTATTCTGACTGCGATTACCGAGCAGGTAACCAATCAGCGTATCGGTTTTGCTGCGGAAAGCTGCGCTATTGTTGGCAATGCGGAATTCGATTTTAAGCTGCTTGCGCGGCTGGGCTGGCACATAGTGAATGATGATGCCTTTCTGTGCCTCAGTGACCACCGGCACGCTGATCTCCGGCACGCTGGCCTGATGTGTTGCAACACGCCCAAAGGTGCTGGCGGCAATCGCTGCTATCTCCGGCAGCGGCTTGTTGCTGTAGATCACCGCTTTCATCAGATTGGCTGAATAGTGAGTGCGGTAGAAATCATGCAGCGCCTGCTGAAGCTTACTCCCCGGTTTGTCGCTCAGCGTCTCCAGATTCCCGCCAGCAAAGCGTGCCCCCGGATGTTGTGGATTTAGCGTTTCAGCGCTGACCTGCGCCATACGCAATCCGTCACGCGAGCGCGCCATAGTCAGTTCGCTGTCAACTGCGTGACGCTCACGGTCAGCGTTTACCGGATCAAGCAGCGGCTCAGCAATGGCGTCTGCCAGCCGATCCACTGCTGGTTGCAACGCATCATTCTCAACTTCCAGATAGAACGCCGTGCGGTAGGCTGCTGTGCTGGCATTATGACTGCCGCCGTGCATTTTAAGAAACTCAGCCAGGTTATCAGGCTGTGGATAGCGTACAGATCCCATCAGCACCATATGCTCAAGATAGTGTGCCAGCCCGGGCTGCTGTTCAGGATCGTCCAGTGAGCCGATTGGTAACGTCAGAGCAGCCAGTGACTTGGGTGCCTTGCTGTCAGAAACCAGCAGCACCGTCATACCATTGTCCAGGGTGATTGCCTGGTAGCTGCGCGGATCGCGATCGCTTTTGCGAATTGTTTCAGAAACCGGTTGCCAGCCACGTCCGGCATCAGCAAAAGCATTCAGCGCCAGCGTGCTCAGCAGCAGCGCGCCGATGCAGCGTGCGTAAATCCGCATGTAAACCTCTCTATCTCACGCTCTCCTGCACAGCGTATCCTGCGCAGGTTGATTAACTCTGTTTGTATAAGCACACATCCTGTCTGACAGGATGTAATAGGGCTATGCCTCGTCCTGATGGGCAAGCCGCACTGGCAGATACCACTGGCGCGCTGCAGCGACAATCGCCTGAAGCATGTCATCATTCAGGGTGCGGTTCAGGCGCTGTAAATAGGGATCGCTGCCCTCACCCTGCACCTGATACCCTCCCTGCCACGCCTGCAACATTTTGCTGAGCGCTTTTTTCTGCGTTGCCTCATCCTCCAGCAGCTGACCACTTTTGCGATCAAAACTCGCCTCCAGCCAGGCTCCACCACTTTTGTTTAACAGCAACAGGGGCTGCGCCAGCCCCTGCTCACAAGCCATCACATATTCGGTCAACTGCATTAGCGCGCTTTCAGCCGGAACCGCCAGGAAGCGCCAGCAGCTCTGTTTACGTCCATACATCCGGCTTGTACCACGACCACCAGCAGCACAGTAGACCAGATGCTCCAGCCAGAGTTGCAACCCATCATTCATATTCAGCACACCGGGTCGCCAGCGCAGTAAGCCATCAGACTGCACCTGAGTCAGCCAGCCGGTAAGCTGCACCGAGCCGGTCAGCAGATTCACCTCCATACTTTCAGCAGGCTGTCGCTCTGCGGTCACTTCGGCTGCGACCTCCAGCATCTCTTCTATCTGGTTCTGCCAGAAGAGCTCACCAAAGGCACCATAAGGCAGATTACCCGCTGCACGATGATGTGCATAGAGTTGCCGGGGATCGTCACCATTAACCAGCGTGTTGAGTATCTGCGCGTTTAGCTGATAGCGCTCAAGGCTATCAGGCGCAAACGGCTCACTATCCGGCAGCTCACTCTCCTCGATCCAGAATGAGACGCCAAGGCGCTGCTGAAACCAGGCTCGTACCGGATGCCGCCAGAAGCGCAGCAACTGCTCCAGCGATAGCATATCCAGCGGCTTTACCAGCAGCGGCTGGACAAACGCCGGCTGCGCAATACCACTGCCGGTTGCAGCAGGCAGCCATTCAGCGGCGAAGCTCTGTTGGTGATGTTCAGGTAAAAAGTTTTCGGCAGCAAACGGCATCCGGCTATGCAAAGTTTGCAAGTGCTCACGTACCCTCTGTTCACTGATATCAGGTTCACTCTGCTCATCCCCAGGCAGACAGAAACTCTGCCCCAGATAGTCAACCAGTTCGGTGACCAGTACCGAGGGGTAGCGTTCACTGTTGTCCTGAATTGCACGGCCGATATAGCTGATATAAAGCTGCTGCTGTGCTGAGATCAGCGCTTCAAGAAACAGATAGCGATCATCGTCCCGACGACTGCGATCGCCCTTGCGTGTCTGCTGCTGCATCAAATCAAAGCCTGTCGGCACCAGTGTGCGCGGGTAAACGCCATCATTCATACCTAACAGGCAGACGACTTTGAATGGAATTGATCGCATCGGCATCAGGGTACAGAAGTTTACCGGGCCAGCCAGAAAACGCTGGCTGATGCGCTGCTGGTCAAGCCGTGAACGTAACTCATCACGCAGCAGCGTGACCGGCACAGGCTGCTGATAAGCGGAACGCATACCCTGCTCAATAATCTCTTTCCACTGCGTTTCAACCAGCAATAGTGCTGCTTCGCTCTCGGCATCGCCGCTAAAGAAACTGTCGATCAACTCGCGACAGAGCGGCAGCCATTCCGCCAGCGTACGTTCGCCGGAGAGTTGTGCACGCCAGCTATCGAGTCGGGCCAGCAATTCTGCCAGGTGACCTGCCAGCTCAGCAATCAGACCGCTTGATTCGTCATAAGGCAGAATCCCCTGCCAGTCACCATTGCGGCTTTCAAGCGCATAGCCCAGCAGCATACGCTGCAGGCCAAAACGCCAGGTATGCTGGCCGGTAACTGGCAGAGCAAGTGCTTCAATGCTGGCATCATCCAGTCCCCAGCGGATACCCGACTCCATCACCCAGCGGCGCAGCAGGCGCAATCCGCTCTCATCGATGGAGAAGTGCTGTGCCAGTGCCGGTACTTCCAGTAGCGCAAGGATCTCTTCAGACGGGAAGCGGCTGTCCGGCAGTGCCAGCAGGCTTATCAGAGCCAGAATGGCCGGATGTGCCTGACTGGCGCGGCGGTCGGAAATAGCAAACGGCAGATAACGCTCAGGCGGTGCGCTGGCAAATGCTGCCTGAATAAAAGGCGCGTAGCTGTCGATATCCGCCACCATTACAATAATATCGCGCGGTTTAAGCTCCGGATTAGCCTCCATCATTGCCAGCAGATGATCCTGCAGCACCTCGACCTCACGCTGGGCACTGTGGCAGATCTGCAATGTAATGGAACGATCGTCAGGATCAAGCCGCCGCTTTTCCACACTGTTCGCCAGCTCGCCCGCACTCAGACCTACAACAGCGCGATCATTAAGCTCCAGCAGATCAGCCTGCAGGCTATGCAGCAGATTATCATGCGGCAAGTCGACAAATGCGTCGATATCGTTAGCTGCTGACTCCATCTGACTAAGCAGAAACAGGTTATCGCGCCCCAGCTTGCCCCAGGAGGCGAGCAACGGGTTGGTTAGCTGCTGTTCACCGCTGCTGTTAAACAGCGCAGGGGCGGCGGCGGGTTCACGAAACAGTGGCAGCGTCTCATCTGAGTGCAGGCGACGGCGCTGACGACTCTGCAACTTCGCCAGAAACGCATAATCCTGAATATCTCCCCAGTAGTGACGACAGGGGTTGGTAAACAACAGGTGAATATCGATATGTTGCCCCAGAGCTTCCAGCGCCTGGAGATAGACAGGTGGCAGCGCAGAGATCCCGCAGATAAATACGCGCGGCGGCAGCCCGGGCGGCGGGCTGTCTGCCTGCTCCAGCGTCCGGATAAACCGGGCATAGAGATTAGCACGATGCCACATCGGCTGGCCCAGGCTCTCGGTAAAACTCACCAGATCGCGCCACAACGCCGCCTGCCACTGTTGAGCCTCTCCCAGCCCCTCTACCAGCTCGCCCCGCTCCCAGCTATTGAGCCAGTCAGCGCGGTAGACCAGATATTGGTCGAACAGGTCGGCAACACGGGTACTGAGCTGATAGAGCTTGCGTTTGTCATCATCGTCATGAAGATAGAGCCTGAGCGCCTGAAATGTCTCCTGCTCAAGTAACATCGGCAGGCGCTGCATCAGTTTCCAGCTCATATTCGCTTTGGTAAAAGCACTCTCTTCCGGTATGCCCGGCAGGACTTTAACAAACATGTTCCAGATAAAGGTGGCTGGCAGCGGAAAGTCGATGTTGGCGGCAATGCCAAAGCTGTTTGCCAGCTCCATTTGCAGCCACTGTGCCATTCCCGGGCTCTGTACCAGCATCTGCTCAGCAGCAAACGGGTCAGCAAGCGGCTGGTTTTCAATCAGGATCCCTGCCAGATTTTTCAACAGATCGAGCTGATTGGAGTGGTAAACCCGGAACATAAATCTCCTTTAGCGAGGTAATACATTGCAGCCCGGTCACTCTACCCTTAAACAACGGAGATGCCTATGGCTCAGCGCACCTTAATAACACCTCACCTGAGCGAGCGAGGCCGATCGCTGATATGGCCCTGTGACAGTAACCCGCACCAGCACACAACCGGGCAGTAAATGCTGTTGCTGGCGTTGCGTATGCCAGCCTGCGGTTTCATAGCCCAGCAGCGCCTGCTGCGCGACCTGCCAGGCCTGACGCTGATGCCACTGTTGACTAAACCCCAGCGCCAGGGCGCGATGATAGTGCAGCAGCAGAGTCACACTAAGCGCCAGTAATAACAGAGCTATCAGCGCCTCAGCCAGACTAAAGCCCTGCTGCAGAATGTACTGCCGCACATGCCTCTGCCGTGGTAAGCGGGCAGAAATCGATCCAGCCATGCGGTATTTCATATACCCGCTGTTCGTGGAGTGATACCCAGCGATAGAGCCAGAGTGCACTACCTGCCCGCCGCGCCGCAAGTAAGCCATGATCGTTCTCCCTGCGCAGCAGGCAACTTTGCCACTGCTCTGTCAGTTCCTGCTGGCACTGCCAGCCATTATTAATGCTCCAGCTCAACTCTGTTCCCCAGCGAAGTGCCGCCTGCGCCTGGCTAAAGGCCTGATAGTAGTGCTGGATATCGGCAATCAGCACCATATTGAGTGCCAGCTGCGTTCGGGTGGCGTGAAGGGTAACGCTGCCCAGTGACAGCAACAGCATAACCATACCCAGCGTGGTATTGCCCTGCTGTTTCACAGATTAAGACCTTCAACCACGCGTACCAGCGTTATCTGCTGCTGTCCGGCATGTCCAGTCAGCTCCAGCTGCAAATGGCGCTGATGACGGCGAATATGAAAGCGCTCCAGTTGCATAAAAGCGGGATCGGTCATGCGCTCCCAGCCGCTGCTGTGGCACTCATCCACGCCGCGCTGCATCTCCAGCTGTCCGTTGCGTAACCGGTAGCCGTAAAAATCACTGTCGTTATGCCCCACACCTTCCCATTGTCCATTGCTGTTGCCATCCCAGCGCAGTAATACACAGCTGCTATCAGCCGCCAGCGTCAGCGGTGAGCCAGTGCACTCACCCCGGCAGTAACCAGCCCGGCGAAGCGCTTTCTCCAGCGTTCCGGCAAGCTGCTCCAGCTCAAGTTGTAGCTGTACCCGTTGCTGCAGTTGCAGATTCTGCTCCAGCAGCAGAGGCAGAAAGCGCCCCAGGCTCACCATCACAATCGCGCTGATTGCCAGAGCCATCAACATCTCCAGCAGGCTAAAGCCAGACTCAGCTAGTCGCATAGCGTAATCTCCGGCTGGCAGAGACGTATGCGCGCCCGTGAGGAGATCACTACCCGCCAGTGCCCTGCACGGCTTACCACCTCCAGGCTACCGGCGCGCGCCACATCGCGACGTCCGTAAAAGCCTGGCTCGCCGTTCAGTGCCCGGAGATCTATCCCCGCATAGGGTGGAATAAACCACCAGCGTGATGCTGCTTTGCATCCGGCTGCAGGCACCGGACCGGTTCCCAGGCAGCCGCCATTACCGGACAGTAGCCAGAGTTTAAGATCACGGTTATACCAGCTGGCATGGGCGCGCAGGCTCAACAGAAATCCCTGTAGCTGTAATACCGTTGCGCGAAGCTGTTGCTGTTGCTGCCAGCGCTGCCAGCTATACAGCGCGCCGGTTCCCAATACACCTGCGATAACCACCACGATAAGCAGCTCTGCCAGAGTGAATCCATCTTGTCTGTTTTTGTTCATGACGCTGACTTTGTCGCCAGTTTGGTGCCAATGCAAGGCACAGCCTGTCGCGCCGGGAAACGCTTCGCAGAGACTTTATTCTGTGGTGAAACAGCCACACTGTTTTGCGCGCTGGCCTCAGAAAACACGCTGTAGTAGCAGGGAGTGGGCGGCAAAAAAAAGCCCTGCACAGTGGCAGGGCTTAGTGAAGAGATATCCGCATCAGACCGCTACGGGTGCTTTAATCGCGGGATGTGGATCGTAATCTTCTACCGCAAAATCCTCAAACTGATAATCGAAGATAGACGCAGGCTTACGTTTGATAACCAGCTTCGGCAGTGGACGCGGCTCGCGGGTAAGCTGCAAGCGCGCCTGTTCCAGATGATTGCTATAGAGATGAGTATCGCCACCAGTCCAGACAAAATCACCCACTTCCAGATCGCACTGCTGCGCTACCATATGTACCAGCAGCGCATAGCTGGCGATATTAAACGGCAGGCCAAGGAAAATATCGCACGAGCGCTGGTAGAGCTGACAGGAGAGCTTGCCCTTCGCGACATAGAACTGGAAAAACGCATGGCAGGGCGCCAGCGCCATCTGATCCAGTTCGCCTGCGTTCCATGCCGAAACAATCATACGACGGGAATCAGGATCGCTTTTCAGCTGCTCAATCACCCGACTGATCTGATCGATCTCCTGACCAGAGGCACTACCCCAGCTGCGCCATTGCTTGCCATATACCGGGCCTAAATCACCGTTTTCATCCGCCCACTCATCCCAGATAGTAACCTTGTTCTCCTGCAGATATCGGATATTGGTTTCGCCTTTCAGAAACCACAGCAGTTCATGAATAATGGAGCGCAAGTGCACCTTTTTGGTGGTAACCAGTGGAAAACCGTCCTGCAGATTGAAACGCATCTGGTGGCCAAAAATGGAAAGTGTGCCGGTGCCGGTACGGTCGGCCTTTTCTTCACCTTCATGCAGGACATGCTGCATGAGTTCCAGATACTGTTTCATTTTACCTCTCGGGTTTGCTGCTGTGGCCGACGACGATACGCCCAGACCATCATGATAATACCCGCCAGAATCATTGGTACAGAGAGGATCTGCCCCATACTGATACCACCTTCAAACAGCCCCAGCTGTGCATCCGGCTGGCGGAAGAACTCGACAATAATACGAAACGCGCCGTAGCCAATCAGGAACAGTCCTGAAACACTACCCATCGGACGCGGTTTACGAATAAACAGATTAAGAATGATAAATAGCACGACACCTTCCAGCAACAGCTCATATAGCTGTGACGGATGGCGTGGCAGCACGCCATAGGTGTTCAGCAACTGCTGATACTGCGGATTATTTGCCGCCAGTGCTAAATCCTCGCTGCGCGATCCCGGAAATAGCATGGCAAATTTAAAATCGGGTGCCACCCGTCCCCACAGCTCGCCGTTGATAAAGTTACCAAGACGACCCGCACCCAGCCCGAAAGGTATCAGCGGCGCAATAAAGTCAGAGACCTGGAAGAAAGTACGCTTGGTACGACGGGCAAAAATCAGCATGACCACAATCACACCTATCAGGCCACCGTGGAATGACATACCGCCATCCCATACTTTGAACAGATAGAGCGGATTTTCCAGAAACAGAGGCAGATTGTAGAACAGCACGTAGCCAATGCGCCCGCCAAGAAAGACGCCCAGAAAACCAGCATAAAGCAGGTTTTCAACTTCCTCTTTTGTCCAGCCGCTGCCGGGCTTATTGGCGCGACGCACCGCAAGCCACATAGCAAACACAAAGCCTACCAGGTACATCAGACCATACCAGTGAAGCGAAATCGGTCCGATAGAGAAGATTACCGGATCGAACTGGGGAAATGAAATGTAGCCGTTATTCATTATTCACCATCGATTTTTCAGCCCGTAATATGGGCGTGGCTAAAGGGCCAGATAATAAAAGGCTGCGCATCATAGCACAGCCGCTTTTCACAATTTCCGCAGAAATGTAAACCTTTAACGACCGCCGCGGATCAGTCCGCCCAGACCACGACGCTCCATAAATGCAGCAACCAGATGACGCACTTCTGTCGCCGTATGTGCTGCTATCCCCTGCTGGCTAAGCTTCACTGCTTCTTCCCGGTCAAGATGTCGCAGAAGGTATTTTACCCGCGGAATATTTTTGCCGTTCATACTCAGGTGATAGTAGCCGAGCCCAATCAGCAGTGCGACGCACATGGGATCGCCAGCCATTTCACCACACAGACAGAGCTCAAGTTTGGCTTCCCGGGCTTCAAGCGCAATCGCGTGCAGCGCGCGCAACATGGCGGGATGCAGCGAATCATAGAGATTGGCAACCCGGGTATTATTACGATCCACCGCCAGCAGATATTGGGTTAAATCGTTGGTGCCTACAGAGATAAAATCAACGCGACTGGCCAGATGCGGGATCATAAACAGCATCGAGGGCACTTCAATCATCACCCCAATGCGCGGCTGCGGAATAGTATAGCCCAGTACCTCTTCAACCTCGCGCCCGGCACGATCGATCAGTCGGCGCGCGTCGTCAATTTCATCGATATGACTGATCATCGGCAGCAGAATGTTGAGGTTACCTGAGGCGACATTAGCGCGCAGCATCGCCCGTACCTGCACCAGAAAGATCTCCGGCTGATCCAGCGTCAGGCGAATACCACGCCAGCCCAGGCAGGGATTCTCTTCACTGATAGGCATATAGGGCAGCTGCTTGTCAGCTCCTACATCCAGGGTTCGCAGTGTAACTGGCTTGTTGTAGAACAGCTGCAACATACCCTGATACTGCGACACCTGCTCCTCTTCTGATGGAAAACCACTCTGCAACATAAAAGGAATTTCGGTGCGGTAGAGGCCGATACCATCTACCCAGCTATCCAGCGCCTGCTCATGTTCCAGACTAAGACCCGCATTGAGCATGACCGCTACACGCTCACCACTTTTAAGCTCACCGGGCTTATCAACCACGCCCTCTGCCATTTTGCTCAGCGCATTCTCTTCGCTGATCAAACGCTGATACTCCTGCACCAGTACAGGTTCAGGATCGATCAGGACTTCGCCACGGTAGCCATCGACGATCAGCTGACGTTTGTTAAGCTGCGCAGGCAGGATATCCGCGCCCATTACGGTCGGGATCCCCATTGCACGCGTCAGGATAGCGGCGTGCGAATTAGCCGCGCCGTCGCGCACTACCACGCCAGCTAACCGCTCATGAGGCAACTCTGCCAGCGTAGTAGCTGTCAGTTCATCAGCCACCAGCACAAAGCGCTCTGGCCAGGCATTGGTACCAACCAGTGTGTCATCGAGATGGAATAGCAGGCGTTGCCCCAGGACGCGCAGATCGCCTGCTCGCTCACGCAGATAGTGATCCTGCAGACTGGCAAACTGCGCAGCAAACTTTTCAATTACCGTTTTTACCGCCCACTCCGCTACTGACCCCTGCTCAATCTCCGCAAAGAGATCTTTTTTCAGCCGGGCGTCAGTCAGCAAGTGGGAGTAAAGATCGAAGATTGCGGCACTCTCTTTCTGTACGCCGGCCGCGAAACGTTTGCTAAAGCGCCGAAACTCATTCCCCGCCTCATCCATTGCCACAATCAGTCGTTCGCGTTCGCGGTGCGGATCAAGTGTTGAGGCAGCGGAAACCTGATCGAGCAGCGGCTGCGTCTCATCAACCCAGCCTGTTGCCACCGCTACGCCCGGCGAGGCGGCAATCGCTTTAACGCGGGTTTGCCGAAACTGACCAAACAGCTGACCAAGTTGAGACTGAGAGAGCAGCCCCGCCATCTGGGTAGCAAGCGTAACCAGAAACGACTCTTCACTCTCATCGAACTGACGATGTTCACGCTGCTGTACTACCAGCACGCCCAGCAACTGACGACGGCTGATAATCGGCACGCCGAGGAAGGAGCGGTAGCGCTCCTCTTTAACGGCAGGAATATATTTAAAGCTGGGATGGCTCTGGGCGTCCGCAAGGTTAATAGGTTCAGCCAGACGGCCAACCAGCCCCACTATGCCTTCATCGAACGCCAGCGCAATAGTACGACCACGCGGCTTTTTCAGCCCGCGTGTCGCCATCAGGTAGTAACAGTGCCGATCGTGATCCGCAAGATAGACCGAGCACACCTCGGTTTCCATCGCAGTGCAGATCTCATTGACCAGAATGTCGAGCGCCTCATTCAGGCGGGGAGCGCTCGCCACTTTTTCGACTATTTCACGCAACTGAGTGAGCATAAGGGGCGTGGCCTATCCTCTTTTACGACGGTGGGCAGCGGAATTGTTGCGCTGCCCCGCACTCTCCTGCATCGACATTACCACGCCAGCAAACTCTTTCATTACCCGACGATAAACATCGCGCTTGAATGAGACCACCTGGCGTACCGGATACCAAAAGCTGACCCAGCGCCAGCCATCAAATTCTGGCGTGCTGCTGTGCTGCACATTGATATCAGCGTCATTACACATCAACTGCAGAAGAAACCACTTCTGTTTCTGGCCGATACAGACCGGCTTTGTATCCCAACGCACCAAACGTTTAGGCAACTTGTAACGTAACCAGTTACGGGTTGAAGCAAGTATTCGAACATCCTTGCGGTGTAATCCCACTTCTTCGAACAGTTCGCGATACATTGCCTGTTCAGCGGTTTCACCTGGATTGATGCCTCCCTGAGGAAACTGCCAGGAGTGCTGTCCAAAGCGCCTGGCCCATAACACTTGTCCCTGCCTGTTACAGATTACGATACCAACATTCGGGCGGTAGCCATCATCATCGATCACTGGACTACCTCAAAGCTAAATTTGAATGGTCTGATTGTTTCACACTCCTTACAGGCGGTAAACCACTGGATTCTCTGCACCATGACAGAATAAAAACAAGATAACTCACAGAGTTTTGCCAACTTATAAACAGCTCTTCTCGCCATTGTTCGATCTTATGCACTTTTTCTGTGGATAGCATTGTGCAGAACGCGGGAATTAGCCGTAAACAGTTTGAGGCTCAGTTAAAACGACACACAGCTTAAAATTTATTTTTTTGTTTTATTTCATAAAATTACAATAAAAAAATCTGCCAGGCATTGCTATTTTCCTGACTCTCTTTTTCTGGTCAGTTGCGTATTGGTTAAAGATCCACCACCGTTGTTTTTATCCACAAGTAATGCCCTAAACCTGGTCAGATATCATGAAAAAAGTGCGAAAACTGGTATAGTCAAGCCTGTAAATAGAAACAGGAGTGAATACAAAGCGGTGTTATCCTATTTATCTGTGGATAACTCATATTGATATCCTGTTTATTATCATCGGCAAACCGGGATAAACTGCCTGTAATACGACGGCGCGTGCAGTGATAACAGAAAAAAAGCAGTGCGAATCATGCTATTATGGCGTCTGTATTGCAGAAGCTAATGTGGACAATCTGCCTACGCCGCAAACTGATTAATAATTAACCAATCCAGATATTCATTATGCCATCTCATCTCATTCTGCCCGATCCGCCACACAGTGAAGCTGAATTACTGCAGCGAGCGCATCAGCTGGCTGGTCAGCGGCTGGATACGCTGGCAACACAGCTTGGCCTGCCTGTTCCGCCAGATTTAAAACGTGATAAGGGCTGGATTGGAACGTTGCTGGAACTGCATCTCGGTGCCAGTGCCGGCAGTAAAGCGGAGCAGGATTTTGCGCATCTGGGCATTGAGTTAAAGACAATTCCTGTTGATGCCCTGGGCAAGCCGCTGGAAACCACTTTTGTCTGCGTTGCACCGCTGACCGGTAACAGTGGTGTGACATGGGAGACCAGCCATGTACGTCATAAACTGGCGCGCGTATTGTGGATCCCGGTGGAGGGCGAGCGCACTATTCCCCTGGCTGAACGACGCGCAGGCGCACCGCTGATCTGGCAACCCGATGCGGATGAGGAGCAACAACTGCGCGCTGACTGGGAAGAGCTGATGGATATGATTGTTTTAGGGCAGGTAGAACGCATTACCGCCCGTCACGGTGCCTGGCTGCAGATACGCCCCAAAGCGGCGAATAACCGCGCGCTTACAGAAGCGATTGGTGAGCATGGTGAAACCATTATGACGCTGCCGCGCGGTTTTTACCTGAAAAAAAGCTTTACCAGCGCGCTGCTGGCACGCCATTTTTTACTGTAGTACGTGGCGCGGATCGCATTCTGCGCGTTTCCCTGTTTTACATCCGCGTCTGTTTTACATAGGGTTATGCGGATAACGCTACACTCTCTTTCGCAGGTGAACTGCAACAGTATAAAGAGCACACTGGCTGTCAGGGTAATTGCACTCTCCGGGGCTTATTTTAAGAATTGTGCAATTACACCACTAAGAAAAAGCATTTATTACTACACTTTTGCGGGTTAAGCAGCTTAGGGAACCAATAATGAAAGGGTTAGCGACGACAGCGGGTCTGATGCTGGCAGCACTGCTGCTGAGCGGTTGCAGCAGCGACTACGTGATGGCAACAAAAGATGGTCAGATGATTATGACGCAGGGCAAACCTGCTATCGACAAAGAGACCGGCCTGGTCGAATATACTGACCAGCAGGGCCATGTTATGCAGATTAATGGTGATGAGGTCTCTACCATCATTGAACGTTAAGTGTAACATTGCGTTGCCTGCGCGACGTTTTACCCGGTGCAGGCGCTTTCTCCGATTTTCCCCTCTTCCTTCCCGCCCGCTTCACAGGCTATAGTCCCTGAGGAGATAAATTCCATTTCATAATGAAAAAAGGAAGCCGGCAATGCATTATCACCGTATCCCCCACAGCACACTGGAAGTGAGCCAGCTGGGATTAGGCACGATGACGTTTGGTGAGCAAAATAGCGAAGCCGACGCCCACGAACAGCTCGATTATGCCATCAGCCAGGGCATAAACTTTATCGATACCGCAGAGATGTATCCGGTTCCGCCGCGTCCTGAAACACAGGGCCTGACTGAACAGTACATTGGCAGCTGGCTAAAAAAGCGTGGCAGCCGTGACAAAGTGATCCTCGCCAGTAAGGTCGCAGGCCCGGTACGCGGCAACGACGCGCTGATCCGGCCACAGCAGGCGCTGGATCGCAAAAATATCCGTGCGGCGCTGGATGCCAGCCTGAAACGCCTTAATACTGACTACCTCGATCTCTACCAGCTGCACTGGCCGCAGCGTCAGACCAACTACTTTGGCAAGCTGGGCTACGAATATAGCGAAAGCACCGCCACCGTAACGCTACTGGAGACGCTGGAGGCACTGACCGAGCAGGTACGGGCCGGAAAAATTCGCTATATCGGTGTTTCCAATGAAACCGCCTGGGGCGTTATGCGCTATCTGCAGCTGGCGGAAAAGCATGAGCTGCCGCGTATAGTGACGATCCAGAACCCCTACAGTCTGCTGAACCGCAGCTTCGAAGTCGGCCTGGCTGAAATCAGTCAGCATGAGGGGGTAGAACTGCTGGCTTACTCCAGTCTGGCGTTTGGTACGCTGAGCGGCAAATACCTCAACGGTGCGCAGCCAGCGGGTGCGCGTAATACGCTGTTCAGCCGCTTTACCCGCTACAGCAGCGAGCAGTCGCAGCAGGCGGTTGCTGCCTATGTCGGGCTGGCAAAACAGCATAATCTGGACCCGTCACAAATGGCGCTGGCTTATGTACGTCAGCAGCCATTTGTTGCCAGTACGCTGCTGGGCGCCACCACTCTGGAGCAGCTAAAGACCAATATTGGCAGTTTTGATCTGACGCTTAACGCAGATGTGCTGGAAGCACTGGAAGTTATGCATCGTCGCTATACCTACCCAGCCCCCTGACGCGTAATTAGCGTGGCGTCTCTTCTCGCCCCGCGGCGCCTCTCCCCGGCACTGCCCGTGTGCATTTACGGGGAGCAGGTGCTGCTGACAGCCAGATTTTTTATTGCTGTGCAGCTGGCAGTGTCAGGATGCCAGCTGCTCTAGTCCTGGCGACGGGCAGAGCGTGATGTCCACCACAGCAGTGCAATAGCCAGCGCAAACAGCGCGCCAAACCCGATTCCGGTCGCCACTGCCGGCGCGCCCAGTTTGATCGCCAGCGTATAGAGTCCCAGCATCAGCAGCATGGCGCTGTTTTCGCCCAGATTCTGAACAGCAATCGCATTTCCCGCGCCTACGCTGGCTTTACCCCGCGCCTGCAACAGTGCATTGAGCGGTACAACGAAAAAGCCACCCAGCGCCCCAATCAGCAGCAGTATCAGATAGGCGTTCAGCAGCGTGGTCTGCAGCGCAAACAGTACAACCATAACACCAATCAGCACGCCTGCTGGCATACAGCGCCGCACCGTTTCCAGCGTCACCAGCCTGGCAGCAGCAGCAGCACCAATCACAATTCCTATTGCAACCATGGCATTAAGCGTGGTCGGGGTTTTGTTGTCGCTGATCCCCAGCGCCACCGGCACCCAGAGCACCAGCAGAAAACGCAGCGTTACGCCTGCGCCCCAGAACAGGCTGGTGCCAAGCAGCGAGAACCGGGTTTCGCTGTTATGCCACAGCTGACGAACCGCAGTGCTGAAGCTATGCACCATCCTGCCCATATACCAGCTCTGGCCTGCGCGCGCCGCGCCAAGACGGGGGATATAGATATTCGCGACAACTGCCAGTGCGTAGGTCAGCACACAACACACCAGCGCGGCCAGCAGATGCCAGTCTGCCAGCACTCCCCCTGCCACAGAGCCGAGCAGAATAGCGGCGATGGTGGATGCCTCCATCAGCCCGTTAGCTTTCACCAGACGTTCGCCGCTGGTGATCTCGGTGAGAATGCCATATTTTGCCGGCGAGTACGCTGCCGCGCCGACGCCCACCAGCGTGTAGCCCAGAAAAGGATTTGCCCCCAGACAGATTGCCAGCGCTCCCAGCAGTTTCAGGCTATTGGCCAGCATCATGACCCGCCCTTTAGCAAAGCTGTCCGCTATCTGTCCGACAAAGGGCGCCAGCAGAATGTACGTCGCAACAAACAACATCTGCAGAACCGGCTGACTCCAGTCCGGATAGTCGTGGTTTTTCAGCACGGCCAGCGTTGCAAACAGCAGCGCATTATCGCCAAATGCGGAAAAAAACTGCGCAACGATCACCGCAATCATACCGCGAGACAGCAGTGGTGAAGCAGTGGGTTTCTGGTTCATGCGCTGGCCTCTTCTGCCAGCTGTTTCAGGCTGACATAGTCTGGTTTACCGCTGCCCAGCATTGGCAGCTGTTTCATCACCCGGATATCACGCGGTACTGCCAGCTCAGGTGCACCTGCTGCGCGCGCTGCCTGCAGAAGCTGCTCGCGGGTCAGCGCAGCGTCAGTGGTAAACAGCACCAGCGCTTCACCACGATTGCCATCCGGACGCAGCGAGGCGGCATGCTGTTTCTTACCGGACGCTTTCAGTGCAATCTGCTCGACGCTCTCCAGTGACACCATTTCGCCTGCAATTTTAGCAAAGCGTTTGGCACGCCCCTGAATCTGACAAAAGCCGCCCTCATCAAAGCTGACAATATCACCGGTGTCATACCAGCCCGGCTCCATATCACCTTCACCGTTATCAGCAACCGGTGGCTCCAGTACGCCAGGCGCATCAACCCGCAGGTACCCTTTCATAATGTTCGGCCCGCGCAGTTGCAACCGGCCCCCCTGCTCAATGCCCGGAACCGAGATCAGGCGCGAATCCATGCCCGGTAGCAGACGCCCGACAGTATGAGTGCGGGCGGCCATCGGTACATTGATAGCCACTACCGGCGCGCACTCAGTTACGCCATACCCTTCCAGAATACGAATGCCATACTTCTCCTGGTAAAGTTCACGCGTGCTCTCCTGCAGTTTCTCCGCTCCCGCAACCACATAGCGCAAACGGGCAAAATCGTAGGGCGCAGCAAAGCGCGCATAGTGACCAAGAAACGTGGATGTGCCAAACAGCACGGTGCAGTTACGGTCATAAACCAGTTCAGGCACAATGCGATAGTGCAGTGGACTGGGATAGAGAAAGACCTGGGCGCCGGTCAGCAGTGGCGTAAACAGCCCCACCGTCAGGCCAAAGGCGTGGAACAGCGGCAGCGCTGACATAAAGCGGTCGCGCGGCGTAAAGTCAGCCACAGTGCGGATCTGCTCGACATTAGCCAGCAGGCTTTTATGCGAATGGACAACGCCTTTCGGCTGCCCTTCCGATCCAGAGGTAAACAGCACCATAGCCGCATCTTCCGGCTGCTGTGGCAACTGAGCACGCTGCGGCAGTAGCAAATGTGCCAGGATCCAGAGTTTATCCTGCAGCGTGACGCTCTGTTTCAAATCTTCCAGGTAGATCCACTCTACCTCATTGAGTCCCTGCGGCAGATGCCACAGATTGCCCTTCTCCAGAAACTGACGCGATGTGAATACCGTTTTTATCTGCGAGGATGTCAGCGCCGCGCGCATGCCATTAACACCCGCGGTGTAATTCAGCATAGCGGGAACACGCCCGCGCATAGATGCGCCGAGTATAGCTGCGGCGGTCACTGTAGCATTGGGCAGCAGCAGGCCAATATATTCGCCCTGCTGACTGTAGCGCTCCAGTATCCGCCCGACGCCCAGCGCCTTTTTCAGCAGACCAATGTAACTATCTGGTCTGAGGTTTAGATCTTCAATACAGGCTTTGGTCAGACCGTAACGCGTACGTGCCGCCAGAAATGCGTCATAGAGTGTTTCACGCGGGCGCACTGCCATCCGCGCTTCCATCATTATATGATGCAGGTGCTCGCCTGCCAGCATACGGCGGTCACGGGCGCGCTTTGCATCCGGCATAGGAATATGGGTGGCCGGCAAAACGCTGAGTGTGATGCGTGGAAACAGACGACGCTTAAAAACGCCGCCAAGCCGGCCAAACGGCGTATATTCTGCGCCCTCAATCCGCACGGGTACCACAGTGGCACCCGATTTTGCTGCTACAAAGCCTGCCCCACTGTAAATCTTCATTAATGAGCCAGTCACTGTAATGCGCCCTTCCGGGAAGATCACCACTGGCCGCCCCTCGTTGATCATACGAACCAGATGTTTCAACGACATCGGTTTAGCAGGATCGAGCGGCACAAAGTCCACCAGCGGTTTTAGCAGCCGCATATACCACTGGCTGCTGATAGAGGAGTAGACGGCAAAGACCGGCTTAATGGGCAGAAACAGCGCTAACAATATGCCATCCAGAAATGAGACGTGGTTAGGTGTAATCAGCACCTTCTCTTTATGCAGCGCAGTGAGGTCGCCGCGCAGCTCCACACGCCACAGCAGGCGACAAAGGGTACGCAAAATAGTAAATAACATGCCAGCACCTTAGCAGAATCGAAAATGGTCATTACCTTGCAGCATCTGCTAAGCGACGACAAGTGCAGAACAGCATTAAAGCGTGCCAGCGCCGACTGCCTGCCCTGTTTTTGCCGGAAAAAGGGAAAAAAAACCCACGCATCTGCGTGGGTCGGTGCAACTGAACAGGGTAAATACCTGTGCAACAGGTATTGCTGCGGTAGCAGCCGCTCTGTACACCAATCATACCTCTGGGATGGGTATCGTCGCGTAGTGGCAGGCTAAATAACAGCAGTAAAACGCAACCGTATTCGGCGAAATGCAACCAGATATAACCAGCCGCGCCCTGTAGTTACATTTTGATTTTGCTAGGATTTATCCGAATCCTGTTTACTGTAAAGCGCATCCGGCGCAATATTCATATGTTTCAGTACCGGCCCCATAATATTGCCAAACACCGGCGCTGCCACCGAGCCGCCAAAGTGATCGCCTGCGGTCGGGTGGTTGATCATCACAACCAGCGCGACTTCCGGATGACTGGCTGGCGCAATACCCGCTGTATAGTTAACATAGCCGCCATCATATTTACCGCTACTACCCATTTTTTCAGCCGTGCCGGTTTTGGTTGCCAGCCGGTAGCCTGGTACAGCGGCTTTGATCCCGGTTCCTCCCGGCAGTACATCACTCTCCAGCATATGTACCACTGTCTGCACAATCTGCGGGTTGGCGACCTGCTGCCCCAGCACCGGTGGTGTGACTTTGGTAATCGACAGCGGACGATAGATACCAAATGAGCCGAGCGTAGCGTACTCTCGCGCTATCTGCAGCGGCGTAACGCGCAGACCATAGCCAAATGAAAACGTTGCGCGTTCAATATCCGCCCAGCGCTCGCGATGACGCGGAAAATAGCCCACACTCTCGCCCGTCAACCCAAGCCCGGTAGGCTTGCCCAGACCAAAAGCCTGATAGGTATTAACCAGCGCCTCGGCAGGCATCGCCAGAGCAATATGCGATACGCCAATATCACTCGACTTCTGTAAAATACCGGTCATGGTCAGACGCGGCCAGTGGCCCACATCGCAGATCAGGTGTCCGTTTACACGATAAGGGGTGGTATCAATCACCGAGTCAGGCCTGATCAGATGACGCTCCAGCCCCTCCATCACGACCAGCGGCTTAACGGTTGAACCAGGCTCAAAGCTGTCATTAATCGCAACGTTACGCATCTGCGCTGGCGTCGCTTTATCGAAGTTGTTGGGATTAAACGAAGGGTAAGAGGCCATTGCCAGAATCTCGCCGGTATCGATTTTTACCAGCACGGCAGCACCGGAGTCAGCTTTATTCAGCAGTACGCCATCCCGCAGTTTGCTGAAGAGAGTAAACTGGTCAAATTTATCGATACTCAGCTGCACAGTGGGTGGCTGTCTGGGCGGCTCATAATCGATCATCGAGATAATATTGCCCTGACCATCCTGACGATAGACCTCTTTGCCTGCCTCGCCCTGTAACACCCGGTCAAAACCTTTCTCCAGCCCGTTCAGGCCACTGTTATCCGATCCGACAATGCCGATAAGTGGCGCAGCGGCTTCACTCATCGGATAAAAGCGGCTGTCGTTATAGACTGAACTGATGCCTTTCAAATGCAGTTCGGCAATATCTTTGGCGATACCAAGCTCAATTTTACGCCCAAGATAGAGAAAGCGTTTTTTTGGATTCGCGGTGATCTGTGCCCGGAGATCTTCAGCCCGCATACTCAGCGCAGCTGCCAGATAGCTCCACTTTTCACTGCTGAAATCGGGGTTCGCTTCCAGTACCCGTTTGGGGTCGGCAATAATATCGCGTGAGGGAACGCTCAGTGCCAGCGCCTGGCCGTCGCGATCCAGCAGCGTGCCGCGATTGGTAGGCAGTGCAACGGTGCGCAGTGAGCGCTGATCCGCTTCATGCTCCAGCATAGGGTGGTTAATGAGCTGCAGATCGCCGACGCGCGCCAGCAGTAGTCCCATACAGCCTACAACACCCAGGCAGATCAGACGAAAACGAAACGGATTAAACGGGGCTTTTATCTGGTCTTTTCCCAGAAATTTTTTTATCGGGGGCATAGCATTCCGCTGCGATGAGGATCGTTATCCGGGGTGGTTATTGGTCGCCAAAAGCATGGCGTAGCCATTGACCTTAGCACGCAATTTCAGTTATTTGCAGAGATCAAGGGTAAAAAAAA
Source organism: uncultured Pantoea sp. (assembly GCA_913775175.1). Lineage (GTDB taxonomy): Bacteria > Pseudomonadota > Gammaproteobacteria > Enterobacterales > Enterobacteriaceae > Pantoea. The sequence continues at coordinate 60,625 of CAJYKU010000038.1, forward strand.
CCTGCGCATCTGCGCAGGCTGGTGTAATCAAGAAAACGTTTTGATGTTCACCCATCAATACCTCTGGGGATCTGAATGTAGCAGGCTAGCTGATATGCCTGCATCTGCTTAAACGCAACAGTTACAGGCAAAGTGTAACCAGCGGTGAGATTGTTAGCGATTTATGCAACTCAGGTGTTTTTTAATTTCGACCAGACAGCTCATGGCGTTTGGCCCCTGGGTCAGTGATGACGTACCAATATCCAGCGTCAGTACATTGGGATTGCCTGCCCGATCCCAGGGCTGCCAGGTTCCCCCGAAGCCGGGATCAAACCAGGCACCGGTGGCAATAATTACGACTCCCTTCGTTACCCCATCACTCAGGCGTACACCTGCCAGCATTCGTCCACGCGTGTTGCTCACCTCCACCACCTCACCATCAGTGATACCGCGTGCAGCGGCATCTTCCGGATGCATTGACAGCGTTTCGTGACCCGCGGTCTTGTTTGCCTGGGCGGTCGGCGTGGCATCCAGCTGGCTATGCAGACGATCGGCAGGCTGCACAGAGATCATATGCAGCGGATAGTCTGCGCTCAGCGACGCGCCCAGCCACTCCTGCGGCTCGCGCCAGCTGGGATGCCCGGCAAAATCATCCAGCTGATAATCCGCAATAGTCTGGCAGTAGAGCTCAATTTTACCGCTGGCGGTCGCTAAGGGGTGTGCCTGCGGATCGTTACGGAACGCTTCCAGAAAGATCCAGGGCTTCCCACCTGCCGGGATCTCAGCGAATCCGCGCTCCCAGAACGCCGCAAATGACGGCAGTATGATATCGCGCTGCGCATAATCTTCGGCGCACTGCTGATAGAGATGTTCAATCCACTGCATCTCATTGCGCCCCTCCGTAAACTGCTCGCGATAGCCCAGACGATCGGCGATATCGGCAAAGATATCAAAGTCATTACGCGCCTGGTGCTGCGGCTTGACCGCCTGATGCATTGCCAGCACATAACGGTCGCGCGAAGAGCCGCCAATATCGTTGCGCTCCAGCGTAGTAGTGGCAGGCAGTACGATATCAGCCATCTGCGCTGCCGGGGTCCAGACAATATCCTGCACAATCACCGTATCGGGTCGCTGCCAGCCTGCCACCAGGCGGTTTAGCTGCTGATGATGGTGAAACGGATTACCGCCTGCCCAGTGCACCAGATGAATATCGGGATAGTGCCGCGTCTCACCACAAAAATCATAGGGCTCGCCGGGGTGCAGCAGCATATCGCTGATACGCGCCACCGGAATAGCCAGATTAGCCGGGTTAGGCCCGCTGTTCATCATGGGTGACGGGCCATCCTGGCGCGGATTGCCTACGCCATTCATCGAGCCGTGACCAAAAGCGAATCCCGCTCCTGGCAAGCCCGGCTGACCCAGCATTGCGGAGAGCGCAATCATCATCCAGTAGGGCTGCTCACCACGATGCGCACGCTGTACGGCATAAGCGCTGGTCATAAAGCTGCGGCGACCTGCCAGCTGCTGCGCCAGTTTCACAATACGGGCCGCCGGAATGGTGGTAATAGCACTCGCCCATGCAGCACTTTTCACCACCCCGTCGCTTTCGCCAAGCAGGTAAGCCCGCAGCTGGGGCCAGCCGGTACAGTGCGTAGCAAGAAACGCCTCATCGGTAGCCTGATCGCGCAGGATTTCATATCCCAGCGCCAGCATCAGTGCCACATCAGTATTGGGCCGGATCGGTATCCACTCGGCGTTGAGCCAGGCCGGAGAGTCATCACGCTGTGGGCTGATATTGATCACCGGCGTACCTTTGGCACGCAGCTGCTCCAGCGCCGGTTTCAGGCTATGCTCGCCAGCACCACCGGAAGCTACCTGAGCGTTTTTCAGCGCCAGCCCGCCAAAAGCGATGAAAATTTCAGCATGTTCAATAACCTGCGGCCAGTCAGTTACGCGTCCGGTCAGTGGCATATAAGTGCCAATTACATACGGCAGAAAAAACTGCGCTGCGCCCCAGCTATAGTTACCCAGCTGATCCACCCCGCCGCCGCCCTGAAAATAGAAGCGGCGAATCAGAGTACGAGCGTGATTAACGCGACCGGCAGAAGACCAGCCATAAGAGCCATTAAAGATGCCCGATGCGCCATAGCGTTCACGCACGCGCCGGTTCTCTTCCGCCACCAGATCCAGCGCGGTATCCCAGCTCACAGCGACAAAATCTTCACGTCCACGTAGCGTACGATCGCTGTTTTCCCGTGATTTCAGCCACGAGCGCCGTACCATTGGCTGGCGAATACGCTTATCTGAGTAAACCAGCTCCGGAATAGTGTGGATCATTGGCGAGGGATCGCTATCTGCAAAAAAGGGTTCGCAGCCGGTCAGACGCCCGTTTTCCGTTACGGCAGTAAACGCCCCCCAGTGCGCAAGATGCGGCACACGTGTTTTCATAAGATCATCCGGCAGCTAAACAGTGAATAGCTGGCAGCATAGCATGAGGCTGCAACCCGACTAAAGCCGCTGCGTGAGCATCTGATTTTGTGCTCTTTTGCGACAGCGCTGGCATTCTGATTGCTTGCGGCAGCGCGCCTTTTCCGTAACACTGACGCCATGTGTAAACGTTTTCCCTGGATGTAGATAATTGCATGGCTACTATTAAGGATGTTGCCCGTATTGCTGGCGTTTCGGTCGCAACCGTTTCCCGCGTTATTAATAATTCGCCGAAAGCCAGCGAAAGCTCCCGACTCGCGGTGAGTCAGGCTATGGAGCAGCTACAGTATCATCCAAATGCCAACGCACGGGCGCTGGCCCAGCAGTCCACTGAAACACTAGGGCTGGTAGTGGGTGATGTTTCTGATCCCTTTTTTGGTGCCATGGTTAAAGCGGTTGATGAAGTCGCTGGCGAAACCGGCAACTTTTTGCTGATTGGTAACGGTTACCATAATGAGCAGAAAGAGCGGCAGGCAATAGAGCAGCTGATGCGTCATCGCTGCGCTGCGCTGGTGGTTCACGCCAAAAAAATCCCGGCAACAGATTTAGAGATACTGATGCGTCAGGTGCCGGGCATGGTGCTGCTGAACCGGCTGATCCCCGGGTTTGAATCGCGCTGTATCGCCCTGGACGATCGCTATGGTGCCTGGCTTGCTACCCGCCACCTTATCCAGCAGGGCCATTCGCAGATTGCGTTTATCTGCTCCACTCATACCATCTCAGATGCGGAAGATCGCCTGCAGGGCTATTTTGATGCACTGCAGGAGCATGGCCTGCCCTGCAACGATCGTCTGGTGGCCTGGGGTGAGCCTGATGAAGTGGGCGGTGAGCAGGCAATGACTGAACTGCTGGGACGTGGCAGACCCTTTACTGCAGTAGCCTGCTACAACGACTCAATGGCTGCCGGCGCACTGGCAGTACTGAGTGATAACGGCATCCGTGTGCCGGAAGAGATGTCGCTGATCGGTTTTGACGATGTGCTGGTGTCGCGCTATGTGCGCCCGCGTCTCACTACCGTACGCTATCCGATTGTGACAATGGCGCAGCAGGCTGCTCAGCTGGCGCTGGCGCTGGCGCACAACAGCCCGTTACCGGAGGTGACCAATATGTTTAGCCCGACACTGGTGCGCCGCCATTCGGTAAGTGGCCCTGGTTCATCGTCACAGCCGCTGCCGGCGCCAGATCTGAAAACGCTATAACACAGCCTCTGCTGGTTTCGCAGCTCACTGACCAGCAGACGCGGTGTCCGGTTTCAGCGCCTGCATATAAACCCGTACGCGCTGATCAGGAAACTCCAGCGCTTCACCGGTAAACTCCCAGCCAAAGCGTTCGTAATAACCGGCAAATGTTGACCAGAGCCAGATTTGCTGATGACCGCGCTCGCGAGCAAATGCCACGACATGCTGCTGCAGCGCCTCACTTACCCCCTGCCCACGTGCTGCAGGCTCAACATATAACGCCGCTGCCCAGGGCCAGAGATCCTGCCGGCTGATCAGATCGCAGCGCCAGAAGCCGATTGTACCCAGCGGGGTATCGCGCTTATCAAGCGCGACAAACGTCACCGGCAAATCGGCACCGTTCAGGCTGCTACTGACAATACTGTGATAGAACTCGCGTGTGGTGCCAGCGCCAAATGCCTGCCATAGCCAGTCAGTGATCTGACTGGCATGATGCGGCACGCTGCTCAGTGGCACAATGCGCATTAGTCCAGCTCCAGCGCTATCAGCTCCTGAATAGTCTGCGCACGGCGTATCTCACGCACGCTGCCGTGCTCAAACAGCACTTCCGGGATCAGTGGGCGGCTGTTGTAGTTAGAGGACATAGATGCGCCATAAGCGCCGGTATCATGAAACACCAGATAGTCGCCAGGCTGCGTCGCAGGTAGCGTGCGGGTTTCCACTTTGCCCCCTTCCTGCTGGGTAAAGACATCTCCCGACTCACACAGCGGCCCGGCCACCACACTTTCAATGGTCGCATCATTCAGGCTTCGGCCATCACCCGGCATCACGGAAATATGGTGGTAGCTGCCATACATCGCCGGACGCATCAGATCGCTAAAGCCCGCATCCACCAGCACAAAGTGACGGCTGCCCATCGCTTTTACTGCCCGTACCTGCGACACCAGCACACCCGATTCCGCGACCAGAAAACGACCTGGCTCAATTTCCAGCGTAACCGGATGCCCCAGATGCGCGGCAATGCGTTCGCGGGCGCGATTCCACAGGCCAAAATAGTGTTCAGTATCAATCGCTTCTTCGCCGGGATGATAGGGAATTGAGAGACCGCCGCCCGCAGAAATGGCATGCAGATCCTGGCCAAAGTGGATGACCTGATCAACCATGGCATCACATACCTGCTGCAGATGATCGTAATCCACACCTGAGCCAATGTGCATATGCAGGCCGACCAGCTGCAGCTTGTACTGCCGAATCGCCGCCAGCGCCTGCGGCAGATCGCTATGCCAGATGCCGTGCTTGCTGTTCTCTCCACCGGTATTGGTTTTCTGGCTATGACCGTGACCAAAGCCAGGATTAACCCTCAGCCACACCTTATGGCCTGGTGACACCTGGCCCAGCTGATGCAGCATATCAACCGAACCAGCGTTAACGGGTATCCGCAGTTCAGCGATGCGGGTCAGTGTCGGGGTATCCAGCAGATCCGCCGTAAAGACAATATCTGCACTGCCAGGCTCGAATCCGGCTGCCAGGGCGCGCTCAATCTCGCCCAGCGACACAGAATCGACTTTTACTCCGGCGCTACGCATCAGGCGCAAAATGTGAATATTTGAACAGGCTTTTTGCGCAAAGCGTACCACGTCAAACTGGCTGAGCTGAGCGATACGCTGCTGAATAATCATGGCGTCATAGGCCCAGAATGGTCCACCGTAGCGTTGCGCCAGTGGCAGTAATTGGGCAGCGTTCAGTGCTGATTCAGTGGTGGTTAACGGGCGTGGCATAACTATTCTCCTGTGCTATTGACGTCATTTAGCCACAGCCAGATAATTCATAAAAATATCTTTTTTAGTGCAGCCTATGCAAATCCGATATAGCTGAAGTGAGGTAGTTAATGGCAAAAATTAACTGGCGACACATTGAAATTTTTCATGCGGTAATGACCAGCGGTAACCTCACTCAGGCGGCGGCGCTGCTGCATACTTCACAGCCAACGGTGAGTCGTGAGCTGGCGCGTCTGGAGCAGCAGCTGGGATTGACGCTATTCGAACGGGTACGTGGTCGTCTGCAGCCAACCATGCAGGGTCTGGGTCTGTTTGAAGAGGTGCAGCGCTCGTGGTATGGACTGGATCGCATCATGGATGCCGCTGAAGGGTTACGCCAGTTTCGTCAGGGCGAACTCTCGCTTGCCTGCCTGCCGGTTTTTTCCCAGTCACTGCTGCCGCTGCTGCTGCAGCCATTTATGCAGCGCTATCCGCAGGTGAATCTCAACATTATTCCGCAGGAGTCACCGCTGCTGGAGGAGTGGCTTTCGGCACAGCGCTACGATCTGGGACTGACGGAGACGCAGCACGCTCCCGCCGGCACCACCAGTGTAACCCTGCTGACCTGCGACGAAGTTTGTGTGCTGCCGTCACATCATCCGCTGGCACAGCGTCAGGTGCTGACACCACAGGATTTTCATCAGCAGAATTTTGTCAGTCTGTCGCGCCATGATAGCTATCGTCAGTTGCTGGATGCGCTGTTTCTGGAGCAGCAGGTTGATCGGCGTCTGGTGCTGGAAACACACAGCGCCGCGTCGGTGTGCGCTATGGTGCGCGCCGGAGTGGGTATCTCGATTGTGAATCCGCTTACCGCACTGGATTATGCGGCAAGCGGTGTCGTAATGCGGCGTTTCAGCATCAGTGTGCCGTTTACGGTCAGCCTGATTCGCCCGCAACACCGGCCTGCATCTGCGCTGACCGACTGTTTTTGCCACCACCTGCAGCAGCAGGTCGCTGACGTTCCGCAACGGATTGCTGCACAGCTGGCTTAAACGCGCACCACCGCGCCTTCGCCGCGGCTGTTGCGGAAAGTGATCACACAGATCACCAGGCCCAGAGCGGCAATCGCCGCTGCTGCAACTGGTACGGCTGTAAGGCCATAACCGCGAGAAATCACAGCACCACCCACCCAGGCACCCAGCGCATTGCCCACGTTAAAAGCGGCAATATTTAGTGTAGAGACCAGGTTAGGTGCCTCATTACCGTGGCGCACAACATTAATTTGCAGGCCGGGAACGGTCGCAAAGGTCGCCATTGCCCACAAAAACAGGGTGATTTCTGCCAGCCAGAGTGCATGGCTGGTCCAGCTAAACAGCAGCGAAAAAACAGCAATCAGAAAGAAGCTCAACAGCAGGCTGAACGATACTTTCCAGTCAGCCAGTTTGCCGCCGAGAATATTTCCCACCGTCAGACCGGCACCAATCAGAAACAGCGTCCAGCTCACGCCACGGTCGCTGATGCCGGTAACCTGCAGCAGCAGCGGCGCAATATAGCTGAACAGCGCAAACATTGCGGCAGCAAAACAGACCGTCATCAGCAGCGACAGCCAGAGTCGACCATTAGCCAGCGCGCCAATTTCACTCGCCAGATCAACCGGTTTCTCCTCTTTATTAGCTGGCAGGCTGACAATCAGCGCGACAAACGCAAGGATACCGATGATAGCCACGCCCCAGAACGTTGCACGCCAGCCAAACAGCTGCCCAAACCAGGTACCAAGCGGTACACCCAGCACATTTGCCAGCGTCAGCCCCGTAAACATCAGCGCCACCGCCGACGCCTGACGGCCTGGTGCTACCAGGCTTGCTGCCACCACAGAGCCAATACCAAAGAAAGCACCATGACAGAGCGCGGTGACGACGCGCGCCAGCATAAGCAGGTTGTAGCTATAGGCCAGTGCGCACAGCACATTACCGACGATAAAAATCACCATCAGCAGGATCAGCGTGCGTTTACGCGGCAGGCTGGCGGTCAGCAGCGCCATAATTGGCGCACCAATTGCCACACCCAGCGCATAGCCGCTGATCAGCCATCCGGCTGAAGGAATTGACACCCGCAGATCGCCAGCGACTTCCGGCAGCAATCCCATAATGACAAATTCCGTGGTGCCAATGGCGAACGCGCTCAGCGCCAGCGCCAGTAATGCAACAGGCATAATAGACTCCTAAGAATAATTTTTGCAGGTGAGTCGTGCTGCGAACACAGCACGATAAAAACAGGACGCTTATAAAAATTTGAGCTGCGTCACACTGCATTAAAGCACAGCGCTGAGCGAGCAACCACCCTCCCGGCTGCAAGGCTATCTTGCTGCTGCAGCAATAATCGTTCTCTGACTGGCGCGGAGTGTCAGAGCGTTGCAATATCTGGCACGCAAAGGCAATCAGACGGATAAAAATAGTAAAGGGAATAGTATGCGGCGTGGCGCAACACCACTGAGAGGTAAAAAGCGAAATGTGGCTGGATAGCTATGCGGGTAGCGCATTGTCTGAGTGGTTGCTGTGTGGCCGGTGCATGTTTCAGCGCTGGATGGCAGGAAGCGTAAAATTCTGATGCAGGTATTACGTTTGCCGAGGTGCTCTGCAGAAAAACCGGACCCCTACCCGGGGGCAAGGGTCACGGCATTCAGAAACGATCGCTTACTTCGTGGATGGGCGCAGTGCCGGGAACAGGATCACGTCGCGAATCGTATGGCTGTTGGTAAACAGCATTACCATCCGGTCGATACCGATACCCAGGCCAGCCGTTGGCGGCAGGCCGTGCTCAAGTGCGGTAACGTAATCTTCGTCATAGAACATCGCTTCATCATCACCAGCATCTTTGGCATTAACCTGCTGCAGGAAACGTTCCGCCTGATCTTCAGCATCGTTAAGCTCAGAGAAGCCGTTACCAATTTCACGTCCGCCAATAAAGAACTCAAACCGGTCGGTGATCTCCGGATTCTCATCGTTGCGACGCGCCAGTGGTGACACTTCCGCCGGATACTCAGTGATAAAGGTTGGCTGAATCAGATGCGCTTCTGCGGTCTCTTCAAAGATCTCGGTCACCACACGGCCCAGTCCCCAGCTCTTCTCTACTTTGATATGCAGCGCATTAGCAATCGCTACGGCTTTATCGAAGTCATCGAGATCGGCCAGGTCGGTCTCAGGACGATACTTTTTGATCGCCTCACGCATTGTGAGTTTCTCAAACGGTTTACCAAAATCGAACGTGTGCTCACCATAAGGCACTTCGGTTGTGCCCAGCACATCCTGCGCCAGTGTGCGGAACAGGCTTTCGGTCAGCTCAATCAGATCGTTATAATCCGCATAAGCCATATAGAGTTCCATCATGGTGAACTCAGGGTTATGGCGCGGCGAGATGCCTTCGTTGCGGAAGTTACGGTTGATCTCAAAGACGCGGTCAAAACCACCCACCACCAGACGCTTGAGATAGAGCTCAGGCGCAATACGCAGATACATATCGATATCCAGCGCATTGTGATGAGTGATAAACGGACGTGCAGACGCACCACCCGGGATCACCTGCATCATTGGCGTTTCCACTTCCATAAAGTCGCGGTTAACCATGAACTGACGAATGCCCGCCATGATTTTAGAGCGCACTTTGAACGTGTGACGTGATTCATCGTTGGAGATCAGATCCAGATAGCGCTGACGATAACGCGTTTCCTGATCGGCCAGGCCGTGGAACTTGTCTGGTAACGGGCGCAGCGCTTTAGTCAGCAGGCGCAGTTCGGAGATATGGATTGAGAGTTCACCGGTTTTGGTTTTAAACAGCTTACCGCGCGCGCCCAGAATATCGCCCAGATCCCATTTTTTAAACTGCTCGTTGTAAACGCCTTCCGGCAGATCGTCACGGGAAACGTAGATCTGGATCTGGCCGCCCACATCCTGCAACGTGGCGAAAGAAGCCTTACCCATAATACGGCGCGTCATCATACGACCCGCAACGCTTACTTCCATGCCCAGCGCTTCCAGCTCTTCGTTGCTCTTGTCATCATAGCTGGCGTGCAGACGATCGGAGGTGGTGTCACGACGAAAATCGTTAGGAAACGCCACACCCTTGTCACGCAGCGCGCTGAGTTTTTCGCGACGCGCTTTTAGTTCGTTGTTTAACTCAAGTGCGGCATCAGCGCTCTGCGGTTGTTGTTCAGACATGTCGGTTCCTTATAACCCTGCTTTTAAACTTGCTTCAATAAAACGATCCAGATCGCCATCCAGCACCGCCTGAGTGTTGCGGGTTTCTACGCTGGTACGCAGATCTTTGATGCGCGAATCATCCAGCACATACGAGCGGATCTGGCTGCCCCAGCCAATATCCGATTTGTTCTCTTCTGCGGCCTGTTTATCGGCATTTTTCTTCTGCATCTCATACTCATACAGCTTGGCGCGCAGCTGTTTAAATGCCTGATCTTTGTTTTTGTGCTGCGAGCGGTCGTTCTGACACTGCACGACAATATTGGTTGGCAGGTGAGTAATACGCACCGCTGATTCGGTTTTGTTTACGTGCTGACCACCTGCACCCGATGCGCGATAAACATCAATGCGCAGATCGGCCGGATTAATATCGATATCGATGTTGTCATCGACTTCCGGATAGATAAACACCGAACTAAATGAGGTGTGACGACGTCCGCCAGAGTCAAACGGACTTTTACGCACCAGACGATGCACGCCGGTTTCAGTACGCAGCCAGCCGTAAGCGTAGTCGCCAATGACTTTAATTGTGGCAGATTTTGTACCCGCGACTTCGCCTTCCGACTCTTCAATGATCTCAGTTTTAAAGCCTTTGGCTTCGGCCCAGCGCAGATACATGCGCAGCAGCATACTGGCCCAATCCTGCGCTTCCGTACCGCCGGAACCCGCCTGAATATCCATGTAGCAGTCAGCGCTGTCATACTCGCCAGAGAACATGCGGCGGAACTCCAGTTCCCCCAGCTTAACGTCCAGCACGTCCAGCTCAGCGACCGCTTCGTTGAAGGTCTCTTCGTCGTCAGCTTCCACCGCCAGCTCCAGCAGACCCTGCACATCCTCCAGCCCCTGATGCATCTGATCGAGCGTTTCAACAACGGCTTCCAGCGAAGCTCGCTCTTTGCCCAGCGCCTGCGCGCGTTCAGGTTCGTTCCAGACGTCCGGCTGCTCCAGCTCGGCGTTTACTTCTTCAAGACGCTCTTTCTTAGCATCGTAGTCAAAGATACCCCCTAAGAACGCCACTGCGCTCGCTGAGATCCTGGATACGATTTTTGACCGGATTAATTTCAAACATGGCTTTTCAGTCTTATTTAGCGATACGGTGAGAAAATATAGAGTAATGCGTAAGTTTACCCGAAAGCGCGCGCACTTTGTAGCGGCGCGCGTGGCTATAGCGGCCAGATATGGTCGATAATCAGCTGCACTGAGCGATTGCCACGATACTCATTAATATCGAGTTTATAAGCCAGTTCAACCTCGCGCACGCTGGTATCTGGCCACAGCCGGGTATCGACATTAAACGCAATCCCATCCAGTAGCGGCCCTCCGCCATAAGGCTCTACCATGACTTTCAGATGTCGCTCACCCACCAGCCGCTGCTGCAGCAGTTTAAACCGGCCATCGAAGAGCGGCTCTGGAAATGCCTGCCCCCAGGGCCCCGCCTCACGCAGCATTTCAGCTGTGTGCAGGCTAAACTCCTGCGCATGAAGCTCGCCATCTGACCAGGCCACACCCTGCAATGCTTCACCATCCAGCCACTCATCAATCAGCGCGGCAAAACGCTGACGAAACTCCTCATATCTGGCAACCTCCAGCGAGAGTCCCGCCGCCATCGCGTGACCACCAAATTTGATAATCAGCCCCGGGTAGAGCGTATCCAGCCGCTCCAGCGCATCGCGCAGATGCAGGCCAGCAACTGAGCGCCCCGACCCTTTTAGCGTACCATCGCCCGCCGGGGCAAACGCGATGACCGGACGGTGAAAGCGCTCTTTAAGACGTGAAGCGAGAATACCTACCACACCCTGATGCCATTCAGGATGATAAAACGCCAGGCCCAGCGGCAGATCGCTGTGCTGGCGCTCCAGCGCATCGCATAGCGCCAGCGCTTCGCTTTTCATTCCCTGCTCAATCTCTTTGCGCGTCTGATTAAGCGCATCAAGTTCGCTGGCCAGCATACGCGCCTGTGCAATATCTTCGGTCAGCAGCAGTGCCACCCCAACCGACATATCGTCAAGACGACCGGCGGCATTAAGGCGCGGCCCCACGGCAAATCCCAGGTCACTGGCCGCCAGCTGTCGCGCATCGCGATTCGCAATCTCCAGTAACGCGCGGATACCTGCACGACATTTACCGGCACGGATACGACTTAACCCCTGCCAGACCAGTATACGATTGTTAGCATCCAGCGGGACGACATCTGCGACAGTCCCCAGCGCAACCAGATCCAGCCACGCTGCCAGATTCGGTTCGCTGCGCTGCGCACCAAACCAGTTCTGCTGACGCAGATAAGCACGCAGCGCCAGCATCAGATAAAAAGCGACCCCAACGCCCGCCAGCGCACGCGATGGAAAAGCGCTGTCGCTGAGATTGGGATTGACGATAGCTTCTGCGGCCGGCAGCGTGTCACCGGGCAGATGGTGATCGGTGATCAACACCGGGATAGCATACTGCCGCGCAGTTTCCACACCGGCGTGTGAAGAGATGCCATTATCCACCGTCAGGATCATCTCAGCACCGCGTGCACGTGCCTGCTCCACCACCGCCGGGCTCAATCCATACCCATCGTCGAAGCGATTGGGTACCAGATAGTCGACGTTACCGCCCATACTTCGCAGCGCCAGCACAGTGAGTGCGGTGCTGGTTGCGCCATCGGCGTCGAAATCCCCTACCACCAGAATTCGCTGACCGCTCTGTAGCATCTGATGCAGTAGTTTTACCGCTGCATCAATGCCGCTCAGGCTTTGCCATGGCAGCAGATGCTTTGCACCGCGCTCCAGCTCTGCAGCTGTTTTGACACCGCGATGCAAATAGAGGCGACGCAGCAGCGGTGGCAGATCGTCTGGCAGGCTGGCATCAGCGGGTGTGGTGCGCCGACGCAGTTCAGTAGAGTGCATCACAATGAATTAACCGCCCCGCTTCTGACCATCAAGCACCTGTTTCAGCTCCTGTGGTCCCTGATATCCCGGAATCATGGTGCCGCTGTCGGTGAGAATGGCTGGCGTACCCTGAATACCGAACAGGATGCCAAGTTTATAGTGCTGATCGAGATTGATTTTGCAGGTCGCCGGCGCGTCCATTTTTGGCACATCGCCTTTCATCGCCTCATCAAACGCTTTATTGCGATCGGCGCTGCACCAGATTGTTTTCATCTCTTTCTCTACCTGGCCATTAAGTCCCTCACGCGGAAAGGCAAGATAACGAACAGTAATTCCCAGCGCGTTGTAGTCTGCCATCTGCTCATGCAGCTTGCGGCAGTAGCCGCAGGTGATATCTGTAAAGACCGTGACGACATGCTGCTCTTTAGGCGCTTTATAAACAATCATCTCTGGTGCCAGCGCAGCGACCTTTTTATCCAGCAGCTGATTCGTGGTATTAACCGGCTGTGCTCCGCTAACGTCATAGAGCGGCCCCTGAATCATATGTTTGCCATCTTCGGTAATGTAGATAACCCCACTCTCAGTCAGCGCGGTTTTCATTCCCGGCAGCGGTGATGGCAGAATTTCAGCCTGCTGTAGTCCAACCTTTTTCAGCGTCTGCTGGATTGCGCTGTCATCAGCATGGGTCAGGGCGGAGAAAGCACTGACCAGTAGCGCCAGCACGGTAAACTGTTTTTTCATCATTAATCCTTGTTGCCGCTGCTCAGGCGCGCGGGTGATGCTGTTGATGTAGTTGACGCAACCGCTCAGTAGCGACATGCGTGTAGATCTGGGTAGTTGAGAGATCGCTGTGGCCCAGTAACATCTGTACGACGCGTAAATCGGCGCCGTGGTTCAGTAAATGTGTGGCAAATGCGTGCCGCAGCACATGGGGGGACAGTTTTTCACTATCAATACCCGCCAGCACAGCATAATGTTTAATACGATGCCAGAAAGTCTGGCGCGTCATCTGCTGTGCACGCTGGCTGGGAAACAGCACATCCAGCGTCTGTCCATTAAGCAGCCAGGGCCGCCCATGCTGTATATAGTGCTCCAGCCAGTAAATCGCTTCTTCACCTAATGGCACCAGTCGCTCTTTATTGCCCTTGCCAAGTACGCGCACCACGCCCTGGCGCAGGCTGACATCACTGATAGTCAGCCCGACCAGTTCGGAAACGCGTAGCCCGGTGGCGTAGAGCACCTCCAGCATCGCTTTATCACGCAACTCCAGCGGAATATCAGTGGCAGGTGCCTGCAGCAGCCGCTCCACCTGACTCTCGCTCAGATCTTTTGGCAGCCGCTGCGGCAGTTTAGGTGCAGAGAGCAGCGCACTCGGATCGTCACTGCGCAACTTTTCGCGGTAGAGATACTGAAACAGGCGACGCATAGCGCTTAACGTACGCGCTGAGCTGGTGGCTTTATAGCCTCCCTCAACGCGCTCAGCGAGAAACTGCTGCAGATCAATCGCCTGTAGCGTCATCAGTGAGAGACCGTGACGTTGCAGCCACATCATCAGCGTCTGCAAATCCTGCCGATAAGAGGCCAGACTGTTTTGCGCCAGATTGCGCTCCAGCCAGAGCGCATCAAGAAACTGCTCAATCAGTTCGCTATCCTGCACATTTTCTCCTCGCTGGTGTGAAATTGTGCTCATTATGCCTTAAAGCCGGGGGGTTCTGGTACAATTGCGCCCGAGTGAGTTTTATACAGAGCATCAACCGCATGAATATCGGCCTTTTTTACGGTTCAAGTACCTGTTACACCGAGATGGCAGCTGAAAAGATCCGCGACTTTATTGGTGAAGAGCTGGTCACGCTGCACAATCTCAAAGATGATGACCCGTCGCTGATGGAGCAGTATGACCTGCTTATTCTCGGCATTCCAACCTGGGACTTTGGCGAGTTACAGGAGGACTGGGAAGCGGTCTGGGCACAATTACCGGCACTAAACCTGCAGGATAAAATTGTGGCGCTTTACGGCATGGGCGACCAGATTGAGTACAGCGAATGGTTTCTTGATGCACTGGGTATGCTGCATGAACTGCTGCAGCCGATGGGTGTGCAGTTTGTCGGTTACTGGCCACTGGAGGGTTATACCTTTACCAGCCGCAAACCGCTTACCGCTGACGGCTCACAGTTTGTTGGCCTGGCGCTGGATGATGTTAATCAGTTTGAGCAGAGCGATGAGCGCATTGAGCAGTGGTGTGAGCAAATACTGACAGAAACCGCAGATCGGCTGTAACGCGCTACGCGGTTTTACTCAGCGCACAGTGCGCGCGTAACTGACGCCACGCCAGCGATGGCATCGCGTCGCACATCAGCCAGAGGCGCCAGCGTTTCCCCTGCGCATTGCGCAGTGTCAGTAGTACTCCCCAGGGTAACCACTGCTCCGGGCAAACCGTGTACCAGCTAACCCCCTGCCAGCACCAGACGCCATCACCATCCCGCGTCAGCTCACCACAGCGGCGCAGCAGTAGCCGCTCATTACGCCAGCTCTCTGCCAGCACAGCAATCGACAGCAGAGCCTGCAGGCCATGCCACTCTGCGTGCCAGGTGAAACAGATCAGCAGCAGAGCACCGCAATAGCCCGACAGCAGATTGATCAGCCGGGCGCTGCGTGCGGGATGTAACTTACATTGCCACCGGACCGCGTTCACGGTTACGCTGCTGGATCAGTTTTACCATTCGCCTGAACTCCGGATCGGCAGGTTCGCCATGATCCATCATCCAGTTGAACAGATCCGGATCGTCGCTTTTCAGCAAGGCAACGAATACCCGCTTATCTTCATCGCTCAGCGAATCATATTCATAGTGAAAAAACGGCATAATTGCGACATCCAGCTCCAGCATGCCACGGCGGCAGGCCCACTTAACGCGGGATTTATCATGAATATCCATGTGTTATATTCCACGACTTAAAACAGTAATGCTCAGTGTACCTGCTTTTTTTGCCTGCTGCAGGCTGTACCCACGTATCTGCGCAGGAACGCGCAAAGTGGCTTGATAAATCCGGGTGATTACGCGCGATTTGTGCGCCCGGTTCAGTAAACAGGTTGCATTGCCCGGTTGCTCTTTTAACATTGACCTCATACTCCGCACAAACTTGATCAATCAGGATGGATACATGCCGATTTTCACTCTTCCTCCCCGTCAGCCTGTAGCTGCGGTGCGCCTGCCCCTGACACTGATGTCGCTTGATGAGTGGGCGCTGGTTTCAGTACAGGGCAAAGATAGTACCAGCTATCTGCAAGGCCAGCTGACGCTGGACGTTGCGGCGCTGCCAGCCAGTCAGCATCGCCAGGCGGCTCACTGTGATGCCAAAGGCAAAATGTGGAGCAATCTGCGTCTGTTTCATCATGCTGAAGGGTACGCCTATCTGGTGCGCCGTAACCTGCGCGACCAGCAAATCGCTGAGCTAAAAAAATATGCAGTATTTGCCAAAGTCACTATTGCGGCAGATGACGATGCTGTTCTGTTGGGTCTGGCCGGGTTCCAGGCGCGCGCGGCGCTGGCAAACCTGTTTACTACCCTGCCGGACGCTGAGCATGCTGTCGTGGTACAGGATGAAAGCACCCTGCTATGGCTGGAGCAGCCAGCAGAACGCTTTTTAGTGATCACCACAGCGGCTAAAGCGGAAGAGATAAAAGCTGCACTGGCAGGTGAGGCGCAGTTCAACGACAGCAGGCAGTGGCTGGCGCTGGATATTGAAGCCGGTATTCCGGTGATCGATAGCACGTTGAGTGCCCAGCTTATTCCGCAGGCGACGAACCTGCAGGCGCTGGATGCTATCAGCTTTAAAAAAGGCTGTTATACCGGTCAGGAGATGGTAGCCCGGGCTAAATTTCGTGGTGCCAACAAGCGCGCCCTGTTCTGGCTGGCTGGCACTGCAGCTAAGCTGCCGGAAAGTGGCAGTTCACTGGAGCTGCAGATGGGCGAGCGGTGGCGTCGTACCGGCACAGTGCTGAGCGCAGTACAGCTGGATGACAGCAGTGTCTGGGTGCAGATGGTGATGAATAACGATCCGGAACCGGGCGCAGTTCTGCGCGTCGAGGGCGATGAGGGTGGCAAACTCACTATTCAGCCGCTGCCCTATACGCTGGAAGAGTAACCTGCAGAGGGACGCTGAACAGCGTCCCTATTGTTGATATGTTTTTCTATACCGCCGGGAGTCGCGGCCTGAGTTTCTATGACAGGTACAGCCTTACTTCACATAGAAATAGATGGCACAGAAGTGCAGTACGCTGCCTCCCAGCACAAAGCCGTGCCAGATAGCGTGATTAAACGGAATACGGCGACAGACGTAAAAGATCACGCCCAGCGAATAGACGATACCGCCTGCTGCCAGCAGCCAGATCCCGCCAGCGGAGAGCCGCATTGCCAGCTGATAAATCACGACCAGCGATAACCAGCCCATACTGAGATAGGTCACCACTGACAATACTTTAAACCGATGAGCAATAGTGAGTTTAAAGATGATGCCCGCCAGCGCCAGACTCCAGATCACCACCATCAGGCCGTGCGCCAGCGGCGATTTTAGCCCCACCAGCAAAAACGGCGTGTAGGTTCCGGCTATCAACAGATAGATGGCACAGTGGTCAAATTTTTTCAGCCACGCACGTGCGCGCTGATGCGGAATAGCGTGATACAGCGTTGAGGCCAGATAGAGCAGAATCATACTGCCGCCATACAAGCTATAACTGGTGATGGCAGTGGCATTTGCCTGCATCTCGGCCGCCTGTATCAGCAGCAGTACCAGACCAGCGATGCCAAACAGACAGCCGATACCGTGGCTGATGCTGTTGGCTATCTCTTCTGCCAGTGAATAGCCCGGAGGGGCAAGTGAGTTTTTTACCATAGCGCAGAGTTCCTGAGGAGGGAGAGTACTGTTGTTTTTGTAACCAGCAGCCTATCTGACTCCGATTTCAGTGTACACATGTACGCTAAAATTTTCTGTGATCAGGTGTGTCACCCGTGACGGGGATCAATCTGATACACTGCAGACCTCCCTTTTCAGCATGAGTGTTGTTTCGCATGTTTGCACACCGCGATCTCTCCAGCCTGAACGATCTTGAGATGCAGGTTTACCGTTTCATCATCAGGCATCCGGATAGCGTCAGCTATATGACAATCCGCGATCTGGCGACGCGGGCGGGCGTCTCAACCACCACCGTGTTACGCTTTTGTCGAAAAATGCATTGTGATGGCTGGTCGGAGTTTCGTATCCGCTTTCGTCTGGCGCAGGAGCAGGCAACCCCGCCCACCGCACCTTCCGGGCCAGGTGCGATGCTGAGCTTTTTTAAAAGTATTCACAATGCGGAGTTTGAGCAGCAAATTGCACAGGCGGCGCAGATGATCCTGCAGGCGGATCATATCTTTTTTATCGGTGCCGGCACCTCTGGCAGCCTGGGCAAATATGGTGCGCGTTTTTTTTCTAATATTGGCAAGTTCAGTCACCATATTGACGATCCTTACTATCCGGTTACGCCCAGCGTTTATACCAGCGCACTGGCGATCATCCTTTCGGTTTCAGGCGAAACCGAAGAGATCCTGCGGTTTGCCAGCCAGTTCAGCCTGAGCCATTGTAAAATTATCGCCATTACTAATCATGACAGCAGTTCGCTGGCAAAAATGGCGGACTTTACCCTCTCTTATCATGTGCCACAGACCCGGCTTGACGATCGCGTTGATATCACCACCCAGGTGCCCGTGATCTACATAATTGAAACGCTGGGTCGCACGCTGGCATCAATGATATCCCACTGAAAACACCCTGTTTTTTCGCTGTAACATGTCACCTCTGGCTGGCGGTGTTATAGCGTGACATTCTTCCGCTGCTTGTTAAACTGCCAGCAATTCTCTTTTCACCGATATGATGATGAGGCTGAACAATGCGTGATGATTTGCAGTTACCACAAGGATTTCTCTGGGGCGGCGCAGTTGCCGCTCATCAGGTTGAAGGCGGCTGGGATCAGGGAGGCAAAGGCGTCAGCATCGCTGATGTACTGACCGGCGGCGCCCATGGTGTAGATCGCGTGATTACCAACGGCGTTCAGCCCGGCAACTATTATCCAAATCACCAGGCGGTGGAGTTCTATTCACACTATAAAAGCGATATTGCGCTGTTTGCCGAAATGGGCTTTAAATGTTTCCGCACCTCTATCGCCTGGACACGTATTTTCCCCAATGGTGACGAAACGCAGCCTAATGAAGCGGGTCTGCAGTTCTATGATGATCTGTTTGATGAGCTGCTGCGCTATGGGATTGAGCCGGTTATTACGCTGTCGCATTTCGAGATGCCTTACCATCTGGTGAAAGAGTATGGCGGCTGGCGCGATCGCCGTGTGGTCGATTTCTTTGTGCGATTTAGTGAAGTGGTCATGACGCGCTATCAGCACAAAGTGAAATACTGGATGACCTTTAACGAGATCAATAATCAGCGCAACTGGCAGTATCCGCTGTTTGGCTACTGCTGTTCGGGCGTGGTCTTTACCGAAGATGAGAAGCCAGAGCAGACCATGTATCAGGTGATGCATCATCAGTTTGTTGCCAGCGCCAGAGTGGTGAAGCGCGGCCATGAGATCAATTCCGGTTTTCAGATTGGCTGCATGATCGCAATGGTGCCGGTCTATCCGTTCTCCTGTCATCCCGATGATGTGATGCGCGCGCAGGAGGCGATGCACCAGCGCTACGTCTTCAGTGATGTGCAGATGCGCGGTGCTTATCCCGCCTATACCCTGAAGGAGTGGGCGCGCAAAGGCTACCATATTGAAATGGAGGCGGATGATGCTGAAACGCTGCGTCAGGGCTGCTGCGACTATATAGGTTTTAGCTACTACATGAGCAACGCCGTTGATACCCGGGCCAGCGGTGTGGACGATCCGATTACCGGTTTTGATGGTGTGGTGCCAAACCCGCATGTAAAAGCATCAGACTGGGGCTGGCAGATCGACCCGGTGGGCCTGCGCTACGTGCTTAACGCGCTGTATGAGCGCTATCAGAAGCCACTGTTTATTGTCGAAAATGGGTTTGGTGCCATTGATAAACCCAATGCGGCGGGCTTTATCGAGGATGATTATCGTATCGACTACCTGCGCGCGCATATCAGCGAGATGAAAAAAGCGGTAGCGCTGGATGGCGTGGATTTAATGGGCTACACGCCATGGGGCTGTATTGATTGCGTCTCTTTTACTACGGGTCAGTACAACAAGCGCTACGGTTTTATCCATGTAGATAAAAACGATGATGGCAGCGGGACATTTGCCCGCGCCCGCAAAAAGAGCTTTGGCTGGTATCAGCAGGTTATCGCCAGTAACGGCGAGTCGCTGTAAGCAGCGGCGCTGATTACAGCCCGCCGGTTACATCCAGGATGCTGCCCGTAACATATGACGCAGCATCACTGGTCAGCCAGAGAATTGCCTCGGCGATCTCCTCTGGCTGACCGCCACGCCCCAGCGGAATACGCTGCGCTACCCGCTCAACCCGATTTGGCTCGCCACCATCCGCGTGCATCTCAGTCAGCGTAGAGCCAGGACGCACACCGGTTACCCGGATCCCCTGCTGCGCAACCTCACGCGCCAGGCCTCTGGTCAATGTATCCATCGCCGCTTTTGAAGCAGCATAATCCACATACTCATCAGGTGCGCCGCTGTGCACGGCACCGGATGAAACATTAACAATAACGCCACCCTGCCCGCCATAAGCGGTACTCATACGCTTTACCGCTTCACGACAGCAGATAAAAGGCCCGATCACGTTCGTGGCCAGCACGCGTCGAATACGCTCAGCGCGGAGTGCCTCCACCTGACACTGGCTGAACAGAATACCTGCATTATTAACAACAACCCGCAGATAACCTGACTGGCGATCCAGCTGCGCAAACAGATTTTCCACCTGCTGTTCATCGGCAATATCTGCCTGAATTGCACAGGCACTGCCTCCGCGGGCAGCGATCTCTGCGACCAGCTGCTGCGCAGCGTCTTCGCGCTGACGATAGTTAATTACTACCCTATAACCTGCCTGTGCCAGCAACAGCGAAGTCGCACGCCCTATTCCCCGGCTGCCGCCGGTAACCAGTGCCAGATCCATAGTTCGCTCCAAAACAAAAGGACCGCTGAACGGTCCTTTTACACTCAGGGAAAAATCTCTTTACTGATATTCGCTCACTGGCACGCAGGAGCAGAAGACATTGCGATCGCCGAAGACATCATCAAGACGTTTTACTGTCGGCCAGTATTTATTGGCGCTGCCCGCCGGGAATACCGCCAGTTCACGCGTATAGGGATGGTGCCACTCACCAACCACTTCCATCTGGGTATGCGGTGCATTTACCAGCGGATTGTCATCCGCAGGCCATTCACCCGCCGCCACACGATCGATCTCCATACGAATTGCCAGCATTGCATCGATAAAGCGATCCAGCTCGACTTTGCTTTCAGACTCAGTAGGCTCCACCATCAGGGTTCCTGCCACCGGGAAAGACATGGTTGGCGCATGAAATCCGTAATCAATCAGACGCTTGGCAATATCCAGCTCGCCGATTCCGGTCTGCTCTTTCAGCGGCCGGATATCCAGAATACATTCGTGTGCCACCCGCCCATCTCGTCCGGAATAGAGAACAGGGTAGGCGGACTGCAACCGGTGCGCAATATAGTTTGCGTTCAGGATAGCCACCGAGCTTGCCTGCTTCAGCCCCTCTGCGCCCATCATACGAATATACATCCAGCTGATTGGCAGAATCGAGGCGCTGCCAAATGGCGCTGCTGATACCGCTCCCTGCTGCGTCAGCGTACCCTCCATCTGCACCACGCTGTGACCCGGCACAAAAGGCGCCAGATGCGCTTTTACGCCAATCGGCCCCATGCCCGGTCCGCCGCCGCCGTGCGGAATACAGAAGGTTTTATGCAGGTTCAGATGTGACACATCCGCGCCAATATAGCCTGGTGTGGTGATGCCGACCTGCGCGTTCATATTTGCGCCATCCAGGTAGACCTGCCCGCCATATTGATGCACGATTTGACACACCTCGCGGATCGTCTCTTCATAGACACCATGTGTAGAGGGATAAGTCACCATAATGCAGGAGAGTGCATCGCCCGCCTGCGCTGCTTTCTCACGCAGATCGCCCAGATCGATATTCCCCTGTTTATCACAGGCCACGACCACCACTGACATACCTGCCATCTGGGCAGACGCCGGGTTAGTACCGTGCGCAGAAGCCGGGATCAGGCAGAGGTTACGCTGCCCCTGATTGCGGCTTTCATGATAGCGCCGAATGGCCAGCAGCCCGGCATACTCGCCCTGTGCACCCGAGTTTGGCTGCATGCAGAGTGCATCATAGCCGGTAAGCTGTACCAGCCATTGTGATAGCTGCTCGATCATCTGCAGATAACCCGCAGCCTGCTCGCCTGGGCAAAATGGATGCAGTTCAGCAAACTCTGGCCAGGTAATAGGGATCATCTCAGCGGCGGCATTAAGCTTCATGGTACAGGAGCCAAGCGGGATCATCGCCTGATTCAGTGCCAGATCTTTTTTCTCCAGCGCATGCATATAGCGCATCATCCCGGTTTCGCTGTGATAGCGATTAAACACCGGATGCGTCAGGTAGTCGCTGCGGCGCTGCTGTGCCGCCGGAATCGCATTGTTATCAGCCGCTACGCGACTATCAAGCTCTTCAATGTGCAGACCGTGATTGTCGCCAAGCAGAATAGCAAACAACGCCTGCACATCTTCGCGGCTGGTGGTTTCATCCAGCGTGATCCCCACAGCATGGTGGATATCGCTGCGCAGGTTCACGCCAAAACTTAGCGCACGGTTAAGCACTGCCGCTTTATCAGCAACTTCCACAGTAAGGGTGTCAAACCAGCTGGTATGACGCAATTTGAGTCCTGCCTGCTGCAAACCCGTTGCCAGGATGCTGGTCAGACGATGAATGCGCGAGGCGATACGCAGCAGCCCCTGCGGGCCGTGATAAACCGCGTAGAGACCAGCGATATTGGCCAGCAGCACCTGCGACGTACAGATGTTAGAATTGGCTTTTTCGCGCCGGATATGCTGTTCGCGCGTCTGCATCGCCATGCGCAGCGCAGTGTTACCTGCGGCATCGCGTGAAACACCGATAATGCGTCCCGGCATAGAGCGCTTGAACTCATCACGGCTGGCAAAGAAAGCGGCATGTGGGCCGCCATATCCCATTGGCACGCCAAAGCGCTGGGCAGAGCCAAAGACGATATCCGCTCCCTGCTTACCTGGCGCTTCCAGCAGCAGCAGCGCCATAAAATCAGCGGCTACACTGACTACCACTTTCCGGCTTTTCAGCTCCGCAATCAGATCGCTGTAATCATGTACCTCACCGGTTGTGCCGACCTGTTGCAGCAGCACGCCAAACAGATCCTGATGCTCAGAGGCTTTTTCCGCACGATCGATTATCAGCTCAAAACCAAAGGTTTCTGCACGAGTGCGCACCACATCCAGCGTCTGCGGATGGATATCCTCAGCAATAAAGAATTTGCTGGCGTTTTTCAGTTTGCTGACGCGTTTTGCCATCGCCATCGCTTCTGCGGCGGCAGTGGCTTCATCCAGCAGCGATGCCGAAGCGACATCCATCCCGGTTAAATCCAGCGTCAGGGTTTGAAAGTTCAGCAGCGCTTCCAGCCGTCCCTGTGAGACTTCGGGCTGATAAGGCGTATAAGCGGTATACCAGCCAGGATTCTCCAGCATATTACGCAGGATAACCGGCGGCATGATCACCGCACTGTAGCCCATGCCGATCCAGGATTTGTAGCGCTGATTCTGACTGGCAATCGCTTTCAGCTCTGCCAGCGCCTGCTGCTCGGTAGCGGCGTCTCCGGTTGCGGGCGGCCCTGGCAGCTGAATATCAGCAGGTACAATAGTGCTGATAAGCTCGCTAAGCGACTGTGCGCCAATCGCCTCCAGCATCGTGGCCTGCTGTGCGGCGGTGGGACCAATATGGCGCTCAATAAATGCACCGTTATGTTCAAGCTGGCTGAGAGTCTGGGTCATTACAGTAAATCCTGCATCGGGCTGGGTTACAAAAACGGCTTAAAATCAGACAGATAAAAAGAGGTGCCGCAGTACGGCACCTGAGCAGCTTATTCGTCAATGCTGGCTTTATAGGCATCAGCATCCAGCATTGAGTCGAGCTCTGCCGCATTGCTGGCTTTGATACGGAACAGCCAGCCGTCACCGTAAGGCGCGCTGTTAACCAGCTCCGGCGAATCGGTCAGCTCATCATTGACAGCGATAATTTCGCCACTCAGTGGCGCATAGATATCAGAAGCGGCTTTAACTGACTCTGCCACTGCGCAATCATCCCCAGCAGCGAACGTCGCGCCAACATCAGGCAGATCCACAAACACCATATCACCCAGCAACTCCTGAGCATGTTCGGTGATGCCCACGGTAAAAGAGCCATCCTCTTCTTTGCGCACCCACTCGTGGCTGTCACGATACTTCAACGTATTTGGCACATTGCTCATTGCCATCTCTCCTGAAAATTAGCTAAGCGACCGGCTTACCGGCGCGAACAAAAATCGGTCTGGTGACACTGACCGGCATTTCGCGATTGCGGATCTCCACAATGGCTTGCTCACCCACTCCCGCAGGCACACGCGCCAGCGCAATACTGCAGCCCAGCGTTGGTGAAAAAGAGCCACTGGTAATAATACCCTGCTGCGTGACGCCCTGCTGGTCGGTAAAGCGTACCGTCTGACCGCCGCGCAATACGCCTTTTTCTGTCATGATCAGGCCGACCAGTTTTTCACTGTTCTGCGTGCGCTGCGCGTCCAGCGCTTCGCGACCAATAAAATCGCGATCTGCTGGCTCCCAGCTGATGGTCCAGCCCATATTGGCTGCCAGTGGCGAAACGCTCTCATCCATCTCCTGACCATACAGATTCATGCCTGCTTCCAGACGCAGCGTGTCGCGCGCGCCCAGTCCGGCTGGTTTTACGCCTGCTGCCAGCAGCTGCTGCCAGAAAGCCGCCGCGCGAACTGCCGGTAACGCAATTTCATAGCCCGCTTCACCGGTATAGCCTGTGGTCGCGATAAACAGCTCACCTGCCTGTACGCCATAGAACGGTTTCATATCTGCGACCGCTGCACGCTGAGCACTGTCTAACAGGGTTTGCACTTTCTGTTGAGCCTGCGGCCCCTGTATAGCAATCATGGCCAGATCGCTGCGCTCTGTGAGTTCAACACCATATGCCGTTGCATGCTGCTCAATCCAGGCAAGATCTTTTTCGCGCGTGGCAGAGTTAACCACCAGACGGAAAAAATCGTCCTGCAAAAAATAGACGATCAAATCATCGATAACGCCACCGGAAGCGTTGAGCATACCGCTGTAGAGTGCCTTGCCGGGCTGTGTCAGTTTTGCGACATCATTTGCCAGCAGGTAGCGCAGAAACTCGCGAACGCGCGCGCCATGCAGATCAACAATGGTCATATGGGAAACATCAAACATGCCGGCATCGCTGCGTACAGCATGATGCTCATCAATCTGCGAGCCATAGTGCAGCGGCATCATCCAGCCATGGAAGTCCACCATACGCGCACCACAGCTCTGGTGCTGTTCAAACAGAGGCGTTTGCTGAGTCATAACCATCCTGTAAAAAACCAAGTGAATGTGACGCGTCTGCATCGTGATTTCTGCCCGACGCAAACGTTCTCTTTATGTTGACGTTACCACTGAAAACTGTAATTAACCATAAGCAAAATCAGGGCAAAGTCACACTGCAGCGTTATAGTGCAGCCTCCAGAATGCAGCATAATCCGCTGCTTTTATGTGATTAACCACGCACAAAGTGCAACTTAGCTAAGCCTGCTCAGCAAAAAAATGGAGCCGCAGGCTAAACCAGATAAATCACCAGGGTGGCATGACACCATTTGCATGAAAATATCTAATGCGAAAACGGAGTGAAATTAGAATAAATCAAACGAAGCACTCTGCTGGCGCGCTACGCCCCATAACGGTGCACAACAGCGCCAGGGCACGATATAAAGTGGTAAAAGCGTTGCGCTTTACCAGCGAACAGCATGGAACAAGCACTCAGCAACTGCCCGGTGGTTTTAATTAATAGCCTGATCGACAGTCGTAACAGGTTATTCACTGCTTAATGGGTAAGCCGTAGGTTTTCAGGAAGTCTGAAGAGGCAGTCAGGCAGTCAGGCAGTCAGGCAGTCAGGCAGTCAGACAGTCAGACAGTCAGACAGATAAGCAGATAAGCAGATAAGCAGATAAGCAGATAATAAATCAGCTACCAGCAAAGCGCCATACAGAGCATTCAGAGTGAAAATTATCGGGATGCTCTGCTGGCGTAAAAGCTGATAGTATCGCTACTGACACCCGGGTCAGAGGCTGGTAAAGCCTGTATCACGCGCTGTCGATTAGCGGATCCACTCAGGCAGATCGTTCAGCCCCATCGCCTGCTTAAGTAAACGCGGCTTCACGCCGGGCAGAGTATCAGCCATTTTTAAGCCCACATCACGCAGCAGTTTTTTTGCCGGATGCGTCCCCGCAAACAGCTCCCGAAAACCCTGCATACCCGCCAGCATCATGGCGGCACTATGTTTGCGGCGGCGCTCATAGCGGCGCAGTGAAAGATGTTCACCAATATCCCGTCCGGCCTGGTGCAGACGCCGGATTTCGCTAATTAACTCTGCGGCATCCATAAAGCCCAGATTAACGCCCTGACCGGCCAGCGGATGAATAGTGTGTGCGGCATCACCCGCCAGCGCCAGTCGGTGCGCGGCAAAGTTTCGGGCATAGCGCGCCATCAGCGGAAATGTTTTACGTTCGCTCTCAACCTGACACAGTCCCAGCCGCATATCAAACGCCACTGAGAGCTGCTGATTGAACAGTTCTGCTGGCATCGACTGGAGTCGTGCCGCCTCCTGGGGGGCCAGCGACCAGACAATTGAGCAGAGATGCGGATCCTGCATCGGCAGAAACGCCAGAATACCCTCGCCATGAAACACCTGACGTGCAATCGCATCATGCGGCATGTCAGTCCGCACGTTTGCCACCAGCGCATGATGCTCATAATCCCAGAAGCTCAGCGGAATATCGGCTTTGTCGCGCAGCCATGAGTTAGCGCCATCGGCAGCAATCATCAACCGGGCACTCATCATGGTGCCATCCTGCAGTGTAATAAACGCTTCATTGTCGCCAAACGCCACCTGCTGGAGCTGAGCGGCGGTAAACAGCGTGATATCACTACACTGACTGGCACGCTGCCACAGCGCGCTATGGATCACATCGTTCTCAATGATATAGCCGAGATGCGACAGCCCCTGCTGTTCATCATCAAAGCTGATTGCGCCAAAGCTATCCTGATCCCACACTTCCATACCGTGATAGGCGCTGGCACGCAGCGCAAGGATCGCTGACCAGACATCCAGCTTCTGCAACAGTCGCTCGCTGGCGGCGTTGATTGCTGATACCCGGATCGATGCGGCGGATGCAGGATCAAACTGCGGCTCTGCCGCCTTCTCAAGCACGGCAACGCGCAGACCGCTGCCCTGCAGACCACAGGCCACCGCCAGACCGACCATGCCGCCACCGGCAATTGCCACATCAAATGTTTGCATTGCTGTCCCTTAATTCGTGCTTAACGCTTTACCCAGCCGAGCGTTCGCGCAGCCAGAGGATGTTGCAGCCACGGCAGGTGATTCATTGTCACCAGCCCAAGATTTCGTCCCGCGACCAGCGGTGCATAGTGATTAGCGAAGACTCTTACCAGACCATCAGTTACGCCAATGGTCGCCGCCCGATCGGCCTGACGGCGCGCGGCAAAGTGCTGCAGTACGGCATAACTGCCGGGATCCTGCTGCTGGCGATACGCCGCTGCCAGCGTTTCCGCTAACGACATCACATCACGCATACCGAGATTAAAACCCTGCCCGGCAATCGGATGCAGTGTCTGTGCAGCATTACCTACCAGCGCCAGACGATGCGTGACCTGACGATCGGCAATTTGCAGCGCCAGCGGATAGATTTCACGCTGACCAACCTGCGTAAATCGTCCCAGCCGCCAGCCAAATGCCTGCTGCAATTCATGCAGAAAGGTCGCATCATCCCACGCCCGCACGCTGCTTTCAGCATCAGCCGGATGACACCATACCAGCGACATACGGTTACCGGACATCGGCAGCAGCGCCAGCGGCCCATACCGGGTAAAACGCTCAAACGCCTCTCCCTGATGCGGTCGCTGCGTGGCGACATTGGCGATAATTGCCAGCTGCTGATAATCATCACGCTGCCACTGGATCCCGCAGGAAGCAGCCAGCGCTGAACGTGATCCGTCAGCTGCGACCAGTAACGCGCCCTCCAGCGTGTCACCGCCTTTCAGTGTTACCTGCACACGTGATGCATCACGTGTGACCCGCTCAACCTGGTCAGGGCAGCGTAGCGTCACGCCTGGTGCCTGCTGGAGGCGTTTAAACAGCCGCTGCCCGACATCAAACAGCTCTACTACCTGCCCCAGCGCTGCCAGATGATAATCGTCAGCATAGAGTTCCACCTGGCCGCTATGACCACGATCGGAAACGTGAATATGCGTAATCGGTGTGGCGCAATCCGCCAGCGAACGCCAGAGGTCAATGGCTGCCAGCTGCTGACAGGTGCCTGCAGCCAGCGCAATTGCCCGGCCGTCAAAGCCTGGATGATTGCGGCCAGTCGGCTCGCTGCGCTCAATCAGCGTCACCGGCAGCTTGCCCTGCGTCAGATGAGATATTGCCAGCGCCAGGGTGGCGCCGGTCATGCCACCACCTGCAATCAGAATGGTCATAGGCTACGCGCCGCCGCCATTAGCGCTTCAATCGCATCCGGATCTTTTACCACGCTATCAGTGAGATTCTCATGGCCTGCTGGCGTAATCACGATATCATCCTCAATGCGTATACCAATCCCGCGATATTGCGGCGGCACGTTAGCATCCGGGGCGATGTAGAGTCCCGGCTCCACTGTCAGTACCATACCTGGTTCCAGCACCCGATCGCGACCCGGTGTACCGTAATGACCGACATCATGGACATCCAGCCCCAGCCAGTGACCTAATCCATGCATAAAGAAAGCGCGATGTGCCTGCTCTGCAAACAGCTCGTCAATATTGCCATCAAGAATACCGAGATCAACCAGGCCGGTAATCATGATGCGCACCACTTCATCATTGACTTCCCGGATGCTCACACCCGGACGAAACATGGATAATGCCTTGCAGAGCGAAGCCAGCACGATGTCATAGATTTCACGCTGCGCGGGGGAAAATTTACCGTTAACCGGAAATGTGCGGGTGATATCACCGGCATAGCCGTGGAACTCGCATCCGGCATCAATCAGCACCAGATCGCCATCGCGCATTTCGCTTTCGTTCTCGGTGTAGTGCAGAATACAGCCGTTCTCACCAGAGCCTACGATGGTGTTATAAGACGGAAAGCGGGCACCATGGCGTGAGAATTCATAGTGGATTTCGCCTTCCAGCTGATACTCATACATGCCCGGACGACACTGCTGCATAGCACGGGTATGCGCCAGGGCGCTGATCCTGCCCGCCTGCCGCATGATGTCAATCTCGGCGGCACTTTTAAACAGGCGCATCTCATGTACAAAGGGTCGCCAGTCAGTGACGGTAACAGGCGCACTCAGATTTTGCCGGAAGCCGCGGCGCAGCCGATCAAGCGCCCCTGAGAGCAGGCGATCGGCATCGGCATACTCGCCCTGCGCGTGATAGACCACATCCAGACCATTCAGCAGCAGAAAGAGCTGCTCTTCGATATCATCCCACGGCAGTGCGCGATCCACCCCCAGTTTAGCCGGAGCAGCCTCCTGCCCCAGACGGCGGCCAAACCAGATTTCAGCGTTCAGATCGCGCACGCGGTTGAATAACACACTGTGGTTATGATGCTCATCGCTTTTGATCAGCACCAGCAGCGCCTGCGGCTCGTTGAAACCGGTGAAATACCAGAAGTCGCTGTTCTGCCGAAAGTTATATTCGGTATCGTTGCTGCGCGTGACTTCCGGTGCGGCAAAAATCAGCGCGGCGCTGCCCGGAGTCATATGCGCAATCAGCGCCTGACGACGTTGCCGGAAATGTTCCAGTGTGATCATAGTTGCACTCCCTGTTGAGCACGGGCAGCGCAGCTGCCCGCAATGACGCGCTTAGTGTAGCGTAGGTTTCTGCACTTCCGGTGCGGCTGGCGTATGCGGACGTGTGAATGTGTCGTGGCACAGCAATGCCGCAACGCGCACATATTCAATCACCTCTTCCAGTGACTGCTCCAGCTCTTCCTGATCTTCATCTTCATCATAGCCAAGCTGAGCAATAGTACGCAGATCGTCGATCGCCTCGCCGGTTTCGCCGGTGACTTTGTCGAGCTTTGGCTGAGTCACACCCAGGCCCAGCAGGAAATGGTTAACCCAGCCCGCCAGCGCATCTGCACGATCGAATACGGTGATATCATCTTCATCCGGCAGCATCAGCTGAAACAGAAAGCCATCCTCTTCCAGCGTGGTGGTCAGGCTATCGTGCAGCGCCTGCAGCGGCTGCGCCAGGCTCTGAGAAAAGGCCATGCCTTCGTTAGTAAGGTCATGAACCAGGGTCTTCCAGCTGGCGTCCTGATTGCCACCACACAGAATGCCACACAGCAGTCCATGCATTTCTGCGGGGGTCATACCGATACCCTGCTGAGAGAGTGCCGCGGCCAGCGCGTTGTAAGTCGGTGTTGCGTTCTGTAAAGACATAATCTTTGGTCGTCGTTGGCAGAGTAAGTTCGTGATATGCTACCACCAGGTGCCTCAGGGTTTCCAGAAAAGGGGTTGTATCTTCTTACCCGCGTCTATATAGTTGCGCCCCTCCCGAATCATTGACGAGGCGGGCGGAGCGAACGAAGTAATCAGTCAGGATGGTGGCATGTCTGCACAACCGGTAGATATACAAATTTTTGGTCGTTCTTTGAGAGTAAATTGTCCGCCTGAACAGCAGGATGCACTAAATCTTGCCGCAG
>CAJYKU010000039.1 GCA_913775175.1 uncultured Pantoea sp.
ATCAGCCATCAGCCATCAGCCATCAGCCATCAGCCATCAGCCATCAGCCATCAGCCATCAGCCATCAGCCATCAGCCATCAGCCATCAGCCAGATAAAAAATGCTGCCCTATACCATATCAAGTAATAATTACGACTTTACATATTCTTGTAAAACGCCGCCGCTCCGGCGGTAAATATCATGAGTTACTACTCTTAATATCATGAATTGATCCCCGCAAAAAATAAAAATTATTATATAATTCATATCTTATATCATAAGAAAAAAGATACGTTATTTTCATTCGCCGTCTGAATTTTTTAGTAGCGGTGAGTGACCGCTAAAGGCAATAGCCGCCGTCAGACATTGAATCGCATTGTTGTAAGCTGCGCTCTCCGCAGTAAGCGCCAGCGTATTTTTATCTTCGGCGTTAGCGATGTCATGAATAGTAAAAATATGACTTCCTTCGACAGAGATGCCTGAGCAGGTAGCGATCATACAGATAACACGAAAAATAATAGACTTTCTCTCATCATCTCTTATAAGCTCGTTCCATTGATAATGAATGGTTTTAATAAAGTACTCTGAGTTGCTCTTTGTGTGCATTACTTACACCTGTATTTATCCATATAAAAAATCCCTCTCCATGAGAGATTAAAATAGCACAGCCTCAACAGCCATTGAAAAGTAGTTAAAAAGTTATTCACAATTTTTTTTAGGAAAGTGAGGAAAGTCTAATTAGAATAGCGGGATATATTAGTAGTTTATCTTAAAGCAAGCACTTATTACCTGCTGTTATTATATTACGTTATTGGTGTGTAAAGCATATATGCTTTAATTTATTAGGGATTGACATATTATGCCTCGAACCGACCTTAATCTTTTAATCGTTCTTGACTCGTTGCTGGAAGAATGCAGCGTGAGTAAAACAGCACGCAAGTTAAACGTTACACCGCCGGCAATCAGTAAGTCGTTAAATAAGCTGCGCGATTCGTTTCAGGATCAGCTGCTGGTGCGCTCTGGATCATTACTGACTTTAACCCCTCTCGCCATGAAGTTACGGCCACAGATCCGTAGCCTAATCAACAATATCGAATCAGTTCTCAATCAAAATCTTTCATTTGAGATTGGCAAAACTCCGCTGACATTCAATATTGCCTCGAATGACGTTATGATTGCCATGCTAAACTCTGGTCTGGTACAGGATCTGACCGATATCGAACATCATGTCGTGCTTGATTTTTATTACGATCATGCTGGCGTTGATTTTTTACGACAGGATAACATTGACCTCTACATTGGCGAATCACGATCGCTTAGCCCTGAAATAAAAATACGCACTATTCACCGAAGTAACTGCATGATTATCTGCAAAAAAGACCATATCGCGCTGACCCAGGATCGTGCCATAAATACCCTGGCTAACTACGATTTTATCAGTACCAAAGGCAAACTCAATGATGAAGTAGATAGTCTGTTCCACCAGTATGGTTTTCGCAGAAAAATCGTTGGACTCTGTCCTGGCTATCTCACTACTATCGAAACGGTATTGCGTACTGATACACTTGCGGTCGTTCCCTCTTTTCTGCAACAAATAGCAGGCGTGATACCGCCGGATATAGTACAGCTGGAAACTGATATTTCTCTTCCGGAGGTAAATCTGATTCAGGCGTGGCATCCCCGACATGACAATTCGCCCGCTCATCAATGGATGCGAAACTACAGCCGAAACTATCTGAATAGATGTCTGAACCCAGATGAATTGAACGAAAAATGAGTACGGATTATCCCGCTCTCAGGCAGTAGCAGTTTTCACCAGCATTTAACACTGCTTCGCTTAGCTCTGCTTTTATCAGGCTCTGCTATCTGCAACGTGCCGACAGCGACATCGCCTGCATCGATTTTTCTCACTGCCATTTTTGTTAGCCGGGTTATCGGCAATCCATTTTATTGTTACGTCGCAGATGTAACAAATCGGCCCACAAGTGAACCGATTTAATCAGATAGAAAATAGACAAGTTACTTTTTTTTCATGGCGTTTAAAAAGTCCATAGCTTCCGTAGGAAAGCCACTTTTTTCGGCCGATGACTTACCTGAATTAGACTGAGCATCCATATTTTGCTGGAGATTATTCATCATATCTCCCATACCTGACGACATCTGCTCATTCATACTGCTCATCATCGACATCATTTTTTGCATCTCACTCGCACCATCCATATTCATTCCTGCTGTACCCGACATAAAGCTCTGTGTCAGAGACTGCTGAGTAGTCTGGCTCATAGAACTCATATTAGTTAGCATTTCGATGAGTTTATTGGGATCTAACATACGTTCTCCATTGGTTTATCGTTTCACATTTGGACAAGAAAACTGACCTAATGCCCTGGACCACAGAGGAAAATCTTTCATAGTGGAGCGAATCTCCAGTTTAAACAGTCCACTAATTGAAGAAATTCCCATGGTTAACTCCCGTCTGTCACGGTCGATAATTAAAGGATTACTTTTGTCATACAGATGAAACAGTGCCCAGGGGCCATTAAAGTTAACCGATTCAATTTTACCATTGGCATCCTTGAACGATAGCCGGACATAGGCCCCCCCATTTTTCCCGGGCCACTGAATCCGGACTGGCTGTGTGCTGCCGTGGCTGTAACGAATTATCTGACCATCAATATCCAGTACCGCTTCCATAATATTGGGCGACAGAGAAAGAGGCCGCAAAAACATAGAAAACGCAACGTTGTTACCACCATGACTAAAAAAGGTATCGCTAATCAGCATGGCATTTTCAAAGTTTTTCAGCGTTGCCGCACTTAGCAAGCCCCGACTGCTCTCACGAATACGTAATTTACCTCCCGAGTCATCCACATAGGGTGCCAGATGCTGCTGGAAGTAACGTTTGATCGAACCTGTAGGGCTGAACATTCTGGAAAAATCGCCAATACCAGCTTCATTACGCGCATGGCGGTCAAAAGGATAGAGGCCGGCAACCATGGTACGACAGACATCAGAGGTAAATGTCGACGCGCTGCTGTTCAGATTTAGCCGGCTTTGCTGCAGGCTCTGACTGCTACCCACATCCAGCAGATCCTGCATAATGCTGCGTACCGGCTCTGGCTGCTGTGCTGCCGCGATGGTCAGATTTTTCATCGAACTCTGCGGCAAGACTTCACCACCGCGCAGCGCAATCGATAGTGTAGAGAGCTGGTTATAAATCTCCTCGAAACGACGACCCAGTGGATCATTGTTTGCGCCTGATGCCTGCATCAACTGCGCACCCAGCCGACGTACTACTTCAAAGCGATTTTCCAGCTCTTTTTCTGGTGTAATGCGGTAGTAGCTTCGGTTGCCAGAAATTTCCCCTAAAATATCCCGCTGGGTACTTTCCAGCGCGGCTTTGCTTTTATTGACCCATCCCGATACGTTGCGCGTTTCTGTACTATTCAGGCTGGTCTGCCGGGTAACAAAACGCAGCAGATTTGACAGTGGCGAAGAGGGAGATGAGAGTTGCCGTGCCAGTTGAGCCGCATCGTCCAGACTGGCTACCGGGCGAACCCTGATATCTTTCAGGAATTTATCCCAATGATCGGCATATTCCAGCAGATAGAGTTTGCGCACATCCTCGGTTAATTTCTGACGGAACTCCAGCGTGCGCAGCTTATCAGGCTCATTGTTGCCATCGCGCAGTACCCATGCCTCTTCCTTAATCATTTGATCCACCGCGCTGCTCAACTGTGGACGAAATACATCGTGATAACTGGCAAGAGTATAAAATGCCGGCACACCCATATCAGTCACGGTAGAGGGCCCTTTACGCCGAAGCATTAACGAAACGTTGGTGCCAGCTGCTGTAGCCAGTGAGATATTCTCGATTCCCGGTATCATACGCTGCTGCAGACCTTGCAATACGCGCATTGAGATAGGGATTGCCATCGCTTTTACCCGCGCCATACGCACCAGTTCGGGATTCAGTTTTGTCACAGGTGACTCGAGCTGCGGTGAAAACATAGTGCGCAGATGCATCATAAACATGCGCTTATCTGCGTCTGAATACCCTTGTGGCGCAAAACTGTTCCAGCGAGTGGCAAACCAGTTTTCCAGCTCACTGGCCTGACGATGCTGGGGCATCCCCATCATCAGATAGACTTTAAGTGTGTTATATACATCCCGATCGTCACGGGAAGAGATATCCAGTTCAAGCTGCTCCAGTACATATCGCTCAAGTGCCGGCCAGAAGAACTTAAATAAATGCCGGTGATAGGTCTGCTGCGCTTCTTTGTTGATGATTGAGTGTTCGAAATAGGGATTTAACAGTGGCCACTCACTACGGCTCATTTGTGCTGACATATAACCCAGCTGCTCATAGGCTGAGACCAAATCATCGCTGATGCGGTTGGTAGCGGGTATTTCACGTACGATTCGCCGGGTTTCATCAAAGCTTGCCGTCATGAAAGCGATATAATCCTCTTCCCACTGATAGCGGGCAGCCAGCGTCCAGGCAGCATAAGAGAGAAAAGCACACACGCAGGCGTAGCGAAGTCCGGTCAGCACTCGCTGACGCAGTGGCACATGGCGGGCATTAACGGCACCGCGCTCCTGAACCGCACAGTCAAGCATGGCACCATATAAGTGACCAGCCGGGCGTAGTTCCTCTTCACCACTCCACTGCTGCTTATGCAGCACGCGCGTACTACCAAACCAGACCTGTCGAATTTGCCCCGAATAGCCTGCCGGTAGCTGTGGAAAGACCTGCTCGAGCAGGCTGAAGAGTGGTTTACGCAGACTCCCAACCGACTCGGTAAAAAACAGTAGCTGCTGGCGCTGCTCTGGCGTAGGAGCGTGTTGCAGCAACTGCTGTATATAACTACTGATTTGCGAAGCAAAACGGCTGTACTCTGTATCGCTGCGACCATAATCAACCTGATTATGGCTGCCATAGATAAGAGGAAAGCCAATTCCCTGGCCAAGCATTTCATCACCCATTTCGGCCAGAAACGCCTCGCCTCCGGGCAATATATCGATATTATTAAGTGCCAGATAGACTGCAATATCAGAGCGGAAAAACGCGGCAACCTCAAGCATGCGCGCGCACAGTGCATCGGCAAGCGACTTGCGCTCAGTAAGCGGAGCATTCAGCAACCAGTTGGCGTCAAGGCAGAGGATCACACCATCAATGCCCGGATGCCGACGCGAACGGCGAATCAGAGGAAACAGTGTGCTTTGCGCTTTGCTCGCTTCTTCACTGAGTCCGTGAATCTGAGTCCATTCACCCGCAGTGTCGATATACACCGCTTTCTCTGTCAGCCACCAGTTACAGTCGCGGGTAGCACCAATATCAACGGTATGGCGAAAGCCATACTGCTCAGAGAGTAAAAAACGCTTACCGCTCTCATTTATCAGCGATGTTTTGCCACTCCCTGCGGGTCCCAGCACCAGAAACCAGGCTTTATCGTTGATATGGTCTTTGCGTAAGCGGTAAATAAAACGCCGCCAGAGCGATTTTTGCTCCGACAACCCCACATGTTTCAGGGTGCGAATAGCATCATAAAACCGCGATGTGACACGATCGCGCTGGCGGCGTGATGCAGGCACGCTTTTAGGCGCACGGATCTGGTTAACCAGCCAGCCAAGAAATGCCGCCGTCCATGGCCAGAGTGCCACCACCATAATAATTGCTATCAGTGTCCAGCGAACCCACTGCGCTGACATCGGGCGTAGCGAACCAATCGCAACCAGAGGCCCTACCCACCACACCAATAGCGACAAGATTATCGCCAATAAAAGAATAAACGTTCTGCGAATCATAGTTGTCGATGTTCCTTATCAGCGCGGAGAGTCGCCATTACCGTCTAGCGTTTGTGTTGCCTGACTATTTTGCGTCTCCGGCGTCGCTTTGTTTTCAGCGCGATCGCCTACTTTCCAGAGGATGTCTACACGACGATTTTTACGCCGCCCCTCTTCTGTTGAATTATCAGCCAGCGGCTCACTATCACCCTTGCCGACAGCACCAATGTGACGCATATATTTGCTGTTGATCAGTGCACTCTTAAGCCTGTCAGCCACAACCTGAGCACGCGCCTGTGAAAGCTGCTGATTGGGATTTTTCACTTTGCTATGGCGGAATGGTTGTGCGTCGGTGTGCCCAATGACCTCCAGGTCGCCTGGCCAGCCAGATAACGCCTCACCAAGACGCTCAATATTACGTTTTTTGACAAACTCCGCTGAAAGGTCAGCCTTACCCGTTTTAAATGCGCCATCAGAGGTAAACAGCAGCAGCCAGCCGCGCGGATCTTCCCGAACCTGCAGCCATCCCTCTTTCAGAATGGAAGGCAGTGGCTGCGGCAAGGTTTCCATGATATTGATTTTGCGTGGTACTGGCGGCTCCCATGCCATAATGGCGTTGCGGATCAGACGTGATTTATCGTGCAGATAAAAAGAGATACCGCTCCATCCCAGCGCACAGGCTAATAGCCCGGTCAGCAGCAGTCGTAGCGGTGTAAGGTACTTACGCCGTGCAACCACCGTTACAGGCTCAATATCGTTAAGGCTCTCTGCTGCGCCAGGATCATGGATCATGGCATCCAGTCGCTGCATCAGGTCAGCCAGGAGCACGTCACCCCGTTCCAGAATATGGTATTTGCCTTTGAAGCCCATCGACAGCAGCAGATGATAAAGCCCCAGAATCTCACGATGTTCATGGGGATCGGCCATATAGCGAGCCAGATCAACGAAGCACTGTTCACCACCCCAGGAGTCGCGATGAAACTCAATAAGCAGATTCAGCGGCGCTCCCCGTTGCTCGCGCATTTCTGAGAAGTTGTAATCAATCCAGGTACAGAGCAGATAGGAGATGCTACGCACATCTTCAGGCAAAAACTGCTGACGCAGCAGAACCTGACGCAGATGCTGCAATTCGCGGGTCAGCTGCGATTT
Organism: uncultured Pantoea sp.; assembly: GCA_913775175.1. Classification (GTDB taxonomy): domain Bacteria; phylum Pseudomonadota; class Gammaproteobacteria; order Enterobacterales; family Enterobacteriaceae; genus Pantoea. The sequence goes on from CAJYKU010000039.1 coordinate 6,916, forward strand.
CAGTACCACGCTATCGACGCCATACTGATAGCGAAAACGCTCTACAATCAGCAGAGCTGGCATCGCCGCCGCGATACAGCGATTGCTCCAGCTGCCTGCAAGCACACCCGCGCGGCCCCATGTCATCATTTTCGCAGCTGCATCCGATGCGACAGGATGTGGTGTCTCCGGCATGCTTACCGGCGTCTGAACATGTACAGTAGAGGGCGTACGATATTCAGATCTCTTTTCACTGCTCTCATCATTATTGTTGAGAGCAGGCTCATTGCGACGGGCACCAAAAACTACCGGTCCAATCGCACCTAATGTGGCCTGGGCTGGAACAGAATTCAGCAGATCATTGACTGACTCTACGCCGGAGCGAGATCCTGCCATCATCTCGCGTAACTGTTCACCAAAGTCCTTCATCGTCCCCTCCCGGGTCTTAAGCCCCAGACATCAAATCGCAGAGAAGGAAAATCGCCCACAATGCTCAGCGCAATGGCAGCACAGCTCAGCATCTCCTGACACAGAGGATCGGTAGGTTCGACTTCAAAATAGACGCTGTCAGGGTAATAGGGGATATGACGTGGCGGAGCAGACATCGCATTTAAGCGCGCACCGGGTAGCTGAAATTCGACCAGCTTGGCAATTTTCTCCACTGGCCCCAGCTTGATTTGTGCCGGAAAATCGCTGCGCAACATATCTCCTGGTACATCAGCGCTGACGGCAAAGATCAGACGCTCAATATGCAACTGCGCATCGTTCTGGCACAAATATAAATTGTTGCCATTGCTTCTGAAGGGCAGTGCAACTGCCGGAGATTCAATGACCAGCGATAAGGCGCGTCGTAATGCCGCGAACAGAGCAAAGAAACACTGTCCGGGTTGCTCATGGAGATAACGCAGATCCTGACGTTCATGCAGCGATTCACTGCCAGGAATAATCGTGAGTCGTCCCAGTAGCCCAAGCAGCATAAGGAAAAGCCGCTCAGGATGGACTTTTGGCTGTGACAGCAGATGGTGGAGGCTCAGATAATATTCATTAAGCAGCTGCAGTAGCATCAGCTCCAGCACTTCATTCATGCCACCACCAGAATAGTGCGCGTCTGGCAGACGTACTGTGACCAGGCGCTGAGAAATCAATCCCAGTAGTTCTGCGGTGACATCATAAAGCCATCCTGTCGCGCGAAAATCGATCATGACAGGCAGGATTTTACCGTCAAGTGTGATGCCTCCTTCAGGACGACGCTCACCCAGCATGGCTATTGGCAGCACCGACTCCGCGCCACAACAGCTCTCTTTAAGGCATAAACGGCTCTGCAAAGCACCCAGCTGAAGCATAGCCTGCCGGGTGTTTCCCTCGGCAAAAGAGGGTAACAGATTGCGATCCTGAACTTCTGTATCTACCGCACGATAGCGGCTACCGCCGCCATTACCGGTGAGATCGATGCAGGCGTTTCCAGGCATATCGAGCGGAATAGCAAGGCACACAAGTTGATTTTGCAGGTCATGCAGATCCAGCGGAGCAGGCAGTGGATCTCTGTCTGGCATCGAAAATACTGTGCCATCCGGAAAAACACCTTTGGCGCGGCGAATGGCAAATTTTCCCTGTGCCAGTAGCTCATGGTCAATCTCAAGCTCGCTTAACCCCCAGTTCCACGCCCCCAGCTCGCTAATTCTGGAATGAAAAATATTTTCAAGATAGCGTTCCTGTTGCTGAAAATGCTGAGGCTCCATCAGCATCCCCTCAACCCAGGCAACACGTTGTGTTGGCAACATATAACGTCCTACATGTTATCTTTATAAAACTGTTAGCGATGTATTCTCTGCCATGATTTCCATTTTAAAATTGGCATCTGGAACAATCATTTTTTCAATTAAAGAATATTCACCAACTCCTTTTTGGAATTCTGCGCCAATAACGATCCAGCGAGTATAAAGCTCTGGCAACTGTGCTGTGGTTCGATAAGTCCGGCTCTGACCTGGTGCCATAATATAGTTTTCAAATGTCACGATATCAGTCAGCCCGCTCAAACCACTGCAGATCTCACCTTTATATACGCCCGGAGGAAGCCAGCCTGCCCGGCGAGTTTCAATAATGCATACTTTTACTGGCTGAGGGCGGTTATTCCTGTCCGGGTTAACATTCAATCCCGTGTTGATTTTTACCTCTACCACCTGCTCATATGAGGCTTTCCCTGAAGAAAAAAAACTACAACCTGATATTAACAATATTGTAAAAACTAAAATGGCACGATAAAAGTTAACAACTAACATGGACTTTATATTGGCTTGGCTCACCCTGAACACAGGCGGTATTACAGGTATTGGTGATGCCGCTTGATCCGAGATAAGTCACCCCACTTCCTTTTACAATCATTTTTTTAGATGAAACTAACAATTGCCCTGGTCCTGAGTTTGTTCCTGAAGCAACGCCTATCCCTGGACCGCATGTAATACTGCTGCTGTAGGTTGTAGCGAGTGTTTGAACAAAGCCGCCACAAATCAGAAAATTAGGAACATTTATTGCTCCCTGACTATTTTTTAATACATTGGCAGTAACGATAATAATAGGACCGGAAATCAATACATCACTACCTGACTGACTACTCCCGCTCGCGTTGGTATTAATTAGCGGCATAATTTACCCCATATGAATCTGACTGCCATCAACCTTAACAACTGAAGTACCGATAACGGAGGTGAGGTTACCTTTTAGCGTTAGAGACTCTCCGGCATTGTGACGTATATTTTTTGCCTTCACTTCTTCGCTATATTTAACTTCACGATAGATATCATCAGCCTGAGTAAACCAGTGTCGGGTGATTTGATTCATTCGCTGCGACACCCAGCGACTCAGACGGGCCTGCAGAGAGATGCTCTCGGCATTAAGCGAAAAATTTTCATCTGCATGCAATGACATACTCTTTGCCTGAATTTGCAGCTCCTGATCGCGGCAGCAAATTTGTAATGGCTTTGCGTGCTTACGCACTAAAATATCGGTTACATAGAGCTTTTTCTGGTCTACTGTTGCGCGAATACGATCGCCCTCTTCAGGTACGACAAGACAGCTGGTCGCAATCAGTAGTTCATACCTGGCATAAGAAGCCAGATACAAACAGCCCATTACATCGCGCTTAACTTCTGCGACAATCTGCGTACCAGCGGGCAGGTGTCCTTCATCTGAATAGTTATTTCTTGTTGTCTGGCTTCGCTCGAATATCTTTCTCTCGATCTGTAATGCTCTGGACATAACGACTTCCTCCCTTTGTCGCTCGTGGAAATGAAGGCAACACAGCTTCAGGTATGCCCGGCTGGTTTAACTCATACCAACGATCAATATCTGATAAGAGCGGCTCTGGTGTGATTTTGCCCCATCCCTCTCCCTGAGCCTGATGCAGCCGGGCATTATCGCGCGAAGCTGCATCATGAAATATTCCGTCGGTCATTCTGGCAGCTCGCAAATCAGCACTGTTAAAGTTTGCTCCAGTGACAGGGGTCGAAATAAACTTTGCCCCGTTCAATTGCGCCTCCTGCAAACAGGCCTGGAGCAAATTACAGCGCTCGAATGTCACCTCTTCTGCCTGACACGATGTCATATCTGAGTGAGCCAGACTGCAATCGACCAGGGTGGCTCGGGTCATTATTGCGCCAGTAAGCGCGCTGTAAGACAGATTGCACCGTATCAGTCTGGCCTTCATCATGCTGGTTCCCTGCAGCGGTAATCGGGTCAGCATCACATCCACCAGCTGGCTATCGTTCCAGATAAAGTTGCTGCCGCTTAACTGCTCAAATTGACAACCGCTGAGCTGGCAATGACTGATGACCAGCCGTTGCACATCACTGTTTGCATATCGACCGCCAGTCAGACTGCTTTTGTACCAGCTCACATCACTCAACATGCTGTTATTGACGACTTTGGACTGGACGCTGCTGTTGACTATCGACCAATGGGATAGCCGTGTTGCGCTGCACTCTACTCTCTCTACCTGCGTCTGATTCAGCGTTATGCCGTCGAGAAAAGCGTCGTTCAGCTTGATGTTCGTGAGCGTACTGTCACAAATCAGGCACTGCGCTATTTCGCAGGCCTCTGTCGTAACGTTACTGATTTCACACCCACTCACTGTCAGCTCGCTGATATTACAAGCGAGCAGCTGAATACTGTCTATTACACAACGCTCAAGGTGTATTTTCCTGAAATGACATTTATCCAATGCAAGCTGGCTGAAGTGGCACTCAACAAATCGCAGCTCGCTCTTCTCCTGCCCGGTTAGCTCAACGCGACGATACTGTTTTTTGTCACGTAGTGCCGGGGCCTCCGGGATCTCGTTGTCACACATCTCCAGTGATGTAGCGGCCACCAGCTGCTGTAATATCCGCTGATTCTCCTTTGATTCAGGCATCGCTTCTCTCCTTTAATGGCACCTTGTTCAGCGGATACCAGACCACTTCATCCAGTAAGCAGCGGTCAAAGCGGCTACCAGCGTTTCGGCAGATCATGGCAAGGATAGCGGTCACCAGATTACACTCCTCAAAAACTGCGTCACTGAGATCGGCATGATAGAGCACAGCGCCCTGCAGACTCGACTTTTGCCAGGCGCTGTAACAGAGCAGGCTATCCTGCAGATTGCAGCCAGCCATTTCGCAGCGTATAACGCGGCTATGCCGCAAGTCGGCCCCCTCAAAACTGACCTCAGATAGCGAGGTACAGGTAAAGGCGCTATTGTGCAGCGCCACTTCACGGAAGCCACACTGAACCAGCAGACATTCACTAAACTCATTCATAGCCAGAGAGCAGTCCTGGCGAAAAGTAGTGCCTTCCAGCCGGCAACGCCGCCAGGCGATTTCGCGGCAGCCGCACTCCAGCAGTGAGCCTGAGCGAATATCACTCTCTTCCAGCGCACTATTGCCTAAGTCACACTTATTGAAGATACAGCTCTCCAGCGTCATGACCCGCCATCTGCTGGCGCTGAGCTGACTTTCAATAAATGAGCAGCGACTGACTTCACCACCGATAAAAGCTGCACGTGAGAGATTGCACTGCTCAAACTGCCCCTCCTGCCATAAGGTGGCCATAGATTGCAGCTGGCACATACTGGTTTCACTAAATCCCACCTGAGTCAGTGTGCATTCGCGTAGCTGCCCCCCATCAAACTGACATCCGGTAAAGCGGCTTTTGCTGATAGCAGAGTGGCTGAATTCGCTGCCATTCAGCGTGCAATGTTCAAACTGACAATATTCAAATTCACAACCAGAGAGTTGCGCTTTGGTCAGATCACAATTCACAAACTGACATTGACGAAATGTCAGATTACGGAAAACTGCCTGCAGCGCGGTTTGCGCTACATAGATTTCGCCCTCAATGACTCTTTTTTCTTCGTTATCCAGCAGCGTTGCCAGTGGGTAGCGACAGGTAGCGGAAAATGCCTGCCAGTTAATGGGTTCAACCTTCGGCGGATCGCTCTGGTTCCTCTGCTGCTGTTCAGCAATCTTCTGTTGCAACATCTCATAATGCTGGACGCTGTCATGGCGTGCGCCTGGCTTATATTGAGGCGACGAAGGATTATGCTCTTTCGCCCAGATAGCATTCATCAATGCACCGGACGGCATCAGATCGGGATCGTAGAGTGACTCAAACTCACTGCCGCTGTCTGAGCGTCGACGCGCAATAACATCGCTGTACCAGCTGTTGCTGCGCGGTGCCGTGGCATCATCCAGTGCAATCGCCATATAAGCCAGAGGCTGCTCCATCAGATACTCTATCGCCACGTGCCCCGTAAAGACGATCAGGCCCAGATCGCTGTCTGGCAGTAACCACAACGTTTTACGTGCCAGAGTTAACTCTATCTGTTTTTCTGGCTCAGCATGGGTTGCGTAAAACGCTCTGGCCTGCACCGCAGGAACCGCTCCCTGAATAACGTTTCCCGCAGGCAGAAAGCCACTAAGAACATAGGGAACACTCTCCGGCCACGCACTTTGTGTCAGTCGCTGGGCTGGCGCTGCCAGCTGAAAATAACGTAAATCCAGGCTTTCCGGATAACCCGGCATAATAGTTTCCCGCCAGCTTTTATCGCTAATTTCTGCGGCAACCATATCCATATACGCTTTGCGAACGGCAAAATTTTGCGGCACAGGACAGGGGGCGGCCAGTGGTGATTGCCGCTGCAGCTTACCCTGCTCTACCGTCATCAGCATTGGGGAAAGCGCATCCTGATGACCACGTCCCAGTGGGTTGTCGATGCATTTTTCGCCGCCATAGCTGTAGATATGATCGAGCGCCATACGCGAAAACTTTGTTACCTGCAGTGAGGCCCGATCTGATTCACCCAGTAGCCGCCACTGTCGTGACAACCCTCCAATAGTGGCTCTGGCCTCAGCCATTTTCTCCTTTGTATCAGTCTGCACATGTCCGGCCAGCAGAAATTCAGCAAACGGCTTGGGCTCTGCCATATCCAGCATACGCCAGGACATGGGCGCTTTTTTCCAGCTGTCCCAGATATCTGCTTCGCAGGCAAAATGCTCAGGACTCGAGAGATAAAACCCTGCCACTGCGCTGATGCCCAGATAGGGTTGCTTACCCAGCTGATAACGCCCGTTGAGGAAAACAAGCTGTTGTGGTTTGATTATCTGCATAGCACTTCCTAGTTAATCATTAGCAGACCCACAGTGCGGCTTTCAAACCCTGTGCTGTTAATCGTTGCACCTACATTGTCAACCCGGACCCCCATATTCCCGACATAAGCACCGTAGTTTTCATTACGTACGCCGACAATGCTGACCTCTGCCGCATTCAGATTCAGGAAGTTACCTGTACGAACTGTATTGATGCCGTATAGTTCAGCGTTTACGCCAACAATTCTGCTATTTATCCCGACCAGCTGATTGCTGTTTACAATTGCTGAATTATCCATGCCGACAAATTCGTTATTCAACGCCGTAAAACTGTTGCGGTTCGCCTGAAGTATATTTTCCATTACGCCAAGCTGATTTTTCATGCCGAATAATTCGTTATCCACCGCGGTCATTGACGTTTTCAGTGCGGTAAGATTGGTTTTAAGTCCGGTTAGATGTGTACCGATCATATCCGCTGTTGTGTTTACACCTGTAAAGGCTGTACTCACTCCGGTAAATAGCATATCAACACCGGTCATACCTGTGTGCATAGCAGTGAAATCGTTTTTCATACCGGTAAACTGCACTGCCATACCTGTTACGCTATAGCGAATATTTCCTGTATATAAATGCATGTTAAGCTGTTCGTGATGCAAACAGCGTACATAATCGTAACGGTTGTTATAGACCAGGTTAGCAAGATTATTTTCAACGCTGTTTATCTGGTCACGCTCTGCATGAACCAGAATTTTTTCAGCACCGCGGTCATCTATTAACGTAATCTCACTATAATTTTGCGGACTTCCCTGCTTAAGCGAACGTGACTTAATACCGGTATGGCCAATTTCCCGCGGCAGATCGTAAGGCGGTGGATTTTCGCCGTTATAGACGATCCCGGTAACCAGCGGTCGATCCAGGTCGCCATCCACATAGGTGATCAGGACTTCCTGTCCAACGCGCGGCATTGCAATAACGCCCCAGCCTTTGCCTGCCCAGGCCTGCACAACCCTTACCCAACAGGAGCTGTCCTCTTCCCGGGAGCGGTAGCGATCCCAGTGAAAATGTACTTTGATGCGCGCGTGCTCATCGGTATACACCTCCGAACCCGGCGTGCCTACCACGGTTGCACTCTGCAAGCCTGGCACTTCAGGACGTGGAGTGCGCAGCGGTGGGCGGTTGGGAATATCATCATTCAGGGCAGTAAAGCTGCACCATGCCTGATTAGTGTCGGTATCGCTCTCATTGTCATCCTCGCCCCCTTTGCTGACCACAAAATGATACTGTACCGCCAGTAATTTATAGTTGCGATTAAGCTCACTGACCCCATGGTTAGTCATGGTAAAAGCATAACCCGGCACTAAGCCAATTGCTGAGGCTTTACCGCTAAGCATTTGGCGTTCACTTTGCATCAGCTGCAGGCGCAGACGCGCAATTTTTTCACCGCGATCAATACTTTGATAGCCAGCAGCATAGTCATACCACTCCAGCTGTATATTGGGCAGGCCGCCGCTGGGAAGCTCCTGATCAACCTGTAAATTATGACTGGGACGCAGATAGTCATAATCGCGCAGAATCACCTCATTTGGCCGGACTTTGCGTGAACGGCGCATCTCCTGAATGCCTTCAGTAGTGGCTTTAGCACGCGAACCACTGGGTTGCCAGGGCAACAGATTGTAGCCAGATGGCATCGGCGCAAACTGCTGCTTATCGGTAATCACCATCGTGTGCTTGTTATACTCGTGGCGGAAGTAATACCAGATCCCCTCTTCCTCCAGCAGACGATTAACAAAATTAAGATCTGTTTCGCCAAACTGAACACAATATTCCCGCTCGTGATAATCCTCGGTAATATCCAGCTCAAAATTAGCAATGCCGCTATAGCGGGAAAAGATATCCTGAACCACATTCAGAATGTTTTTTTGCTGAAAGATACGACTGTTACGATTTTGTCCTAAAAACCAGAGCCAGGTACTTAACTCAAGTTTATAAACATAATATTCGCCATACTGATGCAAATCATATCCTGCCGTGACATAGCCGTAATAGTGGCGTACATAATTTTGCTCTATCTCCAGCGCTGCCATTGCGCTGTCGCTAATTTCATTTAATCCGAACGGGAGAATACCGCTGCGATAGCGCGCATAAATATGCACACCTTCGCCTAACATTTTATTCAGGTCTACATAGGTATCTTGATGCACCTTCACTTCCAGATAAAATTTTTGGCTATCCGCAAGCTTTTCTTCCGTATGAAAACTAATAGGCTCAGCCCGTAGCTCTCCCTGCAAATAGGAATGATCTATTGCGAGATCGAAGATGCGGTCTGGATCTTCCTGAAAGGACATAACAACCTCTCTTTAATCATAGTAAACAGGCTTTCTGTTAAGTACGGGTAAATAATTGCCTCACTGGCTAAATGCCATGCTCAGCTCTTCACCTTCGACTATCAGATGGATACTGTTGGTAACTTCTTCTTTTTTCTTGCGTCGTAGCAACTCATTACCAATGGCTGGCAGTACCGTCTGGCCAAGAAGATCTTCTACCGCGCGCCCGCGATGCGGATGATCGGCTACCCTGCTGGCCACCCATTTGCACACTTCAGGTTCCCAGATAAACTGCGCACCGGCTTCATCTTTCAGGCGCTGCTGAAGGCTCGCCATATATTTTGCTGCAATCTGCTCCAGCGCGATTTCGTTAAGGGGCAGATAGGGGATGAGTTTCATGCGAGCCAGCAGTGCTGGCGCAAATTTACGCTCGAGAATGTCATGAACGCGTGGGCGCAACTGCGCCATTTTGATGTCAGGTTCAGCTTCCAGCGCACGCTCGATCTCCTGCGCGCCCTGATTGCAGGTCAGCAGGATAAAGCAGTGACGAAAGCTGATAATCCGCCCCTCACCATCTTCCATCCAGCCCTTATCGAAGACCTGATAAAACAGGTCATATATATCCGGATGCGCTTTATCAAACTCATCAAGCAGAATGACCGAATAGGGCTTACGCCGTACCGCTTCAGTCAGCTTTCCGCCTTTGCCAAAACCAACGTAACCCGGCGGTGCGCCTTTAAGCGTGGAAACAGTATGCGCTTCCTGAAACTCGCTCATATTAAAGGTAATCAGATTATGTGCGCCGGCGTACATCGCTTCTGCCAGCGCCACAGCCGTTTCCGTTTTACCTGTACCGGTTGGCCCGGCCAGCAGAAATACACCCAGAGGTCGCTCGGGATGCTGGATCCCGGCGCGACTGATACGTACCGCCTGAGCAATTTCACTGATAGCGGTGTTCTGGCCAAATATGCGGGTGCTCAGACGCTTTTCCAGCTCCAGTGCATTATCAAGATCATCCTGGATCATGCGTCCCGAAGGGATGCCTGTCCAGTCAGAAAGCACCTCTGCAACTACCATCTCATCCACCCAGGGATGAACCAGAGGATCGTGTTGCTGTAATGCATTCAGCTCCTCCAGCACGGGAGCAATACCCTGATCCTCCTTGCTGCCAGCCTCCTGGAGATAGCTGACCAGCACCTGCTCCTGAGAGTAACGCTGCTCCAGCTGAGTTTTAAGCTCACGCGCCTGATGACTATTTTGATCCAGCCACGCCAGCCGCTCATGGACATTACTCCCCAGCGGGATCTCTGCCTGTAGCGCCTCTGTCTCTGACTGATACGCGTTGATCTGCGCATCCAGCTTAGCAATACGCTGCGGCGTTACATGGTGGCTCAGCGACACTCTGGCGCAGGCGGTATCCAGCAGGCTAATCGCTTTGTCAGGCAGCTGCCGCGAGGGCAGGTTACGTAGCGAGAGGCGCACAGCGGCGCGAATGGCAGAGTCGCGGATGGTTACGCCGTGATGACGGGAGAAAAATGGTGCGATGGCACGCATCATCTCCACAGCAGCCTCTTCAGTGGGTTCACCAATAGGTACGCTCTGAAACCGACGAGTCAGCGCAGCGTCTGGCTCAATAAACTGTTTGTATTCCGACCAGGTTGTGGCGGCAATCATTCGCAGGGAACCACGCGCCAGCATCGGCTTCAGTAAATTAACGGCATCTCCGGTTCCCGCCTGTCCGCCTGCGCCCACCAGCGTATGTGCTTCATCACAAAACAGAATCACTGGTGTGTCAGAGTGGATAATGGCGTCAATCAGCGCTTTCAGGCGCGACTCAAATTCGCCGCGCATACTGGCTCCCGCCTGCATCCGTCCCAAATCCAGCGACAGCAGTCGGGCACCTTTAAGCAACGGCGGAACATCGCCAGAAGCAATCTTGCAGGCCAGCGCCTCAACCACTGCAGTTTTGCCCACGCCAGCTTCACCAACCAGAATCGGGTTGTTCTGCCGCCGACGCAGAAGAATATCGATAGTTTGTCTCAGTTCTGCATCGCGTCCAACCACCGGATCAATAGCGCCTTCGCGTGCCTGCTGCGTGAGGTCGCTGCACCATTTATCCAGCGATGCTGCCTGTTCACTTATTGGCGGTGTGCCTGCTTCTGTCAGCTCGATCTCTTCATGCTCAGCAGAGGCCGTAAGCAGGGTTGCGAAACGTTCCATTACTTCCGGAAGTGGCAGCTTTTTGAACTCGTCGCTAAGGCGGTATAACCAGCGCTGTAATGTACTATCCTGCAACATGCCCAAAAGAATATGCACAGTGCGTACCGACTGACTATCGTCCAGCATCTGACTCATCAGAAAACCGCGCTCCACAGCCTGCTCCAGGCGTCCGGAGAGATCCTGCGCCACCATGCTGCGGGTCGTCATATGACTCAGAATATGGTCCAGTTGATCGGTAAGACGTGCCAGGTCAACACCATAATGCTCCATCAGCATTGGCACATCGCCGCGTGACTCCTCGATCACCACCCGTAGCCAGTGCTCCAGCTCGACATACTCATGTCGATAGGTCTGGCACAACTTTGTTGCTCTGACGACAGACTGATAAGCCAGATAGCCCAGCCTGGAAAACAACCGCTCACGTTGATACACCGGAAATCCCCTAAATTAACAAGATTGTTGAAATACGTTCTGTGTGTAGATGCCATTTGCTGCTTTAAGCCAGCTATCACGATTAAGGCGGGCATGTCCCAGATGCGCAGACATCTCCTGCCGGGTAGCAATCTGCAGCTCGATATCAAACAGCACCTGGTGCCCGGTGTAATCGCGACAAATCGCCAGCAGAATCGCCAGCTTCTCGCTACCGGGCTGCCAGGCAAGATAGTCAGATGCACCCAGTGGGCTGAGAACAATTTTTGCCGCATGTTCCGCGTCGTAAAACTGCTTTCCCAGACGCGTCTCTCCAAGCCGGGCCATGCGCTGCAGTGCTTTATCGCCCCTCATCCAGCGGGCATGGCGTGCCTGAATAGCGAGCGGAACAGAGAGATAGTGGCGTAGCATGCGCTGCAGCTCACTCCACCCTCTTCGCCCCGGTAACCATGCGCCGGCATAGCAGGCGCGAAGTTGTTTAATATGTGTATCTGTCGTCCCGCACTCATCCACACCGCAGAGCTGATGGATACGATGAAGAAAAGCGTTATCGCGCCGACGTTCGTGTCCCAGCGCAACATTCATTTGTGCCCATGCGCGGTAGTACCAGACAGCGAACCGCTGACTAAGCAGAGCTAAAAACTCCTGAAATGCCCGACTATTTAAAGTGAGCATCTCCTGTCGCGCATGCTCTGTAACGTATATGGGCAACGGGCCATAGGGAGCAAACATGCCAAAATGACGACAAATCAGCGTTAACGCAGGCGGCTTGCCCCCGCGTGCGCGTCGCTGCGTCACACTCACCACCTCGCGCGGGGCAAAAGCAAGATCGGCTGGCTGAATAATTTGCAGTTCAATAGCCTGTCGCTCACGGGCGCTGCCCAGCCTCACCGCCAGCTCACTATCGCGTTCCAGCCTTCTCAGCAGCTCAAAAAAATTTAGCTGGTTCGATATGCCCGGAAACGGTTTTTCAGGCATCTGTTTATCCAGCAGACGATAACCAGGCGCAGGAGTCAGACTATCTTTTCTATACATCGTGCAAAGGCCCCCATTCCGCCACCGGCTCGCCGTCAAGCACCAGAACTGTGCGTAACGTCTGATTAAGCTGGCAGTAATCTCTGAGCGCCGAATGCAGTAAGCGCCCAAACAGCAATCCACCCTGATCGGAATAGTTTTCTGAATTGAGGCTGATGCGAGCTTTTACGCCGCGCGTCCATGTCATCGGACCAGGGCGCGTGTCGCGCTCAAAGCAGGCGCTAAATTCAACTTCTGCCAGGCCATTAATACGCCTGCGATGCGTCGCCTCCGACGGCCAGGCAAACAGAGATAACCAGTTACGAACCAAAGGTGCTGCGTCTTTTACCGCCGGTAACATATGGCATAATGGATTGGTTGTGACGCAGCCAATTGCACGCCACGCCTGCCGCATATCGGGTACGGGCCGTGGCGTTGATGGCATACGCAGCAGAGCGATTGTGCTTACCGGCAATGCTAATGCGATTTGCACCTCAGGATGCTGTAGCTGCTCTGGCAGCAAAAAACGGTCACAAACCATTGCTGATACGGCAAGCGCGGAGAGCTCCTCCAGCTCAGTATCGGTTGCGCCGGGTGAGAGCGTGATAAACAGGTTCTCTTCTGCGGGAAGCGCCTGCGCGCCAGCCTGAGTTGATGACAGATAACAACGGCGCACCGCATAGCCTGCCTGTGACTGAGCCTGACCAAACGTCGCCTCTTCAGGCAGACGTGAGAAGTTGACTGGCGCCCCGCTGCGCGTAATCCCCTGCACGCTCTGCAAATGATGAATGTTGTAATGCGCTGGATTTAGCCGATCGACTATAACCGGATGCTCAGTGCAGTGTTTCTCAGGCAAAACGGGATCGCAGCGGCGTGAGTAGAGATTAATAACTGGCGTGGCAAAGAGGTGAAAATCCCCGGCGCTGACCTGTTCAAGCAGCTGATGACTCACGCTATTCAGCACAAAAATAATGTCAAACTCCTGCTGATCTTCGCAGGTAGCAAGAAAACGGTTGATGCCGTGTAACTCAACACTATAGAAGCGCGATGGTGCGGCAAAAAACTCACGTAATAATCTGCTTCCCGGCAGTTCACCAATACTCTGCGGCAGCAGAGCTTCGTCCTCTCTTATGCCTCCCTGACGCACCGCATGGTTATCAAGCACGCTTACCACCGGCGCAGCTGGCTGATGTGACCACAGCACAACTTTACGGCACTCATTGGTCAGCGCAGTTAATAGCTGATTTGCCCGCACAGCATTTCCTGTCATGGTCAGATGCAGAGGATCGAGTGTTATTTCGCTGAGTGGTTTTATCCCCCGGGTGGTAAGCCGCAGACGGATATATGAGTGACCACCGTTAAGATGACGCGTCACTGCCTCTGGCAGCTCTGCTGCTATTGTAGTGACATACTCTGCACGCTCAATGGCGACAGGCTGCAGATGCAGTTCACGCCCGGTTACGAACGTCGCATTTTTATTACGCAACGAAGCATCAGAAAGTATGACCTTACTGCCTTTGGGCAGCACAACCGGGGCTTGCCACTGTGGAGAGGTGAAATCGGGCGTTAAACCAATTGTCGCCACCGCAGGCATTGGTGTGTGCCAGTACGGTGCCAGGCGCTCCAGCATCTGCAAAGCAAACTCAGGATATTCGTTCTCAATACGCTCATGGACACGGGCACTGAGAAAGGCTGCTCCCTCCAGCAAACGTTCTACAAAAGGATCCTGGACGCCATCCCGGTGCATACCAAGGTGCTGTGCGACCTGCGGATGCCGTTCAGCAAACTCAATCCCACATTCGCGCAGGTAACGCAGCTCCTCATTATATAATCCCAGGAAACGTTCACTCAGCATGCCGATCTTTCATCCTTGTCATTCAAGTACTTTTACTGCGCCACAAGAGTAGTCCAGGGCAATACGCAAATTCACCGCTTCCGGTTCGCCAGAAAATATACAGGTGCCAAAAATATCGAATAGAATCGCCAGTACATAAGCCTGTCCGCTATCAAGAATCGGTACGACCCGAATACTGCCTGGCTCAAGCCTTGGTTCAAATGTGGCGATAATATATTGTATGTGTCGCGCCAGAATCATTGGGTCTGTATTAATTGGAATACGCTTGCTTAACGAAGGTAAACCGTAATTAATTACGGACTCTTTGCAAAATGAATACTGTTTAAGTTGTAATTGAGCACTGCGAGAGGAGTCGTTTAACAAACATTCAATATCCCGCAATATCCATTCCCGCCAGGCTGCTTTTTTGTAAGCAGCGTTTCTTAGCGTTAGTTTATCAAACAGCGCTGGCTGTATTTTTTTCATGATTGCCGCTCATCGATTACTTTTTTCGCAAGGGCACATAACAGGCCACCCGCGCAGTAGCCTGTTACAAACAGGTTAATTAGCTATATTCGTTGGTTGCCAGGTTGTAGTTAGCCGTTACAGGCGCGCCCATAGTGCCGTCTTTATTTTGCTCACGATACTGAATTTCGATTTTGCTGAAATTCAGTTTCATAATTTCACCCGGCATAACAGAGTTAGTGTTTGCCAGCTCGTTAGGGGCCAGGGGCATATTTCCTGCAATATCATAGGACGAGATCAGGCAGTTAGAGAACGTCATGGTCAGGAAGTCCTGCTGACCTGAACCTGCTTTACGGCATACCAGCTTAACTTCCGGAATATGTGTTCCTTTGGCACAATAGTTAAATACTTTCGGTGATGCTTTATTGGTAAGCATCCGGAACTCAATATCATTCATATTGATTTTCCCTGCACCACCACCACTACCCTGGCTCCAGCGCGCGCCATTTTCCTGCGACCACTTCCAGCCCTGAATCTGAATCCATCCGTTATAAACTTTATCCTGAGATTCGCCATCAACTCCTTCGATTTTCAGAAAATAATCGACTAAACCAGACATATTTGGATCATATTTTGTCGATGTTGACATTAACAACTCCTTTTCAATATCAATATATATTTACATTTTTATCAGCTACTATGGATATAGCGTCTACGGGGGTACAAGCTATTTGATTAAAAGATAAATCAAAAATCATAACGATTCATTAACTGTTACTTTCGGTGCGTGCGGATGGTAACTTTGAGACCAGCCGCAGGGAAACGGTCATCCCTTCCAGTTGATAGTGTGGACGTAAATAAAAATGTGCCCGGTAGTAGCCTGGGTCGTCAGCAACTTCTTCAACCTGCACTTCTGCTGCTGATAGCGGGCGACGTGCTTTAGTAATTTCAGTCGAAACTGACGGATCGCCATCCACATAATTCATTAGCCAGTCATTTAACCAGCGCTGCATCTCATCACGCGAACGGAAAGAACCTATCTTGTCGCGCACAATACATTTCAGATAGTGTGCGAAACGGCAGGTTGCGAAGATATAGGGTAAACGAGCCGACAGGCGGGCATTCGCTGTTGCGTCTGCATCTTCATAAGTCGCCGCGCTATGCAACGTGCAGGAACCGATAAATGCGGCAAAGTCAGTATTTTTCCGATATACCAGTGGCAGAAATCCCGCTTCGGAGAGCTCGTGCTCACGTCGGTCCGAAATCGCTATTTCGGTAGGGCATATCAGTTCATAACCCCCCTCATCCGATGGAAAGGTATACGCAGGCAGCTCTTCAACGCCACCACCCGATTCAATCCCGCGAATACGCGAACACCAGCCATATTCGCTGAAAGCACGATTGATATTGGTGCCCATTGCATAAGCTGAATTCGCCCAGGCAAAGTCATTAACCTCATCGGGTCGTACCGTCTCTTCAAAAGCAAACTCTTCGACCGGATTAGTTTTAGCTCCATAAGGCAGACGTGACAGAAAACGCGGCATTGTCAGCACCAGGTAACGAGAATCGTTACTCTCACGCAAAGAGCGCCAGGCAGCATATTCCGGAGTAGTGAAAATTTTGCCAATATCGCGTGGGTTCGCCAGCTCATTCCAGTTGCTCATTTGCATCAACGATGGCGAGGCAGCCGAAATAAACGGGCAATGTGCTGCCGCAGCAATTTTAGCCATTTCAGTCAGCAACGAAACGCTCTGCTGGCTGTGGTCAAACTCAAAGTCACCAATCAGACAACCAAACGGCTCTCCGCCAAACTGACCATATTCATGCTCATAGATCTGTTTAAATACCGGGCTTTGATCCCAGGCTGCACCACGATAACGACGCAGTTCCCGTGCCAGCTCATCCTTACTGACATTCATTACACGAATTTTGAGATGCTCGCTCTCTTCAGCATTATCAATCAGATAGCTAAGTCCACGCCATGCTGATTCCAGTTTTTGAAACTCTTCGTTATGCAGAATATGATTGACCTGCGTACTGATTTTCTGGTCAATTTCAGCGATCAGTGCCTCTACAGTCAGTACAACATCGCGGCTAACACGGGTTTGCTGGCTGCCGGCATACTCCATAAGCGTACAGACCGCACGACGCACAGCGTCACCCGCTTCATTAGTACGCGGTCGAAAAGATCGTTTAAGTATGTCGTCCAGTACACTGTCGTTTTCATCCTGAAAGCGCAGTGCATTTTTTTCGTCATAAAGTGCATCTTGCATCATGTTCATCAGGAATTTTCTCCTGAATTATTATCATTCTGCGCATTGAGATAAGCGTTTTTCTGCTCGCTGACTTTGCGATGCAGAAAATCAGGATCCTCAAGCAAACTTTTAACAACTTCTTCTGCGCTCGCTTTGCCATCCATATAGGTTATAAGCTCTGCCAGACGTGAACGCGTTTCCATCAGGCGCGACAGCTCTGGTACATTTTTAGCGATTGCTCCTGGTGAGAAGTCATCCATAGAGGCGAAATCGAGCTCAATGTTCAGCAGAGAATCATCATCACTAAGCGTGTTTTCTACACGCATCTCAAGCCGTGGATTAATGGCTCGCATACGAGCATTGAAATTATCTTTATCAAACGTTAAAAATTTTCTCTCCGCAATTGGAACCAGTGGCTCTGCCCGATGACCAGATAAATCTGCCATTACTCCGGTAACAAACGGAAGTTCAACTTTTTTCTGCGAACCATATATTTCAACATCGTATTCAATCTGGACTCGCGGAGCGTTATTTCTACCTATAAATTTCTGCGAGCTTGTATCTTTAGCCATTAGACTCTCCTGAAAATCTTAATCTGACGACGTCCCTATAAATATCCCAAGCGCCCCACGGGCGTCTGGCATCAATTCATCAATAATATCTTCAAATTCCATACCAATTAATTTTTGCGCACGGCGGATAAATATGGGTGCTGGATGTCCCGGCTCATGTAATTTGAAATAGCCGATAATATTATTCATCATTAAAATAGCATCCTGCCGACTGCGAATCTGACCATCCTGCCGAATGCTGGGCTCAATGGTGGTGTTGATTACCGGTTCACTATCAATGGAGGGCGGTTCCAGAGCTGCAAGCTGCGCCACCATTTTACTCAGCATTGTTCTCAGATTACGGCAATCCAGTAGATAACCATCGCTGTGCTGATTGGCATAGTGTTCAATGCGCTCCAGTGCCTCAACCAGGAACGAGCACTGAAACTGCAGCGCAGGACAGCCAGATTCCTGATACCAGACCGCGCTTTGACCTAATAAAACAATCAGTGCCGACCATGTAAGAGGAGACTCCTCCTGTGCCAGACAACTCTGCAATTCCTCAACCGTCAGTGCATGATCAGCTATCAGACGCGATTGTTTGATTTCCGATAAACAGGAGGCAGTAGACATCCAGCCCAATGCTGCTGCATGGCTGCTACCCTCTGGCTCATCCGGAATATGTGGAAAAACGCGCTCACCACTTGCCAGCGCCTCATCAATGCGCCGGATACTCTGGAAGAGTGCAATAATACCCTGAGTATGTAAGGTTGCACGTAAGTGCCAAATCATTACGCGCAAATCTTTACATGCAGTTAATAAGCGCTCGCATTTTTCACAAATATCTCGCCAGTCGACGGTATCGTTTACCTCAGAATTAATTAGCGGATCAGCTGCGTTATCATACTCCGAAAGCAATAACAGAATTTCGTTATATAACGGATCATACTCCACTCCGTCAGCCTCGTTAAATACGATACTATTCATATTCACGTCCATATAAATATAACGATAGGATTATCTTTCGCCGATAAGCTTCAGAAGATTAACTTATTACAGTATCATGTAACTCTGATAAAATAGCGATTAAATAAAAGCTAATAACACTTTAACGTCAGGAAATAGTTATGTTACTGATAACTCAGCTCAAAAGTAGCGCCCGCTTCGAAAGGCCCGCCGGTAACTTTCATTGCGTCAAGTGTCTCGACTCTGACAAAAAACTTCAAAAAATTGATGCCATCGCTAAACGAAATCGGCTGAGACTGGCTATTAATATCCAGATTAGTCATGTCGCTATTCAGCAGACGTAGTGCTATACCCTTAGCTGTGCCGGTAGTTTTAAGCAGGCCAGTCATATTGGGATCAGCTACACCTTTGAACGTCGTAATCACAGTGTTTTTAATACCTGCTTTGCAGCTGAGACCGATTGAAAATTCGAACTCTTTGCCTTTGCCCCCATTTACTATCAGTTCCTTCGTTGCTACAGAGGGAATACGAACTTGCATATCCAGATCTTCGGTTTGAACTTTACAGGGCTGTGGCACCAGTCTGCCGGAGAAATTCAGCTCCCCACCTACAGAATCAACTGCCAGCGCGGAACCGCTTAAGCAAGAAGCGAGTAAAAGCAGCCCTGCTGTTGCCTTGCGCATTTCTTTCTCCTTATTGAAAACTCGCAACCACTGTTGCTGCGGCCGTAAATTCCTGGTCTCCTAATTCAGCATTCGCCGTTGCTATTGGTGCAGCGGTGAGACTCCAGTTGCCACTATTATTCGTGCTACTAACCTGGTAAGCTGTATTTGGCTTAACGATTTTCCCCTGCTGTTTAATGACAATATTGAGATCAGAAAGCGTCGTCTTCAGATAATCATCCGTAGCATTATTTTGTTTAATTGTTAGATAGATAGGCACCTCACCGCTATCAAAACGTCCCCCTTCGCACTTGAAAGGCACTGAGAAGTTTTTTGTATGATTGTTACCATCAAGATTATCAGAGCCGATAGAGCCGAAAGCCACAGTAATAGGGTTACCATTGTTAAACGTGCATGTTTCCGGTGTTGAAGCAACTTCATTAGCGATTTTTATTCTGAAAATAGGCTCATTGCCAAACCCATGTCCTTTGGTTAAAAAACCATATACTTCCAGTATACCGCTAGAGATAGCGGAAGTATTACCATCCAGACTTTTTCGTAACCTGAATATTGCCTGCCCGCTACTTGCAGTATAAAAAACTTTTCCCAGTGCCGCGCTGTCATTGTAACATGAATAGTCAGCATCGCTGCCCGCTTGCTGAAAAGGCACCGTTATCATACCTGTATCCGCACCATTACCTATTACCATTTCAACTTTAACATCGAAATAGTCATTTAACTTAAACCAGTTACTCCCGATATCCGATAAGTCGTTGAAATTAGCTTTATAAACAATTGTACTGTTTTCAATTCTTGTGCCGGGACAATAAGATATGCCATTGTAGATTGGCGAATAGCTCCAGGGCACAGTGAACTCAAGCCCCGCTTTATTACTGCCGGGAGGGATTTTGTCAGCAGTGAGCGTAATAGGATCAGGCTCAATGATACCTGATTCTCCCCGGATTTCGCCTACCTCATACGCCAGCACGCTTCCGGGCAAGATAGAAAGCGCTATCGCAGCAAGTGCCACTAAACGCTCAAGCACATAACGTCTCAAGAGTTTCTCCTCAGAAGTAGTGAATATTAATATTAATAATGGCGTCAAACGCATCCGCTCTGACATACTTTTGTGTCGCTTCCAGGCTGGCACTAAAGCGTAATTCATTATCCCCAGGGTTTAGATACTGATTGTGCATAGTTTTATTAATCGGTATCTGCATACCTCTGCTATCACTAAGACGCAGTCCAACACCCTGTGCGCCATTAAGTTTTAACAGATCGGAGTTGAATACTACGGTATTGCCAGTAAAGGTTAACGATACAATTTGTTCGCCAGTAGAAAATTGGTTGCCGTCGCTATAACCTGAGTGACCAATATCACTTTCATAAGCGTGAGCCCCCATTAAACAATCCTGAAAGCGTAGTGTGAATGTAACACCTGGCGAACGATCTCCCGCATTACGGAAGTTTTTTACGCTAATCTGACCCAGATCCACCTGTTGATAGGTTGAGTCAACAGATAATGCACAAGGTGTGGTTAACAGCCCGCCGATAAAATGGATTTGTGCTGTCTCCGGTGAGTTATTTTGCGGCTGAGCAACTGGTTTCGGATTCCAGGCCTGAGTTGTCGCAGAAATAATTAATCCTGCAGTGAGTATGCATCCCTGGGTAACTTTGCTTATTACGTTATGTCGCATAACTTTCTCCTTATGGCTATTACTGCTCAGCAACTGCGCGACAGTGCACTCCATTCTGACAGCTAAATTTAATCTCCGGCTGCCCGCCATAATCGTTGATATAACTCACGACGAATTGGTTAGGTACTGTCTCAGACAGCGACACAGTTTCAGTTGACTGAGGGGCGATCATCACGGGTTTGAAACTGCTGATATCACCGCCACCCTCCTGATGAAACTTACGCGCCATTTTGCTCAAGGTAATGTAATAGGCAGTAGGGTTTTCGATAGCTAACCCACCAGGCTGCTTGTGGAATACCAGCTTAGTTTGCCAAACTTCGCCATCCCTGGGTTTTATCTCTTTAGGTCGATAAAATAATTTTAGTTGTGACTGCAGCGCAATTTGCATTACGTTGCTTTTATCCGGCCGTGGTGGTATCTCAAGCAAATTAAAATAGAACAGGGTCTCTTTATTTCGCGGTAAAGAAGCAACAGCTGGTGAAGTTGCTATACGCACCAGACTTTTCTCGCCGCCATTAATACGCTGTAACGGCGGCATTACAATAAGCGGTGAGTGCACTTTTTTGTGTGCATGATCTTCCAGCCAGGACTGAGCGAGAAATGGTAATTTTTTGTTATCGTTGGTAATCATAATACTGACAGAACGACTCTCCTCATCGAAAACAATTCGGGTTCGATCCGGTGTTAACGCTGCAACAGAGGAGAAGCTCACTAATAGACTGGCAAATGCAGCCATGAGTGGTGTTGTTTTTAAAGGAAAGTAAGACATTATTAAATTTCCAGTTAATTATTCACATGGTAAAAGAAGCTGAGAAAGTGTCTGGTAATTGCCAGGTATTTTAATTCGGCACTGCTTACCGCCTCCCCAGGCAATATCAAGCACTTCTTCTTTCTGTACACCGGTGAGGTACACACTACCGTCGTCGTTCATTACTGCTACTTCACGACCATTCTGACTCATCACTACCGCACCAAATGGTGGCGCCTCACCGTTTTGCGTTCTCACTGCAGCAAATAATTTCTCGCCGCGAACCACAGCGAAGTTGCGGTAACCGATAGCACCTTCCGTCAGGGTGCTTTGGACAACTGAGCGTGTAGCTTCCACATCATTTGCCAGTTTGTTGACATCAATACTGGTAGTAGTGTCGTAATAACTCGCTACGCCCGGAACAACGCCTACACCAAAGTGGTTAGTTACCACCTTGCCGTTGTTAACCGGAACATCGCTGACATCACCGGTATTAACCATAATGCGCGCACTACCAGCAAAGCCGTTGCGGTGCAGCGCTGCTCCTTGCATTGTCGCTGTAGCGCCGCCACGCATCGATGCGCTAAGAGATGCATAGCTATCCTGCTGATAAGAAGTGTTAGCAGAAAGCGTTCCATAAGGAGATTCATACGTGTAATAACTACTGCCCAGTGCTTTACCCCGGTTATTTACGCCAGCATTAATTTGCCAGTTATTGTTGGGTCGGGAGTAGTCGCTGTAAGACGCCATCTGGGTAATATTGCTGTTTTGCACCTGCATGTTGTAGCCGGCACGCCGTCCCTGGCTCAAAGGCACAGAGATATTTAACGTGCCGCCATAGTCTTGCCGCCGGTCGTTATCTTTTGATTTATAACCGCCAAGTGAAATCGATATATCCTGAATCGGACCGATGTTCATCATTTTGCTCACCGAGAAATCGATGCGCTCCTGAGCTCCCCGGTTCCAGTAGTCCTGATGGCTATAGCTAAGATATGTTGTGAACGCTTTTGCTGGCGTTTCAGAAAAAAACGTTTTACTGGCACTGATGCTATATCTCTGTTTTTCACGACTGCCATAATCGTCATTATCGCGAGCATAGCGCGCATCAAGATATTGCGACATATCCATATATTTGCGCTGGGAAAAGCGATATCCGGCAAAGGTTATCTGGCTGTTATATTCATCAAAACGCTTAGAATATTGCAGCCTCACTGACATACCGTTATTTCGCGTATGATTTGGCAATGAGGCGGATGAATGAGTGATATCCATCGATATGGCACCAAGCGTGTTCAGGTTGACGCCCACACCAGCATTAAGCGCGTTATAATTTCCGCCTAATAGTGCACCACCATAAAGCGACCAGTTATTGCTAAGCCCCCAGGAGATATCAGCCATACCAAAGCCCTGTCCATAAACCCGATGACGAGAGTTGGAGGGCATACCTGCTGCCAGGTTATAACGAATTTCTCCCGGGCGGGTCAGATAGGGAATTGATGCTACATCAATGTCATAAGATGTAACCCGGCCATTATCTTCCTGGATGCGGACATTGATTTTGCCACGTACTGAACTATTGAGATCCTGAATGGCAAACGGGCCTGCAGGCACAGTAGTTTCATAAAGAATACGTCCATCCTGGGAGAGCGTAATCTTAGCATTGCCCTGGGCTATACCACGCACCTCTGGTGCAAATCCCTGCAAGCTGGGTGGCAGCATACGCTCGTCGCTGCGCAAGCTGGCACCCGTCATACGAAATCGACTAAAGATACTGGAATCGTGATAAATCTCACCCATAGCCAGACGAGCGCCCAGCTCCGGCAGCGGCATAAAGCCATAAATCTGATTCCAGGTGAAACCGCTTTTATTCGTCAGCTTGTTACGTGCGGAGTAAGCCTGGTAGTCAGCGCGTAGTCGTAAACTGCCCGCATTGGCACCAACAGTGCCATAGCTGCTAAAGCTGTTGTATGAACTATGCGCTTCTCCATTGGCATAACGTTTACCGATTTGTCCGGTAAGATTGTAATCCAGCAGTAAGCCTGGAATACCCTGATCCCACTGTTCTGGAGGTGTCCAGTTGGCGTCTTTGTATTTTATCCACGCCTGGGGAATAGTGATCTGCAAAATACCCTGACCAATCTGGTTTGAAATCGCCGCGCCTTTAATATCACTGATATCTGCGCATTGATTACCATTCCAGTAACGTACCTTTTCTCGTGCTTCGGCTTTCAGTGCCATAGAGCTTACAAGGTCAGCAGGCAGACAAGCGCGCGACATATCTGGTTTTTTCGGGTCGGAGGTAAATACAATAGTACGCTCGCCAACCAGCGCCTGATTGATTTTGACATCGAGCAGATACTCACCCGGCATGATATAGCCATCATGGGAAAATCGGCTCAAATCAATACGGCTGCGATCGTTGATATCTAATAAATATGTATTGAATTCCGTTTCCGCGATGACCTCATCAGGCTTACAAAATGATAAGCCAATACATACCGCCAGCAATTTTCTTTTCGAATCCATGGATATCATAGAAGTATTCGCTTATTCCAGATAACTTGCAGCAGATTGCTATACTAATAACCAGCGCCTGTCTGACTTGTTAGTTATATGTACCGTAGTGTTAATTGTGCTGTGCTACTAAATTCTCCAGCGCCAACCCACTTGCTATAAATATGCAGACTGGTGTTCAGGGTTATTTTATTTTCGCTTGAAATAAGTGAATCGATATTCACACTAGAACCCGGAGAAATAGTGCGGTTATCTTTGTCAGATATCTCAATAGCAACACCTTTCGCATCTCCACTAACGGCTAGCATGCGTGAATCGTACTGACTTGGTGTTCCGCTTAACTGCGCAACAACCGAGCGACTTTTTAATAACTCAGCATCGCAATTTTCCAACTTTAATGTAAAATTTTTGTTACTATCCATAATGCGGCTACTGCGAGTATTAAACTCCCGACGCGCAGAAACTCGTCCAAAATTAATAGTTTGATCCTTACTCTCGCTGGAAATACCACAGGCCGCTGAATAAATCGACCCGCTAAGAGTAAGCTTTCCCTCCTGCACCTTTTCAGCCTGAGACGTTCTGATTAGCAGGAATGTAAAGAGGAGTAGTACCATCTTCCACGCTTTGAACATCGTTTTTACCTTTGCGTTTAAATTGAGTGATGAATGTCATCACTCAATAACAGATGAGACCGAAAAGGAGTGTTAGTTATAAGCCAACCTGAATTGCGCGAAGCTCTGAAAATTTCCTGGTGTTACCGTTCCAGTTGTTTTCTTGAGGGCAGCCTGCAGACGCAGCACGCTATCTCCTTCTGAAATTGAAATATCATTTGATGGATCGCCTAACTTAATTTGATTCTGGTTGGAATCCATCAGCATTATGCCTGCGCCTGCTGCACGCCCGGACATCAGTGCCAGCAGCGTAGAATCATTACTATCACCTGTCCCGGTGAAGGTTATTTTCACTTTATTTTTAGTGCCGTCACAATCTTTTAAATTGATTGAAAAAGGAACCGGGTTCGACGTTCCATTATTGGTGATAAGGCTGGCGCTGATACTTCCCATCTCTACCGTTTGATCAACAGAATCAGGGGCAATACTACATGCTCCGCTATTAATCTCACCATTAAACGTGATTTTTCCGCCGCCTTCAGTTGCGCTTGCCTGGAAACTGGTCACACCAACAGCAAGGAGTGCTGCTATAATTGCTTTTTTTCGCATAATAAAGTCCTGAAATGATCTGCATGATTTAACAATTTCATTGTCTCTTACTGCCGAGAGCAGAGTCAGAATAATTAAAAAAAATCTGCAGATGAATTTCCATTCAGTAAATAACTTATTTCCACCACATAGCTAACCAGCAGGAAATATAGTTTTTCCTCTAAGAAAATTAACACATAGCGCTTTATCTGACATAATTTACGTTGCTATTTGGCTGTATCGATATAAGCGGGAGATATTTCCAGTGTCGTTAAAAATAAAAATAGTGTTGCCTCTTTTGGCGTTTCCGCTACTATGTAATGCAGATGAATTTACCTGGGCTAAGCCGCAACATACTGCGACTGTTAGTAATTTTGATGAGTCGCGCTTTCTGCCAGCACCGCGTACCGATAATTCAGAAAACAGGAAAACGCTCTCTTCCGCTTCCAGGCCCAAACCTAAACCGGTGCAAAAAAAGCCATCGCGGAATAATAAAGATACCAAACTGATCACCTTACAGCGTGACATGACCCGGCAGCAGCAAGCCGCCAGTCAAGAGATTGAGCAACTTAATACTAAAATTGCTGCGCTTCAGGCTCAGCTTATTCTGCAAAAACGCGAAACACTTTTTTCAGCTTACTCATTTTCGCCAGCTGTCGCAGCAGCCCTACATGCCACTACAGCGCT
The DNA here is from genome assembly GCA_913775175.1 of uncultured Pantoea sp. Classification (GTDB taxonomy): domain Bacteria; phylum Pseudomonadota; class Gammaproteobacteria; order Enterobacterales; family Enterobacteriaceae; genus Pantoea. The sequence continues at coordinate 33,074 of CAJYKU010000039.1, forward strand.
GTTTCTTCCCGCCCCCGCCTCTAAAGCGGTCTATCTGCGCGCTGATCCGGGATCGTCAGCTTCCGCTGTCGCAGAGGATAAGCTCACCGATTACGCCACTGGCGTGATGATTGGAAAAAATATCACCTTAATGCAGCAACGGAATAAGTTACTTAACATCCCAACTGATCGGGACGCAATATTTACCGGCATTGAGGACTACCTGAATAATCGTACCCGTGTTGCTGAAAATCAGTTGCTGGAGCGTATTGAAGAGAGAGAGATCAATCTGCAAGATGCCACGGAAGCTCTGGCGTGGCGGCATCGCCAGGCGGGCGCAAAATTTACTGAAAAATTTATTAAACGCACAGGAGTACATCGGTCACCCGCAGGGTTTTATTACAAACTGGATAAAAGGGGTAAAGGCAGGCTGGCAGCAAACAATATTGTTGATATCCGCGTAGCCGAAAAACTCATCGATGGTACTGTAGTCAATGATATGAATCGCACTGGTGCCATCATTTCCCAGCATCTTAATGCATACCCTCCACTGTTCAGAGAAGCGATTGAACACACCGGTAAGGGAGGCGTGATCACCATGCTGGTTCCACCTGAACTGGCATATGGTGATAGTGGTCAGCCCCCTGTCATTCCGCCAGGCGCAACAATTCTCTATACACTCAGCGTGCTGGACGTTAAAGCATAGCCAGCCAACATAGCGCATCACATTTAACATAACGGATGCGATGCTGCACTACCCGACTGCTTTTTACTGACTAAATACTTCCGTAAACGTAACCTTGTCGTGACCTCTGTTGCTGAATTAACACCGCCAGCGCGGTTAAATCCGGATGATGTGGCGCTGCTACACTCAGTGCTGGCGCAACGCTCACTACTACAAGGCGAATTATACTATGTCAGAGAATCAGTATCAGCCCGCTAAAGTCTGGAGTTGGGAACCAGATGCCAGAGGTAATGGCGCAAAAACTAACCGCCCTCATGCCGGCGCGACTCATGAACAGGATCTGCCAGTGGGCCAGCATCCACTCCAGCTCTATTCCCTGGGAACGCCAAATGGTCAGAAAGTAACCATTCTGCTTGAGGAGTTGCTGGCTACAGGTGTAAGCGCAGCTGAGTATGACGCCTGGCTTATCCGTATTGGCGATGGCGACCAGTTCTCCAGTGGCTTTGTTGATGTAAATCCAAACTCCAAAATTCCGGCACTGCTGGACCGCTCAGTTACACCACCACAGCGCGTTTTTGAATCCGGCAATATTCTGCTCTATTTGGCAGATAAGTTTGGCTGCTTTATTCCAGAGGATCTGGCCGGGCGTACCGAGACGCTGAACTGGCTGTTCTGGCTTCAGGGCTCCGCGCCTTTCCTTGGTGGTGGCTTCGGGCACTTTTATCACTATGCACCCGAAAAAGTTGAATATGCTATCAACCGCTTTACGCTGGAAGCGAAACGTCAACTGGATGTACTGGATCGTAAGCTTGCCAGCCACCGGTTTCTGGCAGGCGACGCCTATACCATTGCCGATATCGCCACCTGGCCATGGTATGGCAATCTGGTACTGAACGATCTTTATGGCGCAGCCGAATTCCTGGATGTGCAATCCTATAAACATGTGGTGCGCTGGGCACAGGAAATTGCCGAACGTCCGGCGGTGATCCGCGGGCGTAAAGTTAATCGCGCGTTTGGCGCAGATCCACAGGATCAGCTGCTGGAGCGCCATGACGCCAGCGATTTTGAAAATAACACCGAAGATAAACGTCAGGCACGAGGAGACAAGTAATGGCTGCCTATGTCGTAATGATCAAAGATCAGACGCTGGATAAAGATGAGCTGGCAATCTACTCACAAAAAGCTGGCGCCGCACGCGGTGACCATCAAATTAATCCGCTGGCCTTTTATGGCGAGCAGGAGGTGCTGGAGGGAGCCGATGCCGAAGGCGTGGTTGTGCTGGAATTCACTGATATGGATGCCGCGCGCGCCTGGTATCACAGCCCGGCTTATCAGGAAGCGAAAGCGCATCGTGTTAAAGGCGCCAGCTATCGCGTTATTCTGGTAAACGGCGTAGCCTGATGCTGGCATGGAGCAGAGATCGGCATCAATTGCCGCTCTCTGCTCTGTTTACCTGCTGGCGATTTCAGAAAACGTTGTCAGACACTGTTCTCACTCTCCAGCTTTTGTCGTTTGCGCAGATGCGGAAATAGCGTCATCCAGACCGCGACAACAACCAGCGTGCCAATACCGCCCAGCGCAGCCGCTGGCACCGCACCCAGCCATGCAGCCAGTATACCGGACTCAAACTCGCCCAGCTGATTAGACGTATTGATAAAAATAGCGTTCACTGCGTTGACACGCCCACGCATCTCATCAGGCGTATCAAGCTGTACCAGCGCACCACGAATCACCATGCTTACCATATCAAAACCGCCAAGCGCTGCCAGCGCCAGCAGCGATAGCCAGAGCTGTGTAGAGAGAGCAAACAGTAGCGTCGCCAGCCCAAAGCCCGCAACAGATCCAAACATGATCATACCGACATGCTTCTCCAGCTTATTGCGGCTGAGCCAGATCCCCACCAGCAGGGCGCCTGCAGAGGGCGCTCCGCGCAGCAGCCCCAGTCCCCAGGGGCCGGTATGCAGAATATCCTGAGCAAAGATCGGCAACAGTGCCGTTGCCCCACCCAGCAATACCGCAAAGAGATCCAGGGAAATTACGCCAAGTACATCTTTGCGCTCACGAATAAAACGTACCCCGGCAAACAGAGTATTCAGATTCATCGGCATACGTGACTGCGGTGGTCGCTCATAACGCAAACGACTAATCAGCACTATTGAGAAGAGGTAAAAGAGTGCGGATACGCCATATACCACTTCGGGGCCGGCGACATAGAGTATTCCACCCAGTGTCGGTCCCACAATTACAGCAGCCTGTCCGCCAACAGAGCTGGCAGCCATGGCACGCGCAAGAATGGGTGGCGGCACCAGCGCAGGCAGCATAGAGGTGATTGCCGGCCATTCCAGCGCTTTTGCCACCGAAATCAGAAATACCAGTCCCCAGATTTCTATGCGCCCCGCCCACTGCATCAGCGTCAGCGCTACCAGCCCCAGCAGCGCCACCCACTCAATCAGCTGACCCGCAAGCACGATGCGGCGACGATCGCGCTGATCGGCCAGATGTCCGGCTGGCAGCGCCAGCAGCACCGAAGGTAAAAACTGCATTAATCCAATCATGCCGAGCGCCAGAGCACTATGGGTCAACGCATAGATTTGCCAGCTCACTGCCACTGAAAACATCTGAAAGCCAAATGACGAGCAGGTGCGTGCCAGCCAGAAAGCGACAAACGAGCGATGCCGTAGCAGCGACTCATCTGCGGCGGATATTGTTGTACCTGTCATTAAATCCCATCCTGAAATGAAAAATCGATTAGCACTGTTGTACTAATCTGGTCAGAGACTGATCAGCAGCTCCCGTTATCGTTTTGTCAGTCTGAGAGTGCGCTATCTTCACTTTGCAGGCAATGGCTGGTTGTGCGCTTTCGGCGTATCCGTGATGGATTTTCAGATAAAATCCAGAAGAGATATATATATCGTGCCAGCTATTAATATTCTCTGAAAACATAGAGTTTTATAGCAATCAGAATTTAAATCTTAATTAACCCTGGCAAAAACAGGTATATTTCGACATCAGAGAAGATTAAAAAAGGATGATTTGCGCCTGCAAATCGATCTATATTATCCATCCAGGAGTCAAACGCTAAACTTGTATTTATAATAAATCATATCAATCTGATTAATACTTTTTTTGCAGAGATACATGAAAAACAGTACTTATAACCCCTATGTCACTGAGCGTATTCATCGCTTTGACAACACGTTATACGGCGTGTGTTATTCAGCACCCTTTATGTATTGCAAGCAGGAAGCAGAGAATTTACTTAACGGAAATAACATAATTGCTTTACACAATCAGTTGCCTGATGCACCGGAATTAATAGTTATTCCTCTGGCCGGTAATATACTGACGATGTTTATCCAGTCGCCAGAGAATTATCCGATGCTGCAGGCTGACAACGTTCGTCTTGCAATTGATTATCAGGGTTTACTGCAGGGCGGCGCACCGCTGCTGGCCTTGGCAAAACATTTTTTATTCTGGCTATGTGATGTGGCATCACCGGGTACAGAATGGAAAAAAATCACCGCTTTTCCCTTTAGCGGCGTGGTGTTATCAGAGCAATTTTTTAATGATAATTATCAGAAATTCAGCTTTCCATTTTTAATGGAGTCGCTAAAAGAAAGAGAAGCAGATGTTATATTACGGACTTCTCAGCTCTCGCTTAGCTCTGATCGGTATCAGCAACTGCAGTTAAACGGCTGGCAGCAACAGCGTGCGTCCGGTTCGATTTTTTAGGGTAAGCGATTGCACTTTCTGTGTTAGCGCGTTGCTCCCTGATTTATCGGGAATTAACGCTGAAACTCCCCGCGAAAATTTACTGCTATCAGCATTACGAGAGTAAAAACCGCCAAAAAAATCAAACTTGTTAACGTTTTTAAGATAAAATTTAACGCAAAGGGATCATCTGGCGTCACGGAAGAACGCTTCGTGAACAATTCTGCTCACTTCGTACTCTATGTCGGGAAACAGCCTGAAGCGCTGTTTCCTTTGTTTTTTTATGGCAAAGAAAGAGGTCTATATTATGGGGAAAGCTTCCTCATCTTGTGGCGTAATCCGCTTTCTCACAGTGCTATTTGCACTGCTGACAGGCGCGTTTATGCTGGTTGGTGGCATCTGGTTAGCCACCATTGGAGGTTCCTGGTACTACGTTATTGGCGGCGCGATGATGCTTATCACCGCTGTCCTGCTCTGGCGTCGCAGCAGTGCTGCGCTGCTGCTCTATGCGCTGCTGCTGCTGGCTACGCTAATCTGGGGCGTATGGGAAGTTGGCTTTGATTTCTGGGCGCTGGCACCACGTACTGATGTACTGGTGATCTTTGGCATCTGGCTCATCCTGCCTTTCGTTTACCGTACACTTAACCACACCGGTAAAGGCGCAATCAGCGCTATGGCAGTGGCACTGGTAGCCAGTGTACTGGTACTGGCCTGGGCCGTATTCCACGATCCACAAGAGCTGAATGGCGAATTGCCAGCTGCTGCTGCAAGCACGCAGACTCAGTCTGGCAGCAATATTGCTGATGCTGACTGGCCTGCCTATGCGCGTGACCAGCAGGGCACCCGTTTTTCACCACTGAAACAGATCAACACCAGCAACGTCAAAGAGTTGCAGGTTGCGTGGCAGTTCCAGACTGGCGATCTGAAAAATGCTAACGATCCGGGTGAAATCACGGATGAAGTGACGCCAATTAAAATCCGCGACACCCTTTACCTTTGCTCCCCGCATCAGATCCTGTTTGCACTGGATGCCACTACGGGTAAAGAGAAGTGGAAGTTTGATCCAGCGCTGAAGCAGAATCCAACGTTCCAGCACATCACCTGCCGTGGTGTTTCTTATCATGAAATGCCAGCAGCTGCCGATGCTGCTGCAAACCAGCCTGCACTCTGCTCGCGTCGTATTTACCTGCCGGTAAACGATGGTCGTCTGTTTGCACTGGATGCTGAAACCGGTGCACGCTGCCCATCATTTGGTAACAACGGTGAACTGGATCTGCAGCACAAGCAGCCGGTTACCACTCCGGGACAGTATGAGCCGACCTCACCACCTGTCATTACCGATACCACTATCGTTATTGCGGGTGCAGTGACCGACAACTACTCGACCCGTGAGCCATCAGGCGTGATTCGTGGTTTCGACGTTAATACCGGTAAACTGCTGTGGGCTTTCGATCCGGGTGCTAAAGATCCAAATGCGATTCCGGAAGATGAGCATACGTATACGCTCAACTCGCCGAACTCCTGGGCACCAGCGGTCTATGATCCGAAACTGGATATTGTTTACCTGCCAATGGGCGTGACGACTCCCGATATCTGGGGAGGCAACCGTACTCCTGAGCAGGAGCGTTTTGCGAACAGTATACTCGCGCTGAATGCCACAACCGGTAAACTGGTCTGGTCTTATCAGACTGTACACCACGATCTGTGGGATATGGATCTGCCTTCTCAGCCAACACTGGCTGACATCACTGACAAAGATGGCAACACCGTTCCGGTGATCTATGCTCCGGCGAAAACCGGTAACATCTTTGTACTGGATCGTCGCAACGGTGAGCTGGTTGTTCCGGCACCAGAAACCCCGGTTCCACAGGGTGCTGCTAAAGGCGATCACGTATCACCGACCCAGCCCTACTCCGAACTGACCTATCGTCCAAAGCAGAAGCTGACGGACAAGGATATGTGGGGTGCGACCCTGTATGACCAGCTGGTGTGCCGCGTGATCTTCAAACGCCTGCGTTATGATGGTCCATTCACGCCGCCATCTGAGCAGGGTACGCTGGTATTCCCGGGTAACCTCGGTATGTTCGAATGGGGTGGTATCGCAGTTGATCCACATCGTCAGATCGCTATCGCTAACCCGATGGCTCTGCCGTTTGTCTCCAAGCTGATCCCACGCGGTCCGGGCAACCCTGCTGAGCCACCGAAAGGTGCTGAGGGCGGTTCAGGTACTGAAACCGGTGTTCAGCCACAGTATGGCGTGCCATATGGTGTTGAACTGAATCCATTCCTGTCACCTTTCGGCCTGCCGTGCAAACAGCCAGCCTGGGGTTACATCTCAGCCGTTGATCTGAAGACCAACGAGACTGTGTGGAAAAAACGTATCGGTACTGTGCGTGATAGTGCACCGCTGCCGCTGCCGTTTAAGATGGGTATGCCAATGCTGGGTGGCCCAATCACCACTGCTGGTCACGTTGCCTTTATCGGTGCAACCGCAGATAACTACCTGCGTGCGTTTGATACCAACACTGGCGAAATGCTGTGGCAGGCACGTCTGCCAGCAGGTGGTCAGGCAACGCCAATGACCTATGAAGCGAATGGCAAGCAGTATGTTGTTATCGCTGCGGGTGGTCACGGCTCGTTTGGTACCAAACTGGGCGACTATATTGTTGCGTATGCACTGCCGGATGCGAAATAACCTTTTCGCGCGGTAGTTTGAACAAGGCGGGCCACTGAGCCCGCCTTTTTTATTCCTGGGGTTTGTTCTGTACGATAGTGCGCACCAGCAATGCGCTCAATGCCATGATCAGCGCAGTAAGAATAAATACCGGCTGCATACCCAGCGCGCCGCCAATCATTCCACCACACAGTGGCCCCGCCACCTGACCGGCATACTGTGCCGAAGTCGCATAGCCGAGCATTTTTCCGGTCTGCTGCGCAGGTGTGTTATGGCGAATCAGCGCTGTAATACAAGGCAATAGCCCACCCAGTGCCATACCCATTAAAAAACGCAGTGCTATCAGCTGCCACGCTGCGCAAATAAACGCCTGCGGGATCAGCAGCAGCGCGCAAATGAACAATCCCGACATGAGTACCCGCCCATGCCCGATACGATCGGCCAGATGGCCTGTGGCTGGTGCCGCAATCACACTGCCCAGCGCTGCTGCTGCCATCGCCAGTCCGGAATTAATCGTAACGGCGTGATCACCCTGGACAAACTGCGCAACGTAAAGCGTAATAATGGGTTCAATCGACATAGTGGCAAACATCATGAGCATTGCTGTCAGCCACATCAGCCGCACAATCCTGCGACCCGCGAGCTTTTGCGGTGTCGCCTGCTCTGCTGTGACGGGGTTCGCTGGCTGATGCGGCGCCTCTTTCAGCAAAAAAAGTGTGCCGAGAAATGCCACAAAAATCACGCCGCCAGTCAGCCAGAAGGTGTGGCGAATCCCCATCAGCGATGGCAGCACCCCGCCCAGCAACGGCCCTGCCACATTGCCAGCCATAATGCCTGAAGAGAGCACGCCCAGCGCCCATCCGAGCTGCGCTTTTGGCGTCTGAGCCGCCACCAGAATAGTCGACCCTGAGGCGTAACCACCCAGCAGACCAGCCAGCAGCCGCAGTGCCACCAGCTGCCACGGTGCTGTTACCATCCCCATCAGTGACATAGCAATTGCCATTCCCAGGCTGGCCCGGATCAGCATCGGCTTGCGGCCATAACGATCGGCCAGCCGTCCCCACAACGGTGCGGTCAGAGCTGCACTAAAAAATGTGGCGGCATAGGCGGTTCCTGACCAGCGGGCAATCGCTGCCGGCTGTTCCGCACCGAGCTGCTGCATATAGAGTGGTAAAAATGGCAGTAGCAGTGTCATCGCCACAATAGTAGTAAACGATCCCAGGGTGCAGACCAGTAAATTGCACTGCCAGTGTTGCTGTTCAGCTGTCAATAACGATGATGAGTGCGCCATGCTCTCTCCTGCTTTTCTGTTTTAAGCAGACTAGCAGCGCCGGGAAGCTGAAAACAGCTGCTGCGCCACAGTTACCTGCCAGCACATCACTGTTGTCACAGAGCAACAATTATCCGTTATGTAGTGCCATGATTAATGCATCGCACAGCTGGTTAGCCGGTGATGAGAGTTGCGGATGCGCTTTTAACAGCAGATAACTGTAAAAACGATCCATTTGCCAGTCAGAGAGAATCGGCTGAATCGCGCCACGTGCCAGCGCATCCTGCGTCATATAAGAAGGAAGATAAGCGATACCGCCGCCCGCCACGGCCGCATTAAGCAGTGCCATGCTGTTGTTAGCCCGGAAGCGACTACGTACATCCAGCGCCAGACGCTGTTTATCCCGTCGAAACGGTAGTGCTGCGGTATGCGCCGGGCCGTGGAACAGCAGCAAATTATGGCGCGTCAGATGGCGCGGATGCGTTATCGCTGGATGAGATGCCAGGTAATCTGCTGTAGCGTACAGCCCCCAGTCAATAGTGCTGAGCTCCCGCCAGGCCACGCCCTCAGGGGCACGACTGCGGATCACAATCGCCACATCTGCGTCAGGATCTGGCTCATCGCTGGTGAGCTGCAGATCAACATGCAGATGAATATGTTGTCGGATAAAAGTATCCACAACTGGCGCAACACACTGACAGCCAAACGTCACTGGCGCCTGCAGGCGAATGTTACCTGCCGGTTGCTGATGGATCTGCTGTACAAACGCATCAGCCTGATGCAGCTCATCCAGCATCCGCAGGCAGAATGGATAGTACGCCTGTCCCAGTTCGGTCAGCACAACTCTGCGTGTAGTACGCTGCAGCAGCCTGATACCCAGCCGCACCTCCAGTCGGGCGATTTCACGGCTGACATACGATTTTGAGACGCCCAGAACCCGGGCAGCTTCGCTAAAACTTTGCCGCTCTGCTACATGTGCAAATAGCATCATCGCAGTGAGATTGTTGCTGTTATCCATTCGTCTGTCTGGCCGGGAAACAAGAGCAGCAGCTTAAAAGGTCTTACGCTATTCTGCACCGATTTTCCACGCTCACCGTATCACAGCCGGGAACTGACTTCCCGGCTGGCAACGGCAAAAGGCAGCAGCAACCGCTCCGGTTCAACGCGCCGCTGACGGCGTAGCTGACCGGGCGTGATGCGAAAATAATTTTTAAACGTGCGCGTATAGGCTTGCTGAGTATCAAAACCGTAATTCATCGCGACCTGTAAAATCGCTTCATCACTGTTAATCAGCGTCAGTGCTGACTCCGTCAGGCGACGCTGCCGGATATATTCCGCCAGAGAGAAACCGGTATGCTGACGAAACAGCCGCTGCAGATGCCAGCGTGAATAGCCGGAGCGTCGTGCTACCTCATCAAGATGGAGATCGTGGCCTAAGTTATCTTCAATCCACTCCAGTAAACTGCGGATAAATTCGCGCTGATCCATGGCTGCCTCCGGCATTAATATAATGTTGCTGAGGGCTTACTGTAGCGCGAGAGATTTATCCCTTAATTAGCGAAGAATTAGCGCAGAATTAGCAAACAGCTGCCGTAACCCGGCGTTCATCACCGCGCAGTACAGGCACCCTCCGCTTCTGCGCTGCTGGCAAAATTTCCGCACAATAATTATTTACTAAGAAAGCAGCGCTACACTGCAGAAAACTGATAAGGAGCCTCCATGCGCGTGCTGCTGGTAGAAGATGATGAAATGATTGGCGCTAACCTGCAGCTGGCACTGGAAGCCGCAGGCTGGTCAGTGGACTGGGTACGTGACGGCCTGTTTGCCGCGCACGCATGGTCAGAAGGTGACTACACCTGTGTACTGCTTGACCTGGGGCTGCCGCGTGAGGATGGTCTCGATGTACTGCGACGCGCCCGTGCCCGCGGTGATATGACGCCAGTGCTGATACTGACCGCACGGGATAGCGTACAGCAGCGCATCCAGGGACTCGATAGCGGCGCAGATGACTACCTGCTTAAGCCTTTCGATCTGCAGGAAGTGCTGGCACGGATGCGGGCAATTACCCGTCGCCGCCACGGTGCCGCTGATACTCTGCTTGGCAGCGGCGATGTACAGCTGGATATGATGACGCGTGAAGTGCTCTATAAAGGCCAGCGAGAACAGCTGACAGCGCGTGAATATGCACTGCTCTATGCACTGCTTGAACGCCCCGGTGCAATTCTCTCCCGTGAGCAGCTGGAAAATCGTATCTATGGCTGGGGTGAAGAGGTTACCAGCAACGCGGTTGATGTACTGATCCACGGTATGCGTCGCAAGCTGGGCAACGAAATTATCCGTAATGTGCGCGGCCTTGGCTGGCGGGTTCCGGCGCTATGAAACAGTTCACCTTTATGCGCTCGTTGCGTAATAAACTGCTGCTGAGTCTGGTCGTGCTGCATCTGGCGATGATTGGCGGTGTGGCCTGGTACTTTTTTCACTGCTATGGCGACATGATGGGCACGATGAAAGATGATCAGCTGGAGAAAATTGCCGATGTCTGGTCAAGCAGCCAGAGTATGCCAGCGCTTATGCCCTTGGATCCACCACAGGACAAGCCGAAAAGCGCCTTTATTGTCCAGCTCTGGGATACGCATAATCACCTGAGTGCCAGCTCATGGCCTGCGCTACATGCCCCGCTGCAGCCGAAACGTGGCTGGTCAGATCTGCGTATTGGCGACTGCGGCGATGATTGCCAGTGGCGCGTTTATACCCGCCCGGGAGAATCGGGTAGCGCCATCGGCACCATTCAGGTACTGCATAATATTGGCTATATGAAAGATCTGATGGTAAAGCGTGTGCTCTCTGCACTGATCCCGCTGATCCTGATAATGCCACTGTCACTGCTGCTGATCTGGCTGATCGTACGTGCGATTACGCGCAATCTGCTGATCGCCTCCCGGCAGATTGCCGCGCAGGAGAGTCTGCATCCGCACACGGTATCGTCTGACAGGCTGCCCGATGAAGTGCTGCCGCTGGTTGCGGCTTATAATGCCTTGCTGGATAAGCTACGCGCTGCATGGTCCTCACAGCGCCAGTTTCTGGAGGATGCCGCACATGAGCTGCGTACGCCAGTGACCGCTGTGACGCTGCAGCTGGAGAATCTGCGTCAGCATATTCAGCCGGGTGAGGCACGCCGTCAGTTTGATCAGCTGGAAGCGGGTGTTACCCGTACCCGGCATCTGGTTACCCAGCTGCTTAACGTTTCACGCCAGGAAGATCGTTCTGTGGTTGTCTCACTGGAAACGCTTGAGCTTGATGATGTACTGAAAGAGAGCATTGAGCAGCTTATGGTGGTTGCGGACAAACGCGGCATTGATATTGGTTACAGCGGCAGCACGCACTACCGCCTGCAGGCAAGCCGTTCAGAACTGCGCACCCTGTTCGACAACGTAATCGGTAACGCCATGTTGCATACACCAGAAGGCAGCATGGTGGATGTACTGCTGCATCGTGTCGGTAATCACACCGTGGTTGATATTGTGGACAATGGCTGCGGAATGCCGGAGTCGTTTCTGGAACGGGCGTTTGATCGCTTTACCCGATCGCCCGATGTGCAGGCGCAGGGCAGCGGCCTTGGCCTGTCGATTGTGCGAAGCGTGGCACAGAAACACAATATGCAGGTGGCGCTCTCTAACTGTCTGACACCGCAAGGCAAACGCTGTGGCCTGCAGGTCAGAGTCACGTTACCTTAACGCAGCGCTGACGCTGCAGACGCAATAATCGCCCTGCCATTTTCAGGCCGGGCGTACACCGCTCAACCACTCGCGCATGGTTTATCTTACTCCTAGGGCATCAGGACTTCTTAACCGCAATGGCATCATAACCGCCACGTAAACGGTTGCGGCAACACGTTCGCTACAGATAGAATATGTGATAACAATCACAAATCAGCTGAATCCAATTGCAACACCTTTTGACAAACGTGATCAAAATCTATTTTCTAACCCTTTGTTACAGGCACATTACGCAGGCCTGACACTAAAGCTGGCATCAGAGATCAGCTACAGCACTCACTCTCCCAACCCGGGAATAAACAGATACGATCGTGATCTTTCTGATACGATCTTTAGCAAGTGGTTAAATAATAATGAAATTCAAATCGTTGGTAGCAGGCGCACTTCTGGCAGGTAGCGCAACAGGCGTTGCTCACGCAGAGAGCGATCCGCAATATCTCTCAGACTGGTGGCATCAGAGCGTTAACGTGGTAGGCAGTACACATACCCGTTTCGGGCCGCAGTTTAATAATGACGTTTATCTGGAATATGAAGCCTTTACCAAGCGGGAATGGTTTGATTTTTACGGCTATATCGATCTGCCCAACTTCTTTGGCGCAGGTAACAGCAACGCAAATGGTATCTTCGATCACGGTACACCGCTGTTTATGGAGATTGAACCGCGCCTGTCACTGGATAAGCTTGCAGGCACCAGCCTGGCGTTCGGCCCGTTTAAAGAGTGGTTCTTCGCCAACAACTATATCTACGATATGGGACGTAACAGCGATAGCCGACAGAATACCTGGTATATGGGTTTAGGTACGGACATTGATACCCACAGTGATATCGGCTTGTCGCTTAATGTCTATGCTAAATATCAGTGGGAAAACTATGGCGCTGCCAATGAGAACAGCTGGGATGGCTATCGCTTCAAGGTGAAATACTTTGTGCCACTAACCGATCTGTGGGGCGGAAAACTCAGCTATATCGGCTTTACCAACTTCGACTGGGGTTCCGATCTGCGTGACAAATCCGATCGCTCACGCACCAGTAACTCTGTCGCCTCCAGCCATATTCTTTCACTGAATTATGACCACTGGCATGTCTCTGCGGTTGCGCGTTATTTTCATAACGGCGGACAGTGGGCTGATGGTCAGGAGCTGAATTTTGGCAACGGTCCGTTTGAAGTGAAATCCACCGGCTGGGGTTACTATCTGGTCGCAGGTTACAACTTCTGAGTAACACAATCTGCCCGTTCAGCAATCGCGCTGAATGGGCAGCATGGCAGCGATTAATCCTGCGATTTCACTACGTTGATACGCCACGGGATATTGAACTTATCGATAAACATCCCGAAGCCCTCAGCCCAGAAGGTTTTCTGCCACTCAGTGGTCACCTTACCTCCGGCAGAGAGCTTTTCAAACCACTCTTTGCCTTCTGCCTCGTCGGTCGTGGCCAGACTTACTGCATAGCCCGCATGTTCTGATGCTGGCGGTTTACTGGTATCGCCATCGCTCAGCATAAGTTCACCCTGACCAATTTGCAGATGCGCATGCATAATCTTCTCTGGCGGCAGTGGCGGTGCTGATTTATCACCGACCTGTTCGCCCTGCTCCGGGTTATCACCAAACCTGATTTTTTGCAGCACCTTGCCACCGGTTGCCTGCAGATAAAATTCGATGGCTTCTTCACAGCGACCATACAGAAACAAATAAGGACTTACTTGCATCGCTCCCTCCGCTTATCAGTTAGTGAGTTTTTTCACTCCCTGTAAGTGTAGACGATCGCGTTCAGCGCCCGGCTACTGCGGCTTCAGGCAATACGCTACGCGTGCTGGCGTCAAACATCGTTACGCAGTCAGAGCACGCTGTTACTGGCTGGATAGCGAATTTATCCCGTTGAGCGCTAAGCCGCCATCGCAGCAGGCTAGATCTGGAGCAGAATGTTCAGAGAGAGGTCACCAGCCCATGCAGTGCACAGGCTGGTGACGCATACAGTGGAGATTTACTGCTCTAAAGCATGAATATCTGCGCTGCCCTGGTGAGGCTGCACCGTTTCATCTTTACGCAGTTCTGCGACATCTTTAGCCGTAACGCGGGTTGCCACGCCATTGCCCCAGCTACTGCGGATAAAGTTCACCACATCAGCGACCTGCTGATCGTTAAGGCGCCAGCCAAATGCCGGCATCGTGATTGCGGTTGGTGCACCCTTCACGCCAGGCAGCGTACCACCGACCAGCACGATATGGATCAGTGAGGTAGGATCATCCGCCATAACGACAGGATTGCCGCGCAGCGCCGGGTAGAAGCGCTGATAGCCGGAACCATCCGTTTTATGGCAGGCCGCACAGCTATCAACGTAGACTGCTGCACCAGGCTGGCTGTCATCACCCTGCCACAACGCTTTCGCTACGGTGTCATCGGTGGTAAATACCGTTTGCTGCGGATCTCTGGCACCCAGTGATTTAAGATACTTCGCAATCGCCCTGATATCGTCATCACTCAGATACTGCAGACTGTGCTCGACCACATCGGTCATGCCGCCAAACACTGCGGTATGGTCGTTACGTCCAAAGCGCAGGAACTGACGCAGATCCTCTTCGCTCCAGCCGCCCAGTCCGTCGCGGTTATCACCGCGCAGGTTGCTGGCAGTCCAGCCATCAATCGGAGCATTGCTGCCCGCCAGATAATCCATGCCGTCGTCATTATTCAGCGCTTTTTCCTGCATGGTAAAGCTGCGCGGAGTATGGCAGGCACCACAGTGTCCCAGTCCCTCAACCAGATAGCGTCCACGTGCCAGTACCGGATCTTCCTGTGCTGCGGGCTGGAATGCTTTGACATCAGGCGCGAACAGCGTGCGCCAGATCGCCAGCGGCCAGCGCATAGAGAGCGGCCATGGAATATCGCTCTCCTTGTTTGCCTGGCTGACTGGCGCGACGCCATGCATAAAATAGGCATAAAGCGCTTTCATGTCGTCATCGCTGACCACCGCATAAGAGGGGTATGGCATGGCCGGATAAAGCGTCTCGCCATTTTTCGCTACGCCGTGACGTACCGCTTTCTGAAAATCATCATAGCTGTAGTCACCAATACCTGTGGCCTTATCTGGCGTGATATTGGTGGAGTAGATGGTGCCAATCGGCGTAGCCATTGGCAGCCCGCCGGCGAATGGTTTACCGCCTGCGGTACTATGACAGGCCACACAATCCCCGGCGCGAGCCAGATACTCACCGCGCTTCACCAGCGCATCTGCGGCCATATCCTCAGCCAGCGCGCTGAATGTCATGGTGCCCAGCACCAGGGCCAAAACTGATTTCATCATCGTCATGTTCCTTATGCCTGTACCAGCGGGCCCGGATTTTTAAGATATTGCTCGCGGATAGCTTTGGCAGACCAGTAGCTCAGCGCCGCTACCATGCCGGTCGGGTTATAACCCAGACCCTGCGGAAACGCCGACGCACCTGGTACAAAGACATTAGGCACATCCCAGCTTTGCAGATAGCGGTTAACTGCGCTGGTCTGCGGATCTTCACCCATAATGGCGCCGCCGCTCATATGCGTGGTCTGATAGCTGGTGGTATCAAAGTGGCTGCCAGGGCCTTTAGCCGCACCAATAATGGTTTTTGGATTCATGGCCTCAGTGATTTTGCGCATCTTGCCAATCATAAACTGCGCCATCTTGATGTCGTTATCCTGCCAGTCAAAGGTCATACGCAGCAGCGGCTGGCCATAAGCATCTTTGTAGTTAGGATCGAGATCGAGATAGTTAGCACGATAGGATTGGTGCGCACCATGCGCATCCATAGAGACGTGATGCGTATACGTATCCGCTACGGCTGCTTTCCATTTGCTTCCCCAGCCTGGCGTACCGGCTGGCGTTGGTAAGCCAGAGATAGGCTTGGTACCGGCCTGGTTTACCCAGAAAGGTGAGCCACCAACAAAGCCGTGCGGGCCATGGTCAAAGTTATCAGCATTGAAATCATCCACCGCCACCCCTGCACCACCTGCACCAATAAATGGATTCGTGGTGGTGTTTTTATCAAACAGCGCTTTCAGCGTTGAGAGGTTCTGGTAAGCAAAGTTACGTCCTACCACACCCTCGTTAGTGATTGGGTTGTAAGGCTTGCCAATCCCGGAGAGCAGCATCAGATGAACATTGTGGAACTGGAATGCCGAAAGGATCACCAGATCAGCTGGCTGCACCACTTCACGTCCCTGACCATCCAGATAGGTCACGCCAGTCGCACGCTTTTTATCATCGGTCAGATTCACGCGCAGCACATAGGAGTTATTACGCAGCTCAAACTTTGGTTCCTGGCGCAGCGCAGGCAGAATATTGACGTTGGGTGACGCTTTGGAATACATATAGCAGGCATAGCCACTGCAGAAGCCGCAGAAGTTGCACGGCCCCATCTGGGCACCATAGGTATTCGTATAAGGTCCGGAGGTGTTAGCGGACGGCATATCATAGGGGTGATATCCCACTGATTCAGCCGCCTGAGCAAACAGCTGCGCGGAATAAGTGCGTTTTTGCGCAGGTAGTGGAAAATCGCTGGAGCGATCGGGTGCAAACGGGTTGCCGCCCTGCGCCTTGTTCACCACTTTGCCATTGATTGACCAGGCGCTGCCGGAGGTACCAAATACCTTTTCCGCCTGGTCAAAGAAAGGTTCCAGCTCAGCATAGCTGACGCCAAAATCCTGAATCGTCATACCTTCCGGAATAAAGTTTTTACCATAGCGCTGCTCGTAATGGCTGCGCAGATTAAGCTCGACCGGATCAACGCGAAAGTGCACGCCAGACCAGTGCAGACCTGCACCTCCGGTTCCGGTGCCAGGTAAAAAAGCAGCCAGCTGGCGGTAAGGGACGGCAGTCTGCGAAGCGTCGTGACGAATAGTCACCGTGCTTTTTGAGAGATCCTGAAACAGCTTTTTGCGAACGTTATAGCTCAGCTCATCGATCGACTGCGGATAAGCGCCATCAGGATAGGTATCGCGATGCGGACCGCGCTCCAGCGCCACGACGTTCAGACCCGCTTCAGTCAGCTCTTTCGCCATAATGGCGCCAGCCCAGCCGAATCCGACCACCACTGCATCTACTTTTTTCAATTCATTTGCCACGCTTATGCCCTCGCTCCGCGAATATCTACTGACGGGAACGGATAACGTTCACCACGCTCTACCCAATCCATAAAGTCGGCACGGGCACCCGGGAAACCAATCAGCTTCCAGCCCACCATCCCCTGGTTGCCACCATGAATCGGGTCGCTGAAGAAGCCTTCGCGGGTATTTTGCAGCAGATAAGAGAAGAACGTTTTCGCCGGCAGTTGGCTGAATTCTGCACTGCCGGTTTCAAAGCTGCCAAGCAGGACGTCCTGCTGTTCACCATTAAGTTCGGCAAACACCTTGCCATACTGTTTTTTACTCCAGGCATCAGCGTCAGCAATACCCAGGCGATAGATTTGCTGAGGCACCAGTGGCAGCTGATAGCCAAGCTCTTTTGGCACTTCCGGATGAAAAGGTCCCTGCATATACCAGTTGCTGCCGGTGGCATAAGGCGTATTCATCTGGCGGTCGATAAATTCCGGTACGCCCGCTTCCAGCGCACCCGGACCACGCTCATCGCTGGGGATCAGACGGGCGACAGCGGCGGTAATAAAAACGAACTCTTCAGCAGTAAACCAGGTGGGTTGATAATCACGAGCCTGATGCGCTGCGGCAGGTGTCTCTGCCGCACTGGCAACCGCAGGTGTAACCAGCGCGCCCATGGCGGCGCTGCCTACTGCCATAGCAGGTGCCAGCGTGATAGTTTTCAGCAAAAAGTCGCGACGTGAATGACCCTGTTTATGTTCTGACATGACATTGCCTCTGTACCGCATATAATGCGGCATGGAAGGTTAAGTAGTTGCGTTGTAATAATTTTTATTTATGGCTTAAGGGATACAGCGCGTTTGTTACCGGTAACAAGATGTGAAGTGTAACACCTAAGCTGTTAATAATTTAGCTATCTGAAACAAATGCGCACAAAATACTTAACATTTATTCGCTGTGGTTTACATTCCTGCGGCGACATTGTCATGTTCAGAAACAACCCTCGACAGACAGATAAACATGGATAGAGGTATAACCGTCTCTACACCACAACGGAGTGCTTATGTTTAAATCCTTTTTTCCGCGACCAGGCGCATTCTTCACTTCGGCTGCGATATGGAGCGTAATTGTTATTTTTGCCTGGTTCGGCTTTTTCAGCGATTTGCCAGCACACTGGCCCACTTTACAGGCCGCAATGCAGCAGCCGCTGCCCACCAACGCCAGCCGCTTTATCCACGCGAGCCAGATCTGGTTCTATGGCTACTACTGGTCAGCGGTGACGCTGTTTGCCCTGATCTGGATGATGGTTGATCGTCATCCCTGGCAGCGCTGGTCAGTCTGGGGAACCGCACTGATCATTTTTGTGACCTGGTTTAATGTGCAGGTTAACGTTGCAGTCAACGCCTGGTATGAGCCATTTTACGATCTGATCCAGCAGGCGCTGGCTAAAGCAGGCGCGGTGCAAATCACGCAGTTTTATCGCGAAATCGCTGACTTTCTGGGTATTGCCCTGATTGCCGTGACAATTCTGGTCGCCAATGTCTTTTTTATCAGCCACTGGATTTTCCGCTGGCGTACAGCGATGAACAGCTACTATATGCATAACTGGCAGCGGTTGCGGCATGTGGAAGGGGCTGCGCAGCGTGTGCAGGAAGATACCATGCGTTTCTCCACTACCCTGGAAGACTGGGGCGTGAGCTTTATCAAGGCGATCATGACGCTGGTGGCTTTTTTACCGGTGCTGCTGGCACTGTCGAAGCATGTAAAAGATATTCCGATTCTCGGCTCCATTCCTTACGGTCTGGTTATTGCTGCAATCCTCTGGTCGCTGTTTGGTACTACGCTACTGGCACTGGTGGGGATAAAACTGCCGGGACTGGAGTTCCGCAATCAGCGGGTAGAAGCCGCCTACCGTAAGGAGCTGGTTTATGGCGAAGATGATCCTGAGCGCGCCTCGCCTCCTACAGTCCAGGCGTTGTTTAGCCGGGTGCGTTATAACTACTTTCGTCTCTATTTTCACTATCTCTATTTCAACGTTACGCGCTTTCTCTATCTGCAGGTAGATAACGTCTTTGGCGTGTTTCTGCTTTTTCCGGCGATTGTCACGGGCGCGTTGACGCTGGGCCTGATGAACCAGATCCTTAACGTATTTGATCAGGTACGCTCCTCTTTTCAGTATCTGATCACCTCCTGGTCAACGCTGGTGGAACTGATGTCTATCTACAAGCGTCTGCGCAGCTTTGAGCAGATCCTGCAGGATATTCCGCATGAAAAAATGCTGCGTGAAGCAGCAGAGGAGCCTGTCGCAAAATAGGATCGCATTTTCCTGCCCGGCCCTCTCATCGCGAGAGGGCCAGCCCGCAGCAGACCTAATTCACCAGCACCTCAAAGACCTTTTCTATGGCACAGGCGCCGGGATCTTTTACCCCATTCAGACTCTGCTGGTTCAGATAGGCTGAGCGCCCCGCTTTGGCACTCGTCATCTGCGCGGTGGCTGCTGCCCCCTGCGCTGCGGCCTGCGCCGCTGCCGCCAGCGACTCACCTGCTGCCAGCTTTTCCAGCGCCGGTTGCAAAGCATCTATCAGCGTGCGATCGCCTGGCTGCGCGCCGCCATAATGTTTCATACGTTCCAGCCCCTCTAAGAGCGCCTGCGGCAAAGCATCGCCCTCTTCCAGATGCTGCCCGGCAGCGGTAAAGAAAATCGACATCAGCACGCCGCTTGTTCCTCCCATTGAGGTTGCCAGCTGCTCACCTATCAGCGCGATCAACGTAGGCAGCTCATTCAGCGGCAGCTGCTTATCCTGCAGTGAACGCTGGATCCTTCTGGCACCCGCCGCAAAAGTTGAGCCGGTGTCACCATCTCCTGTTCTGGCATCCAGGGCGTTCAGCTCACTCTCCAGCGCAATCAGCCGATCCGTGATCCGGGTGATCCACCCTGCCACCTCATCATTATCCGAGGGATCAAAATCGATCACGCTGCTGATCTTCTCCGCGCTCTGCAGGTTGATCGGCGCAAAGTCATAGGGCGCTGCCCAGCCCAGCACCTGCACGGGCGCCTGTAGTGCCGTCAGAAATAGTTCATCCAGTGCCAGCACAGAGAGCGAAAACCCTTTCATATCCAGTGCGCTCACCAGTGTCGCCGGACCAATCAGATAAGTGATGCGTGATGCCAGTGGCGTGCGCAGCACTTCGCGCGTCAGCAGCGCCAGTTCCAGCTGTGAAAATCCACCAAGATTATTAATAAGCAGCAGAGCCTGCTTTCCCTCTGGCAGCGCCTGCATAAGCTTATCAGTCAGAATGCTGGTCAGTCTGACGCTATCCTGGCTCGCCAGCGTCATAACGCCTGGCTCGCCATGAATACCCAGCCCCAGCTCACTGTGTCCTGCGGCGATCGCATTGCTGCGGGTCTCTCCCGGCAGATGGCAGCTGCCAAACGCCACGCCAATCGAGAAGGTGGCATCAATGGCCTGCTGAGCCAGCGCTTGCACCTCTTCCAGCGTGCCGTTATGCTCGGCAGCATAGCCTGCAACCTTATGTATCAGTGCGGTGCCGGCAATACCACGCGGCTGCGGATTGTCAGGCAGCGCAATATCATCCTGTACCATAACCAGCGCAACCTTGTAGCCAAGGTTTTTAGCTTTCTCTGCAGCCAGCCCGAAATTCAGCCGATCGCCGGTATAGTTCTTTACAATCAGCAGGCAGCCCGCCTCACCGGTAACATTAATAATGGCGTTGAGTATCGCGTCAACGCTGGGTGAAGCGAAAATATCGCCGCAGACCGCTGCGGTCAGCATACCTTTGCCAACAAAGCCAGCATGTGCGGGTTCATGACCCGCTCCGCCACCGGAGATCAGGGCTACTTTGCTTTTATCCCAGTCAGAGCGGACTATCACGCGGATCTCGTCACCAAGATCGAGACGCCGCAGATTATGCCATGGCGTACTGAGCAGAATGCCCTCAATAGCCTCGTTAACCAGATCGCTTTTTTTATGCATAAAAAACTGGCTCATTGCATATCTCCCCCCTGGTGTCGTTGTCATTAAAGGTAGCGCATCTGTTTAAGAAACCGGCAGATCAATGCGCAGAAATGCAAAGGGCGGCATACGCCGCCCGGAAATCAGAAGAGTGCTGTTAGCCAAAATGGCATCTTTTAGCCATGTCGCCTGACACGGCTAAAGATCACGACAGCTGCCAGCAACATCAGTACACCGCTTGCCATAAATACGCCGCGTGCCCCCTGCAGATCGAACATCCAGCCACCTGCCGCTGCACCTGCGGTGATCGCCAGCTGAATAGTTGCTACCAGAAGCCCGCCGCCCGACTCAGCATCCTCTGGTACTGCCCGGGAAATCCAGGTAGACCAGCCGGTTGGCATTGAACCAAATGCCAGCCCCCAGAGCGCAACACCTGCCCCGACCAGCCATGGCAGCTCTGCCTCATTCGCCAGCGTAACTGCGGTAATGCTCATCAGCAACGCCATACCTGTCAGCGTCAGTGAAATGCTGCGCGTCACCAGCACGCCAGCCAGCGAGGTACCCAAAAAGTTGGCCACGCCAAACGCCAGCAGTGCCAGTGAGAGCTGGTTGATATCAAACTGTGCGCTGCTTTCAAGGTAGGGACGCAGATAGGTAAAGAAAGCAAAATGGCCGGTAAACATCATAATTACCGCCAGCATTCCCCAGCGCATGACGCGCTGACGCAGCAGATCGAGCACACCGCCCTCTGTGGTGCGATTTTCTGGCGGCATTGCTGGCAGCGTGAAAAACTGCCACAGCAGCGCCAGCATACCCAGCATTGCGGTCACAAGAAAAATATTGCGCCAGCCAATCACGCCGCCCAGATAGCTGCCCAGTGGTGTGGCGATGATCGTTGCCAGCGAGATCCCGCTGAACACAATCGATAGCGCACGCGGTACCTGATCAGGTGGCACCAGTCGCATAGTAATCGCGGTTGAGAGCGTCCAGAAACCACCTATCGCCATGCCCAGCAGCACCCGGGCCAGCAGGATCATCGGCAGACTCTCGGCTACCGCTACCAGCAGCGCTGATGCGATCAGCAGCAGCGTAAAGGCCAGCATCACAATACGGCGGTCAAGACGCCGTGTCAGAGAGCCGATAACCAGACTGGTCAGCAGCGCCACCAGTGCCGTGACTGTGACCGTCTGTCCCGCCTGGCCTTCACTCACCTGCAATGATGCCGCGATAGGTGTCAGCAGACTGACCGGCAGAAACTCCGCGGTGATCAGTCCAAAGACGCCAAATGCCATCGCAAATACCGCACCCCAGGCGGGCTTATCCACCGCAACGCGGCTGTCAGTTAATTCACTTTCAAGACTCATTTGCGATCCCCATCACAAAAAATAAATTTTCGCTAAGGATAGAGAGTCCGGGCAAGACGATCTATGATGCAAAGAGTTTATTACTTGATAATTCGTCTGAGTTACTATGAGTCACTATGAAGATTTAACCAGCGAACTTCTGATGGGAATGCGCCTGTATGGCGTGAAATATCAGCGTATCGCACTGCACGCTCCCTTTGGCCTGCAGTATGACGACATGCCAGGTCGGGCACAGCTGCATTTTGTCGGGCGCGGTTCGCTTCTGCTGCGCTCCGCCTCCGGCGCGCTCTATCCGTTACAGGCTGGTGATGCACTGCTGGTGCCACATGGCAAATCACATGCTCTGATCTCCGATGAAGCCGCCATGTGTGAACCCATTGCGACCTTTAACAGTAAACCACTCTGTGACACGGTTTGCGCCATTAACGATATGGCAGAAAGCGATCTCTGTCCGGCAGACAGTGATGTGATTCTGTTCAGCGCCTGTATGGCCTTTGAGCTGGGTGGCATGCAGCCGCTGGTGCATACCATGCCCGATGTTATGCTGGTAAGTACGCTGCTGGCACAGTACCCGGAAATCCAGCCAATCCTCGACGCCATGGAGCGCGAAACGCGCCAGCGCAAAGCGGGTTTCGCCGGTATTTTGTCGCGGCTGGCTGACGTCGTTGCAGCACAGATTGTACGCGGCTGGGTGGAAAATGGCTGCGGTGCTGGTAGCGGACTGGTACAGGCACTGCGCGATCCGCGTCTGAGTCAGGCAATGGCGGCGATGCATCGCGCGCCCGGAGAAAACTGGACGGTGGAACGGCTGGCACGCGAATCTGGCAGCTCCCGTTCAGTGTTCGCCGCCCGCTTTCAGCACGCCACCGGTATGACACCGCTGCGCTATCTGACAGAGCTGCGGATGCGACTGGCAACTGAGCGCATTGTTAATCAGGGCGAGCCGGCAGAGAGCGTGGCCTTTAGCCTGGGCTACGGTTCGCTGGCGGCCTTTAGCCGCGCGTTTAAACGCGTGGTCGGAACACCGCCCGGCGCACTGCGCGCCGGACGTGAAGTAGCATAACGCTAGCGAAAGACGCTGATCGCTTCTACCAGCCGATTAGCCTGATGTGCCATCCGGCTGGAGGCCTCGGCGCCTTCCGCCACACGCGCCGCATTTTGATGAGTAATTGTGTCGAGATCCTCTACCGCGATACTCACTTCGCTGAGTGCTGTTGCCTGTCCGGCCGTGGCAGCACTGATCTGCGAAATCAGCGTAGTCACATTCTGTACCTGGCTGACAATATCCTGCATAGTGCGGCCAGCCGCATCAGCATAGTCACTTCCGGACTGCACGCGGCTGGCACTGGTTTCAACCAATGCTTTAATCTCGCTGGCGGCTTTTGCACTGCGCTGGGCCAGATTGCGTACCTCTCCGGCCACTACTGCGAAACCTTTACCCTGCTCGCCAGCGCGCGCCGCTTCTACGGCGGCATTCAGCGCCAGGATATTGGTCTGAAACGCAATGCTGTCGATCACACTGGTAATGCTGGCGATACGTTTTGAGCTGTCAGCAATCTCCTGCATCATGCCAGCCATCTCCTGCATCACTTCGCCACCCCTGATTGCCGCGTGGCTGGTCGTGCCTGACAGGGCATTGACCTTACTGGCAGTTTCAGTGTTGCTCTGTACAGTAGCGGTCATCGCGTGCATGGTGGTAGCAGTTTGCTGGACATTAGCTGCCGTCTGTTCCGTATGGCGACTCAGCTCGCTATTGCTGTGCGCCATCTTATCGCTGGCGCTGAGGACATTTATGGCCTGGCCGCTGACATCATCCACCAGCCAGCGAAACATCAGGCCGAGCTGACCAATCGCACGCAGTGTCATCCCAATCTCATCGACGCGATCGGGATGGTCAACATTGTGATCGTTGCCGGTTGCCACACTCAGCGCCTGCTGACACATTCGCTCAATCGGACGTGCAATCTGCTGCTCCAGCCAGAGTGCGGTCAGAAACAGAAAAAGCGCCATCGCCACGCTAAAGCCACCCAGCGCCAGTGCACTCATTCCGGCTCCCCATGCGCTAAATACCGCCAATGGCAACAGCAGCAGTAGCGCGGAGCGAATGCGCCAGCGCAACGGCAGTGTTTTTAACAGCGAACCGGCGCGCCGCCATCCGCTGCCGATTATTAACCCTTTATGAAAACGGCGACCGCTGCTGCGACCTGCACGAAAATCGCGGTAGACTGCGTCCGCTTTTGCGATTTCTGCCGCATCAGGCCGCGTACGCACAGACATATAGCCGCGTACGCATCCTTCGCGTACTACCGGTACCGCATTTGCGCGTACCCAGTAGTGGTCACCATTTTTGCGACGATTTTTTACCAGCGCACTCCAGGGTTCCCCCTGTTTCAGGGTTTGCCACATATCTGCAAATGCCTCGGGCGGCATATCGGGGTGGCGTACCATATTGTGGGACTGGCCATTTATCTCTTCCGGGCTAAAGCCACTGACCGCAATAAAGGCATCGTTGGCGTAGGTGATATGGCTGTTGAGATCGGTGGTAGACATTAACGTGGCATTATCATCAACGATAAATTCACGCTGCGTGACAGGCTGGTTATGGCGCATGTATGGTCCCTGCTTATTCATGCTGATAAAAATTACGCTGGATCTATCGGCTGAATAGCAGAACGATTTAAGGATTAGTGAGCTGTTTTTGTATAATCAGAACGATATTTCTTATTAACACTCTGTTTTTAAGTGGATTATTTTAGAAGCATTGCATGCCGTAATCGGGCCTGGAATCGTACTGATCCGCGCCAGTAAAGAAGATCCAAACCGGCAGGACGCAACCCTCTGTATACGCCCGGTTGCGCCCGCTATCGCTGCTTAGTGTAAATCGACGTTTTTAACGCCCCACCACCAGGTGAAAATAAATCCACCGATCCACGCGACAGCCAGGCCCGCCAGATAGACAGCCATGCCTGCAAAGATCCCCTGCGCCGAGGTCATCAGTGGCAGCGTGACCAGGCCAGAGGGCCCGAACACGGTATTCATTCCGACCGGTAAACCAAGCCATGCTACCAGGCCAATAAAGAATCCACCCAGTGCGCCACCGCCACAGGCCGTAATAAAAGGCTTGAGCCGTGGCAGCGTTACACCATAAATCAGCGGCTCACCGACGCCGAGCAGCCCTGGCACAATCGCCCCTTTAATCTGATTGCGCAGCAGTGAATGCGGAGCGGCTTTACACCAGAGCGCCAGCGCAGCGCCGACCTGGCCTGCTCCCGCCATCGCCAGAATCGGAAACAGAGAGTTAAAACCCTGGGTTTCCATCAGCGCAAAGTAGACCGGAATAAAGCCCTGATGGATACCAAACATCACGGCAATCAGAAACAGCCCTGCCAGCAGCGCACAGCCAAATGGATTGCTATTGAGGTGGATAAACAGCCAGGACATACCCTTAAACAGTTCACCACCGAGCGGCATAATCAGGGTAAACGTGATGGCACCGGTAATGAGTAAGGTCAGCAACGAGGTCAGGATCATATCCAGATTATCGGGAATAATTTTGCGCAGCTGCTGTTCGATCCAGGCACCAAAGATCGCCGCCAGCAACACGCCAATAATATTACCGCGCGGGTCGATCGCCAGGCCATAAAACGTCTCCATCCCGCTATAGTAGCCAGCTGTAGCGGCGGGGTCATAACCCAGTAAGAAGAGCGAGGCGATAATGGCACCGTTAACGCCGGTACCGCCAAACGCTTTTTGCGCATTATAACCAATCAGGATCGTAAGAAAGGTAAACAGCCCTTTGCCGAATACTTTCATATAGGCCACAGTCGACAGCAGCCAGGAAGCGTGTTCCGTAGTATCACCAGAATGGACTAGCTGCCCGAGCAGGGTAGCAAATCCCAGCAGCAGCCCGGCACCAATAAATCCTGGGATAAGCGGCGTAAATATTGTGGCGAAGCAGGCGAGAAAACGGTGCAGTGCGCTGCTCTGCTGTGCCTTTATCTGCTGTTTTTTCGCCTGCGCAATGCTTTGCAGATCCTGTTGCGGTGCGTACTCAGACCTCTGGAGCAGCAGCTGCATTTTCTCTGCTGCAGTCTGCGCTTTCCCTGGCCCCAGCACAATCTGCAGCTGCGTGTCACTGCTGATAACGCCAAGTACGCCTGGCAGCTGCTTCAGGCTGGCGCAGTCAGCCTGAGTGGCATCAGCCAGCGTCAGACGTAGTCGCGTCATACAGTTGCTGCAGGTAAGGATATTTGCGCTGCCACCTGCGGCACGCAGAATGTCGCGCAGCAGTGATTCCGTTATGGCGGCCATCAGCGTGCTCCCGGATTGCGCAATGCCTGACGGATAAAGCCGCGATTCTGCTTCAGCAGCGCGTGCGCATCTTCGGCACTGAGATCTGCCAGCACCATAACAATCGCCGTTTTACAGTGGCCATGACAGGCGGCCAGTGCCTGCTCAGCCGTGGCATCATCACACTCAGTAGCCTGCTTAACGATATTGATCTGGCGCTGTATCAGCTTCTGATTAGTGGCTTCCACATCAACCATCAGGTTGCCGTACACTTTACCGCTGCGGATCATGGCACCGGTAGTGAGCATATTCAGCACCAGCTTTTGCGCTGTACCCGCTTTTAACCGGGATGAGCCAGTGATCACTTCCGGCCCCACGACTGGCGTAAGGGCAATATCTGCTGCCTGCGACAACGGGCTATCGGGATTACAGCTTAGTGCTGCCGTAAAAGCGCCCTGCTCGCGGGCATAGGCCAGCGCCCCCAGCACATAGGGCGTACGTCCACTGGCTGCTATTCCCACCAGCACATCACGGTGGTTAAAGCCCAGCGTCTGTAAATCCTGAGCCCCCTGCCCGACGTTATCTTCAGCATTCTCTACTGCCTGCAGGATGGCGCGATGCCCGCCAGCAATTAATCCCACGACCTGCTCTGGTGGCGTACCAAAAGTCGGCGGACATTCACTTGCATCCAGAATCCCCAGACGACCCGACGTACCGGCCCCGCAGTAGATCAGCCGCCCGCCCTGACTAAACGCCGTGACGATAGCCTCCACCACACTAGCGATTTGCGGCACGATCGCTTCAACCGCCAGCGCGACTTTTTTATCTTCGTTATTGATTACGCGCAGCATCTCCTCAGTGCTGAGTTCATCAATATTCTGGCTGGCCGGATTGCGACCTTCGGTGATCATCTGCTGCAGATCAATTTTCATAGCACGCCTCAGGGAATAATTTATTCAAAAAAACTTATACCATAAAGAATTGTTAATTCGTTTAGCAGGTGAAAAATTATTTGAGTTTTGCCGCAGCAGCTATAAAAAAACCCGCCAGCGGCGGGTTTATCAGCGTGAGTCAGTGAGCTTAGCGTACCCGCTGCGTGCGCAGCTGCAGCTCATAAGCCTCTGCCTGTTTTGCATCAAACTGGTTTTCCCAGCGAGCAATAACCAGCACAGCCAGGGCATTTCCCACCACGTTCAGCGCAGTACGGGCCATATCCATAATGCGGTCAACACCGGCAATAAACGCCAGCCCTTCCAGCGGAATACCTACGCTGCCCAGCGTTGCCAGCAGTACTACAAAGGAGACACCCGGCACACCGGCGATACCTTTTGAGGTCACCATCAGTGTCAGCACCAGAATAATCTCGTCACTCAGTGACAGATCAATGCCATACAGCTGAGCGATAAAGATTGCCGCAATACTCTGATACAGCGTAGAACCATCCAGATTAAACGAATAACCGGTTGGCACCACAAAGCTGGTGATCGCTTTTGGCGCGCCATAGGCTTCCATTTTCTGCATGATACGTGGCAGTACGGTTTCCGAGCTGGAGGTTGAGTAAGCCAGGATCAGCTCATCTTTCAGGATGCGCATCAGCGTGGTGATACGCAGCTTACAGAAGCGTGCCACCGCACCCAGCACCACAAAGGCGAAAAACAGAATAGCCACATATACCAGCAGAACCAGCTTCGCCAGCGGATAAAGCGAGGCAAAACCAAAGTTAGCAATCGTCACCGCGATCAGCGCGAACACCCCTACCGGCGCGTAACGCATAATCATATGCGTGACTTTAAACATGGTTTCAGAAACCGCGCGGAACACGCCTACCAGCGGATCACGATGCTCAGACGGCAGCGCTGATAATCCCATGCCAAACAGCACCGAGAAGAAAATAATCGGCAGCATGTCACCCTTCACCAGTGAAGCGAAGATGTTCTGTGGGATCAGCGACAGTATGGTACTCACCAGTCCGTGAGGCGCATTTTGTACCGCCTCCGTTGTGGCTTCATATTTAGAGATATCCACCGTTACCAGCGTTGACATATCGATGCCGCTACCAGGCTGGAACACGTTAGCCAGCGTAATGCCGACCACAATGGCAATGGTGGTAATCACTTCGAAATAGACAATGGTTTTTACCCCGATACGTCCAAGTTTTTTCGCATCTCCGACACCGGCAATGCCAACTATCAGCGAGGAAATAACAATCGGCACCACAATCATCTTGATCAGATGAATGAAGATATCACCGGCAGGGGTAAGAATATTAGTGATTATCCATTCACGATCGTCTGGCTGATTATGCAGCACAGTTCCGACAACAATACCAAGAACCAGGGCAAGCAGGATCTGCCAGGCGAGGGTGAGTTTAAAACCTTTCATAACGCGTTATTTCCTCAGTTAAAACCCCTTTGCTCTGCTGCGAAGGTGCAGAAGATAGTACACACAGGGAAGTGAGCAAAAGCCCGATAAAATAGAGGGTTATAATGGACTGTATCCCGCTTTTTTCTGCCGGAAACTTGCTCCAGCGCAAAGATGCAGCCTGAATTGATACCTGCTGAACAGGGGCGAGATAAGTACCATTTTCACTACGGTAAATGCAACCCCCGGGGCGATAGCTTAAAACCTGCGCATCTGTACAGCATAAAGTGCTGTTGCGGTGTAATGCCGATAACCCGCTGTTATGAAAAGCGTTAATACGATAATTTTTCGCATAGCTATTCAAATTTGCTGCTTTTTTCTACCCGCTCGTTTGCTGAAAAATTAATCAACATATTGCTTCCTGACCACTGCTACCGCCGGGTAAGATGATTTTTTACGTCAGTTGTTTCCGGTTTTTCAGCCGTTTTTTATGTTTTTTCAGGCCGTGATCCAGACTACAAAACCAAAACAAAGCTCTGGCCTGCTATTTAATTAACTATTGATTGACATATGATTAACACCTTCAAGGAGATCAGCCATGAGCCAAATACACAAGCATCCTGTACCCGCTGCGATTGCTGCGAATGCCCTGATTAATGCCGATCAGTATGAAGCGCTCTACCAGCAGTCGGTTGATGACCCGGACACATTCTGGGGCGAGCAGGGAAAAATTCTCGACTGGATCACGCCCTATACCAGGGTTAAAAATACCTCTTTTGCGCCAGGCAATATCTCTATCCGCTGGTACGAAGATGGCACGCTTAATCTGGCAGCTAACTGCCTGGATCGCCATCTGGCTACCCGGGGCGATCATCCGGCCATTATCTGGGAAGGTGATGATGCCAGTGAAAGCAAAACACTGACTTTCCGCGAGCTGCATGCCGATGTTTGTCGCGCTGCTAATGCGTTGACGCAGCTTGGCATTAAAAAAGGTGATGTGGTCGCTATTTATATGCCAATGGTGCCCGAAGCGGCGATTGCGATGCTTGCCTGCGCCCGTATTGGCGCCGTGCACTCCGTAATTTTTGGCGGCTTCTCCCCGGAAGCGGTGGCGGGCCGCGTTATCGATAGCAGTGCAAAATTAATTATCACCGCTGACGAAGGGATCCGCGCCGGGCGCGCTATTCCGTTAAAGAAAAATGTCGATGACGCACTGGATAATCCGCAGGTCACCAGCGTCAAACATGTGCTGGTCTTTAAGCGTACCGGCAAAGCCACAGCGTGGCATGAAGGACGCGATCTCTGGTGGCATGATGTAATAAGTCAGGCCAGCGATCGGCATGACGCTGTGGCGCTTGAAGCAGAGCATCCGCTGTTTATCCTTTACACCTCCGGCTCAACAGGCAAGCCTAAAGGCGTACTGCATACCACGGGTGGCTATCTGGTTTATGCTGCCAGCACCTTTAAATATGTCTTTGATTATCATCCTGATGATATCTACTGGTGTACCGCTGATGTTGGCTGGATCACGGGTCACAGTTATCTGCTCTACGGCCCGCTGGCCTGTGGTGCAACAACACTGATGTTTGAAGGCGTGCCTAACTGGCCTAAACCAAGCCGGATGGCTGAAGTTGTTGATAAACATAAAGTAACCCTGCTCTATACGGCACCTACCGCTATTCGCGCTTTGATGGCAGAAGGCGACCGGGCTATTGAAGGGACCAGGCGCAGCAGCCTGCGTATCATGGGCTCAGTTGGCGAACCGATCAATCCGGAAGCCTGGGAGTGGTATTACAAAAAGATTGGCGATAGCCGCTGTCCGATTGTTGATACCTGGTGGCAGACTGAAACCGGTGGCTTTATGATCACGCCGCTGCCGGGTGCAACGGAGCTCAAAGCGGGTTCCGCTACCAAACCATTTTTTGGCGTACAGCCTGCGCTGGTGGATAACGAAGGTCATCCGCTGGAGGGGGCCACCGAAGGCAATCTGGTGATCAATGACTCCTGGCCTGGTCAGGCACGCACGCTGTTTGGCGATCATGAACGCTTTGAGCAGACCTACTTTTCGACGTTTAAACAGCGCTATTTCAGTGGTGATGGCGCACGACGCGATGAAGATGGTTACTACTGGATCACTGGCCGTGTTGATGACGTGCTGAATGTCTCTGGTCACCGTCTTGGCACAGCGGAGATTGAATCGGCGCTGGTGTCTCATCCGAAAATTGCCGAAGCGGCTGTGGTAGGCATTCCGCACAGCATCAAAGGCCAGGCGATCTACGCCTATATCACGCTGAATCAGGGTGAAGAGCCATCGCCGGAGCTCTATACCGAAGTGCGTAACTGGGTGCGTAAAGAGATTGGCCCCATTGCCACGCCGGATGTGCTGCACTGGACCGACTCACTGCCGAAAACGCGTTCCGGCAAAATCATGCGTCGGATCCTGCGCAAGATTGCGGCGGGTGATACCAGCAACTTTGGTGATACTTCCACGCTTGCCGACCCCGGCGTTGTCGAGAAGCTGCTGGAGGAAAAACTCTCGATCACTATGCCAAAATAGCGCCGTGTCCAGCGGAGAGCATCAGCCTGTCCCCGGCAGGCTTCTCTCCGTTATCTCCCCCTTACGCTGTATGCCGTTTATCTGTAATCAATTCTGATAACCATAATATTCAATAGATTAAATCACATTAATGTGAGATTTCTGTCTGCTTTGCCTCTGGAGAAACTGTGATGAACAATACCCTGAATCAACAGGAAGCAGTGTGGCAACAAATAGAGAATAATCCCCGTTTTCAGGAGCTGGTACATAAACGTCAGGCGTTTGCGCTGTTACTCAGCGCGATTATGCTGGTGCTCTATGTTGGCTTTATTCTGTTAATCGCTTTCGCGCCGGGCTGGCTGGGTACGCCACTGCATGACGGCACCAACGTCACACGCGGCATTCCACTTGGCGTCGGCCTGATTGTGATCTCTTTTCTGCTTACCGGCGTCTATGTCTGGCGGGCCAATGGCGAATTTGATCGCCTGACCAAACAGATTGTCAGCGAGGTTAAATCATGAAGCGCGCACTGTTAACTCTGCTGGCGCTGGCTCCTGCTGGCGTACTGGCGGCTGATGCGCTGACCGGCGAGGTTCAGCAGCAGGCCACTAATTATGAAGCGATTATCATGTTTGTGGTGTTTGTCGCCTTCACACTGGGTATTACCTACTGGGCTTCTAAACGCACCCGCTCACGCAGCGACTACTATACCGCGGGCGGCAATATCACCGGTTTTCAGAACGGGCTGGCAATGGCTGGCGATTTTATGTCAGCCGCCTCTTTTCTTGGTATCTCGGCGCTGGTCTATACCTCCGGCTATGATGGTCTGATCTATTCGCTCGGCTTCCTGGTTGGCTGGCCTATGATCCTGTTTTTGATTGCTGAACGACTGCGCAATCTTGGGCGCTATACCTTTGCTGATGTCGCCTCTTATCGTCTGCAGCAAAAACCGATTCGTACCCTTTCTGCCTGCGGATCGCTGGTGGTAGTAGCGCTCTATCTGATTGCGCAGATGGTTGGCGCCGGCAAACTGATCCAGCTGCTGTTTGGCCTGGATTACCATATTGCCGTGGTGCTGGTGGGGATCCTGATGGTGCTCTATGTACTGTTTGGCGGTATGCTCGCGACAACCTGGGTACAGATTATTAAAGCTGTGCTGCTGCTGTTTGGCGCCAGTTTTATGGCGATTATGGTGATGAAAGCCACTGGCTTTAGCTTCAACACGCTGTTTACTGAAGCGATGGCGGTACATCCTAAAGGCAGCGCCATTATGCAACCAGGCGGGCTGGTAAAAGATCCTGTATCGGCATTGTCGCTGGGACTGGGACTGATGTTTGGCACCGCCGGGCTGCCCCATATTCTGATGCGTTTTTTCACCGTGGCTGATGCACGTGAAGCACGTAAGAGCGTGTTCTGGGCCACTGGCTTTATGGGCTACTTCTACTTTCTGACCTTTATTATCGGCTTTGGCGCCATCCTGCTGGTCGGCGCGAATCCGGCCTTTAAAGATGCCAGCGGCGCGCTGATTGGCGGCACCAATATGGCAGCAGTACATCTGTCAAACGCCGTGGGTGGCAGCCTGTTCCTGGGCTTTATCTCTGCGGTGGCCTTTGCCACTATTCTGGCAGTGGTTGCCGGCCTGACACTGGCAGGTGCCTCTGCGGTTTCACACGACCTTTATGCCAGCGTGCTGCGTAAGGGCCAGGCTACTGAGCGTGAAGAGCTGCGTGTCTCAAAAATCACCGTGCTGGTGCTGGGTGTGGTCGCTATTGCGCTGGGCATCCTGTTTGAAAAACAGAATATCGCCTTTATGGTGGGTCTCGCATTTTCCATTGCAGCCAGCTGTAACTTCCCGATTATTCTGCTCTCAATGTACTGGTCAAAACTGACCACGCGCGGCGCGATGGCAGGAGGCTGGCTGGGGCTGCTGACCGCCGTGATACTAATGATCCTTGGGCCGACCGTCTGGGTACAGGTGCTGGGACACGCCACGCCGGTTTATCCTTACGAATATCCGGCACTGTTCTCCATGCTGGTGGCATTTACCTGTACCTGGCTGTTTTCAGTCACCGATCATTCGGCGCAGGGTGCAGAAGAGCGTGCACGCTTCCGCGGACAGTTTATTCGTTCGCAGACCGGTATCGGTATTTCGCAGGGGAAATCACATTAATTTGTGGTGCCAGAGAGGGAGAGGGAGCAGCGCAGAAAGAGGCGGTCGCCCATAATAACAGAGTTTACAGAGGCGCAATTCTGCGCCTCTGTACTATACGGACGCGCTATATCAGAAACGCAGTGAGGCACCTACGTAAGGACCATCCACCAGTACGTTATCTTTACGGCTGCCTTTGTTGTTCAGCTCAATATATTGATAGCCCACGCGCAGGTTCAGCAATGAAATCGGCGTAAAGCTCAGACCACCAGAGGCTTCCTGATAGCTGTCGAGACGATCGGAGAACGCTTCCGGCGCATAGTAGTATTCGCCATACAGGCCCCACATGCTGTTAAAGCTATATTGTGCGCCGCCACCTACCGCAATGGTAAAACCGTCACGACCATCTTCCGGATGGGTAAACAGTGCTTTGGCTGTCGGTGCCACACGCAGATCGCCGACGTCGATGTTATAGCCCAGGCCTGCACCATAGGTGCTGCCATCGTGGTCACTGCGCAGCCAGTTACCTTTCAGAAACAGGCCTGGTGAAGTGGTGCCAAGGCCGAGGTTCAGGTTGGTGCTATGCTCACCCACATCAACGCTGCCCTCGATTGCCTGTGCGCCACTGCTCAGCAGTGCAAGGCCCAAAACGCTTCCGGTAACAAGTTGCTTGATCATGCTAATCCACTCCATGAAGGAAAACTAAGTCGGCGCAAAGAGTAGTTAGCATAGCCGTCAGACACAACTCTAACCGGCAACCTTTACGTAAAATTAAGTTACAGCGGGAACATTTTACCTCTCAGACTGTCAGGTACGCCAGAGCAGATGGCTCATAAGCGGAGCCAGCAGCACCGTCAGCACACCAGAAAGCATCATGACCAGGCTGGAAACAACGCCCTCCTGCTGCCCCAGCTGATAGGCGCGTGCTGTACCAGCACCGTGCGATGCGGCACCCAGTCCTGCGCCTTTAGCAACGCCCTGCTTAATGGCAATCCGCAGAAACAGAATATCCCCGACGGCCATGCCGAAGACGCCAGTCACGACCACAAACAGCGCCACCAGATCCGGTTCTCCTCCCATCGGGCCAGCCGCTGCCAGCGCAAAGGGAGTAGTGATTGAGCGAACAGCCAGGCTGCGCTGAATAGCTTCCGGCAGCGCCAGCAGACGCGCCAGCCAGACTGAGCTGCAGACTGCAACAACGGTGGCGGTCAGCACGCCCGCACTAAGTGACAGCCAGTGACGACGAATAATCGCCATATTTTCATAAACCGGTACGGCAAACGCCAGCGTTGCCGGCCCCAGCAGCCAGAGCAGCCAGTGGCTCTCTGCAATATAGTCCCGCCAGCTGATATGCGTTACGACCAGCAATCCCACCAGCAGCAGCGGCGTCAATACCAGTGGCATCAGCAGCAGTCGCCGCCAGCGTTGATAAAGGCGTTTGTTAAATACGTAGATCACTATCGTAAGTGTCAGGCAACCCAGGCTCAGGCTATAGTCACTCATCAGTGTGCTGCCTGCGCGCTGCACGCGCTATTTCATAGCGATAGAGACGGTCAACAACCAGCGAGGTAGCAGCCAGCACCAGCAGCGTGCTGACACCAATGACCACGCAAATACGCCAGCCTTCACTGCGCAGTAGATCGCCATAGTTAATCACTGCTACTACGGCCGGAATAAAAAACAGCAGCATTTCAGCCAGTAACCAGCTGGCTCCCGCTTTAACCCAGCCCAGTGGCACAATACGCGTCACAATCAGCAGCAGCAGTAACACCATCCCGACCACATTAGCTGGCAGCGGCAGATGCAGCCAGCGCACCAGAAAATCACAGGCGTTATACAGACCAATATAGAGCAGTAACTGCAGCGGCAGCGAAAGTCGCTGCCGTAGCGTATCAGCGCGCAGACCTGTGGCGGTAGCCATCTTTTTCTCCGGAAACAAAACGTGGGCTGCAGTATAAATTGGCCACTGACTGTGAAAGAAATGAATTAAAATCATCCAGACTATGCCGTTAAGGAATGATCATGGATGTACGCGCCCTGCGTTACTTTATTGAGGTTGTCCGGCAGCAGAGCTTTACCCGCGCCGCAGAACAGCTCTATGTCACTCAGCCTACGATTAGCAAAATGGTTCGTCAGCTTGAGGCGGAAACAGGCTGTGCGCTGTTGCGCCGCGAAGGCCGTACACTGCAACTCACGGACAGTGGGCTGGTGGTCTATCAGCGTGGGCTGGCAATTCTGCAGGAGTTTCACCAGCTGGAAGCGCAGATTGGTGATATTAATCAGTTAAAAACCGGTGAACTGCGGCTGGGCATTCCACCTATGACAGGCATGCAGATTGCTGGCTCAATCTCGGCATTTCAGCGCCGCTACCCTGGAGTACGATTGCATATTGCTGAATCGGGCGGGCTGACAGCACAACAGGCTGTGCTTAACGGTACGCTGGATATCGCCCTGACCGCCCTGCCAGTTGCCAGTGAGATCCCGCTGAATACACTGGAATTAATGTGCCATCCGCTCTGTGTGCTGGTGCCCCGGACAGCCTGCTGGCAGACGCGTCAGCAACTGACGCTGACTGAACTGGCGGAGCATCCGCTGCTGATTCTGAATGAAGAGTTTGCGCTAAACCAGCAGCTGATGCAGGCTTTCCGGCAACAGTCGCTGACGCCACAGATTGCGCTACGTAGCGCGCAGTGGGATTTTCTGGCGGCGATGGTACAGGCAGGTATGGGCCTGGCTATTTTGCCGGAGCCGATTTGTCAGCGCCTGGATGCGCAGCGGCTGGCGTGGCTGCCGCTGGTCTCAGAATTACAGTGGCGTATTGGTTTAATCTGGCGAGAAGGCAGCTACCTTTCGCGCAGTGCTGAAGCCTGGATCCAGTGCTGTCGCGAACACTGGCCCGGTAATGCACCGCGTCTGCTGGTATAGGGTGCAGCAGCCCCGGCCGCTGCACCCTGTTATGCAAAGAGGTTACTCCTCTTTCTCAATCAGCAGCGCTTCCAGCAGGTCGAGATCGCGCAGCAGACGCTGCATATTCTCATTGGAGATTTGCTGCGTGGCACGCAGATGATACACCTCCGCACGCTCCGCGCGCAGGGCCGTCAGGCGGAAGCGGCGCTCAAGATTTTCCGCAAACAGCGCCTGTTCAACATCATCTTTGCCATCCACGCGACGGCGCAGATTGCCAATAACGCGCAGACTGACCTCTTTAAGCAGATCTGGATCGATGTTCTCTTCCGTATCATTTTCCAGTCGCTGCTCCATCTTATGCAAACTCTCAATCGCCACGCCTGCCATCGCCGCACGAGCATGTTGCAGCTCATGCCGATGCCCGGCCTTGTCGTGACTGTCAATACCGCGCAGCAGAATCGGCAGCAGGATCACACCAACAAACAGCGAAAACAGGATCACGCCGGTGGCGATAAATACCAGTTCGTAACGTGCCGGGAAAGCGTCACCATTGCTCAGAAACAGCGGGATAGACAATACACCTGCCAGCGTAATCGCTCCACGAACGCCAGCAAATGAGGCGATCAGCAGCTCACGCAGTGAATAGTTAGCGAACTCCAGCGGCTTTTTCTTCAGCAGGCGCAGGCTGGCACGCTGCATAATCCAGAGCCAGCTAAAGCGCACAATCATCAGTGCTGCATAGACCAGAGCGATATCGGTAAACAACATCCAGAGTTCGACGTTGGGATCGGCATTGGCCTGCATAATCGACGTAGAGATAATATCTGGCAGCTGTAGCCCAAGCATCAGGAACACCATGCCGTTAAAAACAAACTCCAGCATCTGCCATACGCTGTTAGCACGCAGACGCATCGCCAGGGGAGCCTGACGAATAATTCCTGAACGGGTAATGGTCATACCGGCAGCAACGGCGGCAAGAATGCCGGAAACACCAAGATGTTCTGCAATCAGATAGGATGCAAAGGGCAGCAGCAGCAGCAGCACGGTCTGTGTCGCAGGATCATCGCCACTCCAGCGGCTCAACAGACGCAGTGAGCGGCCATAGAGCCAGCAGACCGTGACCCCGGCAACCAGACCGCCAATCGCCACTTTAAGAAACTCAATGCTGGCACCGCTCCAGGTAAACACCATAGTTCCCATCGCCACTGCGACAGCAAATTTCAGTGAAACCAGGCCGGAAGCATCGTTCATTAACGCTTCGCCCTGCAGGATGGACATGATTTTTTTCGGTATCCGCCCCTCTCCGACAATGCCGGAGAGCGCAACGGCATCGGTTGGCGACAGCACAGCCGCCAGCGCAAAGGCCGGGATCAGCGGAATGCCCGGCACCAGCCAGTAGATTAAGTAGCCGATACCCACCACGGTTATCAGCACCAGCACCAGCGCCAGACCGAGGATCTCTCGCCCGTGACTAAGAAATTCATTGATTGGCGTTTTCCAGCCATCCGCAAACAGCAGCGGCGGAATAAACAGCACCAGAAAGAGTTCCGGGTCGAAGTCAACGTGCAGGCCAAAGTTTGGCCAGGCGAGCAAAGCACCGGCGGCAATCTGCACCAGCGGCAGTGGGATCTGGAACGGCAGGATCCTTGCAGCAACGCCAGAGAGTGAGACCACCAGCGTCATAATAAGAATAGTAAAAAAGATTTCCATGCTTTCCTTAGGCAATCGTAGTGGTTAAAGCGGAGTGATTTGCTGAAAAGTGTAAAACAAAACGCCGCTCATGGGGGATCCGATGTGCGGCGTTGGGATAGTTAAAGAATTATCCGTAGATAACAGCCGGACTCAGATAGCCCAGCCTGCGGCATAAAACGTGACCAGCGCCAGGGCGATAATCACTGTCCCTGCGTTTAACCTGCGCCACTCCCCGGCAACCAGGCGACCAATCACCAGTGCAGCAAATCCCAGCATGATGCCAGTGACGATATTGCAGGTCAGTACGATAAATACCGCGGTCAGCAGACCCGACATCGCATCGACAAAATCATCAAAATCAATTTTAGCCACGTTGCTCAGCATCAACAGCCCGACATACATCAGCGCCGGTGCCGTTGCATAGACCGGCACCAGATAAGCCAGTGGCGATAAAAACAGCGTCAGCAGAAACAGTAGCCCGACCACCACAGCAGTCAGACCCGTTTTACCTCCCGCTGCAGTACCGGCGGCTGACTCAATATAGACTGCCGCCGGGGAAGCACCGACGATTCCGGCAAACACGCTACTGAGTGAATCACTGGTAAGTGCCCGGCCGCCATTGAGGATCTGTCCCTGTTTATCCAGCAGGTTAGCCTGACCAGCCAGCGCACGAATCGTACCGGTCGCATCGAACACAGCCGTCATAACCAGCGCCAGCACGCTCGGCAAAACAACCGGTTGCAGCGCACCCATAATATCCATACTAAACATGGCGGACTGGCCACTGGCATCATTCAGGCTGGGCATCGCAAACAGCCCATGCCAGGTTACCGCCGGATCAAATATCAGCCCGATAACGGAGATTGCCAGAATGGTCATCAGGATACCACCTGGCGTGCGCCGCTTCTCCAGACCAAAAATGGTCGCCAGCCCAATCAGCGACATAATGACCGGAAACGAGGTGAAATTGCCCAGCGCGACTGGCAAGCCCGCAGCCGGATTTTTAACTACCAGCCCGATACCATCTGCCGCAATCAGCAATAAAAACAGGCCAATTCCAATACCCGTACCATGCGCAACGCCCATTGGCAGGTTACGCAAAATCCAGGCACGAATACCAGTGACAGAGATAAACGTAAAGAGTAATCCCACCAGGAACACAGCACCCAGCGCCACCGGCACACTGATATGCTGGCCCAGCACCAGACTAAATGCGGTAAAAGCGGTAAGCGAAATAGCACAGCCGATGGCGAGCGGCAGGTTCGCCCACAGTCCCATTAGCAGCGAACCAAAACCTGCGACCAGGCAGGTGGCAACAAACACCGCTGCTGGTGAGAAGCCGGCTTTACCGAGCATTCCCGGCACCACGATAACGGAGTAGACCATCGCCAGGAAAGTGGTCAGCCCTGCCAGCACTTCCTGCCGCACGCTACTGCCGCGTGCGGCAATGTGGAACCAGGCGTCCAGTTTTCCGCTGGGCGGTCGTGATTCGCCAGACATAGTTATTCCTCTGTATAGTAAAGATTTTAGTCGCCCTGTAGCTGCTCTTTTCGCATCGCCCTGGTGCAGGCTTCTCAGAGAGAAAAGATGCGCAAACGATTACGCAACTACTTATTCCCGTTAAAGAGGGGAATATAAAAAAGGCTGGCGATTATCTGGCGTTTGGGGTGACATTTTCAACTGTTAATCGTCTTAACAGAGAATTATATCGGGGAAGAAAAGGCTGATGTTTATCGCGGTCAGGCTGTCGTTCGCGCTGATTCCGCAGAGAGCATCAGCCCCGGAGCGGTTACTGGCTGAACTGAATCGGCCCGCCCTGCTCAATGGCGCGCTGCCAGGCTGCCCGCTGCTGCATCTCCTCCAGCCAGCGCGCTGTGGCAGGCAAGTCGCGCAGGCCGCCACGCATTTGCAGCGCCAGCAGCGGGAAACTCATCTGCACATCCGCGATACTAAAGCGCGAACCGGCAAAAAAGGCGTGCTGCTGCAGATGCTGCTCAATGACGCGGGTATGCAACGCCAGCTGCTTGTTCAGCCAGGCTTTCTGGATCCCCTTACTCAGCACACTCCCCACCGGACGCAGCAGCCACGGCACCGGTTTTTTGCCAAGTTGCGCAAACACCAGTTTCATTATCAGCAGTGGCATCAGCGAGCCTTCTGCATAGTGCAGCCAGTAGCGACCCTGAATCTGCTCATCCTCACTGGTGAGAGCCAGCTGCTGCTCGCCATCATATTTCAGTTGCAGATACTCCAGAATGGCTCCGGACTCTGCAATTACACGATTCCCGTCTGTGATCACTGGCGACTTACCCAGCGGATGGACTCGCTTTAACTCATCCGGTGCCAGCATCGTGTTCTCACGCTGATAGCGCTTGATTTGATAGGGTACTGCCAGCTCTTCCAGTAACCACAAAATCCGATGCGAGCGGGAATTTTCCAGATGATGAACCGTGATCATGTATATGTCCTTGCGGATAGAGGTGTGGCTCTAGTATAGCGGATTAGCGCACCTGCTCATCCTGCTCCGGATCGAGCAACACCGCGCCTGAACCCTGCTGCGCCAGCCGATCGCCTGGATTCCGCAACGGGCAGTCGCGCATCGACAAACAGCCGCAGCCAATACAGCCATCCAGATCGTTACGCAGACGCGTCAGCGTCTCAATGCGTTTATCCAGCTCTTCGCGCCAGTGCAGCGTCAGTGCATCCCACTCCTGAGTCGACATACGCTTGTTCACCGGAATATGCACCAGGCTTTCACCTACCGTTGCCAGCGGAATACCGATGCGCTGAGCAATTTTAATAATGGCAACCCGTCGCAACACATCGCGGCTATAGCGACGCTGATTACCGCTGTTGCGCGTGCTGGAGATCAACCCTTTGGCTTCATAGAAGTGCAGTGCGGATACCGCTACCCCGCTACGTCTGGCGACTTCACCGGGCGTCAGCACCGGTTTAGGAAAGTTACGCTCTTTTTTTATCATCAGCCTTTACCTCAAGTTAACTTGAGGAACTATACTCGCTCACCATCAAAAGTACGAATTTCTCACCGGGCGACCCCCTGCAGAAGGATGAGGTTATGATGCAACAGGAAATCATTCATTCACTAACCAACTGGATCGATAAGAATCTGGATAAAGCACTGTCGATTGATGATGTAGCGGCAAAATCAGGTTATTCAAAGTGGCATCTGCAGCGTATGTTCCGTACCGTGACGAAACAGACGCTGGGCGGCTATATCCGCGAGCGCCGCCTGACAATGGCTGCTGAGGCACTGCTTCAGACGCAGCGGCCGGTATTTGATATCGCTATGCAATATGGTTTTGATTCACAGCAAACTTTTTCGCGCGTCTTCCGCCGGCAGTTTGCTCAGACACCCACTGCTTATCGTCATGCCATGCGCCGCCATGCCGTTACACAACGTCCGCGCGTGCTGAATTTCGATTGCACTGAAAGTGTTAACAGTTTTGCTCAGCGCACCACCGGCGAGTGCTGCCCTATCCGTTGAGATCTGCGCCTCCTGCAGGCGCATCTTTTCTGTCCCTGCGCTATACCAACGCCAATACCCTTGTTCCGATTGTCCTGCCGGGTACAAAATTTGTTCAAAAATTCAGATTCGTTGATATAATGTGACGCAAATCACACTTTTCGACGTGGGAGAACTTCCCCCGGCACTCTCTTCTGTCGTCAGTGATATTCGCTTAACGTCGGGGATATTGCTGATTTCAAGGGGTTTTTGTTCTATGGCTACATTTGCAACCAGTCTGCTGGTCATGCGCTGGGGTATTCTTAGCGCCATCCTGATGTTCTGCGCCAGCTCAGTAAAAATAAAACTGCGTCAGAAACGTCATCCGGTCATGGCGCTGGTCTGCAGCGGGATTGGCGTTGGTCTGTCATGCTGGTTTGTCACCGGGCTGCTGGGCATTACCCTGAGCATGGATAATGTGCATAACTTTATGCAAATCAGTAAACAGGCGTTTATTGAAGCGATGAACGAAGCACCTGCCGAATGGCCGATTCCCTGAATGACAGCCATAAAAAACCCCGCAGCGCGGGGTTTTTTATTTTGCTGTGTGATCAAATTTTCTTTAATAAGGCCGGAATACCGACTTCCGCTGCCGACACGCCCGGTCTCTTCGTACCGCGACGATCCTGAATCCACATATCACCCATCATCTGGTCAAGTCCACGATCCAGTCCTGTCACCAGGCCAGCGCCTGGCGTAAAGGTGAGCTCACCAAAGTAGATCGCCTCGCTGTGGATATACCAGTCAACACGCACATAATCGAAATCGCTGGCCAGAGTTTTGCTCAGCGCCAGTGCCTGCTGCAGCTGCGGTAATATCGGCGCGACATCCAGACCCGTATCGCGGATTTTGTGATACGCCTCATTGAGATTGTTGACGTAAAAGTTCATCGATAGCAGTGGATTACAGCGGTTATAGATCACCTGTAGCACATACTCAAAGTTGCCATCACGCTTATTGAACATGTGAAATTTGTAATCAATCGGTGCACTTTTACCATCACCAATATACTGCTCAACCAGAATGCGCGGCTTGATATAACGATAGTGGATCTCACGCGCTTCGTTTGCAAAGTCAGTTTTCAGCCAGCGATGACAATCGCTGATAATCTGCTGTTTCTTAAGCGCATCTGGCTCTTCAAGCAGGATCTCAACCATGTTAGAGCCATGATTAGGCTTAATAACCGTGTTCTTCCAGTGGGGAAGCGTATGCAACGAATGGGGATCGCTGGTTTCATACACCAGAGGAATCAGATATTGCTCGCCGACTTTCTCTGCAATGTACTCACGCACGGAATATTTATCCGACAGACGACCGTAGATCTGGTAGTCACCATGGATAAATTTGCGATACAGCACCTTCTCATTAAACACCCGTGGCTCACGCAGATTGGGCAGCTTGCGAAACTTACGGAAATAGTAGATGCGATCCTGCGTAGCCCAGGGCATCTTCTTGATAAAATACTGTACGCTTCTTCTGAGTTCGTCTTTCAACCTGAGCATATCTGACCTCATTTGTAGGTTTTGTAGTTGAGTGAGGAAAACTGAATTTTTTGAATGACGCCGTTTTTAAAGAAGTAATTCATTACGGTGAGCGAGAGCAGCTCAGTGATAAAAACGCTCCAGGCGGCACCCATAATGCCGTAGCCCTGAATCAGCCACCATGAAAGTGGCAGGCTGATTGCCATCAGGCAGAGAATTTTTTTCAGCAGGTAGTTAAAGCCGCCCTCTTTGACCATGTAGCGATAAGCTACGGTGCCCATTGCTGAAAAGCAGGTTGCCAGCGACAGCAACGTAACGAGACTTCCTGATTGTGTGTACTCGTGACCATATAATGCGATGATGATTT
The DNA here is from genome assembly GCA_913775175.1 of uncultured Pantoea sp. Classification (GTDB taxonomy): domain Bacteria; phylum Pseudomonadota; class Gammaproteobacteria; order Enterobacterales; family Enterobacteriaceae; genus Pantoea. The sequence goes on from CAJYKU010000039.1 coordinate 76,876, forward strand.
TTTCGCCAAACATGGCGATCATCGCTAATAACAGCAATGAAACTCCCATAACATAGCCGTTCAGCCGCGCGGTGAGTTTAATTGCGGCTGCTCCACGCTCGCGGAAAATTTCCGAAAAGCAGGAAGTGATAATGGCGACCGGAATAAAAATCCAGGAGGCCGAAATAGTGTTGGCAGCAGCGAACAGACCGAGATCGCGTGCTGACGCGATGCCAGCCAGAAACATCTGCGCCGCTTTAACCTGAACAGAGATAAATATGCTGGAGATTGCCAGCGGCAACCCGGCGTACATCAGGTAACGCAGGTAAGTTATGCGTTTCTGCTGCGGCGGCACAATATCCTGATTACCGCGATAGAAATTAATACGTTTGATGAGATAGGGCACCAGCGTCACTGCCACAATTGAGACGGTAAGCCACAGTGGATTAAGGTGCAGCCACGCAATGGTAAAACTCAGCGCAAACCCCAGCAGCAGACCTGCCGAGTTAGCCAGCGTATTGAGGCGCGATGCCAGTCGCGCATTGTTGTAAACGCTAAATGTATCCTGCGTGACAAAAACCGAAGAGATAAACGAGGCCAGCGCAAATGCGAGAAAATTCTCCTGCATGTTATGCCAGACCCAAAACAGCACCGGAATTGAGGTCAGCAGCAGTAATGCCAGACGCATAGTGCGCGCCACTGCCATCAGACGCAGTCCCTTCGGCGCACTTTTGCTGATGCGCTTAAACAGGATGGTTTCGGTGCCGAAAATCGCCACAGTTTGCACCATGGAGAAAAGCGAGGCTGAAAATGCCATTTGGCCAAATATGGTCGGGCCAAAAGATTTCGCCACATAAGACGTGACAAAGATGACGCCAAATACCGAGACGACCTTTTCAGACATCATCCAGACGGCATTAGACATTACGCTTAATTTCATGACTGGTCCTTAGTATTACTTGCAACAACTGCCTTGCGGTACAACGTCCGTGAAATGAATTAACAAGCGCTCAGTGGGCCTGACTTAAATTAATTACTTCAGACCAGCCTGGTCCGAAAAATGAGATTCGCGTCAGGATTCTGAGAGGAAATTCAGGAAAATTCCGATTAAATCTGGTGCGAATTTCAGCGGATGTAAACGATTTCAGCCTGATGTTAAGGCAAAAGCTGGCAACTATCTTCCTGCGTTTAAGCAGAAAGGATATACCGAACATCCTGTGTTTGCCGTATTTTTCTACGTTTTTGATGGAGTGAATCTATATCAAAATGCCTATACCAGGAAGATGTTCATTGCTATTCATAATAAAATAAGATTTATCCCATGATGATATTTATTCTAAATAACTTAATTTAACCCTCGCAATTCAAATCGCGCACTTTAATACTGCATTAATACCGTTTTTGCAGTACCAGATATTAATACAGTAATTCTCATCCACTAATTGATAAGAAAGGTAAGAGCATTTATGAGAAAGTCACGATATAGCGAAGAGCAAATCACAAACGCCATTAAAGCTTCTGAAACAGGAGTAAAAGTCAGGGAAATTTGTGAGGAGCTTGGCATTTCTGAAGCTACTTTTTACAGCTGGAAGAAGAAATTTTCTGGCCTCTCTTCTGAAGAAGGAAGGAAAATCAAGGAATTAGAAGACAAACTGCAAAACCTTACGCGTGAACTGCAGATGCTGAGCACTGACAAAGAGATGCTGCAAAGCGTATTAAAGAACTTCTTTACCACCAATGAAAAGCGTCAGGCAGTCAACTTTCTGCAGACCACTTTCGACATTGGAACCCGCCGTAGCTGCCGCTTACTCGATATAAGCCGTAGCGTTTATCATTATCCGTCGGGTTCGGAAAATCGCTAATAGGTTTAAGGCCGCTATCATTTAACGAAATGCTGAAGTTGTTTCTAATCAGAAAGGATGAAGGCTGTTAATTCAGCATTTACGAACTGACATTTCGAACCATTCTTTCCTGATGATTCTCATCAGGAGAATAGGTCTCTGTTTGCGTGAAATTTGATTCGCACCAGTAAAAACCCATCAAATTAAACCATTTAGACGAAGCCCCTCTCTCATTGCAGTGAGGTCAGGCTTCGTTTATTACATTAACATATCTGTTGCAGTTCTGTTTATCTCACTAAATTACGTTAATCTTCCTGAACATCCTGTCTGAGTTGTATGCATTTCCCTCTCACTTTTACTGGCACTGGCGGCTTCGCTTACCGATCTCAGCTTTTTTAGTACGATAAGTTCATTGGTTAATTATCACCAGGAGTTTTCTCAGATAGAAAGATTATGAGCTTTAAACAATATTGCGTAATACATATTAATAGCAGCAAATAACGGCCGGTTATCTGTTGCCAGATTTAATCTGTTTTTCCTGATTGATCGCCGGAAGATTCTTATACAGAGCCTATTCTCTTGATGCAGCAATGGCTTCTCTGCCAGCCAGACAGGTCCACTCTATGGTCAAAACAGGCGTAATCTGCGCTTTTTTTCAGCGTTTTTATGCAATTTATTCTCTCCTCTCACTGCCTGGCAGAGAGGAAATGGTGAAAATAAGCGCGACTATTATCCTGTCTGAACCTTCTCTCACCATTCAGGCGTAGTGGCGTTATAACTAAACGTGCTCAAAAGCAGGCTTTCGATCCAGCCTGGCGGCATACAGAACGGCTCTTTAGCCTCTGAACGCCCCTAAACGTGGCAGAAAACGCCAGGCTAAATTCTTAAAATCGTTCAGTGAGCGCAGCAGATCCGGCAGTCGGTAACGCCATGGACATTTATGACATATCGGCACGCTGAGGTTTGATACGCATCGCGCAAAACACGCCAATAAGCAGACAGAGAATGCCACTCATTGTCAGCAGTGGTGGCCAGCTTTGACGATAAACAAAGGTCCAGAACAGTCCTGACAAAATTTCGAATACGATCAACGGGCCCATAATCACCGTAGGCAGACGCTGGCTGGCTGCATTCCAGCAAAGCGCAGCCAGCCAGGAGCAGAGCAGACCAATAATCAGCATCAGAGAGATAAAGTAGCCGGGGCGCGGACCAAACGGCAGCACAAAGGCTGGCTGCTGCCAGTGCAGCTGCAGGCAGACCAGCAGATAGAACAACAGCGCCAGCGGCAGTGTCATTAATCCCTGCGCTGTGGCCCAGCTGGACGGTCTGTGCTGAGGATGCTGACGGAGCCAGCGAGCGTTGCGCAGCGGATACCAGGTCCAGCAGACCACGGCCATCATGGCCAGCAGCAATCCGCTCAGATAGCGCAACAGGTCAAACTCTCTCGTTACGCTGCTTAACTCAGCCAGATTGACGCAGCCCAACCCAATAGCGATAACCAGCAATGCCGGCGCCAGCCTGCGCCACGGCAACTGCCCTTCCAGATGACCGTAACGCAGGTTGGCTGTTACTGTAATCACTACCGGCAGCGTGCCGATGATCATGGTTGAAACCGGCGCACCAGTGCGCTGGATTGCGCTGGCGAGGCAGGCGTAATAGAGCAGATTACCAATCAGCGACAGCTTCATCGCCTCTTTCCAGTCCTGAACCGCCAGCTGCTTAAGACGCCGCCGGCTCAGCCACGCCAGCGGCAGTACAATCAGGCCAAACGCCACGTAGCGTCCGGCCGATTGCAATGGGCCGGGATAATCTGGCACCAGCTGGGGGCCAACAAAAATCAGTCCCCACATCAGGCCGGCAGCCAGAGCAAACAGAACGCCTGCAAACATAAATCGCTTCCTTTATTACTGTTGCATATAGTGTGAACGGAATCGGGTAATAAAGGCTTGTAGCAAATTGCGATATCAGTTCAGCGTGCGCAATAAACCTGCTTCTGGAAGCGGCCAGGCGTGATGCCGTAGCGCTGAGCAAATGCGCGGGTCAGATGCGCCTGGTCAGTCAGCCCGACAGCGGCTGCAACCAGTGCCGCACTCTCACCTGCGGCGAGCCGCTGCTTGGCTTCGTAAAGCCGAAAGGCCATCAGCATCTGATGCGGCGTGACATGAAAATGTGTGCTGAAGCTGCGCAGAAAGTGCCAGGGTGAGAGCGAGACCAGGGCAGCAAGCTCCTCCAGTCTTATCGGTTCCGCCAGATTTTGTCGTATATAGCTTTTCACCAGATCAAAGCGATGCGCACCTTCAGATTTGCGTGCACCCGCCTGGCGTGCTATCGGGCGAAGATACTCAAGCAGCTGCATCAGTGTGCTCTGCCGCTCCAGGCTACTTTGTGCCTGCCACATCTGGCTCAGCAAAGCGGAAACAGGACGGGCAAGGCGTATATCGGTGCGCAACGCATCACCAAACCACCAGTGACGATCGCCAGTAAGTGATGCGATCTCTTCCGGATCGATATAGATCATGCGGTAGCGCCAGCCCGCAGTGCAGGCCGATTCACCGGTATGCAGCTCATCGGGATTCATCATTACCAGCGAATGCTGCGGCGCGACATACTGCACGCCCCGATAGCGAAATCGCTGCGCGCCCGCCTCAATAGTACCTATGCCAAAGGCTTCATGGGTGTGAGGCGCAAATGCGTAGCGGGTAATATGCGCCTGATAGAGCTCAATGCCCGGCAAACCAGCAAAATGGCAAAACTCCGCCCTGTCCTGCTCGCAGGGAAAGATTTCCGGAACCACATCCACACCGCACCTCCAGCTCAGATAATTAAATCAGCATGATATGATGCAGAAAAAAATGCAAAGCAGAATAGCGTTGCTCTGTGTTAACACTACCCGACACACCAGGACAGAGACTTCCGGAGAGATCTTCATGACGTTACGTACAGTTATGGTCATTGATATGCAGAATGGTGTGCTCGCCACTCCCCGTTTTGATCGCGCAGGTTGCTGCGCCCGGATTAATCAGCTGATTGCGGCTGCCGACCAGGTTATTTTTATCCGGCATAATGGTGCCGATCTGCCGCGCGCGAGTGAAAGCTGGCAGCTTGTTCCGGAGCTGACACAGCCTGCCGGTGCACTCTATATTGATAAAACAGCCTGTGATAGTTTCTGGCGTACAGAACTCGCCGCACAGCTGGCGCTGCTGGAAGTCACCCGTTTTGTGATTGCAGGTTGTGCCACTGACTACTGCGTTGATGTCACCATTAAAGCGGGTGCCACGCTGGGTTATCAGATCACAGTAGCAGCGGATGCACACACCACTTCCGATCGCACCTGGGTTTCCGCTGAACAGCAGATCAATCAATACAATGAAATCTGGGCTGATTTAATTGTACCGGATAATCCTGTCATGGTGCTGGCAACAGCAGATATTCTGCAGGCGTGGCGTGCGCACTGATCTTCTCTGGCAGCGGCTATCACTTACGTTTGTCTCCGCTAAAGGTTTCCTGTAACGGCCGGTTTGAGAAGAGAAACATTGCTGTCAGCGCCGCAGGCTATATCGCCGGAGAAGTCAGAGGCAGAACATCGATTGCAGGGTGATATTCGCAGAATGGGAATATGAGATTCAGCGGGCGAAAAAAAAGCCTCATGGTCGAGGCTTTTTTTATCTGCGAACCGGAACAATCAGAACGGGATATCGTCGTCAAAATCCATAGGGGGTTCATTATTAGCAGGCGCGCTCTGCTGCTGTGGACGCTGCTGCGCACCGCCACTGAACTGGTTACCGCCCTGTGGCTGAGACTGCGGCTGCTGTGGCTGGCCCCAGCCGTTGTTATTACCGCTGTTCTGACCACCCATTGCCGGGCCGCCCGCGTTTGCGCCACCCTGCTGACGGCCACCCAGCATCTGCATTGTGCCGCCAACGTTGACCACAACTTCGGTGGTATATTTTTCCTGGCCGCTCTGATCCTGCCATTTGCGGGTACGCAGCTGGCCTTCAATATAGACCTGAGAACCTTTACGCAGATATTCGCCAGCAATTTCCGCCAGCTTGCCAAACAGCACTACACGGTGCCATTCAGTGCTCTCTTTGTTTTCACCGGTCTGCTTGTCACGCCAGCTTTCGGACGTGGCCAGCGTAAAGTTGGCTACAGCGCCACCGTTCGGCATGAAACGCACTTCCGGATCCTGACCCAGATTCCCGACAAGAATCACTTTGTTTACGCCACGACTGGCCATGTTGCTCTCTCCCGATGAGTTAATGCTATAAGTCTAAACGACAAAGTTTATCACGTCCCGATCTATCATTGATACTTTAGGACGTGCTTCCAGTTTTGCGCATCTATTGTACCAAATGATAAAACTACTGGATATTTATTCAGTTTATTTTTTGTGCCATACTGATGCGTTTCTACCCGTTATGCTTTGCTGGCATCGCGGGTATAGTCAATCCGGGAAAGGTGAATGGATAAGATCGAAGTCCGCGGTGCTCGCACCCACAATCTGAAAAATATTAACCTGATCATTCCGCGCGACAAATTGATCGTGGTCACCGGTCTGTCAGGTTCCGGGAAATCATCGCTGGCGTTTGATACGCTCTATGCTGAAGGCCAGCGCCGCTACGTCGAGTCGCTCTCTGCCTATGCGCGTCAGTTTCTCTCTTTGATGGAGAAGCCGGATGTTGATCACATAGAAGGTCTCTCCCCCGCCATTTCCATTGAGCAGAAATCTACCTCTCACAACCCACGTTCCACTGTTGGTACCATTACTGAGATCCACGACTATCTGCGTCTGCTGTTTGCCCGCGTAGGCGAGCCACGCTGTCCCGATCACGATGTGCCACTGGCGGCGCAGACCGTTAGTCAGATGGTGGATCAGGTGCTGGCGCAGGAGGAGGGACGCCGCCTGATGCTGCTGGCTCCGGTCGTGAAAGATCGCAAAGGTGAGCATACTAAAACGCTGGAGAATCTGGCGGCGCAGGGCTATATCCGCGCCCGTATTGATGGCGAGGTCTGCGATCTGTCCGATCCGCCTAAACTGGAGCTGCAAAAAAAGCACACCATTGAGGTCGTGATTGATCGTTTCCGCGTACGAGAGGATCTGGCCACACGTCTGGCAGAATCATTTGAAACCACGCTGGAGTTAAGCGGCGGCACCGCGATTGTCGCCGATATGGACAATCCTGAGAATGAAGAGCTACTTTTCTCAGCTAACTTCGCCTGTCCGGTATGTGGTTACAGTATGCGCGAGCTTGAGCCGCGTCTGTTCTCGTTTAACAACCCGGCAGGTGCATGCCCGACCTGTGACGGACTTGGCGTGCAGCAATATTTTGATGCCGATCGCGTAGTACAGAATCCTGAGCTCTCGCTGGCGGGTGGCGCGATTCGCGGCTGGGATCGCCGTAATTTCTACTATTTTCAGATGTTACGCTCGCTGGCTGAACATCTCGATTTTGATGTGGAAGCGCCCTTTAGCAGCCTGAGTGACAATGCCCGTCAGGTGATTCTGTATGGCTCAGGCAAAGAGAATATTGAGTTCAAATATATCAACGATCGCGGTGATACTTCGATACGGCGTCACCCGTTTGAGGGTGTATTGCACAATATGGAGCGCCGTTATAAAGAGACGGAGTCCAATGCGGTACGCGAAGAGCTGGCAAAATTTATCAGCAACCGCGCCTGCACCAGCTGTCACGGTACTCGCCTGCGGCGCGAGGCACGCCATGTGTTTGTAGAAAACACCAATCTGCCTACTATCTCAGAGATGAGTATTGGTCACGCAATGGCGTTTTTTGCAGAGCTTAAACTAAGTGGACAGCGGGCTAAAATCGCCGAAAAAGTATTGAAAGAGATTAGTGACCGCCTGAGTTTCCTGGTAAACGTCGGCCTGAATTATCTCTCAATGTCACGTTCAGCAGAGACGCTCTCTGGAGGGGAAGCGCAGCGTATCCGTCTGGCCAGCCAGATTGGTGCCGGGCTGGTTGGCGTTATGTATGTGCTGGATGAGCCCTCTATCGGCCTGCATCAGCGCGATAATGAGCGTTTGCTCTCCACGCTGATCCATCTGCGCGATCTGGGTAACACCGTGATTGTCGTTGAGCATGATGAAGATGCTATTCGTGCCGCTGACCATATTATTGATATCGGCCCTGGCGCTGGCGTGCATGGCGGAGAGGTTGTGGCAGAAGGCGATGTGCAGGCGATTATGGCGCAGAAAGCTTCTCTGACCGGGCAGTATCTGAGTGGCAAGCGGGAGATTGCTGTACCGGCAGAGCGGGTCAAAGGCGATCCTGGCAAGGTGCTTAAGCTTAGCGGGGCGCGTGGCAACAACCTCAAGGATGTGACGCTGACACTGCCTGTGGGCCTGTTTACCTGTATCACTGGCGTCTCCGGTTCCGGCAAATCAACGCTGATTAACGATACGCTGTTTCCGATCGCCCAGCATCAGCTTAATGGTGCCACCACTGGTGAGGCTGCGCCCTATCGCGAGATCGCTGGTATTGAGCACTTTGATAAAGTGATCGATATCGATCAAAGTCCTATCGGGCGTACCCCGCGTTCTAACCCGGCGACCTATACCGGCATCTTTACGCCTGTGCGTGAGCTTTTTGCTGGCGTACCGGAAGCACGCTCGCGTGGCTATACTCCAGGCCGTTTCAGCTTTAACGTACGTGGCGGGCGCTGCGAGGCCTGTCAGGGCGATGGCGTAATCAAGGTTGAGATGCACTTTCTGCCCGATATCTATGTGCCCTGTGACCAGTGCAAAGGTAAACGCTATAACCGCGAAACGCTGGAGATTAAATACAAGGGCAAAAATATCCATGAAGTGCTGGAGATGACTATTGAAGAGGCGCGTGACTTCTTTGAAGCTGTGCCAGCGCTGGCGCGCAAGCTGCAGACACTCATTGATGTCGGGCTCTCCTATATTCGTCTTGGTCAGTCTGCGACCACGCTCTCCGGCGGTGAGGCGCAGCGCGTGAAGCTGGCGCGTGAGCTGTCGAAACGCGGTACCGGTCAGACGCTCTATATTCTGGATGAACCAACCACCGGTCTGCACTTTGCTGATATTGCACAGCTGCTGGAGGTTTTGCATCAGTTGCGTAATCAGGGTAATACGATAGTCGTGATTGAGCATAATCTTGATGTTATCAAAACAGCTGACTGGATTGTCGATCTTGGCCCGGAGGGTGGCAGCGGTGGCGGTGAGATTTTAGTGGCGGGTACGCCGGAAACCGTTGCTGAATGCGAAAAATCCCACACTGCACGCTTCCTGAAGCCGCTGCTGAAAAAGTAGTGCCCTGTTATATTCTCTGTATCTCCTCAGCCGCCCTCCGGGGCGGCTTTTGTAGTGCTCCCGCTGCCTGATTGCACAGCGAAATGCAGAAACAGGCAAGAATCAGACAACTTCAGGCATGGCTGCTTTCTGACTGACTGACTATTCTTATAGCGTCCGATTTTTGGCGCTGCCTTAGCGTCCCGGCCTTTCGCCCGCCGAAAGGCATTTTGCAAAAAATACTCACGACACATCCAACTGGAGACACCATGAATATTACGCATGCCTATGCCGCACAGGACGCAAAATCAAAACTCGCTCCGTTTGACTATAAGCCGCGTGAATTACGCGACCACGATGTAGAGATTGAAGTGCTCTATTGCGGTGTCTGCCACTCCGATCTGCATCAGGCACGCAATGAGTGGAACAATACAATTTTTCCGGTAGTGCCGGGTCATGAAATTGTGGGTCGCGTTACTGCTACAGGTGCGCACAGCCAGAAATATAAGCCGGGCGATCTGGTTGGCGTCGGCTGTATGGTTGACTCCTGCCGCAGCTGCCCAAGCTGTCAGGAAGGACTGGAACAGTATTGTGAAGAGGGCCTGGTCGGCACTTACAACGGCAAGGATCGCCTGACCGGCGCAATCACCTATGGCGGCTACTCCACCAGCGTTGTAGTAAATGAAGACTTTGTGCTGCGCGTACCCGAAAATCTCGATTTAGCAGGCGTTGCACCGCTGCTGTGTGCCGGTATTACCACTTACTCTCCGCTGCGGCACTGGAATGTTGGCCCGGGTAAAAAAGTGGGCATCGTTGGTCTGGGCGGACTGGGTCATATGGGGGTGAAAATTGCCCATGCGATGGGCGCTAAAGTGGTGCTGTTTACCACTTCACCATCAAAAATCAGTGATGGCAAACGTCTGGGTGCAGATGAGGTGGTAATCTCTAAAGATGCTGACCAGATGGCAGCGCACGCCAACAGCTTTGATTTTATTCTGAATACTGTGGCCGCTCAGCACGATATCACCCCTTTTATCAATCTGCTGAAACGCGATGGCAATATGACGCTGGTCGGCGTACCTGAGCACGATCACCCTGCTCCGCAGGTTGCCAGCCTGATCTTTAAACGTCGCAGCGTATCCGGCTCTCTGATTGGCGGCATCGCTGAAACTCAGGAGATGCTGGACTTCTGTGGCGAGCACGGCATTACGTCTGACATTGAACTGATTGCGATGAATCAGATCAATGAAGCGTATGAGCGTATGCTGAAAAGCGATGTAAAATATCGCTTTGTCATCGATATCAACACACTGCGTGACGAGTCAGCTGCGTAACGCGCTACTCACTATGCTGGCTGGTGCCCGCTGCATGCGTGGCGTCAGCCTGCTGCATGGCGGCATCCAGCAGATAGTAGATCTGTGAATCCTTCAGCGATCCATCCAGCCACAGGGTGCTCCAGCAGGACTTATGCAGATGTTCGCTGGGAAAGATGTCGCTGTGCTCTTCACGTAACAGCTCAGCCAGTGCCGGAGAGGTTTTGAGTGTCAGCACCGGTCGTCCCTCTTTTTCATGAACCATGGCACAGAGCACACCGTGGCGTTTAATTTGCGTCGCCTCCCACTCCTCTTTAAATGTCTGTTCTGTTGCACTTTTACTCATGCAGTAGGTCAGCAGGTCAGAAATCGTCATTGGTTATTCCCCTTGTAAGGTCGCGACCAGGCGCCGTGCGCCGCCGTGCAGGCGATGTTCGCCCAGCCAGATCCCCTGCCAGGTGCCCAGTACCAGCGATCCCTGGCTTACCGGCAGCAGCAGTGAAACCCCGAGCAGTGATGATTTAATATGGGCAGGCATATCATCTGCGCCTTCATAATCGTGCTGATAAGCCGCATTTTCTGGGACAGTGCGCAAAAAATGTTGCTCCATATCGCTACGCACGGTGGGATCGCAGTTTTCATTGAGCGTCAGCGACGCTGAGGTGTGCTGCAGCAGCAAATGCAGCTGACCAATACGGATATCTGACAGGCCATCCAGCCGCTCAACAATTTCGTCAGTAACCAGATGAAAACCACGCATTTTTGCGCTGAGCGTAATCGTTTGTTGCCGCCACATAGAGAAAGTCCCGGAGAAAATACACTCCTTAAGTGTGCAGCATGTTGGGGAAAGGTAAACCCTGTCGCGGGAAAAAGCAGCTATATCCTGCATTATCGCACTGCCAGGCAGACAGCAGAGAGGTTTCCGGCATCGTTACTCAGCCAGATAGTGTCGCGGATGCTGATGAGCATGCCGGCCATTCGCTATGGCCTGCGGCAGATAACGCAGCCAGCAATCAGCCACGCGCATTCAGTCGCGGTGGCTGATTACTGTGCATATCTGCTTACATTACGGCAGCAAAGGCTTCTGCAACACGCCGGACGTTATTACTGTTCAGACCGGCTACGCACATACGGCCGCTGGCAATCAGATAGATACCGAACTCATCGCGCAGACGATCAACCTGCTGCGCACTCAGGCCGGTGTAGCTGAACATGCCACGCTGTTTTAGCAGATAGTCAACATTTTTGCCCGGCAGAATCGCGCGCAGTTCACTGACCAGCGCCTGACGCATTTCAGCAATACGCAGACGCATCGCCTCAACCTCATCCAGCCACATCTGCAGCAGTGCCTGATCGTTCAGTACACAAGCTACAACCTGAGCACCAAAGTTTGGCGGGCTGGAGTAGTTACGGCGGACAGTGGCTTTTAACTGACCCAATACCCGCCCCGCCTCTTCTGCGCTGTCACATACCACAGAAAGACCGCCAACGCGTTCGCCATAGAGCGAAAAAATCTTCGAAAATGAGTTGCTGACCAGTACAGGTAAACCGGCAGCAGCCATGGTGCGAATGGCATAGGCATCCTCTTCCATCCCACTACCAAAGCCCTGATAGGCGATATCCAGGAACGGAATCAGCTCCTGCTCTTTCACTACGCGGGTGGTTTCATCCCACTGAGCTTCGGTGAGATCGGCACCGGTCGGGTTATGGCAGCAGGGATGCAGCAGCACAATGGCGTGTCTGGGTAGCGACTTCAGACAGGCGATAAACGCATCAAACTTCACGCCCTGAGTTGTGGCGTCGTACCATGGATAGCTATTAACCTCAAACCCTGCGCCGTTAAAGATCGCCACATGGTTTTCCCAGGTTGGATCGCTGACCCAGACGGCGGAGTCTGGAAAATAGCGCTGCAGAAAATCGGCACCGACTTTCAGCGCACCGGAGCCGCCCAGTGTCTGAATCGCAGCGATGCGTCCCGCCTGCAGTGCCGGATGGTTCTCACCAAACAGTAGCGGTGCAATCGCATTACGATAAGGACCTAATCCTTCCATTGGCAGATAGAGTGAAGCGTGTTGTGGCTGTGCCTGCAAACGCTCTTCTGCCGCAGCAACGGCCTTTAGCTGGGGAACAATGCCCGCCTCGTTGTAAAACAGCCCGATGCTGAGATTCACTTTATTATCGCGCGGATCTTGTTTGTAGGTTTCCATCAGCGACAGAATTGGATCGCCAGCGTAGGCATCAACGTTTTGAAACACGGTGCAGATCTCCATAAATAGGCATTAATAATGCGGGGGGTGATAAGGTTCTCAAACCTGATAACGACCGGGACGATGATTCAGCGCAATGATAAGGTTCACTATTATCGCTCCCGCAATGGAAGCCAGCAGTAGCGGCAGCGTAACGACAAACAGCGATGCCAGCACCACAGCGGTATCCACTGCCATTTGCAGTTTTCCCGCCCGTAGTCCGATTCTCTCCTGGAGCCAGAGCGCCAGAATATTTACGCCGCCGAGACTGGCTTTATGACGAAACAACACTATAAACCCGATCCCCATGGTCACGTTACCGAACAGTGTCGCATAAAACGGGTTTAATGTTGAAAAATGCACAAACAGCGGATGTAGCTGGGTAAACAGTGATACCAGCGCCACCGCGCAAAAGGTCTTCACGGTAAACACCCATCCCATCTGGCGTATCGCCAGCCAGTAGAATGGCAGATTGATCAGAAAGAAGGCGGTACCGAATGAAAGCGGCGTGAGATAACTCATCAGAAATGCGATGCCGGCTGTGCCGCCGGTTAATGCGCCCGCCTGCTTTAGCATGACCACGCCAAATGAGACCATCAGGGTGCCCAGCACAATAGCCAGCGCATCTTCAATACGGGAGTGAGGAGCAGGCGCAGCCTGAACAACGTTGTCCATGGGAAATTCTCTGTGCAAATAGGAGCGCCAGAGTTGCAAAAAACAGACCAGGTTAATGCCGCAGGTTGGCGGCCAGTGGCTATCGTCTTGATTTGCCAGAAAATAAGCCAGGCTGACATTGTGCACGCCCTGCCAGATAAACCGTTATTTTATGCATTAAGTGGCAAAATATGCTTTTAGTACGCATAAAATCATCATCCAGTGCACCAAAAAAGCGCGCTATGCACTTTTACGGCGCAATGTGTGCGCGGCATTCATCATTAGCCCATTCTCTTTCAGACGATTCAGCACCACTGCGGTTTTAACATGCGACACACTCTGATGGCCCGCCACCAGCTGGCTAATCAGCGCGCTGAGCGAGCCGAGATCGGCGACCGCAACTTTCAGCAGATAATCAGCGTCACCTGTGGTTTTAAACGCATCAACAATTGCGGATTCCGCTGCCACCATCTGTAAAAACTTCTCTTCATAATCGGGCGTATGGTTTTTCAGACGGACTTCGATCAGTCCAACCATACCCAGGCCGACTGCATCGGGTGAGAGACGGGCGTGGTAGCCAAGAATCAGATTGGCCTGTTCCAGATTGATACGACGGCGTGAACATTGCGAGGCCGACAGCCCTACCAGGTCACTCAGTTCCTGATTGGTCAGACGACCGTTGGATTGTAATAGTGTCAGTATCTTAAGATCGTAATCATCTACCTGCGTCATGCTTATCCCACAGCGTTATCGCGTTCGCTTTGTGACAGATAAACCGATAGCAGATAGCCTTGTCCAACACTATTTTTCAATGACGTGAGAAACATGCACAAATCGTGCATCTATTCAGGGAGCAGCATCACTCTTCGTCGTACTGCGGCCCGGCATAGTTATCAAAGCGCGACCACTGACCATTAAACGTCAGACGTACTGTGCCAATCGGGCCATTACGCTGCTTACCGATAATAATCTCCGCAATGCCTTTAAGATCGCTGTTTTCGTGATAAACCTCATCACGGTAAATAAACATAATCAGGTCAGCATCCTGCTCAATCGAGCCAGACTCACGCAGGTCAGAGTTAACCGGACGCTTATCAGCTCGCTGCTCCAGAGAGCGGTTAAGCTGCGACAGCGCCACTACCGGCACATTCAGCTCTTTCGCCAGTGCTTTTAATGAGCGCGAGATCTCGGCGATCTCCAGCGTACGATTGTCCGAAAGCGCCGGCACCCGCATCAGCTGCAAATAGTCGATCATTATCATGCTCAGACCGCCATTTTCACGGAACACACGGCGGGCACGTGAGCGCACTTCAGTCGGCGTCAGGCCAGATGAGTCATCGATAAAGATATTTTTCTTTTCGAGCAGTATCCCCATGGTGGCGGAGATACGTGCCCAATCCTCATCCTCCAGCTGCCCGGTACGAATCCGGGTCTGATCCACGCGCGACAGCGACGCCAGCATACGCATCATCAGCTGTTCGCTGGGCATTTCCAGACTGAAAATCAGTACGGGCTTGTCATTCAGCATCGCTGCATTTTCGCACAGATTCATGGCGAACGTGGTTTTACCCATTGATGGACGAGCAGCCACAATCACCAGATCTGACCCCTGCAGACCAGCGGTTTTCTTATTCAGATCCTGATAACCCGTATCAACGCCAGTGACACCATTGTGCGGTGTCGATACCAGTGCCTCAATACGGGAGACTGTGGCTTCAAGGATCTGCTCAATATTTTGCGGACCATCATCTTTATTCGCGCGCTGTTCAGCAATTTTAAAGACATTGGATTCAGCGAAATCGAGCAGATCTTCGCTGCTGCGCCCCTGTGGATCGTAGCCTGCATCAGCAATCTGATTAGCCACAGCGATCATATCGCGCACCACTGCACGTTCGCGCACGATATCCGCATAGGCACCGATGTTGGCCGCGCTCGGCGTATTTTTTGCCAGTTCTGCCAGATAGGCGAAGCCGCCCGCCATCTCCAGCTCACCGCGCGTTTCCAGCGACTCTGACAAGGTAATCAGGTCAATAGGCTGCCCCAGTTCCAGCAGCCGCTGCATCTCAGCGAAGATCATACGGTGCGAGCGATTAAAGAAATCTTCTGCGACCACGCGTTCCGATACGTTATCCCAGCGTTCGTTATCCAGCATTAACCCACCCAGAACCGACTGCTCCGCTTCTATTGAGTGTGGCGGCATCTTCACGCCTTCCAGCTGCCGATCGCGGGTTTCGTTCGATTTGTTGGTGGGTTTATTTCCTGCCATAGTGAATGCATTACCGATCGTGAAAGGGACGCGCAAGTATATCTTTCCCGGATGAACAATTACAGGAGTCAGAATGGCAAAGCGTATTCAGTTTAGTCAGCATGGTGGCCCGGATGTCCTGAAGTGGGTTGATTTTGATGCCGTTGATCCCGCCGAGCATGAGGTACAGGTCGAGAACAGAGCAATAGGTATCAACTATATCGACACCTATGTGCGCAGCGGGCTTTATCCGGTGACATCGTTTCCCTCCGGGCTCGGCACCGAAGCGGCTGGCGTTGTTAAAAAAACCGGTGCAGCAGTGACACGCTTCAAACCCGGCGATCGTGTGGTCTACTGTCAGGCGGCACTGGGCGCTTACAGCGAAATACACAATGTGGCTGAGGAGCGGCTGGCGCTGCTGCCGGACTCTGTCTCGTTTGAACAGGGTGCCGCCCTGTTTCTGAAGGGGCTGACGGTGCAATATCTGCTGCGACAGACCTACAAGGTCAGAGCAGATGAAACCTTTCTGTTTCATGCCGCAGCAGGCGGCGTTGGCCTGATCGCCTGCCAGTGGGCTAAAGCACTGGGCGCGCATCTGATCGGCACGGTGGGTTCTGCGGAGAAAGCACATATTGCAAAACAGGCGGGTGCCTGGGCAACCATCAACTACCGTGAAGAGAATATTGCTGAGCGCGTCAGCGAGCTGACTCAGGGTGAGAAAGTGGCAGTGGTATATGATTCGGTGGGCAAAGATACCTGGGAGCCATCGCTGGATTGCCTGCGTCGTCACGGCCTGCTGGTGAGCTTTGGTAATGCGTCCGGCCCTGTAACCGATGTAGATCTGGGTATTCTGAATAAAAAAGGATCGCTGTTTGTGACGCGTCCTTCGCTGTTTGGTTATATCACCAATCGTGATGAGCTTGACCTGGCCAGTAGAGAACTCTTCTCTCTGGTGGCCAGCGGAGCGATTAAGGCCAATGTGCCGGAGCAGCAAAAATTTTCTTTGCGGGATGCCGTCCGGGCGCATCAGCTACTGGAGAGCCGCGGAACACAGGGCTCCAGCCTGCTGCTACCCTGATGCAGACAAAAAAAGAGGGCTTTCCGAAGAAAGCCCCTGATTCTTTTTTTGCGTTCGCTGTTGTAGGGTCAGCGGCACTGAATCTGTTTCTGTATCCTGACAGAAAAGATAAGTAAAAAATATAGTTAATTTTCTTTTACTGGTGGTGACTCTCAGCGCTGTGATCTGCCGCGCATTTGTTACCCGCCACGCCGCTCCATCCGGCGAATTTTTCTTTTAAGCCTCTCCACTCTTGCCGCTTCGCCTGGCTGCGCAACGGCGCGCCACAGCCACACTCCAGCCACCGCCAGCAGCAGCCACGGCAGCATTTTTATTACGAAGGCAAACAGGCCGGTAAGCAGCATCAGCAGCATGGCTGCCAGCAGTGCCGCCGCGACTCCCAGCAATGAGACGCCGGTGAATAGCAGCACGAGAAAAAATCCGATTACAAATACACTTTCCACATCTACGCTCCTCTGTCAGCTATAGCCTGAGGATACATATTGCGTGCCAACTTTGTTGCTGACTTAACTCACTGAAATATCAGATATCAGACGTAAATGGCGGAATGAATCAGGTGAAAAAAATCAATTATTGGTCAAAATAAAACCGCGCCACTGCTGGCGCGGTGAGTCAGACAATATATTATGCCTGTTGCGGGATTTTATCCGCAACCAGCGCCAGCGCCGCTTCAAGCACGCGCACATCCGCACCAGGCTTATGCGCATTTTCGCTAAGGTGACGACGCCACTGACGCGCGCCTGGAATGCCCTGAAACAGTCCCAGCATATGGCGCGTAATATGGCCGAGATAGGTACCCTGTGCTAATTCAGCCTCAATATAGGGATACATGGCACGCACTACAGCTACCGGATCGACCGCCGGGGTAGCGCGGCCAAACAGCTCGCGATCGACCTGGGTCAGAATTGAAGGGTTCTGATACGCCTCACGCCCTATCATGACACCATCCAGATGCGCCAGATGCGCTTTCGCCTCTTCCAGCGTTTTAATGCCGCCGTTTATCGCCATGGTCAGTGCCGGGAAGTCACGTTTTAACTGATAGACGCGGGGATAATCCAGCGGTGGGATCTCGCGGTTTTCTTTCGGGCTTAAGCCTGAAAGCCAGGCTTTACGCGCATGGATAATAAAGGTATCGCAGCCGCCTCTCTCTGCCACCGTGCCAACAAAGTCACACAGGAAGGCGTAGCTATCCTGTTCATCGATACCGATACGGGTTTTAACCGTTACCGGAATCGAAACCACGTCGCGCATCGCTTTAACTGAATCAGCCACCAGCTGCGCATCCGCCATCAGGCAGGCACCAAATCGCCCGTTCTGCACACGGTCGGATGGACAGCCAACATTAAGGTTGATTTGATCGTAACCACGCGCTTCAGCCTGCTTTGCACACTCAGCCAGCGCTGCCGGATCGCTGCCGCCAAGTTGCAGCGCAACCGGATGCTCCTCTTCGTTATAGGCCAGATAGTCGCCTTTGCCATGAATAATTGCGCCGGTAGTGACCATTTCGGTATAGAGCAGCGCATCACCGCTCAGCTGGCGATGAAAATAGCGGCAGTGACGATCGGTCCAGTCAAGCATTGGCGCGACTGAGAAGCGTTGTGAAGAGAAATTATTGGTCATGAAGCGCAGTACATCCGGAGTATAATGATGAGAAACTGCGCAATGATATCACAGTCGCCACGAGCGACACAGCCGCCCGTGGCAAAGGTTATCAGAAGTTAAATCCAAGCTGCATCATGGCTCCCCAGGTACGATCTTTACCTGCGGAACCAGCAAGATCCAGATGCACTGAATTATGGAATGGCGATAGGCCAAAACCTGCAGTAACAACATCGACATCGTTCGATTTCATATCAGCACGATAGCCCGCCCGCAGTGCCAGCCAGTCAAACGCACGATACTCAGCGCCTGCGGCAGCATACTGGCTATTTTCCTGCGATTTAAAGCGTCTGGTTTCAGTGAGATCGATATCACCAGTCAGCGTCACCGGGCCATAATCCCATGCCAGTCCGGTGGTCACCAGTGGGCGAATCTGCCAGGTATCACTGTAGCCATTCACGACTTTGGTTTTGATATCACGCGCAATCAGGTTCTGTCCGGTTACGCCCAGCGTCCAGTTTTCTGCCAGCGCGGTAGCAAAACCGGCATCGATATTAAAGCCGGTATCAGATTTGCGATACTGACTGTTTCTGACGTCGTTTTTGTCGTAGTCATAGATGCTGGCGCTGTAGTTATAAAGCCAGGTCTTTTGCAGTTTCGGCGTAATCCCAAACGACACCGGATGACCCGCTACGCTGAACTCATGAGCGACAGCGATACCGTAATCAGTAACCAGCGCTGCCAGACCAGAAGCCGCGGAGCGCAGATTATTCTCATCCCCCAGACGCGGCAATGCCCCCTGAGCCAGACCGTTAAGATAGTCAATATCACTCTGCGCGATATAGGTACGCAGATGCGCGCTACCCCAGGCTTTGGTGACAAACGCAAACGGCAGCGTTTCATCAGGGATCGTAACCGCCAGCGCAATACCGGCGCTGGCATCCGCTTTATTACCTTTTAACGCGCTAAGCTGGTTCGCCACATCGCCCGCAGCGGCCCGCAGCTGCGGTGCCACGCTGAAAAAGGCAAACGGGTTGGCACTGAGACGATCAACAATACCGCGATAGCCATCAACGGTATCGTTAATCTCATCAATGCGATCCACCAATTTATCTTTATCAGTTATCTGAATGCCGGCAGAGGGAAAGATGATACCCACGTTGTCATCGGGCTGGGCACGCGTCATCAGCGCCGGGTTAGCCAGCACTGCTGAACGCCAGCCTGATGAGGCAACCCCGGTACCGCCCATTGCATCGTTGCGCGCATCGTACCAGCTACCTGCCGCCAGCGCAGAAGAGGAGATCAATAGCGCATTCACACCCGTTACTATCCGGGTAAACCTGGAGCGTGTTGTTATCATGAGACTGCTATCACCTTAAAGTTGTTGCATGTCGCGACAGTGAAAGAATTTAGTTAACCGCTATTCTGAACGCTGGCTAACACTTCATTGCTGTGAACTCAAAGGGATAAGCACTGCTATTTGCAGAATTGGCTAAAAACAGCTCACTCTGCTCTGTTTTTAACCACAGGGATGAATTATTGATCTTTTAAGGCCAGTGATAACTTAAGCCTGACTGAACCATAACGATAAATCTGTCAATTGCAAAGCAAAATTAGCGCAGAAATTTGCCGAAAATTTACTGATAAGCGTGATCGAGAGCACGGTAGTGAGGATCGCAGGCAATCACAGCATGGCCTGACGGAGTGTGATAAAATAACATCACCTGTTAGCCGGAGAATATTATGTCAACGCTTACCCCTGCACAGCTGCTGACTCAGGTTGAAGCGCTCTGCCTCGACCGTGGCGTGCGCCTTACGCCGCAGCGCGCTGAAGTCCTGCGTTTAATGGCAGAGCAGAACGGCTCTGTCAGCGCCTACGATCTGCTGGATCAGCTGCGTATCAGTGAACCGCAGGCGAAACCACCCACTATTTACCGCGCGCTCGATTTTTTACTGGAGCAGGGCTTTATTCATCGGGTGGAGTCAAACAACAGCTATGTGGTCTGTCATCACTTCAACGAACCCGCCCATAGCTCTGTAATGCTGGTATGCGACAGTTGTGCCGCCGTCAGTGAGCAGCAGGCGCCTGGCATAGAGAAGATTATTGGTACCCTTGCAGATCAGGCGAATTTCTCTCTGCGCCATACCGTTATCGAGGCACATGGCCTGTGCGAAAATTGTGCTGAAATTGCAGCCTGCACACAACATGCCAGCTGCGATCACGATCATGAAAAACAGGCTAAAAAGCGGGGCAAAAAAGGGTAATTCGTGCATGCCTGAGCGAACGGGCATCCGGCCAGCAAATCTGCCTTACAGATTACATACTCATGACTTCTGCGCTCAAAAAGATAACCGCGCCACAGGCTGGCGCAGCAGTTTAGCCCGATAGTGTCAGCCGCTGAACCAGCTATCGCGCCGCCAGTGATAACGCCATAACAGCCCCAGTGATATGCCCCTTAGGGCCAGAAACACAGTGATAGCCAGCCATAATCCATGGTTGCCAAGCCACGGCAGCGTTAGTAGCGTCAGCGCATAGCCCAGAGCAGCCAGCACCATGCTGTTACGCATATCGCGGCCGCGCGTTGCTCCAATAAACATGCCATCCAGCAAATAGCACCAGACGCCTGCCAGCGGCAACACGACCTGCCAGAGCAGATAGCGATCGGCGGCATCGCGCAGTGACTGAATCGACGTCAGCATGGCGACAATGGCGGGCCCGCTGATGGCATAAAGCAGTGCAAACAGCAGAGCCACAATGCCGGCCTGTCGGCAGGCCGCATACCAGATCAGCAGCAGGCGGTTACGATCGCGGGCACCGGTAGCTTCACCAGAGCAGGCCTCTACTGCATAGGCAAAGCCATCAAGCGCATAAGCGGTAAAGGTCAGAAACATCAGCAGCACGGCATTGACTGCCACCACCTCAGGCCCCAGCCGCGCACCCAGTAGCGTCAGCGATGCAAAGCAGAGCTGCAGCATCAGCGAGCGCAGCATAATGTCGCGGTTAAGTCTGAACAGTCGCCCGGCATCACCACGCCAGCTGGTTTTAAGCAATGCAAACGAGATGCCGCGCAGCGCCATTACACGTGCGACCATCCATAATCCCACTGCCAGAGTGATATAGTCGGCAACCGCTGTAGCTGCCGCCGCACCCGCAACATTCCAGTGCCAGTGCAGTACAAAAAGCAGATCCAGCAGAATATTTACCAGGTTGCCGGTGATCAGCAACACCATCGGCGCTCGCGCATATTGCACCCCCAGCAGCCAGCCAAGAATAACCAGATTGGCCAGCGTTGCAGGTGCACTCAGCCAGCGGATAGCGATAAAAATCTGCGCCTGCTGCTGTACTGCGGCACTGCCTCCCATCAGCGTAGCGGCCAGCGCACTGACCGGCGTACGTAGTGCCATAAATACGCCGCCTGCCACCAGTGCAATCAGCATCGGCTGAACCAGCGCTCGCGCCAGTGCCGGCTTATCTCCGGCGCCAAATGCCTGTGCCGTTAGTCCGGTAGTACTCATGCGCAGAAACAGCAGCAGCATAAAGACAAAACTGGTGGCGGTCGCGCCTACAGCAACCCCGCCGAGATAAACCGGGCTCTCCAGATGACCAATAACAGATGTGTCAACGATTCCAAGCAGCGGAACGCTGATATTAGAGAGGATCATTGGCAGTGCCAGCCGCCAGAGCGTTTTATCAGAGGCAGTAAACAGCGGCATTAGCCAGTCCAGTCAGGTTACGTGGGCAACCCACCGGCTGGGAGCAGGCGACGCCACAGTGGGTAGTAAAGCAGCAAATATAGCAGACCGCGGCCTGTAGCGGGACAGACCGCAGCGGGGGACTAACCAGATATTAAAGCCATTCGCCAGTGCGAACAATCCCGACCGCCAGACCTTCAATAGTCAGCGATTGCTGGCGGGTGTCGACTTCAATGGGTTGGAAATCGCTGTTTTCCGGCAGCAGATGCACAATTGCACCCTGCTTTTTCCAGCGCTTAACCGTTACTTCATCATCAATGCGCGCCACCACAACCTGGCCATTACGCACATCCTGGGTTTTATGTACAGCCAGCAGATCGCCATCCATAATACCGATATCTTTCATCGACATTCCGCTTACGCGCAGCAGAAAATCGGCGCTGGGCTTAAACAGGTTAGCATCGACCTGATAGTGGGTTTCAATATGCTCCTGAGCCAGCAGTGGCTCGCCGGCAGCTACCCTGCCAATCAGTGGCAGCCCTTCGCTCGCCTCTTCTTCCATCAGCAGACGGATGCCGCGCGATGCGCCGGAGACAATTTCAATGACGCCTTTACGCGCCAGCGCTTTCAGATGCTCTTCAGCCGCGTTGGGTGAGCGAAAGCCCAGCTGTGAGGCAATCTCAGCACGCGTAGGCGGCATGCCGGTTTGATTAATATGGTCGCGAATCAGGTCATAGACCTGCTGCTGCCTGCTGGTTAACGCTTTCATCCCGCCCCCTGGTTGTTTATACAGTCGCTGTGAGTATATACAGGTATTGGCGAAATGGAAACCGCCGCTGCGGCAAATATCAGCGATATATCAGGGTTTGCGGTCTGGTTAGCTCTGCGGCCAGAGCAGCGTGACCCAGACAAACAGCGCCAGCAGAATAGTGATCAGAACCGCAGCGGAGCCCATATCTTTTGCCCGGCCAGCCAGCGGATGCCGCTCCTGCCCGATCCTGTCAACCACAGCTTCGATAGCGCTATTCAGAATCTCCACCACTACGACCAGCACCACCGACCCAATCAGCAATACACGCGTGATCGCATCAACATCCAGCCAGCAGGCGATAACAAGGGTAATCAGTGCCGTAACCGCCTCCTGACGAAAAGCAGCCTCATACTGCCACGCCGCACGTAATCCCTGCCACGAGTAACCAGCGGCTTTGATGATGCGAACCAGGCCAGTAGCGTTATTTGCCATGTTACGGAACCCTCGGATGATATTGGCGTCAATGAAGGCGCAGCGGGAGATAGCACAGCCACAGATCTTCGCTGCACTTTCTGGTATGCTTGCCGCGCTTTGCTAACAAGAGGCTCTAAGTTGTCTATGTCAGGTTGGCGTAAACTCTATTATAAATTGTTGAATTTACCACTCTCTATTTTGGTAAAAAGTAAGGTCATACCCACAGATCCGGTTCCGGAGCATGGTATCGATCCCACTCGTCCCGTGATGTATGTTTTGCCTTACGATTCAAAGGCAGATCTGCTTACATTACGCAGCCAGTGTCTGCGACTTGATCTACCCGATCCGCTGGCACCCCTGGAGATTGACGGCACGCTGCTGCCGCGCCACGTCTTTATTCACGATGGCCCGCGCGTGTTCCCCTACTATGTGGCTAATCAGGAGTCGGTTAAGCTGTTTCACGACTATCTGGATCTGCATCGCAATAATCCCCAGCTCGATATCCAGATGCTGCCGGTTGCAGTGATGTTTGGCCGCGCCCCGGGGCGCGAAATTCAGGGTGAACCTACGCCGCATCTGCGTGTTCTGAATGGCGTGCAGAAGTTTTTTGCCATCCTCTGGCACGGCCGCGACAGCTTTGTACGCTTCTCGCCAACCGTGTCGCTGCGTCAGATGGCTACCGAGCACGGCACCGATAAGTCGATTGCGCAGAAACTGGCGCGCGTTGCCCGTATTCACTTTGCCCGCCAGCGGCTGGCAGCGATCGGTCCGAGCCTGCCAGCACGTCAGGATCTGTTCAACAAGCTATTGCAGTCCAAAGCGATTGAAAAAGCCGTTGAAGATGAAGCCCGCAGTAAAAAAATCTCTCATGAAAAAGCGCAGCAAAACGCGGTTGAGATGATGGAAGAAGTTGCGGCTGATTTCTCCTATGAGGCGATTCGCGTCACTGACCGTATTATGGGCTGGCTCTGGAGCCGTCTCTATCAGGGTATCAATGTCAACGGTGGTGAACGCGTGCGCCAGCTGGCGCAGGATGGTCATGAAATTGTCTACGTGCCCTGCCATCGCAGCCATATGGACTACCTGCTGCTCTCCTATGTGCTCTATCATCAGGGGCTGGTTCCGCCGCACATTGCTGCGGGTATTAATCTCAATTTCTGGCCAGCCGGACCAGTGTTCCGCCGTCTGGGAGCGTTTTTTATTCGTCGCACCTTTAAAGGCAACAAGCTCTACTCCACGGTATTCCGTGAATATCTCGGTGAGCTCTTTAGCCGCGGTTACTCAGTAGAGTATTTTGTTGAGGGTGGGCGCTCACGTACTGGTCGTCTGCTTGATCCAAAAACCGGTACGCTCTCTATGACGCTGCAGGCGCTGCTGCGCGGCGGCAGTCGTCCGATTACCTTTGTTCCTATCTATATTGGCTATGAACATGTCATGGAAGTGGGTACTTACGCCAAGGAGTTGCGCGGCGCGGCTAAAGAGAAAGAGGGCTTTATGCAGATGGTACGCGGCCTGCGTAAGCTGCGTAACCTTGGTCAGGGTTATGTTAACTTTGGTGAACCACTGCCGCTGGTGAACTACCTGAACAAGCAGGTTCCTGAGTGGCGTGAGGCAATTGACCCCATCGAACCACAGCGTCCCGCCTGGATGACACCCGTGGTGAACGATATCGCTGCCCGTCTGATGGTGCGCATCAACGAAGCTGGTGCAGCCAACGCCATGAACCTGTGCGTAACTGCTCTGCTGGCGTCACGTCAGCGCTCACTCACACGTGAGCAGCTCACTGAACAGCTGGAGTGTTACACCCAGTTGCTGCGCAATGTACCCTACTCACCGGAAGCCACCGTGCCTGAACTCAGCGGCGAAGCGCTGCTGGATCACGCTATGGGCATGAACAAGTTTGAAACCGAGCAGGACAGCATTGGCGATATCATTATTCTGCCGCGCGAGCAGGCAGTACTGATGACTTACTATCGCAACAATATCCAGCATATGCTGGTGATGCCGTCGCTGATTGCGGCCATTGTGCAGCAGCACCGCGAAATCAGCGAGGCAGAGCTGCTGCGTCAGGCAAGCCTCGTCTATCCGATGCTGAAAAGTGAGCTCTTCCTGCGCTGGAGTAGTGCTGAACTCCCTGCGCTGCTTAATGCGCTCTGTGCAGAGATGGCGCGTCAGGGGCTGGTCACGCTGCAAAATGGGCAGATCAAAATGAGCGCGGCGCGCTACCGTACGTTACAGCTACTGGCTGCGGGTATTCGCGAAACGCTCCAGCGCTTTGCCATTACCTTTGCCATTCTGAGCGCCCGTCCCACTATTAATCGCGGGACGCTGGAGAAAGAGAGCCGTATGCTGGCTCAGCGTCTGTCAGTGCTGCATGGTATCAATGCGCCAGAGTTCTTTGATAAGGCGGTGTTTACTACCCTGGTGCTGACGCTGCGTGACGAACACTATATCAGTGACTCAGGCGATGCTGATGCAGAACGCACCCATGTTATGTGGCAGATGCTGGCGGAGCTGGTAACCAGCGATGTGCGCCTGACGATTGAAAGTGCGGTTGCGCACGAGTAATTGCCAGGGCTCAGTAGCCGTTCAGATAACCAGAGAAGGCGCGGCAGCGCGCCTGTAACAGTTCCGGGCACAGGATGTGCCCGGGTTGTCAGAACAGCGTCACAAATGGCGGCATATTGAGCACTATCCCAATAAACATAACCAGCCCTGCATAGTTGTTGTTGAGAAACGCCTGAAAGCAGGCATCGCGATCGCGTCCGGCAATCAGCCACTGCTGATAGACAAACAGCGCCCCCGCTACCAGCAGTGACCAGTAAAACGCACTATTAAGCGCCAGCAGACTCCCTACCAGCGCCATCAGTCCCAGCGTTGCCAGCTGCAATAAGCCAATGATCAGTTTATCGAAGCGGCCAAACAGGATTGCCGTGGATTTCACACCTATTTTTAAATCGTCATCACGATCTACCATGGCATACTGCGTATCATAAGCCACGGTCCAGCAGATATTTGCCAGAAACACCAGCCAGCAGGCTAATGGTAAGGACTCACTAACTGCGGCCCATCCCATGGGAATAGCCCAGCCAAATGCAGCACCCAGCACCACCTGCGGCAGATGCGTATAGCGCTTCATAAATGGATAGACCCACGCCAGTGCCAGACCGCCAAACGACAGCAAGATAGTCATGCGGTTCATGGTCAGGACCAGCGCAAATGCCACAGCGCACAGGGCAACAAACAGCAGCTTAGCCTCCTTTGCCGAGACCACTCCACTCGGCAGCGGCCGGGCAGCCGTACGCTTTACATGGCCATCGACGTTGCGGTCAGCATAGTCATTAATCACACAGCCGGCAGCGCGCATAATAAAGACACCACAGACAAACACCGCCAGAACAGAGAGCGGCGGCACTGCCATACCAGCCAGCCAGAGCGCCCAGAGCGTTGGCCACAACAGCAGCAACGTTCCAATCGGTTTATCAAGACGCATCAGGCGGCGGTAAGCCTGCCATTTGCTCATGAAAAGCGTTTTTTGCACAGTACTCATCCTTGCTGCAGCGCGCGACAGAGTGGCGACGCTGGTAAAAATAGTTCAGTTAGCAGAAGTGGTTTACCTGAAAGACGCAGGCGGGAGCGGCGTCCCCAGAGATTGTCAGCCTGGCCAGGATGAATAAAATCCCGGCTCAGGGTGGAGGAGGAGAACAGATAGCGCCCGAGCGGACGCGTGCCAAGCTGCTGTAACATCAGCTCCGGCCCCTGCAGTGTACTTTCCGGCACGACAGTGCGCCCCAGCAGCCACGGCTCACCATCGCCGCACAGTACAATTTCACGCAGCCAGAAGCGTGCATCATCAGGCAAAAACGCCGCTTCCGCTGCAACGTCAGCAGCGGAGACAAACTCCTCACGAATCAGTTCAACCGTCACCTGCTGACAGTAATTCTCGAAACGGCGCGTCATGGAATCCTCTTCCAGCAGCCAGTCCAGCAACGGCGCAGACAGCAGCGGAGAGGAGGCGGGTAACCAGTGCAACGCATAGAGCTGGCGCAGCGCATCGTGCGACATCAGGAGATCTCCGGAAAAAAAGTTACCCTAGTGTACTGCAGAGCGCGCTGCCAGGCACAGTCGTAAAAAGCGCCATGCAGTCACGATCTCTTATTCACGCTTGAGCCGGTTACTGTTTGCCAGCCATAGCGTTACCACCAGAATCAGAATAGCGGCTGAATAACAGAGCGTATCAAACGGATTTTTATGATCGACAATAATCAGCCGGATAATGGCGGTAATGCCAATATAGACAAAATAGCGCAGCGGGAAGTGATAACCTGACTGAAAATACTTTACAATCAATGCGATAAACTCAAAGTAGAGAAAGTAAATTACAATACCTTCAATCAGCAGATAGGATGATGGTGCCTCCCCGCTGCTGAACAGCACATTGGCCAGATGGATGGTCTCCTTGCCAAGAAAGACCACCAGTATAAGAGCCAGTACCAGCAACCCCACATTAAGAACCCACTGTAATAAGGTTGCGATAAACTGCCCGGATGCTGATTTATCAGTCATTTTTGTCACCCTGAATCGGCCAGAAAAGAGCTGACATCATGCTGTAATGTGATGTAAATCACAATATGGCGATAGGGCGAACTGCAGCCCCCTTCAGCAATGCACGCTATCTCTCTTTGCAGCTAATCAGATTCAGCTACAGTTAACAGAGTTGAGGCCGCGCCAGGTTGCTTAAATCTAACGGAAAAATTCACGCGGCTCTACACAGGTATTCGCCAGCTGCCACGTTTGCCAGGCAGACAGCTGGCTATTTTCAGGCCTGGCTCAGAGGAGCCTGTTTACGTGTTAACTCTGCTCAATCTTCTCTCTGCTGTTGCGCTGCTGGTCTGGGGCACCCATATCGTGCGCACCGGCATTATGCGCATCTACGGCGCCGATCTGCGGCGGGTATTAAGTCGCAGCGTAGAAAAAAAACCCATGGCGTTTCTGGCGGGCATTGGCGTAACGGCGCTGGTACAGAGCAGTAACGCGACAACGCTGCTGGTAACCTCTTTTGTGGCGCAAAACCTGGTCAGTCTGACGCCTGCGCTGGTGGTGGTATTGGGTGCAGATGTGGGCACCGCCATTATGGCGCGCGTGCTGACGTTTGATTTATCCTGGCTTTCTCCCCTGTTTATCTTTTTTGGCGTGATCTTTTTTCTCAGTCGCAAGCAGACCCGCGTTGGCCAGATGGGACGCACTGCAATCGGGCTGGGTCTGATCCTGCTGGCGCTGCAGTTAATTGTCACCGCAGCCCGTCCTATTACTCAGGCCGCTGGCGTACAGGTGCTCTTCTCAACGCTGACCGGCGATATTTTGCTGGATGCTCTGATTGGTGCGCTATTTGCCATTGTCAGCTATTCCAGTCTCGCCGCGGTGCTGATCACAGCAACACTGACCGCCGCTGGTGTGATCTCATTTAAAGTGGCTCTGTGTCTGGTGATTGGTGCCAACCTTGGCAGTGGCCTGCTGGCGATGCTTAATGCCAGCGGATCCAATGCGGCTGGCAAGCGGGTGGCGCTTGGCAGCCTGCTGTTTAAAGTTATCGGCAGTGTTGCCATACTGCCTTTTGTCGATTACGTCGCCACTGTGCTGGACAGACTACCGGTCAGCGATGAAGAGCTGGTGATCTTTTTCCATGTTTTCTACAACCTGGCGCGTTGTCTGGTTATGGTGCCCTTTACCGAACCCATGGCACGCCTCTGTCGTCGTATGATCGCAGACGATACGGAGAACCAGACCCACCTTAAACCGCGACATCTGGATAAAAGCGCACTGGATACGCCTGCGCTGGCGCTGGTTAATGCCGCGCGTGAAACGCTGCGTATTGGCGATGTGGTGGAGCAGATGCTGGAATCATTCAACCGGGTGGTGCGTGGCGAACTGCATGAAGAGCGCACGGTACGGCGACTGGATGATGATGTTGATGTGCTCTACACCGCAATAAAACTCTATCTGGCGCGTATGCCTCGTGAGGATCTGGCAGAAGATGATTCCCGCCGCTGGGCTGAAATTATTGAGATGGCACTTAATCTGGAGCAGGCAGGCGATATTATTGAACGGATGAGTGTGGATGTGGCAGACAAGGCGCTGCAGGCGCGGCGCGCATTCTCCGCACCGGGGCGTGAAGAACTTGATGCGCTACAGGAGCAGCTGCTGAGTAATCTGCGCCTGAGTCTCTCTGTATTTCTGTCCCAGGATATCGCCAGTGCCAGACGTCTGCGCCGTGCCAAGCATCGCTTTCGTATTCTGATCCGTCGCTTTTCTCATAACCATGTCGAACGCCTGCATATGAATAATGTACAGAGCATAGAGACCAGCTCACTGCATCTGAGCCTGCTGGGCGATATGAAACGCCTGAACTCACTGTTTTGTGCCGTTGCCTACGCGGTGCTGGATCAGCCTGAAGATGAGCGGGAAGCAGACTGACCGCTGCCATGAAGTCGCACGGATGCGACTCCTGCAAATGGCGTTATCAGGCAAAACTTACGGCTAATAACAGCAAAACGCTCGCTCCGGCAGGAGGCCGCACGGCGGCGACCGCCTGCAGAGAATAGTGCCAGACCGGGCAGCCCGTTTATGAGAGCAGACTAAACGCAATCATGCCGGTGATAGCCCCGGTGGTGCCAAGAATCGTCTCCATCAGCGTCCAGGTTTTAAGCGTCTCCGCTTCTGTTGCACCGGTAAACCGGCCAAACAGCCAGAAGCCGGCATCGTTAACATGGCTGATAATAATTGATCCACCGCCAATGCAGATTGAGAGCGCAGCCAGCTGCGCGCCGCTGTAGTGCAGTGGCTCAATAACCGGCATCACCAGACCTACAGTTGTCAGACAGGCCACGGTCGCCGATCCCTGAATCACCCGAATAGCACCCGACAGGATAAAGCAGGCCAGCGCAATCGGCATTCCGGCTCCGGTCAGCGCATGGCCGAGCACCGGCCCGACCCCTGAGTCCACCAGCACCTGCTTAAATACGCCACCGGCACCAATCACCAGCAGAATAATTCCGGCTGGCTGCAGCGCACTACCGCATACCTGCATCACCTTCTCTTTATCCATGCCCTGCCGGTAAGCAAGACCATAGATAGCCACCAGCAGCGCCAGCAAAATTGCGGTAAATGGATGACCAATAAACTCCAGCCACTCATAAAGTCTGGTGTCAGGAGTGGTGAAGCGTGCACCAATGGTTTTCAGGCCAACCAGCAGCAGCGGAAACAGAATCAGCGCCAGACTAAATCCAAACGACGGTAACTCTCCCTCTGCCACATCAGGCTGATGATCTTCCGGCGGTGCGCTAAAGCTCACATGGCGGGCAATCAGGCTGCCAAACAGCGGTCCGGCAATCACCATTCCCGGAATAGCGGCGCAGAGTCCCAGCAGGATCATCCAGCCAAAATCAGCATGCATCTGCGCTGCCAGTAGCATGGGTGCTGGTCCGGGCAGCAGAAACGCCGCCGCCGCTGCCACACCAGCAAATAGCGGGATCACCAGCTTCACCAGGTTATCGTGCGTGCGCCGTGCCACGGCAAACGCAATGCTTATCAGCAGCACCACCGCCACCTCAAAAAACAGTGGCAGCGCACAGATCAACCCGGCAATCCCCATAGCATAGTGCGCCCGGCTCTCGCCAAAGGTGTTCAGCATACGGATAGCTATCTGATCGACAGCGCCGGTTTCATGAAGGATTTTGCCAAACATCGCGCCCAGCGCCACGACAATCGCCAGAAATCCCAGCGTGCCGCCCATGCCTTTTTGCATGGTTTCAGCAATCTGATCCAGCGGCATTCCGGAGAAGAGACCAGCCCCGACAGAGACCAGCATCAGGGCAACAAAAGCGTGCATCCGTGCTTTCATCACCAGAAACAGCAGCAGCAGGACAGAGCCTGCTGCTGTTAACACCAGCGTTGCGGTACTCATTACTCGCCCTTGTTGATTGCATCCCTGATGGTTGCAACCGTAGCCGCAACAACGTCATCCAGCGAGTGGTTGATATCGACCATTAAGACATCGGCTTCATCCGGCCCCGGCTCCTGCAGGGTGGCGAACTGCGTAACCAGCATCTGCGGTTTAAAAAAGTGACCTTTACGCGCTTTCAGCCGCGCTTCGATAGTTTCGAAGTCACCTTTCAGATAGATAAATTTCAGATTGTGATTGCCCTGACGCAGAATATCGCGATAGGACTTCTTCAGTGCAGAGCAGACAATAATGGAGACAGCCTGAGTACGCTGCATCGCAAAGGCTGCATCGTTCAGCGCCTGGAGCCAGGGCTGACGATCGTGATCATCCAGCGGCTGGCCCTCTGCCATTTTGTTGATATTGCTGCGGGGGTGCAGGAAATCCCCATCCAGGAAGGCGGTATCCAGTTCGTGAGAGACCCGATTAGCAACGACAGACTTTCCGCTGCCGGATACACCCATCAGGATAAAAACGTGATGCGATGAAGATGGCGTGGTCATGATTTTGCGCTCCGGCAGCTTATTCTGCCAATGTTACCGATAACAAATCTGTCATTCATTGTCGGAGCGCGCCCGGATACTGACAACCCTTACCCATCGGAAAAGCGTGAAAGTGTGAGCTGACTCATAAAAATTGGCAAAATCAGATACTGCCACCTTCAGCGATTTCAAAGCCGATATCCCGCATTCCGCTAAGAGTGCAATCGCCCCCAATACGCGCCAGCAGCATGGTTGCGGCCTCGCGTCCCATTCGCTCGCGCGGTGTCAGGACAGTAGCCAGCCGCGGCGTAACCACCTGCGTGATGTCATGCCCATGAAAGCCGGCAATCGCCATCTGCTGCGGTACCTGCAACCCCTGGCGCTGACACTCAAACATCGCCCCCACCGCAAGATCATCATTGGTACAGAACAGACTATCGGTAGCCGGATAACGCTTTTGCGCCTCACACAATAGCTGCGCACCAGCGCTAAAAGAGGAAGCATCCTCCATCATAACGCTGTGAGGGGTTAAGCCCGCTTCGCGCATCGCCTGTTCATAACCCTGCTGTTTTTGCAGAGTACGCTCATCAAGTCGTGCGCCAAGGTATACCGTATAACGGTGGCCTTTACGCAGAATAGCCTGTGTCATCTGCCGCGCCGCTTCGACATTGTCAAACCCCACCGCCATATCCAGGCAGGGCGTCACGCTATCCATCATCTCAATCACCGGGATCCCGGCAACCTCCAGCATGCGCAGCGTGCCGGGGGTATGAGTACGCTCAGTTAAGATCACTCCATCAATATTCCAGCCCAGCAGCGAACGCAGCTGCCGCTCCTCTTTCTCCGGATTATAACCAAAGTGTGCAACCAGCGTCTGATATCCCGCCTTATCAGTCACCGCTTCAATACCGCGCAATACGTCAGCAAAGACCTGGTTAGTCAGCGAGGGCAGCAGCACACCAATCGCGCGGCTGGTGGCATTGGAGAGCATATCAGGGGCACGATTCGGGATATAACCCAGCTCATCCAGTGCCACGGCGATTTTATCACGCAGGGCAGCAGAAACCCGGTCGGGATCGCGCAGATAGCGGCTGACGGTCATTTTGGTGATGCCAACGCGATCGGCGACATCCTGTAATACCGGTCTTTTTTTCTTCATCGTATGCACCTGAGGACGGAGATACGCTGAGTCTATCAATTTTTTACCTTTTCCGCGCCCGTCACCGGGAACGCTGGTCGTCGCCATTTTCTGCGGATAAAAAAATGCCAGCACGCAGGCTGGCAAAGCAATACTGGAAGCAATGTGAGCAATGTCGTGCTTACCGTAGCGCGCTACAGCTAGCATGTAAATAGTAATCATTACCATTATCGTTTGCAAGCCAGCGGTGCTTTTTTATTGAACTTTTCTGCAGAAAATATGATGTTAAACAGCCATTTTCCTTTCTGATGCAGGGAGATAGCATGAGTCAGATCGTTGTACGCCACGCCATACCTGATGATGCTGCGGCGCTGATGCAGATCTATAGCCAGCCCGAAACTCAGGCGGGTACGCTACATTTGCCTTTGCCGTCGCCAGCCCTCTGGCAGGAGCGGCTGCAAAATGCGCGTGCAGGTGTCACTATGCTGGTGGCGCTGATTGAGGGTGTCGTTGCGGGGCAGCTGACGCTGGAGGTGCTGGCAACAGCGCGACGCCGCCACTGCGCAACATTTGGTATGGGCGTCGATCCCGCTTTCCATCGACGTGGTGTCGGCCGTGCATTGATGAGCGCAATGATTGATCTCTGCGATAACTGGCTACAGGTATCGCGTATTGAACTGACCGTATTTACGGATAATGCCAAAGCAATTGCGCTGTACCAGCAGTCTGGTTTTGAGATTGAGGGCACCGCCAGACGCTTTGCCGTGCGTGATGGTGCCCTGATCGATGCCTATTTTATGGCGCGTTTAAGATAACGATAGCGGCGCGATACAGCGCCGCTACAGCAATCAGTAACCGGCGCTGAGATCGTCGACTGAACGCGGATCGGACGCGCCGTAACGCATACCATCAGGCCCAATCATAATACTCTGCGTGCTGCCCATTGCCGGCAGCACTTTCACATGCTGCCCTTTCGCTTCCAGCAGGCGCAGCGTATCAGGGCTGAATCCCTTCTCGACGCGCAGCTGATCCGGCAGCCACTGATGGTGAAAGCGCGGCGCATTCGTTGCTTCAGCTACGTTCATACCAAAATCGATGCTGTTTACCACCATTTGCAGCACAGTAGTGATAATACGGCTACCGCCCGGACTGCCAGTAACCAGCCAGGTTTTACCCTCTTTCGCGACGATCGTCGGTGACATGGATGAGAGCGGGCGCTTGGCAGGCTGAATCGCATTCGCTTCACCACCCACCAGCCCATAGACATTTGGCGTACCCGGTTTGGCAGAGAAGTCATCCATTTCGTTGTTCATCAGAATGCCGCTGCTTCCCGCTACAATGCCGCTGCCAAAGTAGGTGTTCAGGGTATAGGTCACTGCTACCGCATTGCCCGCCTGGTCCACCACCGAGAAGTGAGTGGTCTGATTGCTCTCATACGGTGCCAGCTTGCCGGGTTTAATCTCTGCGGAGGGACGTGCTTTATTGACATCAATCTGCTGCGCCAGCGTTTTAGCATAGGCTTTGCTGGTCAGTGCCTGCTGCGGAACCTTTACAAAATCGGGATCGCCAAGATATTCAGAACGATCGGCATAGGCATATTTTTCCGCTTCAGCCATGACCTGCATCGCATCTGCGCTGCCAAATCCCCATTTAGCCAGATCGAAATTTTCCAGGATATTCAGGATCTGCACAATATGGATGCCGCCGGAGGATGGCGGTGGCATTGAAAAGACCTCGTAGCCGCGATAGCTGCCGCTTACCGGCTTACGCTCCACCGCACGATAAGCCGCCAGATCGGCTTTGCCAATTAATCCACCATGCTGCGCCATTTCACCGGCGATCTGGCTGGCAATCTCGCCTTTATAAAACGCATCCGGCCCCTGTTGTGCAATCAGCTGCAGGCTGTGCGCCAGATTTTTCTGCACCAGGCGATCGCCTTTCTGATAGGGCTGGCCATCGGCTTTATAGAATATTGCCCGGCTGGTGTCGTGGTTAATCAGGTTCTCTTTGCCATACGTCGCCAGATCGTCTGCCAGCGCGTCATTCACAATAAACCCCTCACGCGCCAGCTTAATGGCCGGTGCCAGCAGCGTACGTAATGGTAGCGTGCCATATTTCTGTGCTGCCAGAGCAAAGCCCGCGACAGTGCCCGGTGTACCCGATGCCAGATGCGAAGTAAGTGATAACTTACTGTCTGCATTGCCCTGTTTGTCGAGGAACATATCGCGTGAGGCGCGAGCCGGTGCCATTTCGCGGAAATCGATCGCCGCTGTGCGACCCGCAGCGGTACGCAGCAGCATAAAACCACCGCCACCCAGATTGCCGGCCTGCGGATGAGTAACGGCGAGAGCAAATCCCACAGCAATCGCAGCATCTACCGCATTGCCACCCTGTTTAAGAATATCAACGCCCACCCGGGTCGCCATCGCATCCACTGATGCGACCATGCCATGCTGCGCTTTTACCGGATGAAAAGTGTCGCTATCGACACCATAAGAGACAGGGGGTGCGGTGGCAGGTGCTGCCTGTGCGCCCTGAATCACGGTAAAACTCATTAACACTGCCCAGCTAAACCGGCGCATGGTGTCTGCTCTCCTCATCCTTTCCATCCTTTTTCACGGTGTTTACATTTATTATTTATTGATGCAAGTGTTTGCTAACGCTGTAGAAACATAACACCTAACGCAAATTGAGCGCACGTCCGATTTCAGGCTTTGTGATATCGCATAAACTTATGGATAAGGTGCTGACTGCCCACATGCAGGCACTCTTTTTACACAGCAGGTCAAATGACCGGAGGAATAAATGAAGAGATGGCTAATTGCACTGGCGGCGCTGCTGCCACTCAGCAGCATGGCAAACATGCTGAATAACAATACACCTAATCAGCCTGGCTATAACCCAAGCCAGCAGCGTATGCAGACACAGATGCAGGTTCAGCAACAGCAGCAGCAGCGATTGCTGCAACAGAGCCAGCAGCAGCAGACGCAGAATATCCAGCGCCAGCTGCAGGAGAAACGCGACAGTACCCGGCAGCGCGTATTGCAGTCACAGCCGGGACAAAGTAATCAGTCCGGCACTACGCTACAGAGCGGAAATTACTGAAAATCGGGGCCGATGATATCAATACGATCGGTACAGATAGCATCAACGCCCCAGCTCAGCAGCGCGCGGGCGCGTTCGGGCTGATTAACGGTATAGACCAGAATGCGCAGACCGGCCGCTTTCAGCATCGCGGTGCGTTCTGCATTCAGCAGTCGGTGATTAAGATGAATGGAAACGCACGCCAGCTGGGTTGTCAGCGCCAGCCAGTCGTCCCGCCAGCTATCCAGCAGTAAACCGCGTGGCAGCTCCGGTGCTGCCTGCTGCGCTGCCGCCAGCGCTGTCACCGAGAATGAGGAGAGCAGTGGTGGCGTCTGCGCCCGCCATAACTCGCGTGCCGCTAGCGCTACAGCTTTGCCGGTAGCCGCGTCGGTATCCGTGGTGGGTTTGATCTCAATGTTCGCCATCATATTGTGCTGATGACAGCGCGCCGCAACATCCTGCAGCAGTGGCAGCGGCTCGCCAGAAAAATCCTGACTAAACCAGCTGCCTGCATCCAGCTGTGCCAGCTGCGACCAGCGCTGTTCACCTGCCACACCCCAGCCATTACTGGTCCGATCAAGGGTGTCATCATGCAGCAGAAAGATCTGCTGATCCTGTGAGAGTTTGGCATCAAACTCAATCATGCTATGACCGTAGTCTGCGCCGACATCAATTGCTGCCAGCGTGTTTTCCGGTGCCAGTTTGCCGCCGCCGCGATGGGCAACAATTTTTGGGTAAGGCCAGCTTTTATCGTTCATTCCAGACGCTTTCCATGGGTAGAATCGAAGAAGTGTAATGCATCCGGTGGCAGATGCAGCCATAGCGTACTGCCCGGCTGCGGGCGCTCGCTGTGAGGCAGGCGCACCACCAGCCGGGCGTTGCCAAGGTGCCCATGTGCCAGATTATCCGCGCCCAGGATCTCCAGTGTATCGACCACCAGCGGTATACCGCCTGCCTCGCGCGAAGAGATGTTAATATGCTCAGGACGAATGCCCAGCGTCAGCGTCCGGTTCGCCCACGGCGCGCGCATCTCTCCCAGTGGCAGGCTGTTCAGCGCGTCCAGCGTAAAATGAGTCCCTTCTCGATTGATCTGTCCGGGGAGCAGGTTCATTGCTGGCGAGCCAATAAACGCCGCCACAAACTGGCTGGCGGGTCGCTCATAGACCTCCACCGGCGTGCCAACCTGCTCAACCACACCTTTATTCATTACCATAACCCGCTCAGCCAGCGTCATCGCTTCAACCTGGTCGTGCGTGACATAGAGGCTGGTGGTTTTCAGACGGCGATGCAGCTGCTGCAGCTCAAGACGCATCTGTACGCGCAGCCGCGCATCAAGGTTCGATAATGGCTCATCAAACAGAAATACCGCAGGCTCACGTACAATCGCGCGTCCCATCGCCACGCGCTGCCGCTGTCCGCCGGAGAGTTCACGCGGTCGCCGGTTCAGCAGATGGTCAAGCTCAAGACTGCGCGCCGTTTCCTGCACGCGCTGGGCGATTTGCGCTTTACTCATTCCGCGGATTTTCAGACCATAGCCCATATTTTCTCCCACGGTCATATGGGGATATAGCGCATAGTTTTGAAAGACCATCGCAATGCCGCGATCTTTGGGTTCCAGTTCGGTAACCCGTTGTTCATCAATAAAGATATCGCCAGAACTGACACGCTCCAGCCCGGCGACCATACGTAGCAGCGTTGATTTTCCACAGCCGGAGGGGCCGACCATGACCATAAATTCACCATCGTTGATGGTGATGGTCAGCGGCTGGATCACCGCATTTTTGCCATCGTACGATTTGGTTACGCTTTGCAGAGTTACACCAGCCATCTATTTCTCATTCTCCACCAGACCACGCACAAAAGCGCGCTGCATTACAAGAACCACCACAACCGGTGGGATCAGGGTCAACAACATTGCCGCCATCACTTCATTCCATTGCGTAGGACCGCCACTGGTGTTGATCATGCTTTTCACGCCAGCGACTGCCGTGCTCAGGCTGGCATCATTAATAATCAGCAGCGGCCAGAGATACTGATTCCAGCCGTAGATAAAGGTGATGACAAACAGCGCCGCCAGATTGGTTTTAGAGAGCGGCAGCACAATGTCCCAAAAAAAGCGCATCGGTCCGGCACCATCAATACGTGCCGCCTCGATCAGCTCATCCGGGAGTGAGAGAAAAAACTGGCGAAACAGAAACGTGGCGGTGGCTGAGGCCATCAGCGGTAGCGTCAGCCCACTGTAGCTATCCAGCAGATCCAGTTTGGCTATCACTTCTACGGTAGGAAAAATACGGACTTCAACCGGCAGCATCAGAGTGATAAAGATCAGCCAGAAAAAGAGCGTGCGTAACGGAAAACGAAACCACACCAGGGCAAACGCTGACAGCATAGAGACGCTGATCTTACCCAGAGTAATTGCCAGCGCCATAATAAAGCTGTTCATCAGCATCATGCCAAAGGCGGCGCTGCCGTTAACACCCTGCGTCCAGATACGTGAGATGTTTTCCCACAAATGGCTGCCCGGTATCAGCGTCATCGGCACCTGATAAACAGCCGCGTTATCCAGGGTAGCCGCTACAAATGCCACATAGAGCGGAAACAGAATGGTCAGTACGCCGAGGATCAGCATAGTATGGCTGAATATATCCAGCCCGCGTCGATTCTCAATCATTGATATTGCACCTTACGCTCAACGAAGCGGAACTGCAGGATAGTCAGGCCAATCACCAGCAGCATCAGCACCACCGACTGTGCGGCAGATGAGGAGAGATCGAGACCGGTAAAACCCTCGCGATAGATCTTATAAATCAGCGTAGTGGTGGACTGCACTGGCCCACCGCCCGTGGCAGCATCAATAACCGGAAACGTATCGAAAAAGGCGTAAACCAGGTTAACCACCAGCAGAAAGAAGCTGACAGGTGTAATCAGCGGCAATGACAAATTAAAAAAGCGGCGTACCGGCCCTGCGCCATCGATAGCAGCTGCCTCAACCAGTGATTTAGGAATCGACTGTAACGCCGCGAAGAAAAACAGAAAGTTGTAGCTCATTTGCTGCCAGATCGAAGCCAGTACCACCAGAAACATCGCCTGACCGCTGTTCTGCGCATAGTTCCAGTTATAGCCCAGCTGGTTAAGCAGATGGCTAAACAGCCCCAGGCCTGGATTAAACAGAAACATCCACAGCACCGCAGCCACTACCGGAGCAACAGCGTAAGGCAGGAGTAACAGCATCTGATAGAGCTTCTGCAGGCGCAGGACATAATCCACCAGCGCCGCCAGCAGGAGCGAGAACAGCATCCCCAGTATCGTGACCATCAGACTGAATTTTATAGTGGTCCAGAAGGAGTCCAGGTAGTAAGGATCGCTGAACAGACGACTAAAGTTCTCCAGCCCGACAAAGCTGCTGGAGATGCCAAATGGATCGATGCTCTGCAGCGAATACCACAGTGCTTCTCCCGCCGGCCACAAAAAGAAGATGGCGGTGATAATAAGCTGTGGTGCTACCAGCAAATAGGGCAGTAGCCGGGATCGAAAAACCGGACGAGAAGATGAAGGCATAGAAAGCTCACACAGAAAGCGGAAGCGGCACTGCGCCGCTTCCGGTAGATCGGAATTATTTCACCTGCTGTTCAAAGCGGCGTAATAGCTCGTTACCGCGCTTCACGGCGTTATCCAGCGCTGCCTGCGGCGTCTGCTTGCCGGTCCAGACACCTTCCAGCTCTTCATCAACGATTGTGCGGATCTGCGGCATATTGCCGAGACGCATACCTTTGGTATAAGGCAGAGGATCTTTGTTCAGCATCTGCCGGGTTGCAATATCGGCGCCTGGGTTCTTATCATAGAAGCCCTGCTGTTTGGTCAGCTCATAAGCCGCCGTAGTGATAGGCAGATAGCCGGTTTTCTGATGCCACTCAGCAGCGATCTCAGGCTGCGCCAGGAATTTCATAAATTCCGCCGCGCCCTTATAAGTAGCCGCATCTTTGCCTTTCATCACCCACAGGCTGGCACCACCGATAATGGCATTTTGCGGCGCTTCGGGCACAGTATCGTCATACGGCATCATGCCGACACCGAAGTTAAATTTGGCATAATGGCTGATATCTGCCAGCGAACCAGAGGAGGCAGTCGTAATACCGCAGTCACCGTTGTAGAACTTGGCGGTGGGCTCATCTTTACGTCCGAAGTAGGTAAAATCCCCCTTCTTGTTCATCTCTTCCAGCATCTGAATATGGCGCACCTGCACGGGCTTGTTAAATTCCAGCACGGCATCGTAGCCATCAAAGCCATTATTTTTGCTGGCAACCGGCAACGCGTGCCATGCGCTGAAATTCTCGATCTGGATCCAGCCCTGCCAGCCGCTGGCGTAGCCGCAGCTCATGCCCGCTTTACGCAATGCCGCCGCATCTTTTGCCAGCTCCTGCCAGGTTTTAGGCGGTTGATCCGGGTTCAGGCCCGCCTTTTTAAACGCATCTTTGTTGTAATAGAGTACCGGGGTTGAACTGTTAAACGGCTGAGAGATCAGCTGTCCATTGCTGTCGCTGTAGTAACCTGCGACGGCAGGAACAAACTGTTTGGGATCCATCTGGACGCCAGCATCTTTAAACACCTGATACACCGGCACAATGGCTTTTGACGCCATCATGGTGGCGGTGCCTACTTCATAAACCTGCAGCAGCGCAGGCGCTTTGCCGGTACGCACCGCCGCAATACCCGCAGCCAGGCTCTGCTCATAGTTACCTTTATAGACCGGCACTATTTTGTAATCAGGGTGGGTCTGATTAAAGCGCTGTGCCAGAGAGTCAACTTCTTTGCCTAACTCTCCTTCCATGGAATGCCAGAAAGGAATTTCCGTCGCAGCCAGCGCATTGCCACTGAGCGCCAGACCAAGCAACACACCCATTACAGGGGGACGAAGCGTAAAAGCGGTCATAAAGGTTTCCTGTGCTGTTGGTTACGCGCAATATCACGCATTTTTTGTTCGCGAAGTAACATGACACGGAAAGATGATAAAAAAATAACCAAAATATGACAGAGATGTGACACACAAAAAACATGCAAACTACTTAAGAAATCATGAACTTTGCGCACACTTTTTTGAAAAAGAGTGAATGTAATGAAAAAAACGGCCCGTCAGCATCTCGGGCCATCGGCAGACTCAGGCTCCCAGGTAAGCGCTGCGCACTGCTTCATTAGAGAGCAGTGCGGCTCCGCTATCCTCCAGAACCACATGACCATTTTCCAGCACGTAGCCGCGATCGGCCAGTTTTAATGCCTGGTTTGCATTCTGCTCAACCAGAAAAATAGTCATTCCCTCTTTCCGCAGCTGTTCGATGGTGTCAAAAATCTGCTGAATAATAATGGGTGCCAGACCCAGTGAAGGCTCATCCAGCAGCAGCAGACGCGGCTGACTCATCAGTGCACGACCAATGGCCAGCATCTGCTGTTCCCCTCCAGACATCGTACCGGCACGCTGCACTTTGCGCTCAGCCAGGCGCGGAAAGAGATCAAATACCCGCTCAATGCGGATCTGATACTCATGACGGCTGGCAAAAAAGCCGCCCATCGCCAGATTCTCTTCCACCGTCATGCGCGAAAACACCCGGCGTCCCTCCGGTACAATCGCAATCGCCTCACGCATGATTTTTGCCGTCTGCCATTCAGTGATGGTTTTCCCGTCAAAGGTAATGGTTCCGCTGGAAGCGCGTGGCTCGCCACAGAGTGTACCAAGTAATGTGGTCTTGCCCGCTCCGTTGGCACCAATCAGCGTGACGATTTCTCCCTGAGTGATATGCAGGTTGATATTGTGCAGCGCCTGAACCGGGCCATAGTGAGCACTTACATTTTGCAAAGTTAACATCGGATTCGCCATCTTAAGCCTCACCTAAATAAGCACGGATCACATCCGGATTGTTACGTATCTCTTCCGGCGTGCCATTCGCCAGCGGTGTGCCCTGATTAACCACATAGATGCGATCGGAGATGCCCATCACCAGTTTCATATCATGTTCAATTAACAGCACTGAAACCTGATGCTCGCTGCGCAGCTCGGCAATCAGCGCATCCAGCTCATGCGTTTCGCGTGGATTGAGTCCGGCCGCTGGCTCATCCAGCATTAAAATGTCCGGTCGCGTTACCATGCAACGGGCTATCTCCAGACGACGTTGCTGTCCGTAGGCCAGATTACCCGCCTGGCGGTTAGCCAGCTCCAGCAATCCAATACGCTTCAGCCAGGTGGCAGCGCGATCCAGTGCTTCACTCTCGCCGCGCCGGAATGCCGGCGTTTTAAACAAGCCAGAGAAGACGCCGCTTTTAAGATGCTGATGCTGTGCTACCAGCAGGTTTTCAATAACAGTCATCTCACGAAACAGCCGCACATGCTGGAAAGTACGCACAATTCCCATCCGGGCAATCTTCTGTCCTGGCAATCCCTGCAGTGGCTGATCGCGCAGTTTGATAGTGCCGCCGGTGGGTTTATAAAAACCGGTGAGACAGTTGAACACCGTGGTTTTTCCGGCACCGTTGGGGCCGATAAGCGAGACGATCTCCTGCGGATACAGCGCCAGAGCGACGTTGTTGACAGCGAGCAAGCCACCAAACCGCATCATCAGGCCTTCAACGGCTAATAGAGGCTGACTCATGCCTGCTCTCCCTGTTTGCTCTGTTTTAATTTCAACTGCGGACGCTTCATCGGTAAAAGCCCCTGTGGACGCCATATCATCATCAATACCATCAGGCCACCCAGCACCAGCATGCTGTACTCGTTGAGATCGCGCATCAGTTCGCGCGAAACCACCAGCAAAATGGCGGCAAAGATCACTGCCAGCTGCGAGCCCATACCGCCCAGTACCACAATCGCCAGCACAAAAGCGGATTCAACAAAGGTAAAGGATTCCGGGCTAACAAATCCCTGGCGCGCGGCAAACAGCGTACCGGCAATGCCAGCAAACACAGCGCTAATCGTAAAGGCGGTGAGTTTGATACGGGTCGGACTCAGTCCCAGTGAACGACAGGCAATTTCATCTTCGCGCAGCGCTTCCCAGGCGCGACCCAGAGGCATACGTAGCAGGCGGTTGATCACAAACAGCGTCAGGACCACCAGCAGCAGCGCCACCAGATAGAGAAAAATCACGCGATGATTCGGGTTATAAGCGAGCCCGGTAAGCTCATGGAACGTGGTCCAGCCGCCTTCGCTTACACGCCGGCCAAACTCAATGCCAAACAGCCCTGGTTTCGGGATCTGCGCAATGCCGTTTGGCCCCCCGGTCAGGGAAGTACTGTTCAGCAGCAGAATGCGCACAATCTCGCCAAATCCCAGCGTCACAATCGCCAGATAATCGCCGCGCAGGCGCAGCACCGGGAATCCCAGCATTAGTCCAAATGCGCCAGCGACGATTCCGGCCAGCGGCAGACTCTCCCAGAAACCAAAACCGTAGTAGTGGTTTAGCAGCGCAAAGGTGTAGGCTCCGATGGCATAGAAGCCGCCATAGCCCAGCACCAGCAAGCCTGATAACCCGACCACCACGTTCAGTCCCAGACCCAGCATCACATAGATCAGCGTCAGGGTGGCGATATCCACACTGCCGCGCGAGGCAAACAGCGGCCATATCACCGCCGCCACTATCAGCAGTGCCATCAGCAGCTTTTGCTTCAGGGTAGAACCATCAAACGCAGGCAACACAAAGGGTTTGCCGCTGCGTTTAGATCGGCTCTGCAGCAGGGGGCGTACCAGCTGAAACAGAAATACCACGGCACACCCCGCAGCAATCCAGTTCCAGCGCACTTCACCAGCATTGACGACGATCAACCGCGTCCCCGCCAGATCGAGGCGCACACCCATAAAGAAGCTGGCTAACACCAGCAGCATTGCCGCAGAAATCACGGCATTAAGCAGACCGGTACGTTTCATACTTTTTCAACCTCCGGGCGACCTAAAATGCCCGTCGGCATCACCAGCAGCACCACAATCAGCAGCGCAAAAGAGACAACATCTTTATATTCTGTGGAGAGATAGGCCGACGTCAGCGCCTCTGCAATCCCCAATACCAGCCCGCCTATCATGGCACCGGGAATACTGCCGATCCCGCCCAGTACCGCTGCGGTAAACGCTTTCATGCCGGCCATAAAGCCGATAAACGGATTGATTGAGCCGTAGAACTGGCCCAGCAGTACGCCGGCAACGGCCGCCATCGCCGCACCAATAACAAACGTCAGCGAAATTACACGATCGGTATTGATGCCCAGCAGGCTGGCCATTTTCAAATCTTCAGCACAGGCGCGACAGGCGCGTCCCATACGCGAATAGCGGATAAACAGCGTCAGCGCCAGCATCGCCAGAAAAGTGACGATCCAGATAACCAGCTGCATGGTGGTGAGCGTGGCAGCAAAGCCGTTGCTCTCGCCCAGCGTCCACTGCCCGGTGATCAGGCTCGGCAATGCCAGATCGCGTGACCCCTGTGTCAGGCTGACATAGTTCTGCAGGAAAATTGACATGCCAATGGCGGAAATCAGTGCGATAAGGCGCTTGGAGGAGCGAACCGGCTTATAGGCAACGCGCTCAATGCTCCAGCCCCAGGCGCTGGAGATAATCACCGCCATCACAAAACCGGCGGCAATCATCAGCCATG
The DNA here is from genome assembly GCA_913775175.1 of uncultured Pantoea sp. Classification (GTDB taxonomy): domain Bacteria; phylum Pseudomonadota; class Gammaproteobacteria; order Enterobacterales; family Enterobacteriaceae; genus Pantoea. The sequence goes on from CAJYKU010000039.1 coordinate 121,346, forward strand.
ATGAGTCGATTCCCATCATCATCAGAGCAGCAATCACAATAAAAGAGACGTAGCTGCCAATCATATAGACTTCGCCATGTGCGAAGTTGATCATGCCGATAATGCCGTACACCATGGTGTAGCCGATGGCGATCAGTGCATAGGTGCTCCCGAGTGTGACCCCGTTGAACATCTGCTGAATAAAATAGAGTAACTGCTCGGACATAGTGAGAACCTGCAAGTGAACCAGAGATTCCCTTTCTGTGGAAAAAGGATCAGGGAGCGCAAATGGCATAACGCTGTTTTGGCTACCCTGCCCCCTTTCACGTACGGGAAGGGTGTTTAGTTTGCAAAGCTCCCCCGGTGCGGAGGGAGCCCTGTTTAGCTGTGCTGACCTGTTCGCTGTCAGGCAACTATTTCACTGCAGTTGAAGAGCCATCTTTGTGCCATTTAAACACACCAAACTCAAAGCCTTTGAGATCGCCTTTCTGATCCCAGCTCAGGTTACCCATCACCGTTGGCACTGGCGCACCCTCTTTCAGATTCTTAGCAATCGCGTCTGGCTCATCACTTTTGCTGCGTTCAATACCGGCAACCAGAGATTGAATAGCGGCGTAGGTGGTCCAGACAAACGGACCGGTAGGATCTTTGCGATTTGATGCACTGTTGCCTTTGATAGCATCCACAATCGCTTTGTTTTCAGGCAACTGGTCGTAACGTTTTGGCAATGTGACATAGAGCCCTTCAGATGCATCCCCGGCAATATTGGAGAGCGAGGCATTACCTACGCCCTCAGGGCCCATAAAGCCAGCCTGTAGGCCGCCGGTTTTTGCCTGACGCAGGATCTGTCCGAGTTCCGGGTAGTAACCGCCATAGTAGACAAAATCGACATTCTCTTTTTTCAGGCGAGCAATCAGCGTAGAGAAATCTTTATCGCCTGCAGTAATGCCCTCAAACAGCACCACATTGCCGCCTTTGGCTTTCAATGTTTTCTGCACTGACTCCGCCAGACCCTGGCCGTATTGCTGTTTGTCATGCACAACGGCAATACGTTTCGGTTTAATCTGCTCAAGAATATAGTTAGCCGCCGTTGGTCCCTGATCGGAATCAAGGCCGGTTGTGCGCATAACATCAGCATAGCCGCGTGCTGTCAGCTCTGGTGCTGTTGCCGCTGGCGTGATCATCAGGATGCCTTCATCGTTATAGATGTCAGAAGCAGGCTGCGTTGAGGAGGAGCAGAGGTGGCCGATAACATATTTGATACCGTCGTTAACCACTTTGTTCGCTACTGCAACAGCCTGTTTGGGATCGCAGGCGTCGTCATACTCTACCCCCACCAGTTTGTTGCCGTTAACGCCGCCTTTGGCATTGATATCCTTGATAGCCTGCGCTGCGCCGGTAAATTGCATATCACCATATTGCGCTACCGGGCCGGTAGCAGCACCAACGATAGCAATTTTGATATCGGCAGCCAGCGCCGCATGACTCATTGCCAGCGCTATACACCCTGTCAGTAACGCGCGTCCTTTACTCATCTTCATGCGTACTTCCCCATCTGTTGTGTCGTGTCTGTTGTGATTGCTTTTTTTAGCCAGTAAAGAGGAAACTGATTAGGTAATAAGGAGTTAGCTCTCTTATCTGACTTTTTTGTTAAAATATCTGTGTTTTCAGGTTATTAAACAGGAATTTTTTGCTGTAAATCAACTTACATCTGCAGTAATGCGTGGTATGAACAGCAGAATACTCTGGATGTTCCAGCCGGATTTTGCCCGTCAGGGCAGCGCATTGTGCTGCCTTTTTCAACAAATAATGCTGGCTTACTCCAGCATCATGGCAAACTGTCTGCCATTTGACCTGTTTTTATCGTAAAAAAGTGACAGCGCTCTGACTGTATAAATTCGCTACACTAGGCCCTTTCTGCCAGTACAGGACCAGGTTATGAAACTCACTATTCAGCGTATCGTTTCATTTACGCCACAGGATCGACTGGATTTAGCCAGGATCTGGCCACAGCAGGATATTGCACAGCTGGAACAGAGATTGAGTGACACGCAGCAGCTTTATGCTGCCCGGTTTAACGATCGGCTACTGGGTGCGTTGCAGCTGGAAATTCGCGGTACTCACGGCAAAATCAGTCATCTTGACGTGCGCGAGGCGACCCGCCGCCGTGGAGTAGGCCGCTATCTGCTGGAAGAGACCATTGCGTCTAATCCATCACAGGTACACTGGTGGATTGCTGATGATGGCCATGCCGATCAGGTAATACGCGCCGCGTTTATGCAGGCCTGCGGTTTTCGGGCACAGGTTGATGGCTGGGTTATGGAGCGGGAATAGCGTTGCGGGTGATATCTCAGATATAAAAAAGGGCGACCCACTGGTCGCCCTCTCTTTTTGCCTGCAGGTTATCAGGCTTCAATAGCCAGACGCAGTTTTTTCATTGCGTTTTTTTCCAGCTGGCGTACACGCTCGGCAGAGACACCATACTGATCGGCCAGCTCCTGCAGCGTGGTTTTGTTATCATCATCCAGCCAGCGAGCACGGATAATATGCTGACTACGCTCATCAAGGCTCAGCATGGCATCGCTCAGCTTATCAGCTGCGTGAGCATCCCAGTTATCCTCTTCAATGCCGTCAGCAAAATCTGAGGTTTTATCCTGCAGATAGAGCACTGGCGCCATAGGCTTGCCTTCTCCGGCATCGTCGTCAGAGGAGATATCGAACGTCATATCCTGGGCAGCCATACGTGATTCCATCTCCAGCACATCTTTGGTGCTGACGCCCAGTTCGCGTGCGACCATATCCACTTCATCCTGATTAAACCAGCCGAGACGCTGCTTGGTTTTACGCAGGTTAAAGAACAGCTTACGCTGCGCTTTCGTTGTCGCCACTTTTACGATACGCCAGTTGCGCAGCACGTACTCATGGATCTCAGCTTTAATCCAGTGTACGGCAAAAGAGACCAGACGCACGCCCACTTCCGGGTTAAAGCGGCGCACCGCTTTCATCAGGCCAATATTGCCTTCCTGGATAAGATCTGCCTGCGGCAAGCCATAGCCTGCGTAATTACGTGCGATATGAACAACAAAGCGCAGGTGTGACAGGATCAGCGTTTTCGCTGCATCCAGATCGCCCTGGTAATGCAGCCGCTCAGCCAGTGCTTTTTCCTCTTCTGCCGTTAATACCGGCCAGTTGTTGGCAGCCCGAACATAGGAATCCAGGTTGCCCAGAGGAGCAATCGCTAAAGTTTGCATTTCTTTGGTCATTCAAACCCTCACAAATTCAATGAAGTTGCTGCGCGTATCCCTGTGCAGACGCTACATTATGTCAACGTCAGCGGAAAACCAACAGCAATCTGTGCTACTTAGATGCCGTAGTTATCCACAAGTTCAATTATAGCAGTGAATATTTTACACACAGGTGACAGCGGGGAAAAGCGGAGCATTCCTCTGCGCCTGTATCATCGGCAGCAGAGGAAGAGTATAACAAAAAAACGTTGCTATGGGTTACTGCGGCGTAAATCGGCGTAAATGTTGCACTGTTGCCAGCCAGGCAGCTATCCAGCCAATAATGGCAGCAATCAGCAGCAGCAGTAGTCCCTCATCCCACGAAAACCCTTTCAGAGTAAAGGCGGTACCAAATACCGAGGCAACCTGCGCCACCACCGATTGCAGGCGCAGCACCAGGACTTCAGAGAGCACCAGCGACAGCACTGCGCCCGCCAGGCCAAGTAGCGCACCGCCATAGAGGAACGGCCGCAAAATAAAGCCATCTGTTGCGCCAATCAGCTTCTGTACATTGATGGTGTCGCGCCGGGCAAAGATACTCAGGCGTACACTGTTACCAATCACCAGAAAGACCGCCACGATCATCAGCAGGCCAATCATGGAAGCAACCTGCCCCACCAGTCCGGTTAACGCAGCAAGCCGGGCAAACCAGCTATCATCCATACGTACATCGTCCACACCTTCGACTTTAGCCACCCGATCGCGCAGATTCGCCATGGTATCGGAGTTCTGGAAGTTCAGCTTCGGCGTGATGATCGCCACCGCGGGTAGTGGATTCTGCTCCAGCAGATCCATCGCACCGCCAAACCCGGACCAGTTGCGGAATTCACTCTGCGCCTCTTCCCGCGACAGATAGTTAACGCTGTCAACACCGTCCAGCTGTTTAAGCTGGGCGGTAACGTTTTCCGCCGCCGTATCATCCAGCGTTTTATCCAGATAGACCGTCAACTGCGGTGCCGGATACCACTGAGTCGCCGCATGGCTGACATTTTTCCATACCATATAGCATACGCTGGGCAGCGTCAGAGAGATGGCTATCACCATCACAGTAAGCAGCGTTGCCAGCGGCTGACGCCACATATCAGAGAGCGTGCCACGCCATGCGTAGCGCCACTGCTCCTGCCAGCCACCTTTTAACGCTTTGCTTTTTGAGGGCTGCTTAGGCTGCCTGGCTGGCTTTGCTGCTGCCGGGCGCTTGTTGCGTTTATTGACCATCGTGGCCTCCGTGCAGACGTCCCTGATTCAGCGTCATGACGCGATAGCTGCGGCGCGCTATCAGCCCGAGATCGTGAGTCGCCATCAATACCGTGACACCAACGCGGTTAAACTCTTCAAACAGACGCAGAATATCTTCTGACAGTGCGTTGTCGAGGTTACCGGTAGGCTCATCGGCCAGCAGTACCGCCGGCTTATTGACCACCGCACGGGCAATACCCACCCGCTGCTGTTCACCACCGGATAACTGAATCGGATAACTTTTCGCTTTGTCGAGCAGCCCCACTTTATCCAGTGCTGCCGAGACACGACGACGGATATCTTCGCCACTGGCACCAGAAATAATCAGTGGGATCGCCACATTTTCATAGACCGAACGATCCATTAACAGGTGATGATCCTGAAAAATCATACCTATCTGACGACGCAAAAATGGCACTTCGCTGTGACGCAGGCGTGAGATATCGTGTCCGCTGAACCAGACCTGGCCGGCGCTTGGGCGCTCAATGCCACAAATCAGCTTCAGCAGGGTACTTTTCCCCGCGCCGGAGTGCCCGGTCAGAAACGACATTTCACCCGGGCGCAGATGAAAATCTACTCCCTGCAGCGCCTGCCGCCCTCCCAGATAAGCCTTACTGACCTCTTCAAAGCGAATCATGCCAATCATTCCTCTCGGGCAAACAGTGCCTCAATAAAGTCTTCGGCCTTAAACGGCCGTAAATCTTCGATGCCTTCACCGACACCGATATAGCGAATGGGAATACCAAACTGATCGGCTACTGAGAAGATCACCCCGCCTTTTGCCGTACCATCCAGCTTGGTCAGCGTAATACCACTGAGTCCGACCGCTTCATGGAACAATCTGGCCTGGCTTATCGCATTCTGCCCGGTGCTGGCGTCCAGCGTCAGCATGACTTCATGCGGTGCATCTTCGTCCAGCTTTTTCATCACACGGGTGATTTTTTTCAGCTCTTCCATCAGATGCGCTTTGTTCTGCAGACGACCGGCGGTATCGGCAATCAGCACATCGACATTGCGCGATTTGGCGGCCTGAATAGCATCAAAAATCACGGAAGCAGAATCAGCGCCGGTGTGTTGTGCCACTACCGGAATATTATTGCGCTGGCCCCATACCTGTAACTGCTCAACCGCTGCCGCACGGAAGGTGTCACCGGCAGCCAGCATTACAGATTTACCTTCTGCCTGATACTGACGAGCCAGTTTGCCAATGGTCGTGGTTTTACCTACGCCATTAACACCCACCATCAGAATAACAAAGGGCTTTTTACCACTGACATCCAGTGGTGCATCGACTTTCTCCAGAATCCCGGCCATTTCTGTTTTCAGCAGGCTGTAGAGCGCTTCAGCGTCGCGCAGCTGTTTACGGCTCGCCTGCTGAGTCAGGCTGGTGATGATCCGGCGCGTCGTCTCTACACCGACATCAGCAATCAGCAACTGCTCTTCTAACTCTTCAAAAAGATCGTCATCGATTTTCTTACCACGAAACAGGCTGATAAAACCGGAACCCAGGTTTTCACGGGTTTTGACCAGACTGCGTTTAAGGCGGGCGAAAAAGCCCTCTTTGCCCGGACGCTCTTGCTCCTGCGCAACCAGAGGCGCGGCTGCCAGCGGCAAATCACTGACGGTGTCAGCCCGTTCAGCCTCCTCATCTTCGGCATAGGTTTCGGCCAGCGCCAGCGCTTCAAGCTCTTCATCACTCAGCGGCGCCTTATTGTCAGCATCAGCTGCGACCAGCGAGCGCTCATCTCCGGACAGACTATCTTCCGGCGGCGCAGCAGCCGTCAGCACTGGCTCCTGATCGGCATTAATGGTCTGCTGTTTGCTTAATGGTGTGTTATTTATCGATACCGGCGTCAGCTCCGGCTCTTCTTCCGGCAGGATCTCCTTCGGCTGAGCAGTAATCACTGCGGCTTCCGGTTCTGGCTCTGCCTGCTGCTGTGCTGTCGTTTCCGGCTCCGGCGCCTCTTCCGGCAGGATCTCCTCCGGCTGAGCAGTAATCACTGCGGCTTCCGGTTCTGGCTCTGCCTGCTGCTGTGCTGCCGTTTCCGGCTCCGACGCCTCTTCCGGCAGGATCTCCTCCGGCTGAACGGTAATCACTGCGGCTTCCGGTTCTGGTTCTGGCTGCTGCTGTGCTGCCGTTTCCGGCTCCGGCGCCTCTTCCGGCAGGATCGCTTCCGGCTGAACGGTAATCACTGCGGCTTCCGGTTCTGGCTCTGCATGCTGCTGTTCGTCGGCCATCTGTTCAGTAAGCGCAACCGTCTCGGCCGCCTGTGCTTCGGCACGCTCCAGCGCACTCTCTTCAGCGGCGGCTGGCTCGGCCTCTTCGGCTTCTGCCTGCGGTGCATTTACCTGTTCTTCTTCCGGCGGTGGCGTCTGCTCTTGTTTGCCAAAGCCCAGCCAGGAAAAAAAGCCGCGTTTTTTCTCTTTTGCCATTGTGTGACCACACTCCTCGATGGCTTATTCCCGGCAGCACGCTGACGCCGGGTAATATAGATTCAGTTTTTCATCTGCGGCGTAAAATCAGCGAATTACACGCGCTTTTCCAGTCCATTAGTCTAACACTTTCCAGCCAGCGCACCACAGCACCCTTTTTTACGTTTCTTCTCACTGCTACGCCCGTTAAACTACGCAACAAATTATGACGAGTTATGAGTGAAATGAGTAAATTATCCCGCAGCAGTAGCGGTGCTGGTCAAATTCGCATTATTGGCGGTCAGTGGCGTGGTCGTAAACTACCGGTGCCGGACAGCGCTGGCCTGCGCCCCACCACCGATCGCGTACGTGAAACGCTGTTTAACTGGCTGGCGCCTGATATACAACAGGCACGCTGCCTGGACTGTTTTGCTGGCAGCGGTGCGCTGGGTCTTGAGGCGCTGTCACGCTATGCCGGATCGGTTACTCTGCTGGAGCTGGATCGCGCTGTCGCTCAGCAACTGTCACGCAATCTGCAGACGCTACGCGCTACCGAGGCGACAGTAGTACAGACCAATACGCTGCAATGGCTGAATCAGTCAGGTGAACCCTTTGATATTGTGTTTGTTGATCCCCCTTTTCGTAAGGGTCTGCTGAGTGAGACGCTGACGCTGCTTGAACGTAATCAGTGGCTGAGTGCAGAAGCGCTTATTTATGTAGAAAGTGAAGTGGAGCATGGTACGCCGGGCGTACCAGCCAGCTGGCATCTCTATCGTGAGAAGGTGGCCGGGCAGGTTGCTTATCGACTCTATCAACGCCAACAGGAGGCGCATGATGTGGCTTAATCTGGGACGATTACTGATGGTTTGTGTCTGGGCTTTTTTACTGCTTAATCTGGTTCATCCTTTCCCTGTACCACTGCGCTATTTTGTACACGTTGCGCTGTTTTTTATGGCGATTATGCATGGACTGCAGCTGGTACTACTGCGGGCCACGCAGCCAAAAGACGCACCAAAACTCAGTAGAGCCACTCAGGCTAAGATTTTCTTTTTCGGCGTATTTGAGCTGCTTGCCTGGCAGAAAAAGCACTATCCGAAAATTTAGCGTGCGGCATCTCGCCAGCACGCGGTGGCGCATCACTTGCCTTAGCGTGCTGGTACGAAGCTGATAAAGCGGCTGCCCTGCATCTTCAGCTCACCCTTCACGCCTTTATCCATCTGATGATAGTCGCTGGCGCTGATGGTGGCCCTGATATCTTCCGCACCATTAAGCGGATGAAACCAGGCCTCATATTTCATCTCTTCACCAGCAATCTCCTCCCGCTGGCGCGAGCGGCGATTTGGTGCCGGATATTCACGCTTGGTTTTAACCTTAACGGTTAGCGAACGCACCGGAGAGGCGTCGTTAACCGCAGCTTCACGCCGCTGTTTGATAAACTGTCGGGTCGCCAGAATGGCAATCACGGCCAGGACGATAAAAAAGATTAGCGGTGGTTTGCTCATATTTTTACTCGCACTTCACATCATTTTTTACGAAAAAAGGGGCTAAAGCATACAACCAGAGTTGCCTGATTGTCACATTTGCCAGCGTTAACTTAAACTAATCAGATCTGGGATATTTTAACCGTGCGGACATCCGGTCTGCACAAGGGAGAAAAAATGCTTTGGTCTTTCCTTGCAGTACTTTTTTCCGGCTGGCTCTATGTAGATGCCTCTTATCGCGGTCCGCAGTGGCAACGCTGGCTGTTTAAACCTGTTACATTGCTGCTGCTGGTGGCCTGGGCATGGCAGGCGCCAACCATTAACACCACTGACTATCTGATCCTTGCCGGACTGGTTGCTACGCTGGCAGGTGATGCGCTGCTGCTGCTGCCGCGTCAGCAGATGCTTTACGCGCTGGGCGCGTTTTTTCTTTCGCATCTGCTTTATACCATCAGCTTTGCCGCCCATATGACCATGACCTTCTACTGGCCGATTCCCCTCGCCTATCTGGTCATCGGTATTGTGGTTATTGCTGTTCTCTGGTCACAACTGCAGGAGTTGCGCTGGCCTGTCTGTACGCTGATCGGCATGACGCTGGTGATGAACTGGCTGGCGGCAGAAAACTACTTTTTCCGTCCTAATGACTTTAGCTTTTCACTCCTGGTGGGCGCTGGCCTGCTGCTGCTGGCGAATATTGTCTGGTTTATTTCCCGCTTTCGCCGGCGTTTCAGCGCCGACAGCGCCGTTATTGCCGCCTGCTATTTTGCCGGGCACTTTATGATTGTGCGCTCACTCTGGCTCTACTGAGTTTATACCTCTCCGGGCTTGACTCTGGAGTTCACTCCAGGGTGTAGCATCCAGTAACAGGCAGCAGCCTGTTACTGATACCGGAGGAACGATGACGTATTCTGCTCACCCCTGCCACTGTGGTAAACCCGGCGCTAAACGGTCACCGCAGTGTGCGGATCATGGTTTATCTGCACCCCGCGTGACGTTTTCCGCTATCCACTCTATTAAAGAGCCGATGCCAGCCTGCTGTGTCAGCGCAACTGCTCCACCAGTAACAGACCATAGCGTTCTCCCGGAAGAGAGCAGTGATGACGATTCCTCCGCTCAGCGATCCCTGTTGCGCTGGCGTATCGCAGGTATGGATTGCCCTGGCTGCGCACGCAAAATAGAGAGTGCGGTACAAAAACTTCCGCAGGTGACGCGCGTGCGCGTTATTTTTGCCAGCGAAAAGCTGGAGGCAGAAGCACCTGCAGAGCAGCAGGCAGCAATAGAGCTTGCGGTGAAAAACGCGGGCTTTACGTTACTGAGCACCGAAGCGTCTGGCGTAACCGCGCCTGCTACACGCTGGCGCGGTTACGCCAGGCTCGTGCTGCTGACTCTGCTGATGCTCGTCAGCTGGCTGGTAAGCGGGTTATCACCACTCTGGGGCGATCGTCTCTTTGTGCTGACCACACTTGTCGGGCTGCTTCCTGTGGCACATAGTGCCTGGCGGCTAATGCGCAGTGGCTCCCCCTTCTCTATTGAAACCCTGATGACCATTGCTGCGGCTGGTGCTCTGGTGATTGGTGCGCATGCTGAGGCTGCCATGGTGCTGCTGCTGTTTCTGCTCGGCGAACGCCTGGAGGGTTATGCCACTGCCCGGGCGCGGCAGGGCGTCAGTGCGCTTATGGCGCTGCGTCCGGAGAGTGCCACACGTTTGCAGAATAAACAGCGCGTTACCGTACCGCTGACCGCCCTGCAGCCGGGTGACATTATCGAAGTCACTGCGGGTGCCCGTTTACCGGTTGATGGAGAGTTGCTGGGGCACGATGCACGCTTTGATGAGAGCGCTCTGACCGGGGAATCCCTGCCAGTAAGGCGTCAGCCTGGTGACAGGCTCATGGCAGGGATCACCAGTATTGATAGTCGGACTGAGATAAAAGTCCTTTCATTACCAGGTCAGAGTGCGATTGACCGCATTCTGCAGCTGATTGAAGAAGCTGAGAGCCATCGTGCGCCTGTGGAACGTTTTATTGATCGCTTCAGCCGCATTTATACCCCGGCCATTATGTTACTGGCACTGCTGGTCATGACTATGCCACCTCTTTTAGGTTACGGGTTATGGCAGCCGTGGATCTATAAAGGATTGACGCTGCTGCTGATTGGCTGCCCCTGTGCGCTGGTCATCTCCACGCCTGCCGCTGTCACCTCAGCTCTGGCGGCAGCGGCACGTCAGGGAGCGCTTATTAAGGGCGGCGCTGCGCTGGAGCGACTCTGCCATGTGAAAGCGGTGGCCTTTGATAAAACCGGTACGCTGACAATCGGTAAACCGCAGGTTACCGCTATTGAAACATTTGATCAGAGTGATGAACTGCAGCTGCTGCGTCTGGCAGCGGCGGCAGAACAGGGATCGCATCATCCGCTGGCGCAGGCCATTGTGGCAGAGGCGACCCGTCATCAGCTGGATCTGCCTGATGCACAACAGCAGGTGACGCTGACAGGACACGGTATCTGTGCTGAAATTGCCGGAGAGAGCTATCAGCTGCTGGCACCGCGCAGCATCACTACATTAACCACAGCGCAGCAGCAGCGTATTATGCAGCATGAGCATAGCGGGAAAACTGTAGTGGTGCTTCTGCGTGCAGCAAAACCACTGGGATTACTGGCACTGCAGGATCAGCTACGTGAGGATGCTGCGGCAGCATTGGGTCAGCTGGCAGCGATGGGGATTAGCAGCGTAATGCTGACAGGTGATAATCCGCGGGCAGCAGCAGCCATTGCTGCCACTCTGGGAATTGACTACCGCGCCGCTCTTCTGCCCGCTGACAAAGTCAGCGCCGTCAGCATGTTGCAGCGTCAGCATGCGCTGGCGATGGTGGGTGACGGTATCAATGATGCACCGGCGATGAAAGCAGCGACGACAGGCATTGCTATGGGCGGCGGCACCGATGTAGCGCTGGAAACCGCCGATATTGCCCTGACGCAGAATCAGCTGATGAGCCTGCCACGTACCATAAAACTGGCACGCCGTACGCGTGCGGTTATGCGGCAAAATATTACACTGGCACTGGGACTGAAGGGGGTGTTTCTGCTCACTACTCTGCTGGGGGTTACCGGACTATGGCTGGCTGTGCTGGCTGACTCCGGTGCGACTGCGCTGGTTACGGCAAACGCCCTGCGGCTGCTGCGTCAGCAGCCGGTCAGATCTCTGCACCTTTCTTGATCAGATAGTGGTACGGCAGCTCATCTGTCTGCTGTGCCAGCAGTTCATGATCCATAAAACGGCAGAAGCCGGGTATGTCGCGAACGGTCGCCGGATCGTCTGCGATAATCAGCAATGTTTCACCTGCCTGCATTGTGCGCACGGTTTTACGCACCATCATTACAGGTTCAGGGCAGCGCAGCCCCAGCGCATCCAGCGTATGGTCAGATGCAGAGAATAAATCGCTCATAATTTTCTTATCAGTGGGTAATCAGAAGTGCACATTCTAGCTTGCCATTTTCACAGCGCAAGGCGACAACGATTGCGTTAAAATTAACCATTGCATAAATTGCGCAACGCGTTAAGATGCCGACCGATTTTTTAAACATCCTCGCTTTTGACCGGCTTGCCTTGTAGCAAGCAATAGCTGCGTTTATCTTCGCCAGCTCACAAACATTGTGGCGGGCAGAGTAACGCAGTGGATAGCAGCGACACGTCAACCGGACAGAAGATTGAACTGGGTTCCCTCACCCCATTACTAAAAAGGTTCATTATGCTCGCTTTTTCTGCGCGTCAGCGCATGCACGCACTTTTCTGGCTGTCACTGTTTCATCTGCTGGTGATCACCTCCAGTAACTACCTGGTTCAGCTGCCGGTAGCAATTTTTGGTTTTCACACCACCTGGGGCGCATTCAGCTTTCCCTTTATTTTTCTGGCTACCGATCTCACCGTGCGAATGTTTGGTGCTCAGCTGGCACGCCGTATTATTCTGGCGGTTATGATCCCGGCGCTTTTTATTTCCTACGTTATCTCCTGCGTCTTTTATCAGGGAGTATGGCAGGGCTGGGCATCACTGCAGGAGGTCAATCTGTTTGTCGCACGTATCGCCTGTGCCAGCTTTATGGCCTATGCGCTGGGGCAGATCCTTGATGTACATGTCTTTAACCGGCTGCGTCAGCTGCCGCAGTGGTGGATAGCGCCAGCCTGCGCGATGTTTCTTGGTAATATCAGCGATACGCTGGCATTCTTTTTTATCGCGTTCTATAAAAGTACCGATCCTTTTATGGCGGCACACTGGGTAGAGATCGCACTGGTGGATTATAGTTTTAAAGTCCTGATCTGCCTGGTGTTCTTTCTGCCTGCATATGGCGTTTTGCTGAATGCAATGCTCAAGCGCATTGCAGAGCGCCACCCTGCTCGTCAGGTCAATTTCGGCTAATCCCCCATAGAAGAAACGGCGCAGTACGCTAAGATTTTCTGAGACATCGGCGGTTGCTTTTAACCGCCGATTCCGTTTGTATAACGCAGACAGGAATCACTAAAAAAAGGGAACAGAATGCGCAATGTAGTGAAATATGCAGGTATTGGCCTGCTGGTACTTGGCCTTGCAGCATGCGACCAGAAGAAAGATGATGCAGCAAGTGACAACAATGGCAGCAGCGTCAGTCAGTCAACGCAAAATGTCAGTCTGATGGATGGCAAGCTGAGCTTTACGCTGCCCGCTGGCATGTCAGATAAGAGTGGCAAGCTCGGTTCTGAATCCAGCAATATGCACGTCTATGCTGATGAAACCGGACAGCGCGCCATCATTGTTATTGCCGGTGATCCCACCAGCGAGAACCTCGATACGCTGACAAAACGTCTTGAGCAGCAGCAGCGCAATCGCGATCCACAGCTGCAGGTAGTTGCGGACAAAGCAGTTACGCTGAAAGATCAGCCTGCCCAGCAGCTGGATACTGTTATCTCCGCGAATAATCAGACCTCATGGTCCACGGTGGTACTGGCAAAGGCAGATAACAAACTGCTGACGTTGCAGATTACTCTGCCTGCCGGAAACCAGCAGCAGGCGCAGAGTGAAGCGGATAGTATTGTAAAAAGTATTACTCTGAAATAAACACAGCGGGTGCGCATCTCTGCGCACCCGCTGAAATATCATATCCGCTGGTTAAACATCAGCGAAACGGCACTTCTGCGCTTATAACCTCACTGGCGAAATATGCCAGATATCATCTGCATACTCCTGAATCGTCCGGTCTGACGAAAAATAGCCCATATTGGCAATATTCAGTGCCGCCCGGTGCTGCCATTCATCAGGTTGCCGATAGAGTTTATCGACTTTGTCCTGCGTATCAACATAGCTGCGATAGTCTGCCAGCAGCTGATAGTGATCGCCTAAATTCACCAGCGCATCAAATAGATTGCGATAACGTCCAGGCTCCTGCGGACTGAATGCGCCCGTAGCGATTTGCGTCATCACCTGGTGCAGCTCTGCATCTTCCTCAAAATATTTGCGCGGGTTGTAACCCGTCTTGCGCAGCTGCTCAACCTGTGGCGTGGTGTTTCCAAAGATAAAGATATTATCCACGCCCACATGCTCGCGCATCTCAACGTTGGCGCCATCCAGTGTGCCGATAGTCAGCGCACCATTGAGCGCAAACTTCATATTACTGGTACCAGACGCTTCCGTACCTGCCGTAGAGATCTGCTCAGAAAGATCCGCAGCCGGAATAGTGATCTGCGCCAGACTCACGCTGTAGTTTGGAATGAAAACGACTTTCAGCTTGTTTTTGACCTGCGGATCGTTATTGATCACCTCAGCAACATCGTTGATCAGATGGATAATATGCTTGGCCACATAGTAAGCCGATGCCGCTTTGCCAGCAAAAATGTTAACACGTGGCACCCAGTTAGCATCAGGATCGGCTTTGATCCGGTTGTAGCGGGTGATCACATGCAGCACATTCAGCAACTGCCGTTTATATTCATGAATACGTTTGATCTGCACATCAAACAGCGCATGTGGATTCAGCACAATATCCATGTTTTTTGCTACCCAGCTGGCTAGCCGCTGCTTGTTGGCAAATTTGGCATCCGCAATCTGACGGATAAAAGCCGGATAGTCGATATGCGGTTTGATATCCTCAAGCTGTGACAGATTGGTGCGCCAGTTACGACCAATCGCTTTATCCAGAACATCAGAAAGCGCGGGATTGGCCAGCGCCAGCCAGCGACGCGGCGTCACGCCATTGGTTTTATTGCAGAAACGTCCCGGGAACAGACGAGCAAAATCAGCAAATAACGACTGCACCATCAGATTCGAGTGCAGCTCAGAAACACCATTAACTTTGTGGCTCACCACCACTGCCAGCCACGCCATGCGAATACGACGACCATCGTTCTCATCAATAATGGAGACGCGTGCCAGCAGATCCCAGTTATCCGGGTAGTGCTCCTGAACCGTTTTCAGGAAGTAGTCATTGATCTCAAAAATAATGCTGAGATGGCGCGGCAGGATTTTGCCGATCATATCCACCGGCCAGGTTTCCAGCGCCTCACTCATCAGCGTGTGATTGGTGTAGGAGAAGATCTGGCAGGTCACCTCAAACGCGTCATCCCAGTCAAATTTATACTCGTCAATCAGCAGTCGCATCAGCTCAGGAATTGCCAGCACCGGATGAGTATCGTTGAGGTGAATCGCGACTTTATCAGCGAGGTTGTCCCAGGTTTCGTGCATTTTCCAGTGACGATGCATAATATCCTGCACCGTTGAGGAGACCAAAAAATACTCCTGACGCAAACGCAGCTCACGCCCCGAGTAGGTTGAATCATCCGGGTAGAGTACGCGCGATACGTTTTCTGAATGGTTTTTATCTTCAACGGCAGCAAAGTAGTCACCCTGGTTAAATTTACCCAGGTTGATTTCGTTGCTTGCCTGCGCGCCCCACAAACGCAGAGTATTGGTCGCATCGGTGTCAAAACCGGGAATAATCTGATCGTACGCCATGGCCACGACCTCTTCTGTCTCCAGCCAGCGCACGCGCGATCCCTCATGCTGCAGGCGACCGCCAAATCTCACCTTGTAACGGGTATTGTGACGCTGGAATTCCCACGGATTGCCATACTCCAGCCAGTAATCTGGTGACTCACGCTGCTGACCATCCACAATATTCTGCCGGAACATGCCGTAGTCGTAACGGATACCGTAACCACGTCCAGGCAGACCCAGCGTCGCCATTGAATCTAAAAAGCAGGCAGCAAGACGTCCGAGGCCACCATTGCCAAGCCCCGGATCGCTCTCCTCTTCCATTAGCTCGCTGAGATCCAGCCCCATCTCATCCAGAGCCTGATTGAGGTCGTCATAAATGCCCATTGAGAGCAGCGCGTTGCCCAGCGTGCGCCCCATCAGGAACTCCATCGACAGGTAGTAGACCTGGCGTACATCCTGTGACAACTGCGCACGGCTGGAACGCAGCCAGCGCTCCACCATACGATCGCGCACCGCCAGCAGCGATGCATTCAGCCACTCATGCTTATTCGCGATTGAGGGATCTTTGCCAATCGTAAACATCAGCTTATAGGCGATTGAGTGCTTGAGCGCTTCAATCGTCAGCGTGGGTGAGGCGTAGGTGAATGGTGCATTCATATCCTGACTCCCAATCTCTCAATTACAGCAAACGTTGATAAAGATCGCGGTAGGCTTGCGCCGCCACCTGCCAGCTGAAATCCATAGCCATTGCCTGACGCTGTACGTAGCGCCACAGTGAAGGCCTGGACCAGAGTACAAAGGCGCGTCGGATCGCACGCAGTAGTGACCATGCATTACTGTCTTCAAAACTGAATCCACTGGCAACGCCATCGGCCAGATTTTCCAGGGAGCTATCCTGCACGGTATCCGCCAGGCCACCGGTACGCCGCACCAGCGGTAGCGTGCCATATTTCAGACCATAGAGCTGCGTCAGGCCGCAGGGCTCAAAACGGCTCGGCACCATGATCACATCAGCACCGCCAACAATGCGATGTGAGAATGCTTCGTGATAGCCAATTTGCACGCCTACGCTGCCCGGGTGCTCAGCGGCAGCGGCCAGAAAGCCCTGTTGCAACTCCGCATCGCCCTGCCCCAGCAGCACCAGCTGTCCACCCTGTGCCAGCAGCCCTGGCAGCGCTTCCAGCACCAGATCGAGGCCCTTCTGTTTTGTGAGACGGCTGATGACACAAAACACCGGCACTTTGTCATCGACTTTCAGTCCCATGGCTATCTGCAGCTGGCGTTTGTTTTCCGCTTTGCTTTCCAGCGTCTCGCGGTCATAACGTGCAGTCAGCAACAGATCGTGTGAGGGATCCCAGATACCTGGATCAACGCCGTTAAGAATACCGCTCAGGCGGCCTTCACGCAGACGCTGTGCCAGCAGCAGTTCCATGCCGTAGCCAAACTCCGGACGGGTAATCTCCAGCGCGTAGGTCGGGCTGACCGCAGTAATATGGTCCGCAAAGAACAGCCCCGCTTTGAGGTATGAAATCTGACCATAGAACTCAAGGCCATGCATACCGAAATATTCACGCGGGATCTGAATCTCATCCAGATGACGGGCGTTAAAGAGTCCCTGATAGGCCAGGTTGTGTACGGTAAACACGGTTTTCGCTGGATTACCGCGCGCCGCAATATAGGCGCAGGTTAATCCGGCATGCCAGTCGTGTGCATGAACAATCTGCGGACGCCACAAACCATCCACGCCGCTTGCCAGCTCGGCACCCATCCAGCCCAGCAGGGCAAAACGCAGATAGTTATCCATGTAGGCAAACTGTGATGTGTCGTGATAAGGGCTACCAGGACGATCGTACAGTCCCGGCGCGTCAATCAGATAAATACCGACACCGTTATATTGCCCGTAGAGCAGGCGAACGGGTCCGGCAAAGGTTTGTAACTCCGCCACCACGTCAGTATCAGGAATTCCTTTACGCAGATCCGGAAATGCCGGTATCAATACCCGCGTATCCGTCCCATCGGCTATTTGTGCCTGAGGTAATGCGCCGACCACATCAGCCAGTCCCCCTGTTTTCAGCAGCGGGAAAAGCTCTGAACAGACATGTAAAACCTGCATCCTGAACCCCTATTATGTTATCGCGCGCGTTCCACGCGGCGGTTTTTTTATATGCCTGTCGCCACTTATTGACCCGCGGTGGCCAGCCTGGCCAGCATGGCGCGTGTCACCAGGACGATACCCTCTTCCGATCGATAAAAACGCCGGCTATCTTCATCCGGGTTTTCACCAATCACCATGCCCTCAGGGATCACGCAGGCACGGTCAATCACACAGCGGCGCAGCCGGCACGAACGACCCACTACAACATCGGGTAACAGCACCGCTGAATCAATATTGCAAAATGAGTTGATGCGCACGCGCGGAAACAGCACCGAGTTCACCACCACCGAGCCGGAGATAATGCAGCCGCCCGATACCAGGGAATTCATTGTCATTCCATGACTGCCGGAGCGATCCTGCACAAACTTCGCCGGTGGCAGCGGCTCCATATGCGTCCGGATTGGCCATTCATGGTCATACATATCGAGTTCGGGCGTTACTGATGCCAGATCAAGATTCGCGCGCCAGTAGGCTTCCAGCGTGCCCACATCACGCCAGTAGGGTTCCGCGTTCTCATCATTCTGCACACAGGAAAGTGCAAAAGAGTGTGCATAAGCTTCTCCGCTTGCCACAATCTTAGGCAGCAGATCTTTACCAAAATCGTGGCTGGAGTTTTCAACCAGCAGATCGTCTTCCAGTAACTGATAAAGATAGTCGGCATTGAAGACATAGATCCCCATACTTGCCAGCGCTTTACTCTCATCGCCTGGCATGGAGGGTGGGTTGGCCGGTTTTTCCACAAAGTCGATAACGTTGTTCTCTTCATCGACTGCCATCACGCCAAACGCGGTCGCTTCTGCCAGCGGCACTGGCAGGCAGGCGATAGTACACTTCGCGCCGCGATCGGCATGATCGATCAGCATGCGCGAATAGTCCATTTTGTAGATATGATCGCCTGCCAGAATCACAATATATTGCGCGTTATAGCGGCGGATAATGTCGAGGTTCTGTGTCACTGCATCAGCCGTACCACGATACCAGTATTCTGTAGCGGCGCGCTGCTGAGCCGGCAGCAGATCAACAAACTCATTCATCTCTTCGTTAAATAGCGACCAGCCGCGCTGAATATGCTGGGTCAGCGTATGTGATTGATATTGTGTGATTACGCCAATACGCCGGATGCCTGAGTTAATACAGTTTGAAAGTGCAAAATCGATAATGCGAAACTTACCGCCAAAGTGAACAGCGGGCTTAGCGCGTTTCGCGGTCAAATCTTTCAGGCGCGTACCACGTCCACCAGCAAGGATGAGAGCAACTGTCTGGGTAGGAAGCTGGCGCGCCAGCATCACAGGATCGTTTTTATCTAACTTCACCATATCTGACTCCTTATGATTGCTTCAGGAACACGCATACGCCACGTGCGGGCCCGTGCCAGACAGTGGTCAGAATGGGGTTATCTTCCCCGGCGAAAGGAGGTACGGCTCGCCATTCTCCATCTGGTAAGACCAGGTCACTGATTACATCGGTAGCATTAATTGTTAGTAGCCAGCGGCCGGAGAGCAGAATCTGCATCCGGTGACTCCCCAGCTCCCATTCCTGCGCTGCCAGTGGTCTGCCACTGGCATTGAGCCACTGCACATTACCGTCTCCCTCCTGCCACCAGCGATCTGCGGTCAGTGCCGGAATGCGCTGACGCAGCGCAATGATTGCGGCAGTAAAGTCGACCAGTCCTGCATCATCCTGCTGCCAGTTAAGCCAGGCCAGGCGGTTGTTCTGACAATAGGCGTTATTGTTACCATGCTGACTCTGACCCCGTTCATCACCTGCCAGCAGCATTGGCGTGCCCTGCGCCAGTAGCAGTGTGGTCAGTAACGCATGTGTGCTATGCCGCCGCCGCTGCATGACATCCGGATTCGCGTTTAATCCTTCATAGCCATGATTATGGCTAAAGTTGTCGCTGCTGCCGTCACGGTTATCCTCGCCATTGGCCTGATTATGTTTATGGTTATAGCTCACCAGGTCGCGCAGCGTGAAGCCATCATGCGCAGTAATAAAATTAATACTGGCGTGGGGTAAGCGTCCCCGCGACTGAAACAGGTCGCTTGAGGCAGCAAACCGTCTTGCCAGTTCGCCATTATTCAGCTCACCGTGCAGCCAGTAGCGCCGTGCCACATCACGAAAATAGTCGTTCCACTCAGCAAACTCTGCTGGGAAGTTGCCTGTCTGATAGCCACCTGCGCCAATATCCCAGGGTTCAGCAATCAGCTTGACTGCGGATAAAATCGGGCAGGCGCGGATTGCAGCAAACAGTGGTGCATCAGCGTTAAACTCTGGTGTGCGTCCCAGCACACTGGCGAGATCAAAGCGGAACCCATCTACATGACAGTTCTGCACCCAATAGCGCAGCGCTTCCAGCGCCCAGCTCATAACATCAGGGTCGCTGAGATTCAGCGTATTGCCGCAGCCGGTCCAGTTCTGGTAGTTTCCGCGCTCATCCAGCCAGTAGTAGCTGGCATTGTCTGTGCCACGCAGTGACAGCGTGGGGCCAATCTCCTCCAGCTCCGCCGTATGGTTAAACACGACGTCCAGAATTACCTCAATTCCCGCAGCATGCAGCGTTTTTATCGCCTGCTGAAACTCCTGCAGCGCGGTAACGCCATGCTCACCGGACGCATACTCCGGATGCACTGACCAGAGTGCATAGGGGTTATAGCCCCAGAAGTTGCTAAGTCCCTGGCGCTGCAGGCGCGGTTCACTGGCAAACGCAGCCACTGGCAACAGCTCTAACGTTGTTACACCCAGGCGCTGCAGATACTTCACCATAGCAGGATGTCCCAGCGCCGCATATGTGCCACGCAACGTTTCCGGAATTTCCGGATGCTGTTGCGTCAGGCCACGCACATGCGCTTCATAAATCACTGTATTGCCCCACGGTGTGCGTGGTGGTCTGTCGTCGCCCCAGTCAAAATCTTCTGCCACTACCAGTGATTTAGGCATACAGCTGGCGCTGTCACGCGCATCCTGCTGCAGTGCGCTTCCATAGAGACGCGCATCATCAGTTATTTTGCCAGTAACCGCTTTGGCGCAGGGATCGACCAGCAGCAGCGCCGGATTAAAGCGATGTCCCCGTGCGGGATCCCAGGGGCCATAAACGCGATAGCCATAGCGCTGTCCTGGCTTAAGGCCAGCCACATAGCCGTGCCAGATATCACCGCTTCGCGCGGGCAGCGCAATACGCTGCTCCTCACCTTCGGGAGTAAACAGGCAGAGCTCCACCTTCTCCGCATGTCGTGAGAAAAGCGTGAAGTTCACACCACGCCCATCGTAGCGAGCGCCGTGCGGTGCGGGCTGGCCCGCCTCTATCATTAATCCGCCTCCCGCACCAGCCAGATGGTTGCCAGTGGCGGCAGAGTCAGGCTCAGCGACTGCGCACGACCATGACTGGCGATCTCTTCGCTTCTGGTCACACCGTGATTGCGCGTGTCGCTGCCGTGATAGTCATGCTGATCGGTGTTAAGCACTTCACGCCAGCTCCCCGCCTGATTGATACCAAAGCGATAGTTATGACGCGTTACCGGAGTAAAGTTACTGGCAACGATGATTTCATTGCCTGCGCGATCGCGTCGCACAAACACAAATACAGAGTTATCGTGATCGTCCACGACCAGCCACTCAAAACCCTGCGGATCAAAGTCGAGCTGATGGAGCGGCGTAAAGTGACGATAGCTGTGGTTGAGGTCGCGCACCAGTCGCTGTACGCCATGATGCCAGTTGTCATCGCCCTCCAGCAGGTGCCAGTCAAGACTGACATCGTGATTCCACTCGCGTCCCTGAGCAAACTCATTGCCCATAAACTGCAGTTTTTTGCCCGGAAAGCCCCACATCCAGCCATAGTAAGCGCGCAGGTTGGCAAATTTCTGCCAGGCGTCACCCGGCATACGATCCAGAATCGACCGTTTGCCATGTACCACTTCGTCGTGCGATAGCGGCAGTACAAAGTTTTCGCTGTAGTTGTAGGCCATGCCAAAGGTCATCAGATTGTGATGATAGCGACGATGAACCGGATCGAGTTTCATGTAGTCGAGCGTGTCATGCATCCAGCCCAGGTTCCATTTGAACCAGAAGCCAAGACCGTCACTCTCTGTGGGCCGGGTCACGCCCGGAAAGTCCGTTGACTCTTCTGCAACAGTGATGCTGCCAGGAACATTGCTGCCCAGCATGCGGTTGGTATGGCGCAGAAACGCGATAGCTTCCAGATTTTCGCGACCGCCCAGGTGATTCGGCAGCCACTCCCCCTCTTTACGGCTGTAGTCGCGATAGATCATTGAGGCTACGGCATCGACACGCAGCCCATCAATGCCAAAGCGTTCCATCCAGTAGAGTGCATTGCCGGAAAGATAGTTGCTGACTTCACGCCGGCCAAAGTTATAGATCAGCGTATTCCAGTCCTGATGATAGCCTTCGCGCGGATCACTATGTTCATAGAGCTCAGTGCCATCAAACTTTGCCAGGCCGAAATCATCGCTCGGGAAATGGCCGGGTACCCAGTCCAGCAATACATTGATGCCTGCTTCGTGTGCGGCGGCAATAAACTGACGGAACTCATCCCGGGTACCAAAGCGGCGTGTTGGCGCATACATACCCAGCGGCTGATAACCCCAGCTGCCATCAAATGGATGCTCATTAATTGGCAGTAGTTCGATATGGGTGAATCCCATCTCTTTTACATAGGGAATAAGCTGTTCAGCCAGCTCTTTATAACTTAGCCAGAAATTATTATCAGTATGACGTCGCCATGAGCCAAGGTGCACCTCGTAGATAGAGATGGGCTGATCGAAGCCGTTAGCCGCTTTGCGCGCTGGCTGCATCTCCACTTTGGGTGGCAGGCCACAAATCATTGATGCGGTCTGCGGACGCATCTGCGCTTCAAAAGCAAAGGGATCGGCTTTGATCTGCATCTGACCATGCATATCGACGATTTCATATTTATAGAGTTGTCCGTTCACCGCACCCGGTACAAAGAGTTCCCAGATACCGGTTTCACGGCGGAAGCGCATCGGATGACGACGGCCATCCCAGAAATTGAAATCGCCGACGACAGAAACGCGGCGGGCATTAGGTGCCCATACCGCAAAGCGGATACCGCTAACGCCATCAATCGTTGCACCATGTGCGCCCATCGTTTCATACGGGCGCTGATGCGTGCCTTCCGCCAGCAGCCAGGCATCCATCTCTGCCAGCAGCGGGCCAAAGCGGTAGGCATCATCAATTAAATTTTGCTGGCCATGCCAGGTTACAGCCAGTTGATAGCGAAAGATATTTTTGCGACGCGGGATAATGGCACTGAAAAAACCGCGCGAATCCATGCACTTTAATTGCCCGCACTTGCGTCCGGTTTTGGTTTCAACTACCCAGACTTCAGAAGCGTCTGGCAGCAGCGCGCGAACTTCAAGGCCCTGAACGGTCTGGTGCATTCCCAGGACAGAAAAGGGGTCGGCATAATCCCCGGCAAATAGCGCATTGATCGCATCACGATCGGGAAGCTCTGACATGACTTTCTTCCTATGATTTTGTGCAGGCGACCGCAGAGGCAGGGATGCCGCTGTATGTGCGCTGCTTTTCATTGAGCCATACGTACACCGGCAAGAGAGGCTACCCTCCATGGGAAAATTCGTTGCCAGGTACCACTACTAATTCATATACAAAGTACAACCTGTTAACAACCAGTACTTCTCAGTTAAATCATAGCTTGGCGTTGGCAGAAGCCAGGGAGGAACGTGAAAATTTGTTATCAGAAAAACAAAAAAGGGAGGCTGATCACTCGCCAGCGGCGATTTATCCACTCACTGAGTAAAAAAGCCGGGAGTATCCCGGCCAGTCAGATATATCGTTACGCTTAATCGGTCAGCAGACGCAACATACGACGCAGCGGCTCCGCAGCACCCCACAAAAGCTGATCGCCAACGGTAAAGGCCGAGAGATACTCTGGCCCCATATTGAGCTTACGCAGACGCCCTACTGGTGTAGTCAGACGACCCGTTACCGCTGCCGGAGTGAGTTCACGCATGGTTATCTCACGGTCGTTTGGAACCACTTTAACCCATTCGTTATGCGACGCCAGCAGCTGTTCAATCTCATGCAGCGGCAGATCTTTTTTCAGCTTCAGCGTAAAAGCCTGGCTGTGGCAACGCAGAGCGCCAACGCGCACGCAGAGTCCATCCACCGGAATCGTGTTGCGGGTAGAGAGAATTTTGTTGGTTTCTGCCTGCCCTTTCCACTCTTCGCGGCTCTGACCATTATCCAGCTGCTTGTCAATCCATGGGATCAGACTGCCAGCCAGCGGCACACCGAAATTATCGGTTGGCAGCGTACCTGAGC
This sequence comes from uncultured Pantoea sp., assembly GCA_913775175.1. Taxonomy (GTDB): domain Bacteria; phylum Pseudomonadota; class Gammaproteobacteria; order Enterobacterales; family Enterobacteriaceae; genus Pantoea. The sequence goes on from CAJYKU010000039.1 coordinate 145,167, forward strand.
GGGTGAAATCGGTCACACTGCGCTCAATCTCCAGGATCGCTGAAGCTGGATTCTGCAGCGCAGGCGCCACATGATCATGCAGCATTCCCATCTGCGTCAGCAATTCGCGCATATGACGTGCGCCGCCGCCAGATGCCGCCTGGTAGGTCGCAACCGAAGCCCACTCAACCAGATCTGCTGCAAACAGACCACCCAGCGACATCAGCATCAGGCTGACCGTGCAGTTACCGCCAACAAAGGTTTTAATGCCTTTGTTCAGGCCGTCGCGAATAACCTGATGGTTGACCGGATCGAGAATAATAATGGCATCATCTTTCATGCGCAGCGTGGAGGCGGCATCGATCCAGTAGCCCTGCCAGCCGCTCTCGCGCAGTTTAGGATAAACTTCGCTGGTATAGTCGCCGCCCTGACAGGTGATAATAATATCCAGCGCCTTTAACGCTTCGATATCAAACGCATCCTGTAGTGCACCGGTTGACTTGCCACCAAAAACTGGTGCAGCCTGACCCAGTTGCGATGTGGAAAAGAACACCGGATTGATGGCGTCAAAGTCGCGTTCTTCGCTCATACGTGACATCAGCACAGAGCCAACCATGCCACGCCAGCCAATAAAACCTACATTTTTCATTTTCTCTCCGTCTCTGGAGCTCGGGCCGGGGCCTGTTTAGTGCATCTATCAGACCCGGCGAAAAAAATGCACGAGTCTGCGTAATATTCGGGTTTACCTGCGACCTTCAACTCTACAAAATGCAGCATTTCTGGCAAGTGAATTAATTCGATTGCACCCGCTTTTTCAGCAATACAGCTAATAATGCCTGCAAACCAACATAAAGGGATGGTTCACCGCACATGACCGAGATGATATCCGCTACCATATTGCTGCTGCTGATTATGGATCCGCTGGGCAACCTGCCAATCTTTATGTCGGTGCTGAAACATCTGGAACCCCGGCGGCGGCGCGTGGTCCTGATCCGCGAAATGCTGATTGCACTGGCGATAATGCTGCTGTTTTTGTTTGCTGGCGAGCGCATTTTGACCTTTCTGAATCTGCGTACAGAAACGGTTTCAATCTCCGGTGGCATTATTCTGTTTCTGATCGCTATTCGTATGATTTTTCCCGCCAGCGAATCAGGCAGCAGTGGCTTACCCGCTGGCGAAGAGCCGTTTCTGGTTCCGCTGGCGATCCCGCTGGTCGCCGGCCCGTCGCTGCTGGCTACGCTGATGCTGCTGTCGCATCAATATCCAAATCAGATGGGTCATCTGGTAGGCGCTATGCTGATCGCCTGGGGTGTCACCGTGACTATCCTGCTGCTCTCTGGTCTGTTTCTGCGCCTGCTGGGTGATAAAGGCGTAAATGCGCTGGAGAGGCTGATGGGACTGATCCTGATTATGCTGGCCACCCAGATGTTTCTGGATGGTATTCGTGCCTATTTGAAACTCTAAGCTGCGTGTGAGAACGGGCGGCTGACGCCGCCCGTGCTAACTCAGCTTTTTTTCCCGATCGATTTGCCGGACCAGTAACCCGCCAGCAGTGAACCTGACAGGTTGTGCCATACCGAGAAGAGTGCGCCAGGCAGAGCCGCCAGCGGTGAGAAGTAAAGCTTGCCCAGCGTAGCCGCCAGACCGGAGTTTTGCATCCCGACTTCCAGCGCCAGAGTCCGGCAGGTGGACTCATCAAAGCCAAACAGCTTGCCGCCCCAGTAACCGCCAAGCAGACCAATCGCGTTATGCAGGATTACCGCCAGAATCACCATTAAACCCACGGAGCCGATAAAACTCTGGCTGCCTGCAACAACAGCGCTGATAATCAGCAAAATACAGATCATTGAAAATGCCGGCAGGTAGGGTTCTACGCGGCGCACCACGCTATTCATGGTGTGATGAATAATCAGGCCAAGTGAAATTGGAATCACCACAATTTTTACAATGCTGAGCAGCATACCAACGACATCCACCTGAATATGGGTATCCACATACAGACGAGTCAGCAGTGGTGTGGCAAAAACGCCGACCAGTGCAGAGACTGATGAAATGGTTACCGACAGCGCCACATCGCCTTTCGCCAGATAGATCATTACGTTGGAAGCCGTGCCGCTGGCGACACTGCCCACCAGTATCATTCCTGCGGCCAGATCGGGCGGCATCTGGAACAGTTTCGCCAGTGCCCAGGCAGCCAGTGGCATCACCAGATAGTGCAGAAACGTACCGGCAATAACCGGTGCCGGACGCACCAGCACGCGTTTGAAATCATCAATATTCAGCGTTACGCCCATACCAAACATAATCAGCATAAGCAGATAAGAGACCCAGGGGCCAATACCAAGAAAGGTGGCTGGCGTGTAATAGGCAGCCACTGAGAGCAAAACAGCCCAGAGCGGAAACAGACGGGTGAAACTGGCGAGCATGAAGCACTTCCTTTTTTAGCTACCGCTTTTGCGCACTCTGATGTTGCGTCACAAAGGGTTGAGATGGTTTGCCACAGGTGAACGATCGTGCAGGGAACGACTGCTGCGATCCGCAGACGATCATAACATTTTGCTATGGCAGGATACGCTGCCGGAGGGAAATGCCGATTGGCTGCTGCATATAGGGCGCAACACCGGGAAGTTACTCTGTGATTTATCTGAATTGCCGTCAGATATCGCGTACTCAGGCTGAAAAAAAGCCGGACAGCATCCGGCTTTGCACAGAGTTTACTGAGTGATCAGGCACCAAACAGGTTATGGTGCAGCGCACGCACAACGTCTTCTGCATCTGAACCCGGTACCAGGAAACAGAGATTATAGCTGCTGGCTCCGTAGCAAATCATGCGCAGATTAAATGGCTCCAGTACACCAAATACCTCTTTGCCAACGCCACACGCTTTTGACAGGTTATTGCCAATAATAGCCACCAGCGCCAGATTCTCTTCCACTTCAACCCGGCAAAGTGAAGAGAGTTCTGTCAGCAGCGCCTGTGTCAGCAGGCTATCAACGCTGCTGGTTGAACCGGTCGTGTCCAGCGTTAGTGCCACACTGACTTCTGAGGTTGTAACGAGATCAACAGAGACGTTGTGGCGTGCCAGAATCGCGAATACTTCAGCCAGGAAACCGTGAGCGTGAAGCATATTCAGACTGTGCAGCGTCAGCAGCGTCTGCTTACGGCGCAGCGCCAGTGCACGGAACAGCGGTGGATTCGCCGTGGTATTACAGACACGGGTCCCCCCTGCAGCCGGATCTTTGCTGGAGCCAACAAATACCGGAATATCGCTGCGCACTGCGGGTAACAATGTCGCCGGATGCAGCACTTTGGCACCGAAGATTGCCATCTCCGCCGCCTCTTCAAAGGTGATCTCTTCGATACGTCTGGCCGTAGGGACAACGCGCGGATCAGTGGTATAAATACCCGCGACATCTGTCCAGATATCAACGCGTGATGCCTGCAGCGCTTCACCCAGCAGAGCTGCGGTATAATCGCTACCACCACGGCCCAGCGTGGTAGTGCGCCCTTTACTTTCGCTACCGATAAAGCCCTGAGTAATGACCAGCGCTTCAGCCGTGCGCGGCTGTAGCTGCGTGCTGGCCAGTGATTTCAGCTCTGCCACATCAGGTTCTGCCCGACCAAAGCGGTCACTGGTACGCATGACTTTGCGAACATCAAACCATTCAGCATTGACGCCGCGCTCACGCAGGATCTCGACAAACAGCAGTGTCGACATCAGCTCGCCATGACTGACCAGCTCATCGGTCAGCGCCAGCGAGTTGGCCAGCGCCGTAGCGTCTGACAGCATGCTGATATTTTCCAGCACACGATCGATTTCGTCGCGGATCACATCTGGTGCAGCGAGACGGTCAATAATGGCGTATTGAATACGGCGGATTTCGTCGAGTAGCTGTGCGCGCTGGGCCTGCTCCTGCCCTTCAGCAAGGGCAACCAGCAGATTCGTCACGCCAGCAGAGGCAGAGAGAACGACCAGACGCGTGCTGGCATCAGATAGCACAACATCTGCGCTGCGGTTCATAGCATCAAAATCGGCAACGCTGGTGCCGCCAAATTTTGCCACAATCAACGGTTGAGACATGTAACAAACCTCGTGTCAGGTTATCTTCTGCCGGATAGTCGGTTCAGAAGACAGGGATAACAGCCTTGGCACAAGAGAAGAGCAGAATTGGACAGACAAGATCAGGAGATGAGTCACCAAAAGCACTTCACCTTGCGAAACGTCCGACTGTGGACGTCTCTGGTGACAACCCAGAGGATTCAGCCCCTGCAGCCGACAGCACTACACTCCGCGTGTTGCACCATCTCGGCGTCGCACCCCCTGATGTGTTCTCGCTGGATACGGATCCTAAAACACACTGCCTGGGCGACGCGCCTCTTCTGGCTTGCACCCTAAGGTGCAAGTCGCGGGCATAAATTATCGACAAATTGTGCTGCTGTCCAGCCCTGTCGCATCCTGGCAGCGGATTTTTATCGCACATTATCAGGCCGATACCGGATGGCAAAAACAGAGAGCGATTCACTGATGTAGCGCAGCGTTTATGTTGTGGAGGAGGCGAATAATTACTGCCGTATTTCGCTGAAATCCTGCGTTCGCGATCACAAAATTTTTCCTTTCGCCTGCAACTATGGTCATACTGAAATGCGTTCGCGCTGTGTTCGTCCGCCTCTGGCCGATGCGGATTGGTTGCCGCTAAGCGGGTGCCGATCCCCGGCATACGCGGCGCATCGTAAGAGAGGCTAAGCATGCCGGGCTGGCATAATTGCCCGGATGAAATGACGGTTCTTATATCAACATGAGTGTTGCCATGAAAAATATCAATCCGACACAAACCGCAGCGTGGCAAGCGCTGCAGCAGCATTTTGAACAGATGAAATCAGTGCAGATCGCCGATCTTTTCCAGCAGGATGTCGATCGTTTTGCGAAATTCTCCGCCACGTTCGATGATCAGATGCTGGTGGATTTCTCAAAAAACCGTATTACTGAGGAAACTCTCAACGCACTACACGCGCTGGCTAAAGAGACCGATCTGGCAGGTGCGATTAAATCGATGTTCTCAGGAGAGAAGATCAACCGTACTGAAGATCGTGCCGTGCTGCACGTGGCGCTCCGCAATCGCAGCAACACACCGATACTGGTCGATGGCAAAGATGTGATGCCAGAGGTCAATGCTGTGCTGGATAAGATGAAAGAGTTTTCACAGCGCATTATCAGTGGTGAGTGGAAAGGTTACACCGGCAAGCCGATCACTGATGTGGTCAATATCGGTATCGGCGGTTCCGATCTGGGCCCGTTTATGGTGACAGAGGCACTGCGCCCCTATAAAAATCACCTTAACATGCACTTTGTGTCCAACGTTGATGGCACGCATATCGCTGAAACGCTGAAAAACCTCAGCCCGGAAACCACGCTATTCCTGGTGGCATCTAAAACTTTTACCACTCAGGAGACCATGACTAACGCACACAGCGCGCGTGACTGGTTTTTAGAGAGTGCCGGTGACCAGCAGCATGTGGCGAAACACTTTGCTGCACTCTCCACCAATGGCAAAGCGGTGAGCGAGTTTGGTATTGATACCAGCAATATGTTTGAGTTCTGGGACTGGGTCGGCGGACGTTATTCACTCTGGTCGGCGATTGGTCTCTCAATTATTCTCTCTATTGGCTTTGACAATTTTGAGCAGCTGCTGAGTGGTGCTCACGCTATGGATCAGCACTTTGCCACGACTCCGATGGAGCAGAACCTGCCGGTGCTGCTGGCACTGATCGGTATCTGGTATAACAACTTCTTTGGGGCTGAAACCGAAGCGATTCTGCCTTATGACCAGTATATGCATCGCTTTGCAGCCTATTTCCAGCAGGGCAATATGGAATCCAACGGCAAGTATGTTGACCGCGACGGCAACCCGGTGGATTATCAGACCGGCCCGATTATCTGGGGCGAGCCAGGTACTAATGGTCAGCATGCGTTTTATCAGCTGATCCATCAGGGCACCAAGCTGATACCCTGCGACTTTATTGCGCCAGCAATTACGCACAACGCACTGGCTGACCATCATCAGAAACTGCTCTCTAACTTCTTTGCCCAGACTGAAGCACTGGCCTTCGGCAAATCACGTAAAACAGTTGAGAGTGAATTCACCGATGCCGGTAAGTCAGCTGATTCGGTGGCGCATATCGTGCCGTTCAAAGTGTTTGAGGGGAATCGCCCGACTAACTCTATCCTGCTGCGCGAAATAACGCCTTACAGCCTCGGCGCACTGATTGCACTCTATGAGCACAAAATTTTTACGCAGGGTGCAATTCTGAATATCTATACGTTTGATCAGTGGGGTGTTGAGCTCGGCAAACAGCTGGCAAACCGTATTCTGCCTGAGCTGGAAAATAACGAAAATATCGCCAGTCATGACAGCTCGACCAATGGCTTGATCAATCGTTATAAATCCTGGCGTTAATCTTTACTCACTCCATCAGGGCGGCCAGCAGGTCGCCTTTTTTACACCCTTTTTTCTGCAGACCGCCGGGGGCCTGCAACCAGCCTGAGAACATTTAAACAGCCGGAGTGCTTTACTGCCGGTTAGGGGTTTTGTGGATCGCTGCCTGCCGGTTGCCGTATGGATAGTTTTTACCTCACCGTGCGGCATCAGGTATTGCAACGCCAGCGGCGAATAGAGCACCTGACGTATCTTCTCTGTCCGGCGGTACACTGCCGTTACGAGTCTGATCGTTCAGGAAGAAGCTTAACGATGATACAGACGGCCAGGATAGTTAAGCCGATCGCTATAAAACGCTGATGCCACGTTTCATAATGGAAAAACCAGTAGCAACAAACGACGAGAAGCACTCCTCCCATAAGTGAAACGCCACTCTCAATTAGGGTATGGAATGTGCGCCGCCAAATCTCAGCTTCTCAGGCTCACCTCTTTGCATTGATCTTACTCGCTATAATTTCAGGAGCACTTTTAAAAGCAAGTTTCCCCTCTGTTTTGCGTACATACAGGGCTTCAGAAGTGGGTTAAGCGCCGGCGCATGGCTGCCCACCGGATACCTCTCTGCAGATTCACTCCGCATCGTAGCCCAGATTAGGTGCCAGCCAGCGCTCTGCTTCTGCCACGCTTATCCCCTTACGCATGGCGTAATCTTCTGTCTGATCGCGCTGGATCTGCGCGACAGCGAAGTATTTGCTGTCAGGATGGCTAAAGTACCAGCCAGATACCGCAGCGGCTGGCCACATGGCAAATGACTCTGTCAGTGTCATACCGGTATGCGCTTCTGCATCCAGCAGCTGCCAGATCGCCGCTTTTTCGGTGTGATCCGGACAGGCAGGATAGCCCGGTGCCGGACGGATACCCTGATAGTTTTCACGGATCAGCTCATCATTACTCAGATTTTCATTCGCCGCATATCCCCAGATCACTTTGCGCACGCGTTCATGCAGATACTCAGCAAAGGCCTCAGCCAGACGATCGGCAAGCGCTTTCACCATAATCTTGTTGTAGTCGTCATGCTGCTGCTCCCAGGCCTCGGCCAGCGCATCTTCTTCCACCCCACCCGTGACCGCAAACGCACCGATGTAGTCTGCTTTGCCGCTGCTCTTTGGCGCTATGAAATCTGCCAGGCAGTAGTTAGCAAAATCGCCTTTTTCGGTCTGCTGCCGCAGGTGATGCGCAACGCAGCGTACCTCCCGACGCGTTTCATCCCGGTAGATTTCGATATCGTCACCGACCCGGTTCGCCGGAAAAATGCCTGCCACACCGCGCGGGCGCAGCGCGCCACTGCGACTCAGGCTGTCGAGCAACGCATTTGCATCGGCAAACAGCCGCTGTGCTTCTGCGCCAACCACCTCATCTTCAAGAATGCGCGGATATTTGCCAGCCAGTGACCAGGTCATAAAAAAAGGTGTCCAGTCAATGTAGTTGCGCAATGTCTCAATACTCGCTTCCACTGGCGTTACGCCCGGACGATGTGCCACCGGTGGCGTATAGCGCGACCAGTCAATCAGATAGCTGTTATCACGAGCTTTCTGCAGGCTAACCGGCGGTGTGCGCGGCTTTTTGCGCGCATGCTGGATCCGCACCGTTTCATACTCTTTGCGGGTGCGTGCAATAAAATCCGCTTTCAGCGCAGGTGAGAGTAATGCTGATACCACTCCAACAGTACGGGAGGCGTTCTGGACATAGATTGTGGGCCCGCTGTAGTTCTGCTCAATTTTTACCGCGGTATGCGCTTTGGATGTCGTGGCACCGCCAATCAGCAGCGGCAGCGTAAAGCCCTGCCGCTCCATCTCTTTTGCCACGCTGACCATCTCATCCAGCGAGGGGGTAATCAGACCTGACAGCCCGATAATATCAGCTCCGGCTTCAACGGCGGTTTTCAGGATCCTGTCGCCCGGCACCATAACACCTAAGTCAATGATTTCGTAGTTGTTGCATTGCAGTACAACGCCAACAATATTTTTGCCAATATCGTGCACATCGCCTTTTACTGTTGCCAGCACGATTTTGCCGTTACTGCTGCCGGCCGCCTTGCTCGCCTGAATAAATGGCTCCAGATAGGCCACGGCCTGCTTCATAACGCGCGCTGATTTTACAACCTGCGGCAAAAACATTTTACCTTCGCCGAACAAGTCTCCCACCACATTCATACCCGCCATTAGCGGACCTTCAATCACCTCGATTGGACGCGCCGCAGCCTGCCGCGCCTCTTCAGTATCCTGCTCAATAAATTCGGTAATGCCTTTTACCAGCGCATATTCCAGCCGCCTGGCGACCTCCCAGCTGCGCCACTCTGCCCGCTGTTTCTCCTGCTCACCACTGCCCTGGCTGCCGCGATACTGCTCTGCCAGCGCCAGCAGACGCTCAGTACTCTCCTCGTGCCGGTTCAGGATCACATCCTCCACCGCATCACGCAGTTCAGCAGGCAGATCGTCATAAATCGCCAGCTGCCCGGCATTAACGATCCCCATATCCATGCCGTTAAGAATGGCGTGATAGAGAAATACGGCATGAATCGCTTCGCGCACCGGATCGTTGCCACGAAATGAAAACGACACATTTGATACGCCACCAGAAATCAGGGCATGTGGCAGCTCACGTTTAATATCCTTACAGGCACCAATAAAATCTAATGCATAGTTGTTATGCTCTTCGATACCCGTAGCCACAGCGAAAATATTGGGATCGAAAATGATATCTTCCGGCGGAAAATCAGCCTGCTCCGTTAGCAGCTGGTAGGCCCGGCGGCAGATCTCAATTTTGCGAGCCCGCGTATCTGCCTGCCCGGTTTCATCAAAGGCCATCACCACAATTGCGGCACCGTAGCGCCGTACTTCGCGTGCGTGAGCCAGAAACGTCTCTACTCCCTCTTTCATGGAAATAGAGTTCACGATGCCCTTGCCCTGAATACACTGCAGTCCTTTTTCGATGACCTCCCATTTTGAGGAGTCAATCATCACTGGCACCCGGGCGATATCGGGTTCACCCGCGATCAGATTGAGAAAGCGCACCATTGCCGCTTCGGCATCCAGCATCCCCTCATCCATGTTGATATCAATGATTTGCGCCCCGCTCTCTACCTGCTGACGCGCAACGTCCAGCGCCTCCTGATATTTCTCTTCTTTAATCAGGCGCCTGAATTTTGCCGAACCGGTCACGTTGGTTCGCTCACCAACGTTAACAAACAGTGAGTCTGCCTGAATAGTGAGTGGCTCCAGGCCGGAGAGCCGGCACGCCGTGGCTAATACTGGTGGAACCCGCGGCGGCACATTTTTTACTGCGGCGGCAATTGCAGCAATATGCTCCGGCGTGGTGCCGCAGCAGCCGCCAACAATATTGAGAAAGCCTGAGCGTGCCCATTCGCCGATCTGCGCCGCCATGGTCGCGGCATCAAGGTCATATTCACCAAATGCGTTAGGCAGACCAGCATTGGGATGGGCAGTAACGTAACTCTCTGAAATGCGTGACAGCTCCTGCATATATTGACGCAGCTCATCGGGACCCAGCGCGCAGTTAAGGCCAAATGAGAGCGGTTCAGCATGACGCAGTGAGTGGTAGAATGCTTCGGTAGTCTGACCGGATAGTGTGCGGCCGGAGGCATCAGTAATAGTGCCTGAGATCATCAGCGGCAGAGCAACGCCCAGTGCCTCCATCTCTGCCTGTACTGCATAGATTGCGGCTTTTGCATTCAGCGTATCGAATACCGTCTCAATCATAAGGATATCCACACCGCCTGCTATCAGCGCACGTGCAGATTCGCGATAAGCCACCACCAGCTGATTAAAGGTGATATTACGAAAGGCCGGATCGTTAACATCAGGCGAAATTGAGCAGGTCCGATTGGTAGGCCCAAGTACGCCGGCAACAAAGCGTGGTTGTCCGGGGGTTTTTGCACTCCATGCATCCGCACACTCACGCGCCAGCCGGGCTGCCGTTTGATTAATTTCGGCGGAGAGCATCTCCATACCGTAATCAGCCATCGCAATGGCCGTGGCATTAAAGGTATTGGTTTCGAGAATATCTGCGCCAGCAGCCAGATAGGCATGATGTATTTCGCTGATCACCTCTGGTCTGGTTAATACCAGCAGGTCGTTATTGCCTTTTAGATCCAGAGGCCAGTCAGCAAAGCGGCTGCCGCGAAAATCCTGTTCGCTGAGTTTGTAGCTCTGGATCATCGTGCCCATTGCACCGTCCAGAATCATAATTCGCTGTGCCAGCTGCTGCTGCAGTTTTTCTGTTTGCTTGCTCACGCTTGTCCCGTCCACGCCATTGCATTAACTGCCCTGTCAGACATACTGGCATAACTTCAGATTGAGCAAAAGATACCCGACGAATGCTTATTTTTCGCCCTGCCGTTCACCTCCGACCAGTGGTTCAGCGTTTGCATTCCGGCTAATAAAAACGAAAATGGTTTCCACAGGAAAGCGTAATACTGGGGACACTATGACGACTCCGCTACCGGCCAAACGCGGCAAAAAGCCTCGTACAACTACCGCAGCCACGGCGCCAGCTGGCGGTCAGGTGCAATCGCTGACGCGCGGATTGCGTTTGCTGGAACTGATTGCTGAATCTCACGGTAGCGTAGCCCTAACCGAGCTGGCTCAGCAGGCCGGTTTGCCAAATTCAACCACACATCGCCTGCTTTCAACCATGCAGCAACAGGGGTTTGTACATCAGACTGGCGATCTGGGCTACTGGACCATTGGTGCAAATGCATTTGTGGTTGGCAGTAGTTTTCTGCAGAGCCGCAATCTGCTGGCAATTGTGCATCCGGTACTACGCAAGCTGATGGAGGAAGCGGGTGAAACCGTTAATCTGGCTGTGCTGGATCTCGGCGATTATCAGGCGGTGATTGTTGACCAGGTACAGTGCACTCAGCTGATGCGCATGTCGGCGCCAATTGGTGGCAAACTGCCGATGCATGCGTCCGGAGCAGGTAAAGCCTTTCTGGCACATCTGAGCGATGAACAGGTTACCGCCCTGCTGCATCAGAAAGGTCTGCACTGCTATACGCCGAAAACATTGATGTCACCGCATACGCTAAAAGAGAATCTGGCACTGATCCGCAAAATGGGATTCTCCCACGATGATGAGGAGCATGCACTGGGTCTGCGTTGCGTCGCCGCACCGATTTATGACGAACATGGCGAGCCGTTTGCCGCTATCTCTATCTCCGGCCCACTGGCACGTATGACAGACGACCGTATTACCGAACTGGGGGCACTGGTGATCCGTGCCGCCAGAGCGGTAACGCAGGCCTATGCGGGGCGTTAAGCCGCAACCGTCGCAAAGCGGGCGCTGAAGCACTGTGCAGCACGCCAGGCGCTCGCCTCCTCAATATGTCCGGCACGAATACGTGCCTGCAGTGTTCGCCACCAGCCGGCATCAAACAGCTGCGGATGAAGCGTCTGTAATAACCGGCCAGTGGCAGGTTCACTGCAGAGTGCATAACGGAATGTCTCCGGAAAGACATCATCCGCGCCAACACTGTACCAGGGCTCTGCCTGTAGCTCATCCTCCTCGTGGCGTGCCTGCGGCACATCACGGAATGTCAGCTCAGTCATCGGACGGATTTCGTCATAATCATAAAACACCACACGACCGTGGCGCGTCATACCAAAATTTTTAAATAACATATCGCCAGGAAAGATATTGGCGGCTGCCAGCTGACAGATGGCGTTACCATACTCCTCCAGCGCCTGGTATCGCTGTGCGGCTGTGGCCTGATTCAGCCAGAGATTAAGCGGCTCCATACGCCGCTCCAGCCAGAGATGACGGATAATTAGCTGATCATCGCGCAGCTCAATTTTTTCAGGAATATCGCGCATAAACTCCGCCATCAGCGCCGCAGGAATGCGCGCGCGCGGAATCGCAAAGTAACGGAACTCCTGAGTATCGGCCATTCGTCCGACCCGATCATGCTCTTTAACCAGCCGATAGCAGGCGTGTACCTGAGCTTCGGTTACCTCTTTCTGCGGCGCAAACTGATCCTTGATAACTTTAAACACCCGATCAAATCCTGGCAGGGTAAATACCAGCATCACCATCCCGCGTGCGCCGGGTGCCAGCGTAAACATATCGCTATGGTGCGCCAGATAGTGCAGATACTCCCGATAGCACTCTGTTTTACCATGCTTCTGACAGCCAATCGCGATATAGCGCTCAGCCAGCGTTTTACCTGGCAACAGAGGCTGCAACCACGCGAGCAGCGCCGCTGGTACCGGTGCGTAAACCATGAAACTGGCTCGGGCAAAACCAAAAACAATGCTGGCATCACGACTTTCGGTCAGACAGGTTTCAATCCACAAACGTCCGGCGTCATCACGCTGCAGCGGTAACAGGAAAGGCGCGATTGCGCCACTGCTGAACTGCAGGCGCGCAACGATCCAGGCGGTTTTATTGCGATAAAAAAGTTCACTGGCAACATCCAGCGTGGCATCAGCCAGCTGTGATGGGGTGAACTGCTCGTGCAGATGTCGCACAATCCAGCCGATATCCCGCGTCAGATCCTGCCAGGCAAGTCGCAAAGGGATATCCTGCAATAGCTGACGTAGTGTTGTTGTCCAGTCAGGCCAGGGGCGGTAGAGACGCGACAATGGGCGCTGTGCCCCGGATTCGTTCAGCAACGGTTGAGAAGGATAGATAAAGAGTCGCTCAGGGAACAGATGACTGTGTCCCTGGAGCCGGCAGTAAACCGAATTGAAAAAGCTTTCGGCGATTTCATAACGCGGATAGCCCGGCAGCAAACTCTCATAATGCGATTTAACCCGCAGCCAGAATGCTGTATCCCACTCATCCTGCTTATTCAGCACCCGCAGCTGATCAGCCACCAGCGTGACATGGTGATCGTAAAGATTGATACGCGCTTTCATTGCCTGCTGTGCGGCTTGCCACTCTGCCTGTTCAAAACGCTGCTGCGCACCAGCAGTAATATCCAGAAAGCGCCCATACTGGGCATCAGACCCCTGCAGAATTGTATGAGCAATCAGTGACTCTTGCGGTGACATCAGCAACCTCCGGCAATCGTTAGCGCCCGCCATAGATAGCGGGCCAGCAACGAAGTGACACGCATCTGTCAGGTGCGTATTCATGCACCTGACAGCTCTGCATTCAGAACTGGGCGCTTTCAGTGGAGCCCGTTAATGCAGTAACGGATGACGCTCCCCCCTGAATCACCGTGGTGATGCGATCAAAGTAGCCTGTCCCCACTTCCTGCTGATGTGAAGAGAAGGTGTAGCCTTTGTCACGTGCAGCAAACTCTGGCTGCTGCACTTTTTCCACATAGTGGCGCATACCTTCTCCCTGAGCATAGGCGTGCGCCAGATCGAACATGTTGAACCACATGCTGTGAATACCCGCCAGCGTAATAAACTGGAAGCGATATCCCATATCGCTCAGTGCCTGCTGAAAGCGGGCAATAGTCTGGTCATCAAGATTTTTTTTCCAGTTAAACGATGGCGAACAGTTATAGGCCAGCAGCTTGCCCGGAAAGCGCGCGTGGATCGCTTCGGCAAAACGCTGCGCCTGTGCCAGATCGGGCGTAGAGGTTTCGCACCACAGCACATCAGCATAGGGTGCATAGGCAAGCCCGCGGCTGATCGCCTGCTCAATGCCGGCATGAGTGCGGAAAAAACCCTCCGGCGTGCGTTCGCCAGTAATAAAGGCGCTGTCACAGGGATCACAGTCTGAGGTAATGAGATCGGCAGCGTCAGCATCTGTGCGCGCAATCAGCACTGTGGGTACATTCATAACATCAGCAGCGAGCCGTGCGGCCACCAGTTTCTGAATGGCCTCCTGTGTTGGTACAAGGACTTTACCACCCATATGCCCGCATTTTTTGACCGCCGCCAGCTGATCTTCAAAGTGCACTGCACTGGCTCCGGCAGAGATCATCGACTTCATCAGCTCAAATGCATTTAATACACCGCCAAATCCTGCCTCGGCATCAGCGACAATTGGCAGAAAATAGTCAATATAGCCCTGATCCTGTGGCGATAATCCACTGGCCCACTGGATCTGGTCAGCGCGTTGAAAACTCTGATTAATACGCTGAACCACTTCCGGCACCGAATTGACCGGATAGAGCGACTGATCGGGATACATCTGTCCGGCAAGGTTGGCATCCGCCGCCACCTGCCAGCCAGAAAGATAGATCGCCTCAATGCCCGCCTTTGCCTGCTGTACTGCCTGACCACCGGTTAATGCGCCCAGACTGTTGATATATCCCTTGGCTGCTTCACCATTCAGCAGCGACCAGAGTTTTTCTGCGCCTCTCTGAGCGAGCGTACAGGCCGGATTTACCGATCCGCGCAGGTTAATAACCTCTGCAGCACTATAGGGCCGCGTAATACCATTCCAGCGTGCCTCCTGCCAGCTCGCTGCAAGTTGATTGATCTGTTGTGTACGATTTGACATAGCAATTTCTCCAGAGTCAGGGCAGCAGGCGATAGCCTGGCAGTGTCAGAAAAGAGATCAGTTCCGGGGCAGTGGTAATTTGTGTCATCAGCTGCGCCGCCTCATTAAAACGGCTGTGCTGAAACGCTGTTTCTCCGACGCGCTGACGCAATGCAGCCAGCTCCTGATCGAGAAACTGTTGAAACAGGGCAACAGTCACCAGCTGGCCATCGCTGAGGATCTGCTTGTGCCGGATCCACTGCCAGATAGAAGCTCGTGCAATCTCAGCCGTTGCCGTATCCTCCATCAGCCCATCAATCGGTACACAGCCGTTGCCACTAATCCAGGCTTCAAGGTATTGCAGCGCGACCCGAATATTGGCACGCATACCCGCTTCCGTGCGCTGGCCACGACAGGGACGCAGCAGCCGTTCCGCTGTAACCGGAGAGTCGGACTCGCGTCTGATATGAAGCTGATTGGAACGTTTGCCCAGCTGGCGATCAAACTCCGCCATGGCGATATCGGCCAGACCCGGATGTGCCACCCAGGTACCATCATGACCATTGCCTGCCTCACGCGCTTTATCTTCCTGTACTTTCTCCCTGACCCAGGCGTTACGCGCTTCATCTTTCGCCGGGATCAGCGCAGACATTCCCCCCATTGCCAGTACGCCTCGTCGATGGCAGGTTTTGATCAGCAGGCGGGAACAGGCGTCCAGGAAAGGTTGATCCATGCTGATCTGCTGGCGATCGGGCAGGATTCGGTCACTATGCTGTGCCAGTGTTTTGATATAGCTGAAAATGTAATCCCAGCGGCCACAATTCAGGCCAACAACGTGATCGCGCAGCTCCCACAGGATCTCATCCATCTGAAAAACCGCAGGCAGCGTCTCAATCAGCACCGTGGCTTTTATCGTGCCACGCGGCAGATCGAAATGATCTTCGCTGAAGCGAAAAATCTCCCGCCACCATGCTACTTCACTGGCGTGCTCGGTCTTGGGCAGATAGAACCACGGGCCATGCCCTTTTTTCTGCAGAGCCTGCAGGTTATGAAACAGGTAGAGAGCAAAATCGAACAAACCGCCGGGAATGGCTCTGTTACGCCACTCGACATGCTTTTCATCCAGATGTAATCCGCGTACCCGACACATTAATAGCGCAGGATCAGATCGCAGCTGATAGATTTTGCCACTCTCGCTGGTGTAGCGCAGCGTGCCCGCCACCGCTTCGCGTAATACCAGCTGGCCTTCAATCAGCTTCTGCCATGCTGGTGCCAGCGAGTCTTCAAAATCTGCCATATACACATTGACGCTGGCATTGAGCGCGTTAATGACCATTTTCCTGTCTGGCGGCCCGGTGATCTCGACACGACGATCGCATAGCAGCTGCGGTAATGATCTCACCTGCCACTCTGATTCTCTAATGGAAATAGTTTCCATATCAAAATCCGGCAGTGTGCCACGATCGTAAGATTGCTGCCGTTGCTGTCTGGCTTTTAGCAGTCGATCGCGCTCAGGTGCAAAGCGCACTACCAGTGTATGCAGAAAGTTGACAGCTTCAGGTGTAAATAGCTGTTTTTCAGCAGATAAAAAGGGCTGAGTAAAGGTGAGTGTCGGGCTGATTACCATCTCTGTCATGCTGGCTGCCTCCAGGTGCGATCCATTCAGGGATCAGGATCAAAATATCGGGTGTTATTTAACCGGCAAGATCAGAGCATAAGCTTTTAAATTTTAAATTCAAAAACTATTTCCATTTTTTATGAGATATTAAAATAACCTCATGAATAGGCTGTTATTTAATTTGGAAAAATAAAGGCAAGCATTTCCGCGCAGATCAGAAACATAAAAAAACCGCGACGCCGGGGTGGCTGTCGCGGTGGTATATGGGTAGTTAGTAAGATCAGTCTAATGTAGGATTCATATGACGCAGATCAAATGGAGTGATCTGGTAGACATAGTAGTTAAGCCAGTTAGAGAAAAGCAGATTACCGTGACTACGCCAGGTTGCGCGTGGCGGCAAAGCCGGATTATCCTGCGGAAAGTAGTTAAAGGGCAGTTCTGGCTGTAAACCGGCGTCATTGTCACGATGATATTCGCCAGAGAGCGTCACTGCATCGTACTCAGGATGCCCGGTAACAAATGCCAGCCGTTTATCTTTGCTCGCCATCAGATACGCTCCGGTGGCTTCTGATTCAGCAAATAACTCCAGATCGGTATAGTCGCGAATCAGCTGGCTGGGGAAATCTGCATAACGCGAATGCGGAGCAAGAAAATTATCATCAAAACCACGTGTCAGTAGTGCATGAGGATGCAGGATTTGATGTTCAAACACACCAGAGAGCTTGTTTTGCCGGGTCTGCTTAGGGATGCCATACAGAATATTCAGTGCTGCCTGTACTGCCCAGCAGACAAACAGGGTAGAGGTAACATGCTGCTTTGCCCAGTGTAATACACGCTGGATCTGTGGCCAGTAAGCAACATCGTTAAAATCAACCAACCCGAGCGGTGCCCCGGTCACAATCAGGCCATCAAAGTTATCGTCCTGGATGTCCTCGAAATTACAGTAGAAATTATTCAGATGCTCGCTGGGAGTGTTACGTGATTCACGACTATCAATGCGCAGCAGCTGTACATCAATCTGGAGTGGAGAGTTGGAGAGCAGGCGCAGAAACTGATTTTCCGTCTCAATTTTCTTGGGCATCAGATTAAGGATCAGCACTTTTAATGGACGGATCTCCTGAACCCGGGCACGTGACGACGTCATAACAAAGACATTTTCGTCGCGTAAAAAATTTACTGCCGGTAATTCATCGGGGATCCTGATTGGCATAACCTGCTCACCTCTTACTGATAACCATATAAACGTTTAGACATCCAGATGCCCGAGGTTAGCCTGGCAGCGACTGAATGTCGAGACTTCATGCGATTTATGAAAATGTTTCAGCTTAATATGGCATAGCAGCGCATCGTCACAGGTATGTATCCTGTATAAATGGATAAGTACCAGGTCAGAATTTGCTCTCTGTGCGCTTGCAGGAAGTTTTCTGACAACAATCAGATCAGGGAAGATAACTCACTGTTTTTTAGGGGGAAAATCTTAGTGGCATGCAGGCTATACCACAGAGTGGCTGAACCGGAGCTGGACATTTCAGGGCCTTTGCTGAGTAACCTGACCACAGTTTACCCGACCGGCGGGCGTAGCGGAGCGCTTTTCGCCGCGCCGCCGCGGAAATCTGACTTTTCTGCAGACGTAAAAAAACCCTGAACGCGGGTTCAGGGTTTCTCTACTTGTTGGATGCCTGGCAGTTCCCTACTCTCGCATGGGG
>CAJYKU010000040.1 GCA_913775175.1 uncultured Pantoea sp.
AGGATAAGGTAATGCAAGTTATTCTGCTTGATAAAGTAGCAAACCTGGGCAGCCTGGGTGATCAGGTTAACGTTAAAGCGGGCTACGCTCGTAACTTCCTGGTACCACAGGGCAAAGCTGTTCCTGCTACCAAGAAAAACGTTGAGTTTTTCGAAACCCGTCGCGCTGAACTGGAAGCCAAACTGGCTGACGTTCTGGCAGCTGCCAACGCACGTGCTGAGAAAATCAGCGGCCTGGGCACTGTTACCATCGTCTCTAAAGCAGGCGACGAAGGTAAACTGTTCGGCTCCATCGGTACCCGCGACATCGCTGATGCAGTAACTGCAGCTGGTGTTGAGGTGTCTAAGAGCGAAGTTCGCCTGCCGAACGGCGTTCTGCGCACCACCGGTGAGCATGAAGTTGACTTCCAGGTTCATAGCGAAGTTTTCGCTAAACTGGTTGTGAATGTAGTTGCCGGGTAATTTTACCTGGTAATGCGAAAACGCCGGCCTTGTGCCGGCGTTTTTGTTTGTAGCAGTTATTGTGCACGAATAAAACTGCCGTCTGGCTGCCGGGTAAACAGAGCAGGGCCATTACTGCTTTCAACCGTCAGGCCTGTTACCACACCCTCCGCATTCTGGCGGATTTTCACCTGCTGACCACTCTGCAGGGAGCTCAGCGGCGAGCCTTCTCCCTCTACCCGTGCCATCGCAAAGACATCGTTGACCGGCAGATTATTGTCGCGAAACAGCTGCGCCAGCGTCTGACCCGAAGCGATGCTATAGCTGCGCCAGCCTCCACGGGCATCACGCTGGGTCTGATCAGCAGCAGATGATTGATCCGCATTGTCGTAGATCTCTGCCTGCATCGGCACCTCTTTTGGCTGGCTCCCGGTAGGGCGCTCAACCGGGTATGTCGGCGTGCTGGCGGGCCAGAGAAACGCCAGCAGCATAATCAGCAGAGCAATGACGATTCCGCGACGATGAAACGGCGGCAGCGGATCCATCCAGCTTATATCATCCAGCAGGTGCCAGAGACGCTGCAGAGCAGCAGGCATGCGGGATGGGCTTCCTGTATCCATAGGTCTATTCTCCTCGCCAGCAGGTTTGTGGAGTCTGGCTGGCAGCCAGCGTTGCAGCCAGGGTAGTAGCGTTCGCGGTGCGCGCGTCCGGCGACGTCGCGGGGCAATCTGGCCCATGTTCTCTCTCTTATTTTTACAGTATGGGCAATGAGAGCGGGAAGTGCCCGCCAGCATTGAAAAATTTGACCTGCATATTGTTTCTGTTTCGCCGTCAAATGTCATCACGCACAGCGTGAGATTTTACGCCAGCCGCCTGCGCTGTTATGCTGCCGGTTCACTTTTATCCGGGATTAAGGAATTAACATGACGACCCTTTCATTTGACAGCGTCGAATCACAAGCGAGTTACGGTATCGGTTTACAGGTTGGGCAGCAGCTGCAAGAGTCTGGACTGCAGGGGCTGCAGCCGGAAGCACTGCTGGCGGGCCTGCGCGACGCGCTGGAAGGGAATTCACCCGCTGTTCCGGTTGATGTGGTACATCGTGCACTGCGTGAAGTGCATGAGCGTGCCGAAGGCGTGCGTCGTGAGCGTACAGAGGCGATGGCAGCACAGGGTCAGCAGTTCCTTGAGCAGAATGCACAGCGCGAAGGCGTCAGCAGCACCGAATCAGGCCTGCAGTTCAGCGTAATCACTCAGGGCGATGGCCCGATTCCATCACGTCAGGATCGCGTTCGCGTTCACTATACTGGCAAGCTGATTGATGGCAGCGTCTTTGACAGCTCTGTGGCACGTGGTGAACCAGCGGAATTTCCGGTTACCGGTGTGATCGCTGGCTGGATCGAAGCGCTGACGCTGATGCCGGTTGGTTCAAAATGGGAACTGGTGATCCCGCATCACCTCGCCTATGGTGAGCGCGGTGCCGGTGCCTCAATCCCGCCATTCAGTACCCTGATTTTTGAAGTTGAGCTGCTGGAAATTCTGTAATTTCAAGTGCCTGAGTCAGCCTGCGAGCAGGCCGGCTCAGGTGCGCAATGCCGCATTAGTGCGGCTTTTGTAAATCAACCTGCCAGAGTGCAAATCCCGTCTTATCCGTGCCTGCTGGCTTCATTGGATAGGCCGCATACTCCCTGATAAACTGCGTCGCTTTATCACCAGGCGCTGTCTCAAAGCGAATATCCAGTGGTGTCGCACTCTCAATTGCTGCCAGGCGCCAGTTGTTATCTGCTTTTGGCTGTACTGCACCCCGTTGTTTACTCTCGTTGCTGATATAGGCTGCCACCACAGAGCGATTCTCGTCGGGTGATGCAAACGCGACAAACTTATCACCTGTACCGGCAAACTTACCGCCATAAGCGCGATAGTTATTGGTGGCGATCAGAAAGGTGGCAGCAGGATCGATCGGTTTTCCCTGCCACGTCAGCTGCCGGATGCGTGAAGCGCCCTTGTTGACCAGGGTACATTCGCTGTCATAGCGCGCAGGCTGCGTCACATCGATCTGATACTCAACGCCATCAATGACATCAAAGTTATAGGTACGGAAATCCCAGTTGATCAGCGACTGCGGCTTACTGCTGTGAGGATCTATCTGATTAAACTGCCCGGCCGAGCACTCCAGCCACTCCCTGACCTGCGCACCACTGACTTTTAACACCACCAGCGTATTGGGATAGAGATAGAGATCGGCGGCATTACGAAACGTCAGCTGGCCTTTCTCCACTTCTACATAGCTGGCGGGATCGTTTTTGCGGCCCCCGGCTTTAAAAGGCGCAGCGGCAGAGAGCACCGGTAAACCACCGAGATCGGGATCGCCCTGAATAAAGTGTTCTGTATAGGCGCGCTGGGCATTATTGACAATCTGCACGGTGGGGTCATCCTGCACCAGCGACAGATAGCTATACATAACATCTGCTGAGCTGCCGATCGGTTTGGCGACAAAATCACGCGTTGCGCGATGGCTTTCTGCCAGCACCTTTGTGAGAGTGCTATCTGCGGCCACCAGTGAACGCCTGGCACTATTGTCATAGATTGGCCGCGCTTCCGCTTTGCCCTGGATTACCTGCCAGCTGCCGCTGTCATTACTTACTACCAGATCCACGACGCCAAGATGATCGCCCCACATGCCGGGCATTACCGCTGGTACGCCATTTAGCGTGCCCTGAGTGATATCTGCTCCTCTGATAGCGGCAAACTCTTTTGAGGGAAACACGGCATGGGCATGACCGAACATAATCGCGTTGATACCGGGCACCTGACTCAGATACCAGACTGAATTTTCTGCCAGCGCATGCCAGGGTTCGCTGCTTAAACCAGAATGAGGAATAGCGATGATAATTTCAGCACCTTTTGCCCGCATCTCCGGCACATAACGCCTGGCTGTTGCCGTAATATCATCAACCCGTACTTTTCCCTGCAAATTGTTGCGATCCCAGATCATAATCTGTGGCGGAACAAAGCCGATATAGCCGATTTTCAGCGTATGTTGCGCGCCGCTACGGTCGGTTACCGTGGTTTCTTTGATCAGATAGGGCGTAAAGAGAGGTTTACCGCTTTTTTCATCAATAACGTTGGCATTAATGTAGGGAAAACGGGCACCAGCCAGCGCTTTTTTGAGATAGGGCAGGCCGTAATTAAATTCGTGGTTACCGAGATTGCCAACGCTGTAATCCAGCGTATTCAGCGCCTGGTAAACTGGATGCACTTCGCCCGCTTTTAATCCCTTAGCAGCCATGTAATCGCCCAGCGGACTGCCCTGGATTATATCGCCATTGTCCACCAGCACGCTGTTTTTACTTTCAGCGCGTGCCTGCTGAATCAGCGTTGCGGTGCGCACCAGGCCAAACTTTTCCGTGGGCTTATCTTTGTAGTAGTCAAAATCCATCATATTGCTATGCAGATCGGTGGTTTCCAGAATGCGCAGATCCACAGTGGCGGCCTGTGCGATAGATGTTGTCAGGCACAACGCCAGTAACGATATGTTCGCTCTGAACACAGCTCTCTCCTTGTTTACTCGATGAAAATCTCAAAGTAATGCAAAACTGCTATGAATTATCATTTGAGTTTGTGACTGGCATCAGGATTTCATCTTTTTTCCGTAAGTATCACCGATTCGGCACTGCGCCATAGTGAGCTGCTGCGATCTATGGTATTGATAATGCAATCGATTATGTATCACAACGCGATATACCAGACAGGCAGGCATTTACCTGCCAGACTTTACAGAGCAGATATCCCGCTCTGAAAGCGTATTTCAGCGAAAACGAGGTGAAGTATGTTAGAGAAAATTTGCCAGCTGGCGCGTGACGCAGGTGATGCGATTATGCAGGTCTATAACGGGGCACAGCCAATCAACGTGGCCAGTAAAGCCGATGATTCACCCGTTACCGCAGCCGATCTTGCCGCACATGACGTCATCATGCGGGGGCTTAAGACACTGACGCCAGACCTGCCGGTTTTGTCAGAAGAGGATCCACCCGTCTGGCAGGTTCGTCAGCAGTGGCAGCGTTACTGGCTGGTCGATCCGCTGGATGGCACTAAAGAGTTTATCAAGCGTAATGGCGAATTCACCGTTAACATTGCCTTGATTGAGCAGGGCAAACCTGTGCTGGGCGTGGTTTATGCACCCGCGCTGGGCGTACTCTATTCTGCGGCAGCTGGCAAAGCCTGGAAAGAGGAGAACGGCCATACAACGCAGATTCACGTATCTGATGCACGCCCACTGCTGGTTGTGGTTAGCCGCTCACACGCTGATAAAGATCCGGAGCTGAAAGAGTATCTTACGCAGCTGGGTGAACATCAGACCACGGCTATCGGCTCATCGCTGAAATTTTGTCTGGTCGCTGAAGGCAAAGCGCAGCTCTATCCCCGTTTCGGACCGACTAATATCTGGGATACCGGAGCAGGGCACGCAGTGGCACTGGCGGCGGGAGCGCATGTCCATGACTGGCAGGGGCGACCCCTTGACTATACGCCGCGTGAATCCTTTCTCAATCCTGGCTTCCGCGTATCCCTGTTCTGAACCAGCGGGAGGCTTGCCTCCCGTCTGTTACTGCTGCAGTAGTGAATGGAGCAGCGTAATCACTGTTTTAACCTCTTCCTGCGTCAGCGGGCCATCTTTAGCAAAGCGGATATGCGCCGTATTGTCGAGTACAACGACGGCGGAACCACCTTTTTTAAGCTGCCACGCTTTCCGCGCATCACCGTTGCTGTCAATGATGAATTGCGACCACGGATACTGCTCTTTATTGCTCTCTATACTGTTGCGGACAAACATCCCGGTTCCGGGGATCGCATCATCGGTGTTAACCAGTGTGGTGGTCTGATAGCGCTCGTGGGGCAGCTGTGCAGCTTTGATCGCTTCAATCAGGGCTGCATTCTGCTCTTTTGCTGAAACGCGTCCGGCAATATGCAGAATCACCCGCACTTTGCCGCTTAGCCGCGCACTGTTCCAGGGCTGATAGCTAAACTTCTCCTGCTGATAAAGCAGCTCACCTTTATCGCTGATGCCTACAGGCGGTACGCGTTCACCAGTCTTAAACGCATGGGCAGATGCCATTCCTGGCAGCAGTAAAGCTGCCGTGAGCAGAGAGAGTGCCAGACGCATAGAATTCTCCTTAGTGATCAGACCAGTTGGTCATGTTCCTGTCATAGTAAGCGTGGATGATACGCCTGTCGCAACAAGTTGGCAGCTTTGCAGGCTATGCCACAAATCCTTAACCTGTGAAGGTTTATACTGGATTTTGTGAGCTGATTGACAGAGTTGACTGTAATGTTGTGTCAACTCAGTAAAAAATTCATGTTTCCGGAACCCGGACTAAAAATCCTGTTCTATATTTAAGCCTCATTTGCGCTTCATGAGTTCGTACCAATTTTGGCAACGGCGAAGCGTATTAAATCTGTTCAGGAGTTAACAGCATGAAGATCTTCCAGCGATATAATCCGCTGCAAATTGCGAAATATGTGAAAACGCTATTTAAAGGAAGGCTATATATCAAGGATGTTGGCGCGTTTGAGTTTGATAAAGGCAAAGTGATTCTGCCGCGCGTCAAAGATAAACAGCACCTTAGTGTGATGTCAGAAATCAACCGACAGGTGTTGCGGCTCCAGGCCGAGTATAATTAAGCACCAGCAAGGGCGCCGCAGGCGCCCTAAACATTTCAGCACCACCGCGCATTGCCTCCCATCAGTTCTGATATATTGCCTGACTCTGTGCCAGAGGCCGCTGCGCGCGCATAGCGATTATCAGCAGCAGTAACAATTTATTGTTTATCAGGGCGCTGGCAGCGGCGGATAAAAATCGGGTACGCGCTTATGGCGTACCCGGGAAGGTCAGGCAGCGGATGAGCTGCTATCGTCGTCGCTGGTTTTTACACTCAGCGCTGGCGGGCGTTCATCAATCCGCGTCACCAGCAGCTGATCGATACGATAGCTGTCGATATCCACCACTTCAAACTTATAGCCGGAGAACTTCACAAAGTCGGTGCGTTTCGGGATCTTGCGCAGCATATACATCATAAAGCCGCCAATGGTTTCGTAGTTACCCGACTGCGGAAACTCATCAATATCGAGGACGCGCATCACATCATCAATTGGCGTGCCACCCTCAACCAGCCAGGAGTTCTCATCACGCGCGACAATCTGCTCTTCAAGCCCCTGACCCACCAGATCACCCATAAGCGTGGTCATCACATCGTTGAGTGTAATGATGCCTACAACCAGTGCGTATTCATTCATGATCACCGCAAAATCTTCACCAGCTGTTTTGAAGCTTTCCAGCGCCTCTGAAAGCGTCAGCGTATCCGGCACAATCAGTGCAGAGCGGATCTGCACGCCGCTGTTTAGCGCCATGCTCTGATTGCCCAGCACGCGCAGCAGCAGCTCTTTTGAGTCAACATAGCCGATGATATGGTCGATATCGTCGTCGCATACCAGAAACTTGGAGTGCGGATGCTCAGCGATTTTCTTTTTCAGGCTGGCTTCATCTTCACGCAGATCGAACCAGATAATGTTCTCGCGTGAAGTCATGGAGGAGGGAACGGTGCGCGACTCCAGCTCAAACACGTTTTCAATCAGCTCATGTTCCTGCTTACGCAATACGCCAGCCAGCGCGCCAGCTTCCACTACCGCGTAGATATCATCCGAGGTAATGTCATCTTTACGTACCATCGGCAACTTAAACAGGCGGAAAAAAACGTTGGCAAGGCCGTTAAACAGCCATACCAGCGGACGCATGACCAGCAGGCAGAAGCGCATCGGATTGATTATACGCAGCGCCACCGCTTCCGGCGCAATCATACCAACCCGCTTCGGCGTCAGGTCAGCAAACAGGATAAACAGGCTGGTAACAATGGTAAATGAGCAGATAAAGCTCAGTTTTTCCGCCAGCTCTGGCTCGACAAAGCGATTAAACAGGCTGCTGAAAGCGGGTGAGAATGCGGCATCGCCGACGATACCACCGAGAATTGCTACCGCATTCAGGCCAATTTGCACTACGGTAAAGAACATGCCGGGCTGTTCCTGCATCTTCAGTACGCGCTGTGCGTTAACATTGCCTTCATCGGCCAGTAGTTTTAGTTTGATCTTGCGGGCAGCCGCCAGCGAGATCTCCGAGAGAGAAAAAAAGGAACTGATCACAATCAGTAAAAGAATGACAAGCAGGCTATCTAGCATAAAAGATCCGTTGAGTTAATCACTTGTCATTTTTGGCCTGGGCAGCGCGAAGGGGGTACGTCCGGTACACGCCAGTCTGACAGAGCTATCCGTGCCAAAAATGTCTGCGCCAGTTCGACCATGGTTAATGTCGGGGCAGAATTGAATACAGGCGAGGCCTGCTGGTCGGTGATTATAGCAGCAGCCCATATCCTGCCGCCAGAGGCACGATCGCCGGGGGATAGGATTTATCCGACTGCCGCGTAACAGGACGCAGAAGCGTGGCATCGCTGTTGTATCGCCACCAGCAATTACCGACAATAGCCAGCAATTTGGCTTAGTTGTCAGGTAACGCAGCCGCTTGCCATAAAAAATGGCTATGCTGATGGATAAAAAAGTGGTGATAAAACGTTTTACACCCGCTTAACGCCCCTGCGGAAGGGGGGCCGGTATTGATAACAGGAGTACGCGTGCCACGATTTCATGCTTATTGTTTGGCCAGCCTGCTGCTTGCTGCGCCTGCCATAGAGGCAGCGAAAGTGCGGCTGCAGGTAGAAGGCCTGACCGGGGATTTACAGAAAAATGTCAGGGCGCGTTTGTCCACCATCGGCAATGATGAGGTGTCAAACGATGGTCGTTTCCAGGCGCGCGTTACAAATGCGATTAAAGAGGGATTGCGGGCTCTGGGCTACTATGAGCCGCAGATTGACTTTGAGTCGCGTCCGCCGCCAGCGCAGGGGGGACGCCCGGTACTGATTGCACATGTGGTGCCTGGCGAGCCGGTGAAGATTGGCGGCAGCACTATTGTGGTCGAAGGTGAAGCTAAAGACGATCCCGATTATCAGGCGTGGGTTAAGCAGGGCAGACCAGAGCCCGGCACGCAGCTCAATCACGGCACCTATGACAAGTTCAAGCGCGGCTTCTCTAATCTGGCGTTGCGTAACGGTTACTTCGACGGGGATTTTAAAAAAAGTCAGCTTGGTGTCTCTGTTGAGCGGCGGCTGGCCTTCTGGGACATCGACTACGACAGCGGTCCGCGTTACCGTTTTGGTGATGTAAGCTTTGAGGGATCGCAGATTGATGAAGCCTATCTGCGTAATCTGGTGCCGTTCAAAAAAGGTGATCCCTACAGCTCGCGTGAGCTGGCTGAGCTAAACCGTCGTCTCTCTGCCACTGGCTGGTTTAATTCCGTGGTAGTCGCGCCTGAGTTTGATAAAGGGCGCAAAACCAAAGTGTTGCCACTCAGTGCAGCGCTCTCTCCACGCGTTAAAAACACGATTGAAGCTGGGGTTGGCTACTCCACCGACGTTGGCCCGCGGCTAAAAGGCACCTGGAAAAAACCCTGGATCAACGACCGTGGCCACAGTCTGGCTGCCAGCGCCTATGTATCTGCGCCGGAGCAACAGCTTGATCTCAGCTATAAAGTTCCGCTGCTGAAAAGCCCGCTGGAGCAATACTACACTTTCTCAGGTGGTCTGAAACGCACTGACCTGAACGATACAAAATCGGACACCACCACGCTGGCAGTGTCACGCAACTGGGACAACAGTTCCGGCTGGCAGAAAGCAGTTAACCTGCGCTGGAGCCTCGATCACTTTACACAGGGCAATGTAACCAATACCACCATGCTGCTCTATCCCGGATTGAGTCTGAACCGCACGCGCTCGCGCGGCGGGCTGATGCCAACCTGGGGCGACTCACAGCGCTATTCAGTGGATGTCTCTGACACGACCTGGGGATCAGATGTGGATTTCCTGATCCTTCAGGCGCAAAACGTCTGGATCCGCACACTCGCGGATAAACATCGTTTTGTCGCACGCGGTAATCTCGGCTGGATCGAAACCAACAACTTTGACAAAGTCCCGCCAGACTTGCGCTTTTTCGCCGGTGGTGACCGCAGCATCCGCGGTTATAAATATAAAAATATTTCGCCGCGTGACAACGATGGCAAGCTCACCGGTGCCTCTAAACTGGCGACTGGCTCGCTGGAGTATCAGTACAACGTGTCCGGTAAGTGGTGGGGAGCAGTATTTGTCGATTCTGGCGAAGCGGTAAACGATATCAAGCAGAGCAATATCAAGACCGGGGCAGGTGTTGGTGTTCGCTGGTCTTCACCGGTTGGGCCAATCAAGCTGGATATTGCCCGGCCAATTGGCGATGACAAGGAGCATGGATTGCAATTTTATGTCGGACTGGGGCCAGAACTATGAAGCTATGGAAAAAAATTCTGGCTGGCCTGATTATTTTTCTGCTGCTGCTGATTGTCAGCGTGGCCTTGCTGGTTGGTACGACCCCGGGTCTGCACCTGGTGCTGAAAGGCGCCGATCGCTGGGTGCCAGGCTTATCGGTGGGCAACGTGGAGGGCGGCTGGCGTAACCTCACGCTCAGCAATGTGAAGTATGAGATGCCGGGCGTCAGTGTGGATGCGGGCCGCTTTCATCTTGCGCTCGATCTCAACTGCTTGCTGCACTCTTCTGTCTGCGTTAATGCGATCGCGCTACAGGATGTCAGCGTAGTGGTGGATAGCAAGAAAATGGCACCGGGCAGTGAGCCGCCGCCGGAGGAGCAGGGCAGCACTAATCTCAGCACGCCTTATCCAGTCTCACTGCGTAATCTCGCGCTGCATAATATTAATGTCAAAGTGGATGACACGGCGATTTCGCTGCTCGATTTTACTACCGGACTACAGTGGCAGGATCGGGCGCTGACGCTGAATCCCACCCGCATTCAGGGGCTGCTGATTGCACTGCCAAAAGCAGCAAAAGTGGCAAACGAAGAGATCGTACAGCCAAAAGTTCAGCAGCCACAGCCAGATGAGAAGCCGCTGGGTGAGACGTTGCAGGCGTTATTCGCTAAACCGCTGCTGCCTGAGTTGCCCGATTATCGTCTGCCGCTGGATATCACCGTTCAGTCGCTGCTGGGTGAACAGCTGCGTATCACTGGCGATACCGATATCGCGATTTCCCGCCTGCTGGTGAAAGCGGAAACTGTAGATAATCATTTGCAGCTTCAGACATTTGATATCGACTCGCCGCAGGGACAGGTCAGCGCCAGCGGCGATGCGCAGCTGGCAGGCAACTGGCCGGTGAATTTTACGCTAAACAGTACGCTGAACGTCGATCCGGTCAAAGGAGAAAAAGTTAAGCTAACGCTGGGGGGGGCACTGCGTGACGAGCTGACGCTGGGGCTAAATCTCTCTGGCCCGGTACGTGCGCAGCTGGATGCTATGGCCCGGCCTGCGGTTGCCGGACTACCGCTATCAATCAGCCTGACCAGCCCCGAGCTGCGCTGGCCACTGACCGGTGCGGTACAGTATCAGGCAGATAAACTCGACTATCGGTTTAGCGGTAAAGCCACAGATTATGTGATGTCGTTGCGTACGGCGGTAAAAGGCGAATCGATACCGCCGGCAAACATTGCGCTGGATGGCAAAGGCAATGTGCAGCAGTTTACGCTGGATAAACTTCGTATTGCGGCACTGCAGGGACACATCGATCTCAACGCGCTGGTGGACTGGAGTAAAGCGATTAGCTGGCGCAGTGAACTGACGCTGTCTGGTATCAATACGGCAAAACAGTATCCTGACTGGCCAGCCAGACTGGATGGTACTGTCACCACACGCGGCAGCCTCTATGGTGGCAGCTGGCAGCTCAGCGTGCCGCAGTTAACACTTAACGGCAACGTTAAGCAGAATGCAGTACGTGCAGAGGGTTCGCTGACCGGTAATAGCTACAATCAGTGGAAGATCCCAGGGCTGAATGTGGCACTGGGTCGTAACTATCTGGCTGTGAAAGGTGAGCTTGGAGACAAGATCAATCTTGATGCCACCGTAGATGCGCCGCATCTCGATAACGCGCTGCCAGGCCTTGGCGGAGTGATTAAAGGAGGCATTCAGGCTCGTGGCACGCTCCAGGCACCACAGCTGCTGGCAGACCTTACCGCCACTGACCTGCGCTGGCAGCAGCTAATGATCCGACGCGCTACGCTGAAAAGCGATATCACATCGGATAAACAGGTGTCAGGCAAACTTCAGCTGCGCGTTGAACAGCTGCAGCAGGATGCATTTAAAATTAATCTGCTGACGCTGAATGCTGATGGCAGTGAAAAGCAGCATCAGCTGAAGCTCAATCTGCAGGGTGAACCGGTATCAGGCCAGCTGGCGCTGAATGGCAGCTTTGATCGTCAGGCGGGTCGCTGGCAGGGAACGCTGAATAATACCCGCTTTGCAACACCAGTCGGTGAGTGGCGGCTGACGCGCGATATGGCAATCAGCTACCTCAACAGCAAACAGAGCGCAACAATCGGCGCGCACTGCTGGCAGAACCCCAATGCGCAGCTCTGCGTACCGGAGCCGATTGAAGCAGGCGCGAGCGGTCATGCTCACGTGGTGCTGAATCGCTTTGATCTGGCGATGGCAAAGCCGTTTCTTACCGATGCCACGCAGCTCAGCGGTGTCTTTAGTGGTGATGCGCGTGTCAGCTGGAGTGCCGATGGTGCGCTGCCGGTCGGCACCATTGCGCTGCAGGGCCGTGGTGTGAAGGTCGCACAGGATGTGCAGGGCAATCAGCTGCCAGTCGCCTTTGATACCCTGAATCTTAATGCGGCGCTGCGCAACGGGCGGGCACAGCTCGACTGGCTGATCCGCATTGCCAATAACGGCGAGCTAAACGGCAATGTGCAGATCGCCGATCCGCAGAATCGCCGGCAGCTGTCGGGTAACATCGGTATCAGTAATATTTCGCTGGCGATGCTTAATCCGGCCCTGTCACAGGGAGAGAAGATCCAGGGACGGCTCAACAGTAACCTGCGCCTCGCAGGCACGCTACAGCGCCCACAAATCTTTGGGCAGCTCGGGCTGAGTGGTGTAAATGCACAGGCGAGCTTTATGCCGGTAACCCTGACGTCAGCGAATCTGAATATGGTATTTAACGGCATGAGCTCGACGCTCAGCGGCCTGATTCAGACGCAGCAGGGCAGTCTCAATCTGGGTGGTAATGCTGACTGGAGCCAGCTGGATAACTGGCGCGCCCGCGTCACCGCGCAGGGGAGCCGTATCCGCGTCACCGTGCCGCCAATGGTGCGCATGGATGTCTCACCCGATCTGGTGTTTGACGCGACGCCAGCGGCATTCAGCCTTGATGGCAAAGTTGATGTGCCCTGGGCGCGTATCACCGTACAGGAGGTGCCAGAGAGTGCAACGGGTGTTTCATCTGATGAAGTGATGCTGGATGAAAACCTCAAACCCATTGAGCCAAAAACGGCTGCGATCCCCATCAACAGCAATCTGGTGATCCATGTTGGCAACGATGTACGGCTCTCTGCCTTTGGCCTGAAAGCGCGTCTCGATGGCGATCTGAAACTGGTGCAGGATAAAAATGGCCTGGGTCTGAATGGTCAGATTAATATCCCGTCAGGTCGTTTCCATGCGTATGGGCAGGATCTGATTGTGCGCAAAGGCGAATTGCAGTTTGCCGGGCCGCCGGATCAGCCGTATGTTAATCTGGAAGCGATCCGCAATCCTGATTCCACAGAAGATGGTGTGACCGCCGGACTGCGTGTGACAGGTCTGGCTGATGAGCCAAAAGTGGAGGTCTTCTCCGATCCGGCAATGTCGCAGCAAGAGGCGCTTTCTTATCTGTTGCGCGGTCAGGGACTTAACGGCGATGGTGATGGTAATGCATTAACCTCGGCGCTGGTGGGTCTGGGGGTTGCACAAAGTGGGCAGGTTGTGGGTAAAATCGGAGAGACGTTTGGCGTCAGCAATCTTGCGCTTGATACCACAGGTGTGGGTGACAGCCAGCAGGTTCAGGTCAGTGGATATGTACTGCCGGGTCTGCAGGTGAAATATGGCGTTGGTATTTTTGATTCACTGGCGACGTTAACCCTGCGTTATCGCCTGATGCCCAAACTCTATTTGGAAGCCGTGTCTGGTCTCGATCAGGCGCTGGATTTGCTCTATCAGTTTGAGTTTTAGCAATGCGAATAATTGTCTATGGCAGTTTACGGCGCAAACAGGGAAACAGTCACTGGATGACGAATGCGCAGTGGCTCGGCGAGCATCAGATTAAAGGGTTCGATCTCTATAATCTGGGGCTCTACCCGGGTGTGGTAGAGGGCGAAGGAACCGTCCAGGGAGAGGTATATCGCATCGATGCCAGCACGCTGGGTGAGCTGGATGCCCTGCGCTGCAAGAATGGTGAATATAAGCGGCAGCTTATTCAGACGCCTTACGGCAGTGCCTGGCTCTATATCTATCAGCGCTCAATAGCCGGACGACCGCATATTGCAAGCGGTGACTGGCTGCAACGCGAGGATACCGCAGAGAAGTAAATGAAAAACACCGCCAGAAGGCGGTGTTTTTTTATCTGTAAAAGACGCCGAAAGGGCGTTGCTGAAACAGATTATTTCTGCTGAGCACGCTCAAAAGAGGAGATGATTTCAGCTTTGGCTGCTTCTGCATTATCCCAGCCATCAACTTTCACCCATTTGCCTTTTTCCAGATCTTTGTAGTGTTCAAAGAAGTGGGTGATCTGCGCTTTCAGCAGTTCTGGCAGGTCGTTCACATCTTTGATGTGATCATACTCTTTGCTCAGCTTGGTGTGCGGTACAGCAACCAGTTTGGCATCTTCACCAGACTCGTCGGTCATTTTCAGAACGCCTACCGGACGGCAGCGGATCACTGAGCCTGGCTCCAGTGGATAAGGGGTTGGCACCAGCACGTCAACCGGGTCACCATCCAGTGACAGCGTATTGTTGATGTAGCCGTAGTTGCACGGGTAGAACATGGCGGTAGACATAAAGCGGTCTACAAACAGGGCACCAGACTCTTTATCCACTTCATATTTGATCGGATCGGCATTGGCCGGGATCTCAATAATAACGTAGATATCTTCTGGCAGATCTTTACCTGCAGGCACCTGGTTCAGACTCATCGGGCTTTCCTTCATTAGTCATATGTTGAGTGACGGCTATTATAGCCAAATGACTCTGAAAGTATGCCCCCTTTTTGCCGTTTCGGAATGCTCCAGCAGCCTACTTAGCACTGACAAACAGCGATACAATGCCAGCGGCAATCAGCGGCCCGACCGGCACACCGCGAAAGAATGCCACGCCTATAACCGTGCCAATCAGGAGTCCGGCTACCACCGATGGCTGTATGCTCATAAAGCTGACACCGCGCCCGCCAAGCCAGGCGACAACTATGCCTACGATAATGGCGACAATCGACTGCCAGCTGGCAAACGATTTCAGCAGGGCGCTGACCGGCAGTGTACCGCTCGCCAGCGGCGCCATAACGGCAACCGTAAGAATAATAATTCCTATTTGAATACCCTGTTTTTCCACATAGGGAAAAAATTGCGCCAGCGGCGTGAGTTTAATTGCCAGCAGAATCAGGATAGAGATAGTAACAGCGCTGTTATGCACGAAGTAGCTCAAAACAGCGAGGCAAACAAGAATCAGCGTTGAAGCGTAAGGGGCCATGATTTCTCCATTAATAATCAGCGGGCTGATAATAACCCACAAAATTGCTGTCGCTCTTCTTTATCAATCATCATAAGCCCCGGTGCAACCCTGATAATCCCGATCCTCTCTGCTGCGCTAATAAAAATTTGCAGCACAGGTGATCATCATTCACCTGATCATTAGCTAACGATAAAGTTTCCATGCGGCACGGCCGATAATAGTGCTGTTAAGTACTCTCAGATCCTCCCTTTCTACCGCACACGGGAATTATCATGATCGCTAAGCTATCGATTCGCACCGCTTTACTTTCGCTGCTGGCCTGTATGACGTTGCTGCTGCTGGCGGTAAGCTGTATGGGAATTTATGCCATCAATGCTGGCAATCAGTCACTTCATACCATTAACCGCATTCAGGGCATTGAACTCAACAGTCTTTATCAAAGTAATGCCGATCTGATGCGGGCGCGGGCGCGATCGGCGCTCGCGGTACGTAAAATAGAGATTGGATTACTGGATGAGGGCGCAGCGGTAACGAAGCAGGCAGGAGAGGATATTGCCAGCTCACAGCGCCACCTGCAGGCATTTATTGATGCAGGCACCGTTACTGCACATGGTAAAACGCTGGCAGAGGCAATAGCGGCCTCCTATCACGCCTATCTGCAGGGAGCGGTTACGCCGATGATGACGGCACTGCAGAAGCAATATACCGATGAGTACTATCAGATTCTGGAAGGCAATTTGTCGCAGCTGGCGACCAATTACGCTGCTGCGGTGAATGAGTTCAGCCTCTATGCCGGTCAGGTCTCCAGCGCACGGCTGGCAGAGGCAGCGCGTCATGAATGGCAGATGAAAATTCTGATTGGAGCGGCGGTGATACTGACGCTGCTGCTGGTGGGACTCGCCTGGCAGCTGCTGCGCCGGGCGCTGTTGCGCCCGCTTAACGAAACTATCCATCACCTGGAGCTGGTTGCCGCCGGCGATCTGTCACAACAGCTGCCTGCTGCCGGACAAAATGAGATAGGCCGACTGAATCAGGCACTGGCAACCATGCAGAATGCGCTCTGCCATTCGGTGAGTCAGGTCCGTGAAGCGGGACTGCAGATCGATATTGGCAGCCGCGAGCTGGCTGCCGGCACGGTACATCTGTCGCAGCGTACTGAAGAGTCGGCTGCCTCGCTGGAGCAGACGGCAGCCAGTATGGAGCAGCTTACCGCCACCGTGCGGCTTAATGCGGTAAATGCTCAGCAGGCGAACCAGCTGGCCAGCCAGGTTTCCGATACCGCTGACCGGGGGGCGGAGGTGGTCTGCTACGTTATGGAGAAGATGCAGGAGATCACCCAGAGCGCGAATCGCATTGCCGATATTCTCAGCGTGATTGACGGCATCGCTTTTCAGACCAATATTCTGGCGCTGAATGCGTCGGTCGAAGCTGCCCGCGCCGGTGAGCAGGGGCGCGGTTTTGCTGTGGTGGCTAATGAAGTGCGCACGCTGGCAGGGCGCAGTGCTACTGCGGCTAAAGAGATCCGCACATTGATCACTGAGTCACAGACGCGGGTTAAAGAGGGCAGCGATATGGCTACGCGGGCAGGAGAAACCATGGATGAGATCTCTGGTGAAGTGATGCGTGTCACCGCGCTGATGAAAGAGATCTCAGGGGCATCGGAAGAGCAGAGCCGGGGAATTGAACAGGTTAATCAGGCGGTAACGCAGATGGATGAAGCTGCCCAGCAAAATGCAGCGCTGGTGGAGCAGGCGAGTAGCGCCACGCAGTCACTGGAAGCACAGTCGCAGCAGCTGCAGGCATCAATGGCGCAGTTCCGCCTGGCTCTCAGATAAAAAAGCACTAAAAAGCCCGCACACTGGCGGGCTTTGCTCTGTTACAGCCTGTGCTTATGCGCCGTGGTTATCCGGGAATTCGCGCATAAAACGTTCCACATCGTCAACCATCGCATCGTTACCGCAGAAGAATGGGCAGCGCTGATGCAGCGTCTCAGGCTGAATATCCAGAATGCGGTTTTTACCGTCGCTGGCTTTACCGCCAGCCTGCTCAGCGAGGAAAGCCATCGGATTGCATTCATACAGCAGGCGCAGTTTGCCACTCGGGTGGCTGGCGGTGCTTGGATAGAGATAGATGCCGCCTTTCAGCAGGTTACGATGGAAGTCTGCTACCAGCGAGCCGATATAGCGTGAGGTGTAAGGGCGTTTGGTTTCAATATCCTCTTCCTGACAGAACTTCAGATATTTTTTAACCCCCTGCGGGAAACGAATGTAGTTACCTTCGTTGATTGAGTAGGTATAGCCTTTCTCAGGATAGGTCATTCGCTCGTGGCTCAGGCAGAAGACGCCAAGTGACGGATCGTATGTAAAGGCATGTACGCCCACGCCAGTGGTATAGACCATCATGGTAGAAGAGCCATACACCACATAACCCGCTGCAACCTGCTTGTTACCGGGCTGCATAAAGTCTGCTTCAGTAATTGGCGTGCCAGGCTCGCTGATGCGGTGATAGATAGAGAAAATCGTCCCGACCGAGACGTTAACATCAATGTTGGAAGAGCCATCCAGCGGGTCCATCAGCACCACATATTTGCCATCTTCTGATCCTTCGAAGATCACAAACTCATCCTCTTCTTCTGAGGCAATACCCGCAACCACACCACGCGCTTTCAGGGCAGCTTTCAGTTTTTCGTTCGCGAAGAGATCCAGCTTCATCTGCTGTTCACCCTGCACGTTTTCCACGCCGCTGGCACCCAGAATATCAACCAGACCCGCTTTGTTGATATCGCGGTGAATGATTTTAGCGCCCAGCTTGATGGAAGAAATCAGCGCCGTCAGTTCACCTGTGGCGTGAGGAAAATCGTGTTGCTTCTCGACGATGAATTCGCCTAACGTTTTCATAACACATTCCCTGAATCTACGATGGAGTGGCAGCTGGGTTAACAAACTGCCAACGTATACGTACGCAGTTTATCCGATTGAACTTTAAAAACCATAGTCCTAATCCGTTTCTTCCCTTCAGACTCGGGGTTACACTGTGCGCCGAACTTTTGAGTAACGGATCTATTTATGCGCATTCACATTCTCGGCATTTGTGGCACGTTTATGGGTGGTCTGGCTATGCTGGCGCGCTCACTGGGACATCAGGTCACCGGCTCGGACGCCAACGTCTATCCGCCAATGAGCACGCTGCTGGAAAACCAGGGTATTGAATTAACTGAAGGTTATGATGTTTCGCAGCTCACGCCAGCGCCCGATCTGGTGATTATTGGCAATGCCATGACGCGCGGCAACCCCTGCGTTGAAGCAGTGCTGGAACAGAATATTCCCTATCTTTCTGGCCCGCAGTGGTTGCATGACTTTGTGCTGCGCGATCGCTGGGTTGTGGCGGTAGCGGGTACCCATGGTAAAACCACGACTGCAGGTATGGCGGCGTGGATTCTGGAAGCGTGCGGATTAGAGCCAGGATTTATCATTGGTGGTGTGCCGGGGAACTTCGATGTTTCAGCAAAATTAGGAAAAAGTCCATTTTTTGTCATTGAAGCGGATGAGTATGACAGTGCATTCTTTGATAAACGATCCAAGTTTGTACACTATTGTCCTCGCACGCTGATCCTCAATAATCTTGAGTTTGATCATGCTGATATCTTTGACGATCTGCGGGCGATCCAGAAGCAGTTCCACCATCTGATCCGTATTGTGCCAGGGCAGGGGAAGATCCTGCTGCCTGAGCACGATCATAATCTTCGGCAGGTGATGGCAATGGGCTGCTGGAGCGAGCAGGAAACTGTGGGTGAACATGGTCACTGGCAGGCGAAAAAGCTGACGCCAGATGCCTCACACTGGGAAGCCTGGCTTGATGGGGAAAAAGTGGCTGAGGTGAAGTGGGGGCTGGTTGGTGAGCACAATATGAACAATGGCATTATGGCCATTGCTGCCGCTCGTCATGTCGGCGTAAGACCCGCCGATGCGGGAGAAGCGCTTAACAGCTTTATCAATGCGCGCCGCCGGCTGGAGCTGCGGGGGGAAGTCAATGCGATTAACGTGTATGACGATTTTGCCCACCATCCCACGGCTATTCATGCCACGCTGGCGGCATTACGCAGCAAAGTAGGCGGCAGGGCGCGTATTCTCGCCGTACTGGAGCCGCGTTCAAACACCATGAAAATGGGGGTCAGTAAAAACGATCTGGCCCCGTCACTGGGTCGCGCCGATAAAGTATTTCTGTTTCAGCCGCACCATATTCCCTGGCAGGTTTCAGATGTAGCAGAAGCCTGTATTCAGCCTGCACAGTGGAGTGCGGATGTTGATACCCTGGTGGAGATGGTGGCGAAGGAGGCACAGCCAGGCGACTCAATTCTGGTAATGAGTAACGGTGGCTTTGGCGGTATTCATCAGAAACTGCTGACGCGGCTGGCACGCTGATCGGTATGCACTGGCTCTCTCCCGATAACGGGGGAAAGCCAGCGTAAACAACGGCAGCAGGCAGCGCATTACTGACAGGTGCGCTACTGCGGCTGAAGGTTATGCCTCGGCCAGCTCACGCAGATACTGGAAAATCTGTCGTGCAGCTTTAGGCGTTTTACCTGTGGCTTTCTCTTTCTGTGCGTTACGGATCATGCTGCGCAGCTGCTGGCGATCGGCATGAGGATAGAGAGCCAGCACATCAGCGACTGCATCATCACCCTGCTCAATCAGACGGTCGCGCAGCTGCTCCAGTTTGTGAAACAGGGCAACCTGCTGATTATGGCGATTCTTCAGCTTATCCAGTGCCTGACGAATCGGCTCCTCATCACGCTGACGCAGCATTTTTCCAATCAGCTGCAGCTGACGGCGACGTCCCTCTTTTTTGATCCGCTGTGCCAGCTCAATGGCACTACGCAGATCCTCATCGAGCGGGATCTTATCCAGAGAGTTTTTCCCCAGTTCAACCAGCTCGGCACCAAGGCGTTTCAGCTCTTCGGCATCACGTTTAATTTCACTTTTACTGACCCAGATAATCTCTTCATCTTCTTCTTCCTGATTATCCGGTACATCATCGAGCCAGTCTTCGGGCTGCCTGGTCATCTCTTGGCTCCTTAAAAAAAGAGGCTAATCCTACCAGTTTATCGGGCGACTGCGAAATTGTTCTCTGAGTCTGATAGACTCAACAGATTCATACTTAAGATTAGACGGCAGGTCGATGAACGTATCTACTCAGGTTGCAGAACAACGTAAAGTGTTAGAACAGGCTGTCGCCCAGGCACTGGAACTGGCTAAAGCCCATACCGATGGTGCGGAAGTTGCGGTGACAAAAACCACGGGTATCGGCGTCAGCACCCGCTACGGCGAAGTTGAAAATGTCGAATTCAACAGCGATGGTGCGCTGGGTATCACCGTCTATCACCAGAACCGTAAAGGCAGTGCCTCCTCGACCGATCTCAGCCCGGATGCGATCAGAAGCACCGTACAGGCCGCGATCGATATTGCACGCTACACCTCGCCTGATCCCTGTGCGGCACCGGCAGAGCGCGAGCTGCTGGCATTTGATGCGCCGGATCTCGATCTCTATCATCCGTGGGAGATCGATGCCGATCGCGCTATTGAGCTGGCAGCAGAGGCTGAGCAGGCATCGCTTTCAGCCGATAAGCGTATTACCAATACCGAAGGTGGCAGCTTCAACAGCCACGTCGGGATTAAAGTCTTTGGCAACAGCCACGGTATGTTGCAGAGCTACTGCTCCAGCCGCCACTCGCTGTCGAGCTGTGTGATTGCAGAACAGAATGGCGATATGGAGCGCGACTACGCCTATACCATTGGCCGTTCAATCGATGACCTGCAAAGCGCTGAGTGGGTGGGCAGGGAGTGTGCACGTCGCGTGCTGGCCCGTCTGGCACCGCGCAAGCTGCCAACCATGAAAGCGCCGGTACTGTTTGCGCCAGAAGTCGCAACCGGCCTGTTTGGTCATCTGGTCGGAATGATCAGTGGCAGCAGTGTCTACCGTAAATCAACCTTTCTGCTCGACTCGCTCGGCAAGCAGATCTTACCATCATGGCTGACCATTCAGGAGCAGCCACATCTGCTGAAAGGGCTTGCTTCCACCCCGTTTGATAGCGAAGGTGTGCGGACTGAAGCACGCGATATCATAAAAGATGGTGTGCTGCAGAACTGGCTGCTGACCAGCTACTCGGCACGTAAACTGGGTCTGCAGAGCACCGGTCACGCGGGTGGTATTCATAACTGGCGTATCGCCGGACAGGGCCACAGCTTTGATGATCTGGTTAAACAGATGGGGCGCGGTCTGATTGTAACCGAACTAATGGGCCAGAGTGTTAGCGCAATGACGGGCGACTACTCACGTGGTGCTGCTGGCTTCTGGGTAGAGAACGGCGAGATCCAGTATCCTGTGAGCGAGGTCACAATTGCAGGAAACCTCAAAGATATGTGGCTCAATATGGCAACGGTCGGTAACGACATTGAAACGCGTAGCAATATACAATGTGGGTCGGTGCTGCTGCCGGAGATGAAAATCGCCGGACAATAAGACATCGCTTCAAGTAAGCAGCCGGCCAGGCTGCTTTTTTTTGCCTGATAACAGTGCCCTGATTATTGTGGCTGATTCTGTGCTGCATTATGGCGGGTCTATAAGGAAAATAATGATGCGTAAGCATGTGATTGCAATGTTGTCCCTCTCTCTGATTTTCTCTTCCGCCAGCGTGTTTGCTGCTGATCTTGAGCATGATATGGAGATGCTGCAGGAAAATCTGAGCGTGGTGAAAAAGAGCTCTGATGCGCAGGAGATGCATACCGCGCTGGGTAAGATGCGTCAGGCGGCGCAGGATGCCAAACAATCCACGCCAGACAAACTCAAGGGCGAATCAGCTAACAGTGCTCAGATCAAGGATTACCATGCTGGTCTGGACTCACTGATCGCGCAGATTGACGTTGTCGACAAGCTGGCACAAGACAACAAGATCGATGAAGCGAAAATGGAAGCGAAAAAGCTGGAAGATATCCGCAACAGCAACCATAAAAAGTTCCGTTAACAGATTGGGTCAGCCTGCGGGCTGGCCCGATTGATTACGCTTCCGCTCAGGTTTACCTGCTTTTTCCTGTCACTTTACACCCTTCACACTGTAGTTCTGCCTGATGCGCTCGCGCAAGCTGCGATCTGACGCACACATGTCCGCTTTTTTTCCGCTTCAAAGTGGAGAAGATGCCTCTCCACACGCTGACAGAGTCGGCGTAGTTTGGTTTTAACGCGAATTATCTGTCGTAAACAGGAGTAACAAGGTGAGGAGTGACGTTGTTCCGCAGGCTGCGGAAGCCGTTCAGGTGCTGGCAGACCGCATATTAAGTCAGATTGCGTGCCTCTACTGCACACATCAAATCAGTCCCACACCGGTGCAGCAGCAGATGCTGAATTCGCACGTTCAGGCCATGGCCAGCCGCTCACTGAGTGGCGAGGCGTTGCCGGAAGTGGAAGCGGAGCTGTTTGACGATATTTCGCCTGCAACGCTGGCTCTGGCACAGCAGGTGGTGGATCTGTTCGGCAACCTGCCGGTTGAAGAAGCCTGGCTCTTGTCAGTACACATTGAAGTAGCAAAATCAAACGATGCATAAACAGTGAGGAACCGGGCATGGTAACAGTTGTGATTGGCGATCGTCTGGGTAAAGGTCAGAAAGTCGCTGCGGGTATTGAAAAAGCGGGTGGGCGTGCAGTCGTGGTGCCCGGCGTGGCAGCAGATATGAAACTGGGAGATGTCATGAAAGCGGAAAATGCTGATTTTGGTATCTCCTTCTGCGGCAGCGGTGGCGCGGGCGCCATTACCGCGCAGAACAAATATGGCTATAAAGCTAAGCACGGTATGCGCTCGATAGATGAGGGCGTGACTGCAATCAACGAAGGCGCAAACGTGCTGGGCTTTGGCTTTATGGATAAAGAGGAGCTGGGCGAACGACTGGTTCAGGCCTGGAATAAAAAACACGGCAGCTGATCTATGAAACAGC
Organism: uncultured Pantoea sp.; assembly: GCA_913775175.1. Taxonomy (GTDB): domain Bacteria; phylum Pseudomonadota; class Gammaproteobacteria; order Enterobacterales; family Enterobacteriaceae; genus Pantoea. The sequence continues at coordinate 23,095 of CAJYKU010000040.1, forward strand.
ACTATGAGACGCAGGTCATCGTGCAGGGCAAAGGCGACAGTAAAGCAAAAGCCTTTGCCGATGCGCTAAGCAGGGTTCAGCAGGAAGTGTTGCGCACCAGCCAGAAACTGCTGTTGCGCATTGAACCTCTGGATGTGCGTGTACTGCATGCCAGTGTGCGTACGCGCACTGAAAAGTTTCTGTTCTTTTTTCTGCCACGCGTACGTCATCACTACAGCGTTGAGCTGGAAATCAGCGTTAGCGTCACCGTTATTGATATGGAAAGCGTGCCGTTTACGGCGACACCCTGAAGGCATCGATCTGACTGCTGTTCTGCCGGAGCAGCAGGCTTATTGATAGCAAAACGACAATAAAGGGTACAACACTATGTTTTTTATAATCTTGTTTAAGTCGTTAATCATAGGCGGATTAGTGGGTGTGGGGGTAGGCGCAGGCGCGGCGCGCATGTTTCACGCACCCGTCACGCAGGGCATGGGCGCGTTCCGCACCCTGGGTGAACTCAATTCGTGCGAAGGCGATCCCGCTTCGCATTTCTCCTTTGGTCTCGGCTTCTTTTTTAACGCCTGGGCATCCTCTGTGGCAGCAGGATCGTTCACACAGGATGTGGATCATCGTATTTTGCCTAACTGGGGCGCAGCCGCGCTGATGCTGAAAAACCGCAACGTAGCAGAGACCATGCATAACCCGAAACGCATGGCTATCGCCTGCGGCATTATTGGCATGCTGGTGGTGGCATTTCTGAACAGTACGGCATCAGCGGTACCAGCAGCACTGCAGGTTACGGCGGTTAAAGTGCTGGTGCCTGCTGCCAATCTGCTGGTCAATACCGTAATGCCAGTGATCTTCTGGCTGGCAGCGATCGATGCCGGCAGGAAGTCCGGTTTCTGGGCCACTATTTTTGGTGGTCTGGCACAGCTGATTATGGGTAATGCTGTGCCAGGGCTGGTGCTGGGCATTCTGATTGGCAAGGGCGTGGAAGAGAGCGGCTGGAACCGGGTCACCAAAGTTATGATGGCGGCGATTGTCCTGCTGTTTGTCCTGAGCGGCTTCTTCCGCGGTTTTGATATGAAGCTGCTGCAATCCTTCCAGCTCGGCGTACCCGGCTGGCTGGATATGATCCACAACAGTCTGAGCGGTAAATAAGGAGCTTGCTCATGAATGAACATGAAAACCGCGGCTTCTGGTATGCCGACTGGTCGTTCCCGATTTTTGTTGGTCTGCTTTCGTCAGGCGTATTTGCCGGAACACATATGTATTACCTCTACGGCATTGGTGCGTTCAACGAAGTTGCCTTTGTCTCAATGCTGCGGGCTGGCATGGAAACTGGCGTGTATGGTGCCGTTGCCGCCTTTGGTGCCAGCTTTCTGTTTGCCCGGATTATCGAGGGCTCGCTGGTGGGCATTCTGGATATCGGCGGCGCCATTCAGACCGGGGTAGGGTTGGGTGTACCGGCACTGTTGCTGGGGGCCGGTATTATCTTTCCGGTAGCGAACTTCGCCGCTTCGCTGCTAACCGGGCTGGTGATTGGTCTGGCTATCGGCTACGTGATTATTCTGGCGCGCAAATTCACTATTAATCAGAGCGACTCGACATACGGTGCCGATGTGATGATGGGCGCAGGCAACGCCTCAGGCCGCTTTCTCGGCCCTCTGATTATTCTGTCAGCAATGGCGGCCTCAATTCCTATTGGTCTGGGTTCGCTGCTGGGCGCACTACTGTTCTATCTGTGGAACAAGCCGATAACCGGCGGCGCAATTCTCGGCGCCATGGTACTGGGCGCTATCTTTCCGGTATCGCTGTAAAGCCTGCAGGATCAGCTGATTAAAGGAGCCACTATGTTTGATCTGATTTTGCGCCGCGCACGGCTATGCGATGAAAGCCTGGTTGATATCGCTATCCGGCAGGGAAAAATTGCAGCGGTAGGTCGCGCAGAGGGAGACGCTGCTGAGGAGCGCGATCTTGCCGGCCGCTGGTATGTCAGTGCCGGCTGGATCGACAGTCATGTGCACTGTTATCCAATGTCACCCATTTATTACGATGATGCTGATGCTATCGGTGTGGCGCAGGGTGTGACCACCGTAGTAGATGCTGGCAGCACCGGAGCCGATCAGATTGATGATTTCCGGCAGTTAACGCGTCAGGCCAGCACCGGTGTGCGGGCGCTGATCAATATCTCACGCACGGGTATTGCCACGCAGAATGAGCTGGCAGATATGAAGCATATTGATGAGGCGGCAGTGGTACAGGCCGTAAAACGCCACCCCGACTTTATCGTGGGCCTGAAAGCGCGTATGAGCAGCAGCGTCGTTGGAGAAAACGGCATTCAGCCGCTGCTGCGTGCAAAAGTCATACAGCATGCAGCAGGCGATCTGCCGCTGATGGTGCATATTGGCAATAATCCTCCGGTACTGGAGGAGATAGCTGAACTGCTGACCTCAGGCGATATCATCACGCACTGTTTCAACGGCAAGCCGAATCGTATTCTTTCTGCTCAGGGTGAACTCAAAGCCGCAATGAAACAGGCACTGGCGCGCGGTGTAAAACTCGACATCGGCCACGGCAGTGCCAGTTTCAGCTTTGAGGTTGCCCGCCAGGCCATCTCCCGCGGCATTCTGCCTGACACTATCAGCTCTGATATCTATTGCCGGAATCGCATCAGTGGGCCAGTACATAGTCTGGCGCATGTGATGTCGAAGTTTCTGGCGATTGGTATGACGCTGCCGCAGGTGATTGACTGTGTAACCCGCCATGCAGCGGCAGCACTGCATCTTGATGGCAAAGGCGAACTGAGTGTGGGCAGCGATGCCGATCTGACTATTTTTACGATAAAAGAGCAAAACTGCCTGTTCACTGATGCAGAGAAAGAGCAGGTGACAGGTACACATCATTTGCTACCGGTAGCGGCAATCGTGGCAGGCCAGTGGCATCTGACCGATGAGGGAAAAAGTAATCATGTCTTCAGTTTATGAAAAATTTGATCTGAAACAGGTCATTAACGCCTCAGGTCGTATGACAATTCTGGGCGTCTCTACGCCAGCGTCAGAGGTCGTGGAAAGCGTCAGCTACGGTCTGAACCACTATTTTGAAATGCACGATCTGGTGAAAAAGACCGGTGACTATATCGCCAGGCTGCTCGGTGTGGAGAGTGCTCTCGTGGTCTCCTGTGCATCGGCGGGTATCGCGCAATGTGTGGCAGCAACCATCGTCAAAGATAATCCCTGGCTGCTGGATAATCTGCACGCAGCACCGCTGACAGTGCCGCATGAAGTTGTGGTGCCAAAAGGACACAACGTTAACTATGGTGCCCCGGTGGGCAGCATGGTGGCGCTGGGTGGTGGCCGACTGGTTGAGGCAGGCTACAGCAATGAGTGTTCCCCTGCGCAGCTGGCGGCGGCTATTACGCCCTCCACCGCAGCGCTGCTCTATGTGAAGTCGCATCACTGTGTACAGAAGAGTCATCTCAGCGTGGCACAGGCGGCAGACGTTGCACGACAGCACAATCTGCCGCTGATCGTGGATGCGGCCGCTGAGGAAGACCTGCAGTGCTACTACCAGATGGGCGCAGACCTGGTGATCTACAGTGGTGCCAAAGCGATTGAGGGGCCAGGCAGCGGGCTGGTCATTGGTCGCAGTCGCTATGTGGAGTGGGTCACTCTGCAGAGCAAAGGCATTGGGCGGGCAATGAAGATTGGCAAAGAGGGTATTCTTGGCCTGACCGAGGCGATTGAACGTTACCTGACGCAGCCCAAAATCAGCGGCAGTGAAATGGCAGCGCATATGTCACCGTTTATTGAGCAGCTTAACCAGTTAGATGGGGTCAGCGCCCGGGTGGTATGGGACGCAGCCGGACGCGATATTGCCCGCACGGAAATTCACTTTGATGAAGCGGTGACCGGCTGGTCAACAGGTGACCTGGTGCAGGCGCTGAAAAACGGTGATATCGCCATTTACTTTCGTGGCTACAAGAGCAACGAAAGCATTATTGAAGCAGATGTACGTAGCGTTAGCGCGGAACAGCTGCAGATCATTTTTAATCGTATCCAGACACTGCTGGCTACAGGGAGCAGGGCATGAAACTGACACCCGATTTTTACCAGGATCGTCTCTGCCTCAACGTGCTGGCAGGATCAAAACAGAATGCACGTGAGATCTGGCAGGCGGCGGAGGGGCATGTCCTGGTCGGCGTGCTATCTAAAAATTACGCCACCACTGATGCGGCTATTGCGGATATGCGTGACTATGCTGCTCTGATCGATAATGCACTCTCAATCGGTCTGGGAGCGGGTGATCCGCGTCAGTCTGCAATGGTAAGTGAGCTGGCTGGGGTGCTGCAGCCGCAACATGTCAATCAGGTCTTTACTGGCGTCGCCACCAGCCGGGCGCGTCTTGGTCAGCAGCAGACGGTAGTCAATGGGCTGATCTCGCCCAGCGGTACGCCGGGGCGGGTAAAAATTTCTACCGGGCCGCTTAGCGCTCAGGCTGAAGCGGCGCTGGTGCCGATTGATACGGCAATTGCCATGTTGCAGGACATGGGCGGCAGCTCAGTGAAATATTTTCCTATGGGCGGTCTGAGTGCGGTAGCGGAATATCGCGCGGTTGCGGAAGCGTGCGCGCGTCGGGCATTCTGGCTGGAGCCTACAGGCGGTATCGATCTTAACAATTTTGGTGACATTGTACGTATCGCGCTGGACGCAGGCGTCAGTAAAGTGATCCCGCATGTTTACAGCTCGATAATTGACAAAGCCAGTGGTGAAACACGCATTGACGATGTGCGGCAGCTTCTGGCAACGTGCAAGGCACTGCTGCAATAACTCCGTTACGGGTGAAGCCTGGTGAGATTTCCTAATCAGCGTCTGGCGCAGCTGTTTACTGCACTGCAACACGAAACGCTGCCACAGGATGAGCTGGCGCGGCGTTTTTCTGTTTCGACGCGTACAGTGCGTACCGATATTGCGGCACTGAACGCGCTGCTGGAGCAGCATGGCGCACAGTTTGTTCTGATGCGCGGTGCGGGTTATCAGCTGCAGATTGTGGATACAGCGCGCTTTGAGGCGCTTCAGCAGCAAAGCAGCACGCCGCTGCAGGTGCCGCGTACATCATCAGAGCGGGTGCGCCACCTGCTGAGTCGCTTTCTGACCACTACCTGGTCGCTGCGGCTGGACGATCTCTCTGAGGAGTGGTTTGTCAGCCGGGCCACACTACAGGGTGATATGGCTGAAGTACGTGAGTGGCTCAGTCGCTACGATCTGCACATTGAAACCAAACCGCGCCATGGTATGAGGCTGTTTGGCAGCGAGACCGCCATCCGCACCTGCCTGACCGATCTGCTCTGGCAGATCGGTCAGGAGACGCCTGACAGCCCGCTGCTAAGCAGCGGCATATTGCATCATGAGCTGGTACAGCAGCTCAGCCCGCTGCTGCAATGCTGTTTTCACCGCCACGTTATCCGCCTCAGTGATGAAGCGGAGCGCTATCTGCTGATTTACTGCGCGGTGGCGTTGCAGCGTATCGGCAAAGGGTTTTCGCTTAACGATCCGGGTGCTGAAGATGTTGGTGAAGAGGTGCGTGAGGCGGCTCGCGAGCTGACGATGCGGCTGGGTTTACTGGCGCAAAAGAGGTTGTCGCAGGCAGAAGAGAACTGGCTGCGGGTGAATATCGCCGCCCGGCAGATTCAGGCTCTGGTGCCCAGCACCCTCAACGCTGACGATGCTGATGCGCTGGCAGATTTTCTGCTGAGCTATATCCATACTCATTACACCTATCAACTGCAGCAAGACCAGCAGCTGCGTAGCGATCTGCTTACGCATATAAAATCGATGATCACCCGGGTACGTTATCAGATCCACATTCCCAATCCCTTACTGAGCAGCATTAAGCAGCACTATCCCCTGGCCTGGGATATGACGCTTGCGGCGGTAAGCAGCTGGAGCAAATGCACGCCTTATACGCTCAGCGAGAATGAGATTGGCTTTCTGGTACTGCATATCGGCGTAGGGCTGGAGCGGCATTACGATATGGGCTATCAGCGTCATCCGCGGGTGTTGCTGGTATGCGATAGCGCCCCTTCAACGCAGCGAATGATCGAGGCACTGCTGCTGCGCAGATATCCGCAACTGGTGGTAACAGCCTGTTCATCACAGCGTGACTATGAACTGCGTAACCAGATAGAAGAGGATTTTGTTGTCTCCACGGTGCGACTGAATGAAAAGAATGCGCCAGTGGTGGTGGTGTCGCCATTTCCAACCGATTTTCAGCTGGAGCAGCTTGGCAAACTGGTGCTGATTGATCGTACCCGCCCCTATATGCTGGAAAAATATTTTGCGGCCGGGCACTTTATGCTGCTGGAGCAGCCCATGACACAGCAGGCACTTTTTCAGCTGCTGTGCGATCGTCTGCAGGCTGAAGGTTATGTCACGGCAGATTTTTATGCATCGGTGGTGGAGCGCGAAGCGATTGTCAGCACCCTGCTGGGCGATGGTATCGCGCTGCCGCATTCACTGGGCCTGCTGGCACAGAAAACCGCCGTCTATACCGTTATTGCACCACAGGGTGTGAGCTGGGGGGAGGAGACGGCATCGGTAATTTTTCTGCTGGCGATCAGTAAACGTGAATATGAAGAGGCGATGGCGATATACGATCTGTTCGTAACTTTTCTGCGCGAGCGCGCCATGCCTCGTCTGCGCGCCTGCCGGGATTTCACCAGTTTTAAACGCGTGGCGATGGCGTGTCTGAACCCGCTGTAACTAGCTCTGTTGACGTTTTGCCAGCAACTTAGGAATTTCACGCAGGCACCAGGCCTTGGCTTCACCCATGCTGTCGCGGCGCCATGCCATAATAATATCGACCTCGCGCGTATATTCTGCACTCACTACGCGCAGACGACCCTCCGCGATATCCTGCTCTACCATCGGATAGGGCATTGTTGCAACGCCAAGTCCTGCCAGCAATGCCCGCCGCTTATCATCAATACTGCTGACCGTCAGACGCTGCTGCTTATCCAGTAGCTGAACGGTGAGCACCGGGCGTTCACGCGCAGTATCTGCCACTGCAATACCGCGATATTTTACGCGCGTGACTTCCGAAAGCGGCTCCGCTTCCTGATGAATCGGATGGTCGGGGCTGGCGACATATACGCTCATAATGCTGTAGAGTTTACGGGTGTTAATTTCGCTGGAAGCGCGAAAATGGAGATCGGGCGCAATCACAATATCGGCTCGCCCCTGTTCAAGACGCTCCCAGGCACCCGCCAGAACTTCACTGATCAGTGATATCTGCGTGTTTGCTTTTTCTGCCAGTTTACTCACGAGGGGAAAGAGAAGTTCAGTCGGGACTAACGCCTCAGCCACGATGGTCAGCTGCGTTTCCCAGCCGCGAGCCAGCGCTTCAGCATCAGTTGTGAGCTTATCGGCGGCTTCCAGCAGGATCCGCCCGCGCTCCAGCAACATCCGGCCTACGTTAGTGAATTTGGTGCGATGGCCGGAGCGGTCAAACAACACCACATCCAGCTCCTCTTCCAGCTTCTGCATGGTGTAACTTAGCGCCGATGGCACCCGCCCCAGCTCATCAGCTGCGGCGGCAAAACTGCCGCGTCGATCAATGGCATCCATAACACGTAACGCCTCTAAGGTTAATGCGCGCTCTTTAGCCATACTGCTTCTCTGTCAGTAAATTTGAATATGCCAGGCAGATTAACTGGCTAACATTCCGCCGTCCAGCCTTTTACCATAAACAGATTGAGCCTGCGGCAGGATCTTCCCGCAGCGCGTCGGAGGTATAGCATGATGACAACCCGCTGCGCGTCGGCATGTGGGCAGGCTGATTTTGGCTGGCTGCAGGCGCGTTACAGCTTTTCATTTGGCCACTATTTTGACCCTGAACTCATGGGATATGCTGCGCTGCGCGTCCTGAATCAGGAGGTGCTGGCACCCGGAGCCGCATTTCAGCCGCGTACCTATCCACAGGTGGATGTGCTGAATCTGGTGCTGCAGGGAGAAGCTGAGTATCGCGATAGCGAAGGACATTGCCTGACGTTACAGGCAGGTGAAGCGATGCTGCTGTCGGCCCGGCAGGGCGTCAGTTACAGTGAAATCAATTGCAGTAAAGATCGTCCACTCACGCGTATGCAGCTCTGGCTCAGCGCCTGCCCGCAGCGGGAAAACGCGCTGCTGCAGCGTATTCATCTGACCGAACAGTCACCTCTGCTGCTGGCATCGCCTGATGGATCGGAGCAGAGTTTGCAGTTGCGGCAGGAGGCGAGGATCTGGCAGGTTATGCTGCAACCGGGCGAGCAGCAGAGTGTGCAGCTACAGGGTGCGCGGGCTTATCTGCAGTCGATTCATGGTGCGTTAAACGTGTACAGCAGCGCTACTCAGGTGCAGTTACAGTGTGGCGACGGCGCATTTATCCGGGATGAGCAGCAGCTGATTCTGCAGGCAGAGACGCCATTGCGCGCGCTGGTCATCGATCTGCCGGTATAAGTTTGCCGATATAAAAAAAGGGCGGCTGGTGCCGCCCTGATTGTGACTGCTGGTGTTACTTCAGAATGGTAAAGGCAGTAGTAACGTGTTTTACGCCGCTAACCCGGCTGGCAATATCTGCTGCTGCGGTAGCCTCCTGCTGTGTCACCAGACCCAACAGGAATACCTCGCCATTTTCTGTCGTGACTTTGACATTGGATGATTTCACCTGATCGCTGCCCAGTAGCTGTGAGCGGATTTTGGTGGTGATCCAGGTATCGGAAGATGAGGTGCCAAGGCTTACTTTCTGACCCATACGAATTTCATTATAAACTTCGGTGGCTCCCTCAACGCCCATTGCGATCTGTTTGGCGCGGCTGGCGAGATCGGCAGACGGAGCCTGCCCGGTCAGCAGCACTTTACCCTGATAGGCAGTGACAACCACACGCGCCTGATTTTTAATCTGCTCATCTTTGGTCAGCGCATTCGAGACGCGTAATTCCAGTGTGCCGTCATCAACCTGCGTGCCAACGGTACGGGGATCGGTGGCGGTTTTAGTGGCTACAGCGGCGCCGCCAGCGACCACGGCAACACAGCCCTGTAGCAACATCGCGGTTAATAACAGGGCAATAGCGTTCAATGCTTTCATTTGAGCTCCTTCAGTCATTCCTGGTGGGGAAAGAGAGTGTTATCGATCAAATCGCACAGGCAGTTCAGCGTCAGCATATGCATCTCCTGAATGCGTGCACTGTGATGAGAAGGAATGCGGATCTCCACGTCGTGCGGTCCCAGCAGACCTGCCAGCTCACCGCCATCATGCCCGGTAAGGGCGACGATGGTCATATCGCGGGTAACTGCCGCTTCGACCGCCTTCACAATATCACGGGTATTACCGCGCGTTGAAATTGCCAGCAGCACATCACCCGCCTGACCCAGGGCGCGTACCTGTTTGGCATAGATTTGGTCATGCAGCCGGTCGTTACCAATTGCGGTAAGCATGACATTATCTGCGCTCAGCGCCAGTGCGGGCAAACTGGGACGTTCCGTTTCAAACCGGTTAATCATACTTGCCGCAAAATGCTGTGCGTTGGCAGCGGATGCACCATTGCCGCAGCTCAGAATTTTGTTGCCGTTCAGCAGCGATTGCACCAGCGTCATCGCGGCACGGGAAATGGCATCAGGCAGCGCTTCGGCTGCGGCTATCTGCGTCTGAATACTCTCGGTAAAACATGCTTTAATTCTGTCCTGCACAAGACCACCTGGTTCTATTCATCGGCATTAAAAGCCGCGGGCAACCATGTCAGGTCGCGCCCGGTAATGGCAATGATATCAAAACGGCAATTGACCGTATCAAAACTGCCGCCACGCGCCAGCAGCCAGAGAGCTGCTGCCCGTAGCAACTTGTGTTGTTTCTGACGCGTCACGCTGGCAGCGGCACCGCCGTAGTGCGCATTACGGCGGTAACGCACTTCAACAAATACCCAGCAGTCTGCGTCACGCATAATCAGGTCGATTTCGCCACCGCGAAAGCGCACATTGCTGGCGATCCATTCCAGACCAGCGCGCTCCAGATAACAGCGCGCCTGCTGTTCCTGCTGTGCGCCGATACGCTGACGGTTTACTGTACCGGAACGATCTGTCCCTGACGATACTGGTTCCATGCCAGTTTCCTGTTAACAACACAATTAGTGTCTGCACTTAGCTTACCGGTGTTGCCATCAATGGCAAAGCCAGGTACCTGACGAATCTGGTTAAACTGGTTTGCCAGCGTCCAGGCATCCACGCCCATGGCATAGAGACGAACCAGCGAGTAGTCGTTATTAAACGACTTTAATACCTGCTGCATCAGGCCGGGATTCGCACCCGAGAGCAGCGGAATATCGCTGTACTGCAGGCCTTCCATCTCCAGCCGGAAGTCCGGACCAGCACCAGCCTGCGCGCTGCGCGAGCTGGCATAGAGAGCAATATTGTTGCGGCTGCTGGTGCGCATTGCAATCATCGGCTTAATCAGCTGAAGTTCGTTCTGGCTGGCCACGATATAGACCGCATCTACATTACCACTGCTTGCCTCTGCTGCTGGCGCCGAAGTCGTACTCTGCGGCGCAGGAATAGTCAGACCCGCAATCGCCACGCTTTGCGGCTGTTCAGCTTGCACCGTTAATGGTGTGCCGCTGAGTGTGATGCCCGCGCCGCTATTGATACCCTGCTTGAGTTCCGCTACGCCACTAAAACGCTGTTGCAGCACGGTTGCGCCGCCCAGTGTCTGCCACTCTTCAGCAAACGCTTTACCCACGCGATCGCCATAGCTGCTACGGGGAATAAGCAGCAGCGGCTGGCGCTTGCCCTGCTCAAACATATGGTGCGCTGCATCACGCGCTTCGTCTTCAGGAGAAAGCGCAAAATAGCAAATATTCGGATGGTTCTGGATCTGCTCGGGTTCGTTCAGCGCCAGAACATTCAGCGCTGTCTGGCTGTTCGCCACCTCTTCCACATGATTTTTCAGCAGCGGGCCGACAACCAGCGTGGCGCCATCCTGTTGTACCTGCTGCATTACCTGTGCGATCGGCTGGCTGCTGGTATCGTATACCTTTATCCGGGCATTGCTGGCGGCAGGCGATGACGCAGCCGCTGCCGCGGGTTGCTGCGCTGAGCTATCCGCTGGCATTGTGGCGGCTGCCGGACTGACGACGCTATCTGCGGCACCATTTGCAGAGGCGGTATCCGTAGTGGCAGGCGCAGCGCTGTTTTCTGCTGTGTTTGTTTGCGGCGCCGCTGCGCTCATCAGGCCATTTTTCGCGTCATTGAAGCCTTTCTGAATAGCGCTGGCAAAGACCTGCGCCTGGCCATTTAGCGGCAGCAACAGAGCAATCGTGCTGGTAGAGGCTTGCGTAAAGTTCTTAACCTGACTCAGCTGTGAAGGCAATGTTTTCGCCGCCGGATTTTGTGGGTAGCGCGTCTGCCAGTCGCTGATGGCGGCTTTTAGCATCTGCGGATCCTGGCTATTTGCGTGCCAGGTATTCAGCAGATCAAGCCAGCCCTGCAGAGTGTTTTCATCAGCATTTATCACAATGTTATTGAGCTGATCCTGCGTCAGCTGCGTCAGCGCCTGCCAGGTCGCATCAATATTGCTCTGATGCGCATCACCCTGTAGCAGCGGTTCCTGAGCAATATAAGCGCGCAGCAGCGACAGCGATGGACGGTTCTGCGCAGCGGCGATCTGTAGCGCGTAGTAGCGCACCTGCTGATCGGATGAGAGATCGCCGGGCTTAACCTGGCTAAGCAACTGCCCGGCACCCGTAACATTCTGTTGGGAGATCTGCAGTTGTGCACGCAGCAGCAGCAGCTCCTGCTGCTGAATATCCGACAGCTGCTGTGGTAGCTGGCCCAGCTGAGTCTGTGCCTGAGGATATTTTCCTTCCTTCAACAGGGCACGGATGGCAAGTAATTGCCAGTCGGTCTTGCTATCATCGCTGCTTTGCTGCGCCTGCTGCAGATAATAGTCAGAGCGGCCGGTAGCAGGCCCCTGGATATTAACATTAGAGGTTTGCTGTGGGCCCTGACCACTACAGGCGGTCAGAATTAGCCCAGCGAGAAGAACAGGTACAAAGCGCGCTGCTTTACGACGTACGACTTGTGAAGGAAGCATACTGTATCCAGTGATGTTTTTTACTTGATGCTCAATATTAAATCGGCAATTCGGATGAGACAATGAAACAACTCGATCGGGCAGAGATTTCTGCCAGTACGCTCTATATCGTTCCTACCCCGATCGGTAACCTGGGTGATATCACGCAACGTGCGCTGACGGTACTCGCCAGCGTCGATCTCGTTGCAGCGGAAGATACACGTCATACCGGGCTGTTGCTACAACATTTCGCCATCAATGCGCGACTGTTCGCACTTCACGATCACAACGAGCAGCAGAAAGCAGAGGTGTTGCTGGCTAAGCTGCTGGAAGGGCAGAGCATCGCACTGGTTTCAGATGCCGGTACGCCACTGATCAACGATCCGGGTTACCATCTGGTGCGCCGCTGTCGTGAAGCGGGCGTGCGGGTTGTGCCGTTGCCGGGTGCCTGTGCGGCAATTGCAGCATTGAGTGCGGCGGGCTTACCCTCCGATCGATTCTGCTACGAAGGCTTTCTGCCGGCCAAAAGCAAAGGACGTTGTGACGCGTTGCGTGCCCTGAGCGAAGAGAGCCGTACGCTGATATTTTATGAGTCAACGCATCGTGTGCTCGATACGCTGCAGGATATGGTAACGGTGTGGGGAGCAGCGCGTTATGTGGTTCTGGCGCGTGAGCTGACCAAAACCTGGGAGACACTGCATGGTGCGCCTGTAGGCGAATTGCTGGCGTGGATCCGTGAGGATGAAAATCGCCGCAAGGGCGAAATGGTGCTGATTGTTGAAGGCCATAAAGCGGATGAAGAGGCGCTGCCCGCCGAGGCATTGCGCACGCTGGCGCTGTTGCAGACGGAGCTGCCGTTAAAAAAAGCGGCGGCACTGACAGCAGAAATTCACGGCGTGAAAAAAAATGCGCTCTATAAATATGCGCTGGCGCAGCAAGAAGAGTGACAAATGCTGTCAGATCGCCTATCATCCTGCGCCGAAGCTGACCAGACAGTCGCCGCTTTGTCGTCGTCCCTTTCGGGGGAGACAGGCAGAGGGGAGGAAAGTCCGGGCTCCATAGGGCAGGGTGCCAGGTAACGCCTGGGGGACGCAAGTCTACGACCAGTGCAACAGAGAGCAAACCGCCGATGGCCCGTTTACGGGATCAGGTAAGGGTGAAAGGGTGCGGTAAGAGCGCACCGCGCGGCTGGCAACAGTCCGTGGCACGGTAAACTCCACCCGGAGCAAGGCCAAATAGGGGTTCACATGGTACGGCCCGTACTGAACCCGGGTAGGCTGCTTGAGCCAGTGAGCGATTGCTGGCCTAGATGAATGACTG
>CAJYKU010000041.1 GCA_913775175.1 uncultured Pantoea sp.
GCTGCGATTCCAGGTATGAAGGATATATAGTACCCTACGCTGTCTGTTAACACCGTTGTAATATGAGGTTAATCCCTTGAGTGACATGGCGAAAAACCTGATTCTCTGGTTAGTCATCGCGGTCGTGCTGATGTCAGTATTCCAGAGCTTTGGGCCCAGCGAGTCAAATGGCCGTAGGGTTGATTATTCAACCTTCCTGTCGGAAGTGAACCAGGATCAGGTCCGCGAGGCACGTATTAACGGGCGTGAAATTAACGTAACCAAAAAAGACAGTAATAAATATACAACCTACATTCCTGTCAATGATCCCAAGTTACTCGATAACCTGCTGACCAAGAATGTGAAAGTCGTAGGCGAACCACCAGAAGAGCCAAGCCTGCTGGCTTCGATCTTCATCTCCTGGTTCCCGATGCTGCTGCTGATTGGCGTATGGATCTTCTTTATGCGACAGATGCAGGGCGGCGGTGGCAAAGGCGCAATGTCCTTTGGCAAAAGCAAAGCCCGCATGCTGACAGAAGACCAGATCAAAACCACTTTTGCTGACGTCGCTGGTTGTGATGAAGCGAAAGAAGAGGTGGGTGAGCTGGTAGAATATCTGCGCGAACCAAGCCGTTTTCAGAAGCTGGGCGGTAAAATTCCGAAAGGCGTACTGATGGTGGGCCCGCCGGGTACCGGTAAGACGTTGCTGGCAAAAGCGATTGCTGGCGAAGCTAAAGTGCCTTTCTTTACCATTTCCGGTTCCGATTTTGTCGAAATGTTCGTAGGTGTGGGTGCATCGCGTGTGCGCGACATGTTCGAGCAGGCGAAGAAAGCAGCACCGTGCATTATCTTTATTGATGAAATCGATGCGGTTGGACGTCAGCGTGGTGCCGGTTTAGGCGGTGGTCACGATGAGCGTGAGCAGACGCTGAACCAGATGCTGGTTGAGATGGATGGCTTTGAAGGTAACGAAGGTATTATCGTTATTGCCGCCACTAACCGTCCTGACGTACTGGATCCGGCGCTGCTGCGTCCAGGCCGTTTTGACCGTCAGGTTGTGGTTGGTCTGCCAGATGTGCGTGGCCGTGAGCAGATCCTGAAAGTGCATATGCGTCGTGTTCCGTTAGCCACTGATATTGATGCTGCGATTATCGCGCGTGGTACGCCGGGCTTCTCAGGTGCGGATCTGGCGAACCTGGTTAACGAAGCCGCTCTCTTTGCGGCACGCGGTAACAAGCGTGTGGTGTCAATGGTTGAGTTTGAAAAAGCCAAAGACAAAATCATGATGGGTGCAGAACGTCGCTCCATGGTGATGACCGAAGCGCAGAAAGAGTCAACGGCGTATCATGAAGCGGGCCATGCGATTATTGGCCGACTGGTACCAGAGCACGATCCGGTGCACAAGGTAACCATTATTCCACGTGGGCGCGCACTGGGTGTAACCTTCTTCCTGCCGGAAGGGGATGCAATCAGCGCCAGCCGTCAGAAGCTGGAGAGTCAGATCTCTACGCTGTATGGCGGTCGTCTGGCTGAAGAGATTATCTACGGCGCGGAACATGTTTCTACCGGGGCATCCAACGATATTAAAGTTGCGACCAACCTGGCGCGTAATATGGTGACGCAGTGGGGCTTCTCAGAAAAGCTGGGCCCACTGCTGTATGCTGAAGAAGATGGCGAAGTATTCCTCGGGCGTTCAGTGGCGAAAGCCAAGCATATGTCAGATGAAACTGCGCGTATCATCGACCAGGAAGTTAAGCATCTGATCGACAGTAACTACCAGCGTGCACGTCATATTCTGAATGAGAATATGGACATCCTTCATGCGATGAAAGATGCGCTGATGAAGTATGAAACCATTGATGCACCACAAATTGATGATCTGATGGCGCGTCGCCAGGTGCGTCCGCCAGCTGGCTGGGAAGATCCAGGCAGCAACAATTCAGACAACAATGGCACGCCAAAGGCGCCGCGTCCGGTCGATGAACCGCGTACGCCAAACCCGGGCAATACCATGTCTGAGCAGTTCAACAAATAAGAGGCCATCACCTCAGCAAAAACCCCGGCCAGTCCGGGGTTTTTTACATTTAACGTTTTATGATTTTCAGGGAGATGCCCGCCGTGAAACTGTATGCCCGAGATTCCAGTCTCGATCTCTCCTTTCCCCATGTGATGGGTATTTTAAATGTGACGCCGGACTCTTTCTCTGATGGGGGTGCTCACAACTCGTTGATCGCTGCCCTGACACATACCAATGAGATGGTGAATGCTGGTGCGACCATTATCGATGTGGGGGGGGAGTCCACGCGTCCGGGAGCGGATGAGGTCAGCGTCGAAGAGGAGCTGGAGCGGGTTATTCCGGTTGTTGAAGCGATAGCACAGCGGTTTGAAGTCTGGATCTCCGTCGATACCTCAAAAGCGGCGGTGATCCGTGAAGCTGCAAGCGTGGGCGCGCACATTATCAACGATGTACGTTCATTGTCAGAGCCAGGTGCACTGGAAGCGGCGGCCGCCGCCAATTTGCCGGTCTCTCTTATGCATATGCAGGGTGAGCCGCGCACGATGCAGCAGATGCCCGGATATCAGGATGTTGTCAGCGAAGTGGATGCTTACTTCACAGCGCAAATTGCCCGCTGCGAGGCGGCTGGCATTAAAAAACAGCATCTGCTGCTCGACCCGGGCTTCGGTTTCGGTAAGAATCTCAGCCACAATTATGAGCTGCTGGCTCACCTGAGTGATTTTCACCATCATGGCCTGCCACTGCTGGTGGGCATGTCGCGTAAATCGATGATAGGCCAGCTGCTTAATGTCGGCCCGGCACAGCGTCTTACCGGCAGCCTGAGCTGCGCGGTGATTGCTGCGATGCAGGGGGCACAGATTATTCGCGTGCACGATGTGAAAGAGACAGTTGAAGCGATGCGCATTGTGGAAGCGACCCAGAGAGCTAAAGGATAACAGGCATGAGTGAACGTAAATATTTTGGTACAGATGGGATCCGCGGCAAAGTAGGGGAAGCGCCGATAACACCTGATTTTGTTCTGAAACTCGGCTTTGCCGCAGGCAAAGTACTGGCACGCTCAGGTTCAAAAAAAGTACTGATTGGCAAAGATACGCGCATCTCTGGATATATGCTGGAATCAGCACTGGAAGCGGGACTGGCTGCAGCTGGCCTCTCTGCCGCGTTTACCGGCCCGATGCCTACGCCTGCTATTGCCTATCTGACACGCACGTTCCGCGCTGAAGCGGGCATCGTTATTTCTGCCTCCCATAATCCGTTTGATGATAACGGTATTAAATTCTTCTCAGCAGAGGGCACGAAACTTCC
The DNA here is from genome assembly GCA_913775175.1 of uncultured Pantoea sp. GTDB lineage: Bacteria > Pseudomonadota > Gammaproteobacteria > Enterobacterales > Enterobacteriaceae > Pantoea. The sequence continues at coordinate 3,302 of CAJYKU010000041.1, forward strand.
GGATGATGTGGAAGAGGAGATTGAACGCGAGTTGGAGAAACCGCTGACCTGTGTTGAATCAGCGGAACTGGGGCGTGCCAGCCGAATTGTTGATGCTGCCGGACGCTACATCGAATTTTGCAAAGGTACCTTTCCCAGCGAGCTTAGTCTGAATGGTCTGAAAATTGTGGTGGACTGCGCTAACGGAGCAACCTATCACATTGCGCCTAACGTATTACGTGAACTGGGCGCGCAGGTAATTGCTATTGGTGTACAGCCGGATGGCATGAATATCAATAAGGCGTGCGGAGCAACCGATCTGCGTCAGCTGCAGCAGCGGGTTCTGGAAGAGCAGGCCGATCTTGGGCTGGCCTACGATGGTGATGGTGACCGCATTATGATGGTTGACCACCTTGGGCAGAAAGTAGATGGCGATCAGATCCTCTATATTATTGCGCGCGAAGCGCTGCGCCAGGGTCAGCTGCGTGGTGGTGTGGTGGGTACACTGATGAGTAATATGGGACTGGAGCTGGCGCTGAAGCAGCTGGGCATTCCCTTTACCCGCGCCAAAGTGGGGGACCGCTATGTGCTGGAAAAGATGCAGGAACAGGGCTGGCGCATGGGTGCTGAAAACTCAGGGCATGTTATCCTGCTGGATAAAATCAGTACCGGGGACGGTATTGTAGCAAGTTTGCAAGTACTCACTGCGATAGTGCGTAACCATATGAGCCTGCACGATCTGTGCAGCGGCATGAAAATGCTGCCGCAGATTCTGGTCAATGTGCGCTTTAGCGGTAGTCACGATCCCCTCGAGAGTGAAAACGTAAAAGCTGCCGCTGCTGAGGCGGAGCAGACGCTGGCCGGTCGCGGTCGCGTGTTACTGCGTAAATCTGGTACCGAGCCGTTGATCCGTGTAATGGTTGAGGGCGAAGATGCGGCGCAGGTCAGTGCGCTGGCACACACTATCGCCGATGCGGTAAAGGCGGTATAACGCAATCAGGCGGCAAGTTATATGACTTTCCGCCTGTTAAAACATCAGGATGGCGCTTTTTTCCGCAATTGAAATTTATCGCTTAAATTGCGCTTGCAGAGGCAGGCGCCATTGGTTAGTATTCACACCCGCTTCTGATGGGTAATGACGAGTTTGCCCGTCTATATTGGTTGAAGCTTTAACTGTGCGATTACGCGCAAGGAAACAGGTTGATTATGTACGAAGCTCTGTTGGTTGTTTTCCTTATTGTGGCGATTGGCCTGGTTGGTCTGATCATGCTGCAGCAAGGCAAAGGCGCTGATATGGGAGCCTCATTCGGTGCAGGCGCTTCTGGTACGCTGTTTGGTTCAAACGGGTCAGGTAATTTTATGACTCGCATGACTGCAGTACTGGCTTCGCTGTTCTTCATTATCAGTCTGATTCTGGGTAATCTGAACAGTAACAAGACTTCGAAAGGAAGCGAGTGGGAAAACCTCACTGCGCCAGCTCAGTCTGAACAGCAGACTCAGCCAGCTAAGCCGGCTACGCCGGGCAATGATATCCCGCAGTAAGATCGTCAACGCTTAAGCGACATACTATCGTCGCAGTCAGTGCAGTACCGAGGTGGTGAAATTGGTAGACACGCTACCTTGAGGTGGTAGTGCTCGAAAGGGCTTACGGGTTCAAGTCCCGTCCTCGGTACCAATTCTCAGTAGAACTTGCAATTTTCGCAAGATCGGCGTAACATTCGCCACGTTTTCGGACGCGGGGTGGAGCAGCCTGGTAGCTCGTCGGGCTCATAACCCGAAGGTCGTCGGTTCAAATCCGGCCCCCGCAACCACTTTCCCTTAGAGTTCTTTTTCAAATATACTG
>CAJYKU010000042.1 GCA_913775175.1 uncultured Pantoea sp.
TCATGCGGCCTTAGCGAGCTGTAATACCCGACGATATAGTCTGTGATCGCATGAGCAGCTTCGCTAAAGTTTATATAACCTGTCACTGGCACCCACTCGTTTTTCAGACTACGGAAGAAGCGTTCCATCGGGCTGTTGTCCCAACAGTTTCCACGTCGGCTCATACTCTGCCTGATCCGGCAACGCCACAGTAACTGCCGGAACTGCCTGCTTGTATAGTGGCTACCCTAATCACTATGGAACATCACTCCGGCTGGTTTACCACGAGCTTCCCACGCCATTTCCAGCGCTTTGATGGTCAGCTTGCTGTCCGGCGAGAATGACATTGCCCGGCCCACCGGTTTCCTTGCGAACAGATCGAGAACAACAGCGAGGTAAGCCCCACATCCACAGCACTGGCCGCAGCTGCAACGGTGTAGTTCTGCTCAGAGACCAGTTGAGCGGATTCGCGTTTAAACTCTGCGCTGAAATTTCTTTTTTCATTGAGGCACCTGTAATGTTCTGAGGTGAGCATATCACCTCTGTTCAGGTGGCCAAATTCAGTGTGCCACTACAGAGCAAGCATTGCCCAAGCGTGAAAACCTTCGACACGGATGATTCAGACGAATGAAGAAAGTAGCTCCACTTGCCAGTTCGGTGAGTCGTTCCGTTTACGCTATACCTTCTTCCCTGAGCCATTTGTTGTAATATTGTCCCCTTGCGAGGCGTTTTGGTTCTCAGGCTTAGCTTTGATGAAAAGGACAAAACGCAGTCTTGAATTTTTAGAAAATAAGTGGAAAAACGATGAGTCTTTTGGAATTGGCTGAACAGAATAGAAAAGAAGCGAACAAGCTACTCAACCCCAAGACCAAATCAGCACTCGGTCAGTTTATGACTCCAGCCCCGATTTGTCTGTTCATGGCAAGTCTGTTCGACAACATCGAAAGCGACGTTAAGTTACTTGACCCTGGATGTGGGGTGGGATCACTTTCTGCTGCATTCGTAGATCGAGCCTTATCCTTGGGGATTGAAAGATTAGAGCTTGAGGTCTACGACATCGAAGAGGTGATGCTGCCATTCTTGGATAACACACTAAAATCATGTGCAAATGAGTTTGGGAAAAAATTCTCACATAAAATCAACAAGAAAGACTTCATAATCGAGACAAGTCTGCGCATAGAAAACCTTTTCAACCCGGAAGAGATTGAAACGTACAGCCATGTCATCATGAACCCCCCATACAAAAAAATTCTATCCTCCAGCCCTCACCGAATCTCGATGAGCAATGCAGGTATAGAAACAGTTAATTTATATTCGGGGTTTGTTGCTTTAGCGTTAAAACAGTTAAAATCAGGTGGGGAATTAGTGGCAATCATTCCTCGATCTTTCTGTAATGGCCCATACTATCAACCTTTCCGGGAACAGTTGCTTTCGGAAACATCCATCAAGCATATTCACATTTTTGACACTCGTAATACTGCATTTGCAGAAGATGAAGTTCTTCAAGAAAATATCATCATTCACTGCGTCAAAGGTGTATCTCAAGGTGAAGTTACGATCACTTCAAGTCCAACGTCTGATTTTCATCTTGATGAAGAAACGGGGCAAATAACAGCCACCGACATGACACAACGTAAGGTTTCAATCGATAAAATAGTAAACCCTACGGATAAACAGAAGTTCATACATATCGCAGCAAGCCCGCGTGAGCAGGACATAATTGAAAGATTGTCACCATTCACATCAACATTAGACGATCTGAAAATTCAGGTCAGTACTGGGCCTGTCGTTAACTTTCGACTTCGAGACGATCTGCGCGAAACTTTAGATGCAGAATCCGTCCCGCTTCTTTTCCCCCAGCATTTAAACGGGAAAGTTCATTGGCCCCTCGACGGAAAAAAACCAAATGCTATAAGGGTTTCAGATTCATCACGCCCGTGGCTTTGGAAAAATGAGGGCTACTTTCTGATTATTAAAAGATTTAGCAGTAAAGAAGAAAAACGTCGAATCGTAGCAACTTTGTATGACTCATCCCTTCCAGGTGAGTTGATCGGGTTTGAAAACAAAACCAATGTCTTTCATATTAAAAAAGTTGGTATGGACGCAGATCTTGCCCGTGGGCTTTATGTTTATTTGAACTGTACCTTGTTGGACAAATACTATCGCCAGTTTGGTGGGCACACTCAAATAAATGCCTCAGACCTAAGATCGATCCACTATCCGCCACTGGAAATTTTGCGGAAAATGGGCAGTGCATTAGACAGTGAAGTACTTAGTCAGAACCAAATAGATGAAATAATTAATAGGGAATTAGATCTGATGACAGAAGGAAAAACGACTGATCCACTGAAAGCTCAAGAAAAAATCGAACAATCTCTTGAGATATTGCGTTTGCTTGGGATGCCACGCGCTCAGATAAATGAACGTTCAGCACTGACCTTACTCGCTCTCCTTGACCTTCATCCTGAGGGAGATTGGTCAAAAATACTGCGACCTATGATAGGTGTCACTCCGATCATGGATTGGTGTAGAGATGTATATGGCAAAGAATATGCGCCGAACACGCGTGAGACTTTCCGCCGACAAACACTGCATCAATTTTGTGATGGTGGAATTGCCCTATACAACCCTGATGAACCCAACCGCGCAGTAAACTCACCCAAAGCCTGCTATCAAATAGCACCTGAATTGCATACCGTACTGCTAACGTATGGTACTCCTGAATGGGATGAGTCACTCAAAGAGCACATGGGAAGCATATCCACCTTGGTTGAACAGTATGCAATGGCAAGAAAAATGGAAATGATCCCTTTGAAGCTGAACGATGGAACGGATCTCATCTTAAGCCCTGGTGCCCACAGTCAGTTAATCAAGGATATCATTGTTGAGTTTGGCCCTCGCTTCGCCCCAGAGGCCGAAGTGATATACATCGGCGACACTGGAGCGAAGGAGGATCATTTTCGCAAGGAGCGACTCGCAGAGCTGGGGGTAACAGTTAACCGCAAAGGAAAACTGCCTGATGTTGTTCTCTATTGGGAAGAACGTAATTGGTTACTGTTAATCGAGTCAGTCACCTCTCATGGCCCGGTTGACGGAAAACGCCACGGTGAATTAGCGAAATTATTTGCGAATGCAAAACCAGGATTGGTTTATGTTACGGCATTTCCAGACCGCAAAGTAATGGCTAAATACCTTATGGATCTATCGTGGGAAACAGAGGTTTGGGTGGCAGATGCACCAACTCATATGATCCATCTAAATGGTGATCGATTCCTCGGTCCACATACGTAAAGTAAAAAAACGAGCATTGATGGAGCCTGTCGCTGGCTCCATTTTTTTTAATCTGCAAATGGCATCACGTCCAATCGCAGCAGGGCAAAATAGTATGACAGGCGAAGGGTCATCATCGCCACTTTGTAGTTAGCTCAACTCAGATAAATTTCCTGACCTCTGCTACCATTTTCAACTCCGACTCCTCTGTCTTCTTCTGTTCGAGCCATGCTTTGCCCTCTGGTGTCGCCAGAAACTTACGAGCGTGAATTTTACGGTTGTTGCGTTTGGTTGCTGCTGCATTCTTCGCCATGATTACCTCCAGATCTGCCCTCACACTGGGGCCACAAAGGCAGGCTACAGAAAATCGCAGTGACAAATCCAGATGCAAAAATACCCTACCAAATGGCGCCGAAGGCAATAAGTGACCTTTACGTGCCGTGTTGGGCACATAAGGAGAGGCGGAGCGAAGCGACATCCGCAGTTAGCTCTTTTCCCTTCACAGGGAAGAACGAGCCATATGTGATTCCCTCGCGGGAATGATGATGCCTTGTCATGGCCTCTTATCAGGTAGCCGTTGTGATCCGGTGGCTGAAACCGTGGCAGAGCCGGATTCTTTCCCGATCCGGTTAGTCTTCCCAACATTACGCCTGTTTATTCGCTGCAACGTCATCTCGACGTGTTGCATCATGGAGCGCCGCACGAAGCGCGAGCCACATTGACAAGGGTTTTGGGAAAAGGATTAGAGACGCTGGCGGCGTCTTCCGGCTTCAAAGGAAAAGCGCAACGAATAGACCAGCGACATAAAATTAAGTCGTCAGTGCTGACCGTTCACGTTTTGTACAGGGTTGAGCCTGGAAACTACCTGCCGCTGCGTGATAACATCCCAAAAGCCACTACCAAACACGCGGCAATCTTTGGTGACATTATTCAAGCAAAAAACACAGGCAAGAAAGGCAGAGTTTTTACTCTAACCCTCTGTTTTATATGAAAACTTTGTGTTGAATGCCGAAGGCCGGACTCGAACCGGCACGTATTTCTACGGTTGATTTTGAATCAACTGCGTCTACCGATTTCGCCACTCCGGCACGGAAGGATACGGAAAACGCTGGCGATTATACCGTTACCCGCTGGCGGTGCAACCGCTATCGAGTGCAATCTGCGCTGAGCGTTGAAAAAAACAGCGCTGGCAAAAACTGCTGATAAACCAGAACACTCCCAATCTGCACTGCGCGAGTTAATTCGCCGGAACTTTCTTAACGCTTATCTCTCATATTCTCATTGAGGACGTTTTAAAAACATGAGGTCACAGATGAATAAAGCAATGCAGCGCAGTGTTTGGGCATGGGGAGTGGCGGCAGCACTGGTCGCGGGCAGCGCGTCGGCAGCAAGCTGGCAGGATCAGTTAAGCAGTGCGGCGTCACAGCTTTCACAGCAGCAGAATAGCAGCAGCGCGACTACCGCGGGCAGCGCACAGAATGGTGGCCTGTCGCTCTCCTCTCTCAGCGGCCTGCTGAACGGCGGCGATAAGGCGGTCAGCGCCAGCAGCATGACCAACGCAGCAGGCGTAATGGAGTACTGCCTACAGCACAATGTGGTGGATAACAACGTGAAGTCGGTTAAAGAGCAGGTGCTGGATAAACTCGGCCTGAGCAGTCCGGCGGCGCAGCAGCAGAAAACCGATTATCAGCAGGGGATTGCCGGCTTGCTGAACACCGGCAATGGCCAGCAGCTGAATCTGCAGAGCCTGAGCAACTCACCAATGGGTGAGAAGCTGAAAACCAAAGCGTGCGACGTAGTACTTAAGCAGGGCAAAAAATATATCGGTATGTAGTCGCCGGATTGTGCCGGGCTCTCTGCCCGGTTTAACCGCAGCGGGCGGTGCGGATCGTGCTGATTTCGGACAATTTTTACTATCAGATGCGTATGCTGCTGGTATCCCCATGTTTTTCTGTGCAGGCTGAGGCTATAGTGAGATTTTGCAGCAAACAGGACAGCGCGCATGAAAGGCATCAATATAGCGATTTACTTCGACCCTGATCTGATTCGGATCTGCGTCCATCAACCGGATGACAGCTACCTTAATCACACCTTTCAGTACGACGACAGCGTTATTGAGGAGATCTATCAATGGCTGGAACAGTACACCCCAAATCGCACCCATATTTGTCTGCTTGAGCATGACACTGCCGATATCCTTGCCGATGAGCTGACAGACAATGGCTACCATATCCATCAGATCAGCCAGCATAATCTGCTGAGCTGGTTCGCCAGCGAACCACCAGCCACTCCCGATGGTTCTCCGGTGCGTGCCATGCTGCGCTATCTGGAGAGCGAGCGTCCGGCTGAATATGAGTCGCGCACGCCGCAGATTGAAGCGCTGATGGAGCTACTGGATGAGCTGGACGCGCTGGAAGGCATCGATGAAGTCGAGGATGAAGATGGTCTGCCCAACGATGTACTGCGTCTGATGAAGCAGAAGAAAATCAGCGCCGATGACGCTGCGCAGCGCCTGCTGCCGGATGTTAACGAGCGCATCCGTGAGCATCTGATCGCCTATCCCGAACTGATGACGCCGGAACTGCTGGAGGACTTTTTCCCCGAGATGCTGGAAGCGCTCGAGACGCCACGGCACTAAGATAATCAATCCCTGTTACAGGGCCGCCTCTGCGGGTGGCCCTGCCCTGCGGAGATAAAGGATGCTGGAACTCTTTAAAGCAATCGGTCTTGGGCTGGTGGTGATCCTGCCGCTGGCCAATCCCCTGACCACCGTGGCGCTGTTTTTAGGTCTGGCAGGCGATATGAATTTTCAGGAGCGTAATCGCCAGGCGTTGCAGGCGTCGCTGTATGTGTTTCTGATTATGCTGGTCGCCTGGTATGCCGGTAATGCAGTACTGCATACCTTTGGTATCTCAATACCTGGCCTGCGCATGGCGGGCGGCCTGATTGTGGCATTTATCGGTTTTCGTATGTTATTCCCGGCTAAGCCGGTGGGACATTCGGTCGAAGCGCGTCATAAAAAGGATGAGCTGGATGATGCCAGCGACAATCCGCAGGAGACAGTGAATATTGCGTTTGTGCCGCTGGCGATGCCGAGCACGGCTGGCCCCGGCACTATAGCGATGATTATCAGCTCGGCATCAACCGTTAAAGCGGGTGTCGATTTTCCGGCGTGGGTGGTGATGGTAGCGCCGGTGCTGACCTTTCTGATCGTCGCGCTGATTTTATGGATCTCACTGCGCAGTTCCGGGGCGATTATGAAGCTCGTAGGTAAAGGCGGCATTGAGGCCATTTCACGGCTGATGGGTTTTCTGCTGGTCTGCATGGGCGTGCAGTTTGTGATTAATGGCGTACTGGAAGTGGTGCGTACTTTTCATTAATCTCTGCGATCCGTGAAGCTGGCTCAGGTTTCACCGGATCTCCCCTGTTCTGTATCACCGCCCGCTATGGTTCAGCCGCCGGCAGATTCATAGCGGGCTGAACCACTCAGGGATATTTTATTCACTCCACCGGCGGGTTCCCGCCAGAGGCCGTCAGCAGCACTTATACAATGTTATCGCGTTCTGGCTGGCAGTGCGGCAGGCGTTACACACTGCGATTACATAACGTCAGGCTGGCATCAGGATAATCCTGTTGACGCATCTCTGTGCTCACTCTGCTGAGTAACAAAAAAACAGGCGGTGGCAGGCTGCCCGGTTAACGTTCAGTTCCGGCAATGCTCAGAACAAACTGGCATTTAGCGCGACGGTGCGGCGCGGTAGATTCAGCGTATCTCTTGTTTAAGGATAATGATGATGCGCACAATAATAGTAATTATCGCTTTGTGGAGCAGTGCTTTCTCTCTCTTTGCGGCGACGCCCAAAGATACGCTGGTCGTGGCTGTACCGCTCGATGGCATAATCAGTTTTGATCCGGCCGAAAGCTTTGAAACGGTCAGCAACGGCGTGCAGCGTAATCTCTATCAGACACTGACAGAGCCTGACCGCACCTCTCCGCAGCAGCTTACTCCGCTGCTGGCAGCCCGCTGGCAGCCAGGCAGTTCGGCCAGGAGTCTGCTGTTTACTCTGCAACCTGATGCCCGCTTTGCCAGCGGTAATCCGGTCACCGCCCGGGATGTGGTGTTCTCACTGACGCGCGCCGTACAGCTAAACAAAGCCCCCTCTTTTATTCTGGCAGAGTTTGGCTGGACGCCGGATAACATTGCCACTCAGTTTCACGTAGTGAACGATAAGCAGCTGGAGATCCGCTGGCCTGCTGCGATTGGTCAGGATCTGGCGTTGCGTCTGCTGACGGCACCTGTGGCTTCAGTTATCGACAGCCAGACCGTTAAACAGCATGAACAGAATGGCGATCTCGGCAACCGCTGGCTGCACACTCACTCCGCCGGCAGCGGCGCGTTTACGCTTCAGCAGTATGTTCCGCAGCAGGCGGTGGTGCTGAGCGCCAGTCCGCACGCCCGACCCGCGCCACACTTGCAGCGGGTGTTACTGAAAGGCGTCGCGGATGCCGGAGCGCGTCGGCTGCTGATCGAGCAGGGTGATGTGGATGTCGCCTATCAGCTCGGCCCCGATCAGATCGATGCGCTCAGGCAGCAGCAGAATCTGCGTATTGAATCCTTTCCCTCCAGCCTGGTTTACTATCTGGCATTTAATACGCAAAACCACGCCCAGCCTGAACTGGCTAATCCGGCACTCTGGCGCGCGGCGCGCTGGCTGGTGGATTATCAGGCTATCTCGCATGATCTGCTGAAAGGTCAGTATCGTGTCCATCAAAGTTTTCTGCCGCAGGGTTTTGACGGAGCACTCGAATCAGAACCGTTTCATTACGATGTGGCGCAGGCCAGAGCCATTCTCAGCCAGGCAGGCATTAAACCCGGTACGCGCATTGCGCTGACAGTGATCAATCAGCCACCTTACATTGATATAGCTCAGGCGCTGCAGGCCAGCTTCGCTAAAGCGGATATTACTATTGAGTTACAGCCCGTGGCGGAATCGGAGCTCTGGAGCAGGATGCGTGGCCGTGACTTCCAGTCGATTTTTATCTACTGGGGCGCGGACTATATCGATCCAAATACCAATGCCAGCGCGTTTGCCTTTAACGTACCGGGCGGCGCAAAGACGCTGGCCTGGCGGGTTGGCTGGGATATCCCACAGCTCAGCGCAGAGACACGCCGTGCAGCAGGTGAAAGCGATGCGGCTAAACGTCGCGCACTCTATACTGCGCTGCAGCAGCGCGTACAGCAGGATTCACCTTTTATTGTGACCCTGCAGGGGGCGCAGCAGGTCGCCATTCGTAATAATATCAGCCATGCGCAGCAGGGAATTGGCGTCAGCCTGCTCTATTTTGATGCGGTGCGTAAAAGTTAACAGTCACTATTCTCTTTTATTCAGCCATTCTGTGATAACAGATTACAGCGCGCCCACAGACAATATTTATGAGTAACGAGTCTCAGCTGTGGGTACGCCACCTCTTCTGCAATGAGATCAGGTATATGGTGCGATAATATACTTTATGCGTCTGCGAAAACGCATATGCTGAGTCCGCTATAGCCTCAGCCATAATACAGCAGAGCCACCTGATACTATCGGCAGATAACATTTTGGTTATCATACTGGCGGTTTTAAGCGCCGTACTTAATCATCCGCCGGTCACCAGAAAAAAACGCATTTCGCTGACATGTCTGTTCAGACGATTTTCAGCCTGCTGTTGCTGAATATTAAGTAGCGTTTGTTGTTGGTTCAGAACCTCTTTTAGCGAGATAAGCCCTGCTTTCCACGCGGCTTCTGACGCCATCCACGCCTGGGTTGCCGTTGTCGCGGCGCGCCTGAGTCTGAGCGATTCCTGATAATAAAATGTGCGTTGTGCCAGAGCATTTTCTACCTCTTCAAGCACGGTGTAGAAGGTCTGGCTGAATTCTGCTGCAGCCTGGCGATACTGCATTTCAGAGATCCCGGTTCTTAAGCTCATCTCGCGAAACTGCAGAAAAGGCAATATTATTCCACCTCCCAGCGATCCAACCGGGTCGCGCAATAATTTCATGAGATCACGATTTCCTCCCGCATCCAGGCTACTGCTTAATGAGAGTGCCGGATAAAAACTTTTCCGGGTGATATCAATATTCGCCAGTCGGCTGCGCAGACGATATTCCGCAGCCTGCAGATCGGGACGCCGGGCAAGTAAAGCAACGGGTAATGGTGCTTCAATCTGCTCGATCTCGTCAGCCAGCGCATCGCGAAAGTGAAACGGAAATGCTCTGCCCGGCGGCTGCGCCAGCAGTACCGACAGCGAGCGCAGATTCTCCTGCTGCTGACTGAGCAATCCTTCACGACCATTCTCATGATTATCCATCTCCTGCTGCGCCTGCAGTACTTCCAGCTGGGTGCCGCTGCCAACCTGATAGCGCAACCGGGCGAGCTTAAGCAGATAATCAAGCCGCTTATGCTCATCATCCAGTAAACGCAGCCGTTCGGTATACCAGATTTGACGCCAGTATAGCTCCAGCGCCGAACCGATTAATTTTAGCCTTACGGATGCCAGATCAAACGCCGTGGCTGATGCCTCCCAGGCTGACGCATCCCGCGTTGCTGAGAGCTTTCCCCAGAGATCGACTTCATAATTCAGGGAAATATTGCTGCCATAGCTTCGCATACTCGGTGTGCCATGATTCAGCTGTCGGCTGCTGCGACCATTGAGTCCAGCACTAACATCAGGCGCCATGTTAGTACCCGCTAACTGCTGATTAAACTCTGCTTCTCGCAATCGAAAAGCTGCTGCAGCCAGGTTCTTGTTATTTTTTATCACTGCTTCAACCAGACTATTCAGCTGCTGGTCATGAAATATTTTCCACCATTCAGCTGGCAAAGATGCCATCATCTGAGAGGATCCACTGGAAGTTGTCTGCCAGCTTGCTGGCACATCCAGCTGATGTTTGATCTCTTCAACATCAGGAACAGCGGGTGTCTGACAGGCAGTAAGAAAGAGCAGGCTCACCCCTGCCAGAGGGCGGTGCAGTCGTTTAAAACACATCGGGTCATTCCCTGGCCAGAGCGGCAATAGGATCAAGGCGAGCTGCCCGTTGGGCAGGCATATAGCCAAATATCAGTCCGGTCACCGTTGAACAGATAACGGCGACGGCTACCGAAAACGATGAGAAGATCAGCGGAATGTCGCCAAGCAACTTCGGTGACATCAGACTGATAACACCGGAGAGGGCAATACCTGCCAGCCCACTAGCCAGACAGATAAGGAGTGCCTCAGAAAGAAACTGCAGCAGAATATTACGCTGCGTCGCGCCCATCGCCAGCCGGATACCAATCTCATGTGTCCGTTCGGTAACGGATACCAGCATCATATTCATAATGCCGATTCCACCAATCAGTAGCGAAATTGCTGCGATAGAGAGCGTGAGCAGCGTCAGTGTTGCGGCAGAGCGCTCAACCGCTCTGGTTACATCTTCAGCTGAGTGAATGAAAAAATCTTTTTTACCATGGCGTAACGTCAGCAGCGTTTCGATTTGCTGCTGAAGCATTGTCTTATCTGCATACTCCTGCACTCTGAACACAATCGCATCAACATTCTGCCGGGCCGTTTGCCGCGTCAGCAGCGCATTCCAGGGCATATATGAGGCGGAGCTGCGCAGAAAATTATCATTTTCCGCTACACCCACCACCGTCGCCATGAACTGGCCAATTTTGATCATCTTACCTAGCGGATCATCATCAGCAGCGAACAGGTGCTGGCGTACATTTTCGTCAATCACCACCACCGGTCGTTGCAGTGCAATATCCTCTGCTGTCAGGCCAGCCCCGGTTTGTAAAGCACGCCCGGCCAGTGAGAGATAACGTTCATTGACTCCGGTAAGCTGTGCTTGCGTCTGGCGCGCTCCATATTGCAATGCTGGAAAGGCATACACCAGAGGTGAAACAGCAACAATGCCCGGCAAAGCGCCGATCAATTCAGCATCCTCTGCCGTCAGTGAGCGCAGCACAGAGGCATTTTTGTCACCCCAGCCGCTGCCAGGATAGAGTGTAAAAGTGTTGTACCCCATCGCTTTGATATCAGAAATGACCTTTTCCCGTGCTCCCTGACCCAGACCCACTACACACGCCACTGCAGTAATTCCGATAATGATGCCCAGTGCAGTAAGCAAAGCGCGTAGTGGTTGACCTTTGATCGATCCCCATGCCATCTCTACGGCCTCAGCCAGCATACGTCCCCACGATCGTGAGGGCTCGATTTTAGCGGGAAGCTCAATGTCAGCGGGTGGTGGCGCATCTGACTGGCGGGCGTCAGACACAATCTGGCCATCGTGAAGCTGGATAATCCTGTCCGCTTGTGCGGCAATAGCGGCATCGTGTGTAACAATAATAACCGTGTGTCCCTGGAGGCGAAGCTGCTGCAAAGCAGACATGACCTCTGCTCCTGTCTGGCTATCGAGCGCTCCGGTAGGCTCGTCAGCGAGAATAACCGTGCCACCATTCATTAATGCCCGGGCAATACTGACACGCTGCTGCTGACCACCCGAGAGTTCTCCTGGCAACGCCTGAGCACGATGCCCAAGGCCCAGCTGGCGTAGCAGAGAGTGAGCGCGCTCCAGGCGAGTCTGCCGGTCCAGCCCCGCATAAATAGCTGGTAATGCTACGTTATCCAGCACTGTCTGACTGGAGATCAGCTGGTAACGCTGAAACACAAAGCCAAAATATTGCTGTCGCAGCCAGGCAAGGCGGTCCGGGCTGAGCTCTGCACTCTCTACACCGTTGATGCAATATTGTCCGCTGTCAGGCTTATCCAGACAGCCCAAAATGTTCAGCAGCGTTGATTTACCTGAACCAGAAGGTCCCACCAGCGCCACCATCTCGCCGGAATAAAGCGTTAGCGAAACAGATTTTAGCGCTGCTGTAATTTGCTCTCCTGCACGGTAATAGCGGGAGATATCCGTCAGCCGGAGTAGTGGAGATAGCAACGTTGTCGTCATATTGACTCCGGCAGTACCAGCCTGTCATCTTCAGAAAGACCATCCAGAACCTGAATAAGGTTGCCGTCAACGGCACCAATCCGAATGCTGCGCTGCAGCAGTTCGCTTTCTCCCTTTCGGATCTGAACCTGATAGTGGTGCGGTTCCAGCTGCTTACCCAGCGCCTGAACCGGAATAACCAGCGCATCCCTGATTGAGTGCGTGACAATACGTACCTGAGCATTCATCGCCGGGCGTAAAATACCTTCCGGGTTATCGACATGGAAAATACCGTTGTAGTAGACAGGTTCACTGCCCGTTTTCACTTCTGCCGCAGTCATTGATGCCTGGCTGGTTACGCTATCCGGCAGCGCTTCAATTGCTTCCAGCTGGCCAGAGAATTTTTTGTCGCCACTGGCAGAGATGGTAAACCAGACGGGCTGACCGGTTTTTACATGCGGAATGTCCGCTTCTGAGATTTTCGCTTTGACCAGCAGGCGATCAAGATCGCCCAGCACCATTAATACTGGTGAGGCCTGCGCTGAAACAATTGTCTGTCCTGTACGGGCAACTATATGCAAAACAGTGCCATCCATAGGAGCAGTGATACGCGTGTAACTGACATTGGCTTCAGCGCTGTCAACTTCAAGCAACGCCTGCTGTCGCTGATTTTTCAATACCTCCAGTTCCTGGCGTGTGGTTTCCAGCGCTATCGCTGCGCTGTCGACATCTGCCTGCGAAACACCGTCCAGCCTGAAGATCTCCTTTTGCCGTTTTAGCTGAGTCGCATCGTAGTTGATCTGTTGCTGCTTAAGCCGGATCTGCGCATCCACACCCGCCAGGCTCGCCTGCGCTTTACGCAGTGCGTTGATCTGTAATACAGGATCAATCTCAACCAGCAGATCGCCTTTTTTCACCTGGTCCCCCGCTTTGACGTAGAGCGCTTTAATCTGACCATTTACCTGTGCACCAATATTCACCTGGTCAGATAATGCCAGGACACCGCTGGCAAGCACTTTTTGTTCCAGCGTTACCCGAGTGGCGTGGATAGTTTGAGACAGTGGCTGGCGTTTAACCTTTTTATCAACCATGAAAACCAGCAGAGCGATTCCCACAACGGCTGCACCAGACAACATCCATCGCACGTTTTTCATGCTGTGATTTTCTCGCTAATATATGGCTGTGTATGCACCACAGCGCGACCATCTTTTATCTCAATGATGCGGTCAAAATAGATCAGCAGATCTGGATCATGAAGTGACACAATGGCGGTTTTTGGCGACGCCACTATCGCTTCGATCACACGCTGGCTATTGCTTTTATCAAGATTAGCGGCAGGCTCATCCAGCAGTAACAACGGTTTATCGCAGCAGAGAGCCCGCGCGACCATCAGCCGCTGCTGCTGACCGGCAGAAAGCAGTGGATTTGCAACAGATATATGGCTGTGGTGACGATGGGGTAATGCGTCAATGCAGGATTTCAGCCCAAGCGTCTCCATTAGCTGAAAAGCCTGACTTCTTTTTTCAGCAGGTCCGAAGAGCGTAATATTATCCAGCACGCTGGCGCTGAGCAGAGTTTCTTCAGGACGCTGATAAAATGCTGTTTGCTGAAGCGACAGCCACGCAGCATTTTTACCATCGATAACCAGATTACCCTCTTCAGGGGCTAACCAGCCACATAGTGCTTTCATCAGCGAACTTTTACCGCTACCTGACACGCCAATTAACGCGATTTTCTCGCCAGCCTGCAATTCCAGATGAGGCAAAGTAAGTATGGGTCGTGGCGGGTAGTAACTTAAGGTCAGCTGCTCAATGGTCAGACTGGAAAAATGACTATGCACGCTTATCGGCTGTTCAGCAGCAAGGGTCATCAGTTCCTGTGCACGCTGCCCGATAATCTCCTGCTCTTTACGACTAATCAGCGCCATGTAAAATTCGGTTGCTGCCGCCAGTGCGATTTGTTTACACATGACAAACGCAAATAATCCCCCCACCGAAAGCGCATTAACTGAGAAAAGATACATCGCCACCGCCAGCATCAGGATATTCTCCAGGTTGGCAAGCAGATGGTAACTAAGCTGCTGTCGGGTGTTCAGCCACTGAAACTCATTTACTGAACGGACAACCTGTTCGTTTTTGAAAGCGAACTTTGCACAGCGTTCACGAAACAACATGGCAGATTTGATCAGACCCACACTGTGAATAGTTTCGTAGGTAAAGTCATTGCGTTCACTACTCGCATTCTCCATAGCATGATGCAACGCTTCGCGTGACTGACCATACCAGGCACTGATTACACCGTAAAATATGATAACAGCCACGGCTATACCGCCCAGCAAAGGGTGCAGCCAGCACATAATCACCGTTGAAATCACGGCCGTAAAAAGCGCAATCGCTAATGTGTTACGTAATTGCCCGCTTTGTACAATGACCCGGCTTAATGATGAAAGGCGCTGGTTAATATCCGATGCCGGACGCTGCTCAAAAAAACGCATATCTTTTTGCAGTAGCTGACCAAACAGACCCGGCAAATAGTTCGCAGAGAGCTGAGCACGCTGCTTCATCGCCAGTTTAGCTATCAACAACTCCAGCAGTGCTGAGAGGCAGACAGCGAAAAATACAATAATAAAAGGCGTGTAGTCGCCTAAAAAACCCGGAAAACTTCCATTATCCAGTACCTGAGAATAGAGTATGGGTATAACAAAAGATAATCCGCTAATGCACAGCGAACCAATAAAAATCCGTTTCAGAAAAGGAACAGACAGATGAGCCAGCACGCGGTTGCGTGTTTTTTTTCGGGACTCTCTGCTGGCTGTAACTTGCTGGCTTAAATAACGGCTATGATCCAGAATGACAGCGTATCCAGTAAAACTGTCGCGAACGGTATCTGAATGAATAATTATCGATCCCGTCGCAGGATTATAGAGTCGGATATAGCTTCCCTTTCTCTCCAGAATAAAAACATAATGATTTCCGCCAAAATGGAGTATCGCGGGTAGCGGCAGGTTCGCAAATTCGCTTACTGAAAATTTAACTGCCAGCGCCGGAACGTTATGTTGCGCGAGAATGTCCGTTAACTCCATTAACGAGGCACCAGCCGGGGTAACGGGAAAACGGTGACGCAATTCACTGAGTTCAACCGGCTTGCTCAGAGCAGAGCAAAACATACTGACACATGCAAGCCCGCACTCGCCGGTTTCATGTTGAAAAACCATTTCCGGAATAGATAGTTTTATTTTTTTCTCATTCATAATGGCTGGTATTTAAATCATTAAAATAAAAAAGTGATGGCGTGTACCAGAGCAACCATTCCTGTGGATAACGTTGTAATGCCTGCTCAATAAATGCAGGCGCGCGCAAGGGAAGATCGTCTGCCCGCGCATGGCCAAAAATAGCCAGTCGCAGTCGTCCATTCTCAGTATGCAGGCCAAAGAAAACGACCTGACTCTGGCTCAGTCTCGCCAGCTCGCACAGCCCAGAGTGAAGATGCGCTGGACGGCCAAACAGATTGCAGTTATAGGTGCGCATCTGTTTGCCCGTGAGCGCCAGCGTAATTTCAGGCGGTGAATCAGCGAATATCACCAGCTGGCTGTCACGTCTCTTCACGTTTCGTAGCAGGCGTCTTAAGGCCGGGCCATCCGTCGTTTCTGGATCGAGTTTGACCAGATTAACCCCCATATTCTTTAACGACTCATCTTCACTATTACCGAGCGTATTATCTTTATGGGTTGAAATAACCAGCGTTTCACAGGAAGACACAAATCCGCACATCACGCTTGCCAGTACATCTGAAACCATATGCAGAGGTGAAAAAATAATCGGATTGTTATCCGGAATACTTTTTTGGATATATTCCTTCAGTTCCTGAGCGCAATCACACAGCTGAGCAACAATCTGCTCATCATTTATATATAACAACATCTCTTTTACTTTTTTTTCTGACCAGAGATGTATGTGATCAATATGGTTCATGTCCCCTGTCATGCGGCGTGCATTCGCCTGCGCCAGAACCTGCTGGCTGCGGCAAGCCGGACTTAGTGAGAATCGCCACTCAACTATCTTAACGATAAACCGTAGAAAAAACGGCTTACGCGTCCAGGCAGGTGTCAGCATTTTATAACGCCATACCATCAGCCATTTTTCCAGACGTTGCCGCCATTCCATTCTTAGCGCTTCAATGGAGAAAAAAAGATAAGAGATACACGACATGGCAGTATAATAAACATCCCTGAAAGTAGACTTATTCTTACTTTATCATTAGCTAAAGATTAAATAAGGCAAGAACCTGGCCTCATAATATCGGGCATGGCATGTGTTTGTCCCATGCCTGACGAATATCACCTGAAATAACTCAATCTCTGCAGATTGAGTTATTAATATTAATACGCGTAAGCCTTATTTTGACCCTTTACGCTGCTTTTTCTTTCCTGTTTTCCATTCGCCGGTCACGCTATTCTTGCAACCTGCTGAGTTAGGTTCGGTATCCCAGTACTCTTTACCACTAGTATCCCAGCACTGCCAGATATAGGGATTGCCACCAGTAATTTTAGCTGCTTCCTGGGTAGAAAGAATAGTAAACATTTTCAATCTCCTTTACTATATTTATTGTTAACAACATTATTCGCGACAAATTAAAATAAATGGTTTAGCTGGATAATGTCGCAACAATATTTTGATTATTTTTCGCAGCATAACAAGCAGCGAAAAGCGAATATCTGCACTTTATCTGATTCTGTTTTGATTGCTTTACGGGAAAATTTAACTGATTTCATTTCCAGATAATGGTGCTATCCCGGTGGCAGCAGATTGCCTATATAGCACGAAGCGATTGCCCTCTGGCATCAGCAAAACGTGGGCCGAATGGTTATTTTTATGTCCAATCTACTGACATAGTTCACTTTTCCTGCGTATAACTTCTTCATCGAGGATGACAGCAATCGGTTTTTAACGTTATGTTGAATAACTCTGTTGCATAGATAGGAAGATCGTACTGTCGATTTTAGAAGCAAAATCTGTTCAGCCGTCCGCCACAAAAAATGAGATTAACTTATTGATATTAAATTTCTTTTGAAAAAATCAGAATAAATCTAATGATTTTATGTAAATTGTCAGAAATCAACAGACTGATTTTGATCGGATTTTACGTAGCTCTATCAGTATCATGGGCTAGCCTGACGATTATTTGAGTAAACCTGAGCTGATGCCGGCGTACTGAAATGGCTGAGCTGAGGAATTGAGAAATTTTGCACAACGATAACCAGACATTTTGTAATGAAGATGTGCAAAGATAGCAGCGGCGTTTGCTGCTTTTTTATAACTTTACGCTTATCCGGGCAGCCTTTTTACTATGGCGGTTGTAAGAAGTGTCAATATTCATACTTTACAAACGTTATAGCAGTAGATCTGTTAGTCAGATATACCATCGTGATTCATGCAGATGGCATATGTCTTTACAGCCATATTGCTTGCCGGGCTTTTGCTGTGGGCAGATGAGTTAATCTGCCACGTTATCACTGCAAAATCTGATTATGGCTCACAGTATAACGATATAGCACGCTTTTTCAGCCTCAAGCATCATCCTTCAAAAAAAGTAGTAATCATAATTTCCAAGCCTGCATTTAACATCGAATCAGTTGTGCTACTACACTCTCTGCTTGCTATTCTTTGTGTCATAACGCATTGCCACAGAGCGAGAAATAATGACTACTCCGCTATTAATTGCCCGCACCTCTGAGATTCAGGTCAGGCTGTTACCCGCAATGGCTAATCGGCATGGTCTGATTACAGGCGCAACCGGCACCGGGAAAACCGTAACGCTACAGAAACTGGCAGAGTCTTTTTCACAGGCTGGCGTGCCGGTATTTATGGCAGATGTAAAAGGCGATCTGAGTGGCGTGGCCGTTGCCGGCAGCGCTTCAGAAAAACTGCTGGCACGACTGACGCAGATGGGTGTCAGCGACTGGCAGCCGCAGGGTAATCCGGTCATGCTCTGGGATGTGTTTGGTCAGCAGGGGCATCCGGTGCGCGCCACCGTTTCCGATCTTGGCCCGCTGCTGCTGGCGCGTTTGCTGGCGTTAAATGAGGTTCAGTCTGGCGTACTGCAGATTATTTTTCGTATCGCCGACGAACAGGGCCTGCTGCTGCTGGATTTCAAAGATCTGCGGGCGATGACGCAATATATCGGTGATAACGCTAAAGCGTTTCAGACGCAGTATGGCAATATCAGCAGCGCGTCGGTGGGAGCGATCCAGCGTGGTTTGCTGGCGCTGGAGCAGCAAGGTGCAGAGCACTTCTTTGGCGAGCCGATGCTGGATATCCGCGATCTGATGCGCTGTGATGAACAGGGCTGCGGTTATATCAATATTCTGGCGGCGGAAAAGCTCTATCAGATGCCAAAGCTTTACGCCACCAGCCTGTTGTGGCTGCTGGCTGAACTCTATGAGCAGCTCCCGGAAGCAGGCGATCTGGATAAACCCAAAATGGTGTTCTTTTTTGATGAGGCTCATCTGCTGTTCAGTGAGGCGCCACCCGTGCTGCTGGAGAAGGTTGAACAGGTGATCCGCCTGATCCGCTCCAAAGGCGTAGGCGTCTGGTTTGTAACACAGAACCCGGCTGATATTCCGGATAACATTCTGGGCCAGCTCGGCAATCGTGTGCAGCACGCCCTGCGCGCATTTACGCCAAAAGATCAGAAAGCGGTAAAAAGCGCTGCAGAAACCATGCGGGCGAATCCCGCTTTTGATACTGCCGCCGCCATTCAGGCGCTGGGCACCGGTGAGGCGCTGATCTCTTTTCTTGATGAAAAAGGGAGTCCGGCAGTGGCAGAGCGCGTAATGGTCATTGCGCCTGCATCACGTATGGGGCCGGTTACGCAGGATGAGCGCAACAGGCTTATCAATCACTCGCCGCTCTATGGCAAATATGATCATGAGGTCGATCGCGAATCCGCGTTCGAGATGCTGCGTGCCGGCGTGGTTAATGCACCACAGCAGTCAGCGGCACCTGAGGCCAGAGGCAATAAGGTGCAGGTGGATAACACTATCCTCGGCGGGTTAAAAGATATTCTGTTTGGCAGCACCGGGCCGCGCGGCGGCAAACGCGATGGTGTGGTACAGAGCGTGGCAAAAAGCGCTGCCCGTCAGGTGACCAGTCAGATCATTCGCGGTGTGCTGGGCAGCCTGCTCGGCGGACGTCGCCGTTAAGGGCTTTCTGCTAAGATCGGATCATGGATAAATATCAACAACTGAAGCGCAGCAAGCAGCTGGCGCTGGCGCTGCTGCTGATTGCGGCGCTGACGTTTGTCGTAACCCTGTTTCTGCCCCCTGATGTCTGGGTGCTGGGCATAAAGGCCATTGCAGAAGCGGCGATGATTGGCGCGCTGGCTGACTGGTTTGCCGTAGTGGCGCTGTTTCGCCGCGTGCCGCTGCCGCTGATTTCCCGGCATACGGCGATTATTCCCCGTAATAAAGATCGTATCGGCGAAAATCTTGGGCGTTTTGTGCAGGAGAAGTTTCTGGATACAGAATCGCTGCTGGCGCTGATCCGTCGCAACGATCCTACCCGGTTACTGGCGCAGTGGCTGAACGCACCAGGCAATGCCGATCGCGTAGGCCATCATCTGCTGCAGGTCATGCGCGGATTCCTCGACTTTACTGACGATGTCCGTATTCAGCAATTTATGCGCCGTGCCGTGCATCGTGCACTGGACAGGGTCGATCTCACACAGTCTGCCGCGCTGGTGCTTGACAGTCTGACCAAAGATAACCGGCATCAGGCACTGCTGGATAGTGCCGTTGAGCAGCTGTTACGCCTGCTGCATAAACCCGGCACCCGGGAGTTTATTGCGGTGCAGATTGTGCGCTGGCTGAAACGGGAGCATCCGCTTAAGGCCAAAGTTCTGCCCACCGAATGGCTGGGCGAGCACAGTGCCGAGCTGGTTGCCAGCGCGGTGGACTCTATCCTGGATGAGGTTGCCCGCGACCAGGGGCATGAGCTACGTATCGGCTTTAACCGTGCCGTGCAGCGCCTGATTGATAAACTCAAACGCGACCCGGAGATGGCTGCCCGGGCGGATGCCATCAGGCAGTGGCTGAAAGAGGATGAATCGCTGAATCGCTATATAGGTGAGCTCTGGCAGGATCTGCGCGCCTGGCTGAAACGGGATCTGAATAGCGAAGATTCGCGGGTGCAGGAGCGGGTGCGGCTGGCAGCGCTGTGGCTGGGTGAGACGCTGCTATCAGATGACGCACTGCGCCACTCAATGAATCAGCATCTGGAAGATGCTGCACGCAGCGTGGCGCCGGAGTTCGCTACGTTTCTGACACGCCATATCAGCGATACGGTAAAAAGCTGGGATGCGCGTGAGATGTCACAGCAGATTGAGCTGAATATCGGGCGCGATCTGCAGTTTATTCGCATTAATGGCACGCTGGTAGGCGGCACGATTGGTCTGCTGCTCTGGCTGCTGTCACAGCTGCCGGCACTGATCCAGACGCTGCAATAGCGGCTTTGCTGCTGTGTAACTCAGGCAGGTGGCCATGCGCGTCTGCTCTGGCTGCTGTCACAGCTGCCGGCACTGATCCAGACGCTGCAATAGCGGCTTTGCTGCCGTATAACTCAGGCAGGTGGCCATGCGCGTCTGCTGCTCTGGCTGCTGTCACAGTTGCCGGCACTGATCCAGACGCTGCAATAGCGGCTTTGCTGCCGTATAACTCAGGCAGGTGGCCATGCGCGTCTGCTATTGATTATCACTCAGTTGTGTCTGTAGCTGCACGCGTTGCCCGGCTGTCTGCGCTGAACCAGAACATCAGCGCTTGCTGCTTTGTCACTATCAGTGGCTCAGCTGATACGGAAGTGCAATGCGGAGAGTGCGGCTGTTATCCGCTAATTATGACGATTTAACCCAGAAAAAAGGCCACCATAAATGGCGGCCTTTGCATATCATTCGCTGAGATGTGCGTGCGGCTAGCGGCGCTTAAGCAGTAAGTAGAGACTAATCGCAAAGAATGCAGCGCTTGGCAGCACCGCACCCAGTACCGGCGGCAGACCATACACCAGACTGAGCGGGCCAAAGATCTGATCCAGTACATAGAACAAAAAGCCAAAGCTGATGCCGGTTACCACGCGCACACCCATAGAGACGCTGCGCAGTGGGCCAAAGATAAATGAGAGCGCCATCAGCATCATTACCGCCACCGAAAGCGGCTGGAAGATTTTGCTCCACATATTGAGCAGATAACGCCCCGACTCCTGTCCACTTTGGGTCAGATACTTACTGTAGTTATACAGGCCGCTGATAGAGAGCGCATCAGGATCAAGTGCCACAACGCCAAGCTTGTCAGGCGTCAGATTGGTTTTCCAGACGCCGTTCAGGCTCTGCGAACCCGCAATCTGTTTAGGATCTTTCAGGTCTGACTCATCCACCTGTGCCAGTTCCCATAGCTTGCGATCCTGGTTCCAGGTTGCTGTCGCCGCGTAGCGTACGCTCTGCAAACGACGTGCGTCGTTAAAGTGATAGATACTGACACCATCTATCTCGTTGTCGCCTTTAATGCGTTCGATATAGATAAAGTCATTGCCATCTTTCGCCCAGAGTCCATTCTGCGTAGAAACCAGTGAACCACCGTAAAGCTGCTGAGCGCGGAAGTTACGCGCCATCTGCTCACCCTGCGGTGCCACGAACTCACCTACTGCCATAGTCAGCAGTACCAGCGGGATAGCTGTTTTCATTACTGAAAGCGCGACCTGCAGACGGGTAAAGCCGGACGCCTGCATCACCACCAGTTCACTGCGCTGCGCCAGTGTACCCAGCCCCAGCAGTGCGCCGAGCAGAGCTGCCATTGGGAAGAAGATCTCAATATCCTTCGGCACGCTCAGCAGGGTGTAGTAACCCGCATCCAGCGCCGAATATGCGCCCTGCCCGGTTTTACGCAGCTGATCGACAAATTTGATAATGCCCGACAGCGACACCAGCATAAACAGCGTCATCATGATGGTGTTAAAGATAGTTTTACCGATATAACGGTCAAGAACCTTAAACATCACACTGACCCTCCGCGGCTGAAACGCGCCCGGAGACGACGCATCGGCACGGTATCCCACGCGTTAAGCGCCACCGCCAGTGCCAGGTAAGCAAGGTTAACCCCCCACATCCAGATAGCCGGATCCAGTTTGCCCTTGGCGCCATTAGAGCGAAGTGAGCTCTGCAACAGGAAAAAGATCAGGTAGAGCAGCATAGCGGGCAGCATTGACAGGACACGTCCCTGACGCGGGTTAACCACGCTGAGCGGTACCACCATCAGTGCCATCACCAGTACTGAGAAGATCAGCGTCAGACGCCAGTGCAGCTCAGCCTGGAACTGCGGCGTTTTAGTGCGCATCAGCGTGCTGAGATCCGCCTGATCGGCATCGTTGGGATCCAGCGTCGCCTCTTTATAACCCACTATCGCCTGATAATTGACGAAGTCAGTAATACGGAAGTCGCGCAGCAGTGCCGTGCCCTCAAAGCGGGTGCCTTTATCCAGCGTAACAACCTGGGAGCCGTCGCTACGCTGCTCCATGTGGCCGCTATCTGCCAGCACCACGGAAGGACGCGCATTGCCTTTTGGTCGCAGCTGCGCCAGAAAGACATTGCCGAAGGTGTCGCCTTTTACGCCCTCAACAAACAGCACGCTATTGCCATCGCTGGAGGTCTGGAACTGACCTGCCGCCAGCGCTGCTGCTCCCGGATTGGCTTTGGCATTTTGCGTCACCTCATCCTGATAGCGCGAGGACCACGGCCCCAGCCAGATCACGTTGACTGCTGCCACCAGTGAGGTAATGAGCATCAGAATCATTGCCGCCTTAACCAGTAACCCCTTACCGAGGCCACAGGCATGCATCACCGTAATTTCACTTTCGGTGTATAGCCGTCCAAGCGTCATTAAAATCGCCAGAAACAGGCTCAGGGGCAGAATAAGTTGCGCCATTTCAGGCACACCGAGTCCTAACAAGGTCAGAACCAGATTTGTGGGTATTTCGCCATCCACCGCGGCTCCCAGAATCCTGACGAGCTTCTGACAAAAGAAGATCAGTAGCAGGATAAACAGGATAGCCAGCTGGCTTTTGAGCGTTTCACGAACCAGATATCTAATAATGATCACGCTTAGTACGCCTGTGAAAACTTGTCTTTTTGCGGGAAAATCGCTAGTTTCAACGCTTATCAGCCATTTATCTTTATCAATGGCCACGTTGGTCGCTAAAATGGTCTGACAAATGCGTCAGGGCGGTGAAAAATAACACACTACCACCCTCTCTCATTATGACCAGCGACGTTAAATTGTCATGACGCCGTGCCAAATAATGAGTAGCAAACGCGCTACATTCTAACCACAGCTACGGCCGTTGTCTTTAAGATTCAGGAGAGTGCATGGAGTTCAGTGTAAAAAGCGGTAGTCCGGAAAAACAGCGGAGCGCCTGCATCGTTGTCGGTGTTTTTGAGCCGCGCCGTTTATCGCCTATTGCCGAGCAGCTGGATAAAATCAGTGATGGCTATATCAGTGCACTGCTGCGCCGCGGCGAACTGGAAGGCAAAGTGGGTCAGACATTGCTGCTGCATCACGTACCAAATATTCTCTCTGAACGTATTCTGCTGATTGGCTGCGGCAAAGAGCGTGAGCTGGATGAACGCCAGTATAAGCAGGTGATCCAGAAAACCATTAATACGCTGAACGATACCGGTTCAATGGAAGCGGTCTGCTTTCTGACCGAGCTGCACGTCAAAGGCCGTAACACCTACTGGAAAGTACGCCAGGCGATTGAAACCTCTAAAGAGGCGCTCTACAACTTTGATCAGCTGAAAAGCAACAAAGTGGAGCCGCGTCGTCCGCTGCGCAAGCTGGTATTTAATGTGCCGACGCGTCGTGAACTCACCAGCGGTGAGCGCGCGATCCAGCATGGCCTGGCAGTGGCTGCTGGCGTTAAAGCGGCAAAAGATCTCAGCAATATGCCGCCTAATATCTGTAATGCCGCCTATCTCGCTTCGCAGGCGCGCCAGCTGGCAGACGCCTACAGTCAAAATGTCACCACCCGTGTGATTGGTGAACAGCAGATGAAAGAGCTGGGTATGAACGCCTATCTGGCGGTGGGTGCCGGTTCACATAATGAATCGCTGATGTCAGTGATTGAGTATAAAGGCAACAGCGATCCTGACGCCCGTCCGATTGTGCTGGTAGGCAAAGGCTTAACCTTTGACTCCGGCGGTATTTCTATCAAGCCAGCCGAAGCGATGGATGAGATGAAGTACGATATGTGCGGCGCGGCCTCGGTTTATGGCGTCATGCGTATGGTAGCCGAGCTTAATCTGCCGCTGAATGTGGTGGGTGTGCTGGTGGGCTGCGAAAATATGCCGGATGGTCGCTCAATGCGTCCGGGTGATGTTCTGACAACCATGTCGGGACAGACAGTTGAAGTGCTGAATACCGATGCTGAAGGACGTCTGGTGCTGTGCGACGCCCTGACCTACGTTGAACGCTTTGAACCTGAAGTGGTGATTGATGTCGCAACACTGACCGGAGCCTGCGTGATTGCACTGGGTCATCACGTCAGCGGCCTGCTATCCAATCATAATCCACTGGCGCATGAGCTGATCAGTGCCTCAGAGCAATCTGGCGATCGCGCCTGGCGTCTGCCGATGGCAGATGAGTATCAGGAGCAGCTGGAATCAAACTTCGCTGATATGGCAAATATCGGTGGTCGCCCGGGCGGTGCCATTACCGCTGCCTGCTTCCTGGCGCGCTTTGCCCGCAAATATAACTGGGCGCACCTTGATATCGCCGGCACTGCCTGGCGCTCAGGTAAAGCTAAAGGCGCTACCGGCCGTCCGGTTCCCCTGCTGTCGCAGTTCCTGCTGAACCGTGCTGGTCTGAACGGCGACGATTAAGCGCAGAACGGCAGACATAAGGTCGCCTCACTGGCGACCTTATCGTTGGACGCACGCCGTTTGCTGGCGCACAATGCTCTCTGTTGTAACTGATGGAATTTAGCCTGCCGTGAAAAACGCCACTTTTTATGTCATGGAGTCAGAAAACGCCAGTGATGGCCTGAGTGCGATTGAAGCGCTGGTATGTGACCTGGCTGCTGCCCGCTGGCGCGCAGGCAAACGCATTTTAATTGCCTGTGAAAATGAAGCGCAGGCGAACCGGCTGGATGAAGCGCTGTGGCAGCGCCCGGCTAATGCTTTTGTACCGCATAATCTGGCAGGAGAAGGCCCGCGTTACGGCGCTCCGGTTGAACTTGCCTGGCCGCAGCGGCGCAGCAGCGCACCGCGCGATCTGCTGATTAGTCTGCTGCCGCAGTTCGCAGATTTTGCCACTGCTTTCCATGAAGTGATAGACTTCGTACCTTATGAAGAATCCCTGAAACAACTGGCGCGCGATCGCTACAAAGCCTATCGCAGCGTTGGTTTCCAACTGAAAACGGCGCCACCACCCCCGCCGCAAACGACATAGCAGAAATGGACAAGACATATAATCCGCAAGATATCGAGCAGCCGCTCTACGAGCACTGGGAACAGCAGGGCTATTTTAAACCCAATGGCGATACCAGCCAGGAAAGCTTTTGCATCATGATCCCGCCGCCGAATGTCACCGGCAGCTTGCATATGGGTCACGCTTTTCAGCAGACCATCATGGATACCATGATCCGCTACCAGCGTATGCAGGGTAAAAATACCCTGTGGCAGGCGGGTACTGACCACGCCGGCATCGCGACCCAGATGGTGGTTGAGCGTAAGATCGCAGCCGAAGAGGGCAAAACGCGTCAGGATTACGGTCGCGAAGCCTTTATTGATAAAATCTGGGAGTGGAAAGCAGAATCTGGCGGCACTATTACCCGTCAGATGCGCCGCCTCGGCAACTCCGTGGACTGGGAGCGTGAGCGCTTCACCATGGATGAGGGTCTCTCAAACGCAGTAAAAGAAGTGTTTGTACGTCTCTACAAAGAGAATCTGATTTATCGTGGCAAACGCCTGGTAAACTGGGACCCGAAACTGCGCACTGCAATCTCCGATCTCGAAGTAGAAAACCGCGAGAGCAAAGGTTCAATGTGGCATATCCGCTATCCGCTGGCGGATGGTGTGACCACAGCAGAAGGCAAAGATTATCTTGTGGTGGCCACCACGCGTCCGGAAACCCTGCTGGGGGACACCGGCGTTGCCGTTAACCCGGAAGATCCACGCTATAAAGATCTGATCGGCAAAGAGCTGATCCTGCCGCTGGTTAATCGCCGTATCCCGATCGTCGGTGATGAACATGCTGATATGGAGAAAGGCACTGGCTGCGTGAAAATCACGCCAGCCCACGATTTTAATGACTATGAAGTGGGTCGTCGTCATAAGCTGCCGATGATCAACATTCTGACGTTTGATGGTGATATCCGCGCTCGTGCTGAGGTATTTGACACCAATGGTGAAGCCAGCAGCGCCTGCTCTGACGAGATCCCGGCAGAATTCCAGGGCATGGAGCGCTTTACCGCACGTAAAGCTGTGGTTGCTGCTGTGGATGCCGCAGGTCTGCTTGATGAAATTAAACCACACGATCTGACGGTGCCTTACGGCGACCGCGGCGGCGTGGTGATTGAGCCAATGCTCACCGACCAGTGGTATGTACGCACGGCTCCGCTGGCAAAAGTTGCCGTTGAAGCGGTGGAAAATGGCGATATCCAGTTTGTGCCTAAGCAGTATGAAAACATGTACTTCTCCTGGATGCGCGATATTCAGGACTGGTGCATCTCGCGGCAACTCTGGTGGGGACACCGTATCCCGGCATGGTATGACAACGATGGCAACGTCTATGTCGGCCGTACCGAAGCAGAAGTGCGTGCCGAGAATAATCTGGCTGATACTGTTGCACTGCGTCAGGATGATGACGTGCTGGATACCTGGTTCTCCTCCGGACTCTGGACCTTTTCTACCCTGGGCTGGCCGGAAAATACCGAAGCACTGCGCACTTTCCATCCTACCAGCGTGCTGGTCAGCGGCTTCGATATTATCTTCTTCTGGATCGCCCGCATGATCATGCTGACCATGCACTTTATCAAAGATGAAAATGGCAAGCCGCAGGTGCCATTTAAGACCGTCTATATGACCGGCCTGATCCGTGATGAAGAGGGGCAGAAGATGTCGAAGTCGAAAGGCAACGTCATCGATCCGCTCGATATGGTGGATGGGATTTCGCTCGAAGATCTGCTGGAAAAGCGTACCGGCAATATGATGCAGCCGCAGCTGGCAGAGAAAATCCGCAAGCGCACCGAAAAGCAGTTCCCGGACGGTATTGTGCCATCAGGTACTGATGCTCTGCGCTTTACCCTGGCGGCACTGGCGTCAACGGGTCGTGATATCAACTGGGATATGAAGCGCCTCGAAGGGTACCGCAACTTCTGTAACAAGCTGTGGAACGCCAGCCGCTTTGTACTGATGAACACCGAAGATCAGGATTGTAGTCAGCATGGTGGCGAGCTCAGGCTGTCGCTGGCGGATCGCTGGATCCTGAGCGAGTTCAACCGCACCGTGAAGGCGTATCGCGAAGCGCTGGATAGCTATCGTTTTGATATCGCTGCCAACATTCTCTATGACTTCACCTGGAACCAGTTCTGTGACTGGTATCTGGAGCTGACCAAACCCGTGATGAACAGCGGAAGCGAAGCGGAGCTGCGCGGTACACGTAACACGCTGGTAAGCGTGCTGGAAGCGCTGCTGCGTCTTGCGCACCCTATCATTCCGTTTATTACGGAAACAATCTGGCAGCGCGTTAAGGTGCTGAAGAACATCGACAGCGATACCATCATGCTGCAGCCATTCCCGCAGTATGACGCAGCCAAAGAAGATGCTGCGGCACAGGCTGATATCGAATGGATGAAGCAGGCGATTGTCGCGGTACGTAATATCCGTGCCGAAATGAACATCGCGCCAAGCAAACCGCTGGATGTCCTGCTGCGTGACTGCTCTGCCGCGGCGCAGCGCCGGGTTGAAGAGAACCGCAATTTCCTCTCCCGCCTGGCACGCCTGGCGAGCCTGACCATCCTGCCTGCCGGAGATAAAGGGCCGGTTTCTGTAACCAAAATCGTTGAGGGCGCAGAGCTGCTGATCCCGATGGCTGACCTGGTTAACAAAGAGGCTGAGCTGGAGCGTCTGGCGAAAGAGTTGCTGAAGCTGGATGTGGAGATTGAGAAGATCCAGACCAAGCTCGCGAACGAAGGCTTTGTATCGCGTGCCCCGGAAGCGGTGGTTGCGAAAGAGCGCGAGCGCGTGGCTGAGCTGGAGCAGTCGAAAGCAAAACTGATTGAACAGCAGGGCGTAATTGCGGCATTGTAAGCGCATCAGACCTGCTTTTTAATCGAAGCCGGGCACTGCCCGGCTTTTTGCTATCGGAATCCAGCCATGTCTACCATGCCCTTACTGAATCTGCAGCTTCGCCCAATCCGCGCCGCCGATAATCCGCCGATCGCGCAGGTGATCCGCACAGTATCAGCTGAATTTGGCCTGACAGCAGATAAGGGCTATACCGTCGCCGATCCTGACCTGGATCAGCTGTTTGAGCTTTACAGCACACCGGGCAGCGCCTACTGGGTTGTCGAGCTGGAGGGAAAGGTGGTGGGCGGTGGCGGTATCGCTCCGCTGGCGTGCAGCGAGCCCGATCTCTGCGAGCTGCAAAAAATGTATTTTCTGCCGCAGGTGCGTGGACTCGGACTGGCACGTGAGCTGGCACTGCGTGCCATGGATCACGCCTGTGCACAGGGCTTTCGGCGCTGCTATCTGGAGACCACCGCCAGTCTGACGCAGGCTATCAGACTCTATGAGTCACTGGGTTTTAAGCATATCGACAGCGCAATGGGCTGCACCGGGCATGTGGATTGTGAAGTTCGTATGCTGAGAAAGCTGGATGAGACTCCCGCCCTCACCCGGCTATTCCCTGCCAGCGAATAGTCTCAGCAGGCGCTACAGCGCCGGTACGCCGCTGTGAAACCGCAGTTCGCTGTCTGGCGTTGTAATCAGCCGCGCTTCTGCCACGCCGATCGCCTGTACACGTGGGGCGATATCGCCGGGCGACACCTGCGCGGCCAGCGCCAGATAATCCTGATAGTGGCGCGCTTCCGAACGCAGCAGCGAGAGATAAAACTTCTCCAGCTGCGCATCCAGGTAGGGTGCCAGACTGGCAAAGCGCTCACAGGAGCGCGCTTCAATATAGGCACCGCAGATCAGTTTATCCACCAGCGTATCAGGCTCATGGGTAGTGACTTCACGCAGTAGCGCTTTGGCATAACGGCTGGCAGTGATTTTTTCATAGACCAGACCGCGCGCCTGCATAATTTCCCATACCTGATAAAAGTGATGCAGCTCCTCTTTAATCAGCAGCACCATCTTCTCAACCATCTCATCTGCCCACGGCAGTTCATTGCGCACGATAATGCTTTTGGTCAGATTTTTATGTGCGTGAATAAAATCGCTACTGTGATGTTCACCAAATACAAACGCTTCATAAGGCGTCAGCCAGGAGAGAACAAGATCGCCACTCGGCTTATCTGCCACATATTTACGGATCAGCCAGACGGCGGTCTGTGCAGCTTTCAGCTCACATACCATATGATCGGTGAGTAGTAGCGTCAGATTTTCCGGCTTACGGGCTTCCTGGATCCACGCGTCAGGCGTGCGGCAGTGCAGAAACGCATAAATGGGTGCTAACAGCGAGGCGTAATTCATTAACGGTCTTGGCTATAAGAAAAAGAGCGGGCGGCGAACCGCCCGACAGGATCAGTGACGAGTACGGCTATCTTCACCTTCATCGGTGAAGTCGCTATCTTCGTCGTCTTCATCATCATCTTCGGCATTGGGATCTTCGAAGTAGGTACCCCAGCCATCATAATCGACGTTGTATTTACCAATCAGATTAACCAGCTGTTCGACCTGCGCATCAATCAGCTCCGGATTCAGCGCAGATTCACTCAGAATATCGACACACATTACTTTGGTGCCATCTTCCAGCTCCAGCTCTTCCGGCTCGGTAACCTCATAACCCAGCTTAAAAGCATCAACCGCCGCTTTCTCCAGTGAGTCGAAGTTGTTGCAGGAGAGATGATGTTCAATGGTGTAAAGCGCATCCGGATCGCTGCCGTCATCCAGCAACTCTTCAATGATTAGCCGCGTCTCTTCGCGCTGTTCTTCCAGCAATGCTTCGTATGCCATGGGTCTGTCCTCAAAATGGTGGCAGTGAATGCAATTATTTTCCCACACTGCCTCGCGCGCCACTACACAAAACGGAAAGTTTCTTTGCACTGGGGTTGAAAATGAATATTCATACGTTTAAATTGAATTTTAATTCAATAATCCCGGCTTACGGAGCAAAGCATGAGCCAGCTATACTCAAAACATTTTCTGCGTTTACTGGATTTTACACCAGCGGAGATCGGCAGCCTGCTGGCGCTGGCCGCTGAATTAAAACAGGCAAAAAAAAGCGGCAGTGAGACCCGCTACCTGACTGGCAAAAATATTGCGCTCATCTTCGAAAAAGATTCGACCCGTACCCGTTGCTCTTTCGAAGTTGCCGCTTACGATCAGGGTGCCGGCGTGACCTATCTTGGTCCGAACGGCAGTCAGATTGGACATAAAGAGTCGATGAAAGATACCGCGCGCGTGCTGGGGCGTCTCTATGACGCAATTCAGTATCGTGGTTATGGCCAGGAGCTGGTTGAGACGCTGGCGCAGCACGCTGGCGTGCCGGTGTGGAACGGTCTGACTGATGAGTTTCATCCTACTCAGCTGCTGGCCGATCTGCTGACCATGCAGGAACAGTTGCCGGCTAAGGCGCTCAGCGAAATGACGCTGGTGTATGTGGGTGATGCACGTAACAACATGGGCAACAGTATGCTGGAAGCGGCAGCGCTGACCGGACTCGATTTGCGCCTGGTGGCGCCAGAGGCCTGCTGGCCGGACGCTGCACTGGTGGAGGCGTGCCGTACGGCGGCCAGAGAGACCGGTGGCAAAATCACCCTGACCGAAGATATTGCCGCAGGGGTACAGGGAGCAGATTTTATCTATACCGATGTCTGGGTCTCAATGGGAGAAGCAAAATCGGTATGGGAAGAGCGTATTGCTCTGCTGCGTGACTATCAGGTCAATAGTGCGATGCTCGCGCTTACCGGTAATCCACAGGTAAAATTCCTGCACTGTCTGCCCGCTTTTCACGATGATAAAACCACGCTGGGCCAGCAGATGGCGACACAGTATGGCCTGAACCAGGGGATGGAAGTCAGCGATGAGGTGTTTGAATCTGACCATAGCGTGGTATTCGATCAGGCAGAAAATCGTATGCATACCATTAAAGCGGTAATGGTTGCGACCCTGGCACAGCGCTGAGCAAACGTTTACTTTACGCTTGCTGAGTGCGGATGAATGCGTATAATTCGGCTCACTTTGCCGGAGGAAATATGCAACAGCGCCAGCCACACTTTGCCGCTCCCGACCGCCTGAACGCAGTCGGCACCGCTGTTTCCTGCCGTCAGCCACTGATTGCCATCAAGCCCCCTTCCTGGGGGCTTTTTTTTGTTCGCCATCCGGCAGCGCTGAGGAGAGAGATATGGCCAACCCGCTATACCGTAAGCACATCATTTCAATTAACGATCTCAACCGTAATGAGCTGGAGCTGGTACTGCACACCGCTGCCCGTCTTAAAGCATCACCTCAGCCGGAGTTGCTAAAGCACAAGGTTATTGCCAGCTGCT
Source organism: uncultured Pantoea sp. (assembly GCA_913775175.1). Lineage (GTDB taxonomy): Bacteria > Pseudomonadota > Gammaproteobacteria > Enterobacterales > Enterobacteriaceae > Pantoea. Next base: position 31,954 of record CAJYKU010000042.1, read on the forward strand.
TCTTTGAAGCCTCTACCCGTACCCGCCTCTCATTTGAAACGGCTATGCATCGTCTGGGCGCATCCGTGGTGGGGTTTGCCGACGGCAGTAATACCTCACTGGGCAAAAAAGGGGAAACGCTGGCGGATACCATCTCAGTGATTGGCACCTATGTTGATGCCATTGTGATGCGCCATCCACAGGAGGGCGCAGCTCGCCTGGCAACTGAGTTTTCCGGCGGCATCCCCATTCTTAATGCAGGCGACGGCGCTAACCAGCACCCGACGCAGACTCTGCTTGATCTCTTTACTATTCGTGAAACTCAGCAGCGGCTCGATAACCTGAATGTGGCGATGGTTGGCGATCTCAAGTATGGGCGTACCGTGCACTCACTGACACAGGCGCTGGCAAAATTCAGCGGCAACCGGTTCTATTTTATCGCACCGAATGCGCTGGCGATGCCAGCCTATATCACCGATATGCTGGATGAACAGAACATTGTCTGGACCTGTCACGACACCATTGAAGAGGTGATGCCGGAGCTCGATATTCTCTATATGACGCGCGTGCAGAAAGAGCGGCTTGATCCTTCAGAGTATGCCAATGTCAAAGCACAGTTTATTCTGCGTGCCGCCGATCTGCAGGGCGCCCGTGAGCATATGAAGGTGCTGCATCCCCTGCCGCGCGTAGATGAGATCACCACCGATGTCGACAGCACACCGCACGCCTGGTATTTCCAGCAGGCTGGAAACGGCATCTTCGCCCGCCAGGCACTTCTGGCACTGGTACTGAATAGCGAACTGGCAGCGTAAGGAGCAGATCATGACTCAGGATAATAAACTGCAGGTAGAAGCGATCAAACGCGGTACGGTGATCGATCATATTCCGGCACATATCGGCTTTAAGCTGTTATCGCTGTTTCGTCTGACGGAAACCGATCAGCGTATCACTATTGGTCTGAACCTGCCTTCCGGTGAGATGGGACGCAAGGATCTGATCAAAATCGAGAACACGTTTCTTACTGACGATCAGGTAAACCAGCTGGCAGTCTATGCGCCACACGCCACCGTTAATCGTATTGATGATTATGAAGTTGTGGCCAAGATCGCGCCGACGCTACCGGATCGTATTGAGCGGGTGCTGACCTGTCCCAACAGCAACTGTATCAGCCGCAGTGAGCCGGTACTTTCCAGCTTTAGCGTCAGACAGCGGGCGGATGACGTACACCTGCAGTGCAAATATTGCGAGAAGTCATTTGCGCGCCATGTGGTGCTGGGTCACTGGTAATCGTTGCCCCGCTCCCTATAATGGAACGATCGTTTTTGCGGTAAGCCCCGGCAGCCGCGCACTTAAAAGGAGAAATAATGTCTCGCGAAATCAGTACTGAAAAAGCACCGGCCGCTATTGGCCCCTACGTGCAGGGCGTGGATCTCGGCAGCATGATTATCACCTCAGGCCAGATCCCGGTCGATCCCGCTACCGGTCAGGTTGCCGATGATGTCGCCGCACAGGCGCGTCAGTCGCTGGAAAATGTTAAAGCCATTGTTGAGGCTGCAGGGCTGCAGGTTGGCGACATTGTCAAAACCACGGTATTTGTGAAAGATCTGAATGACTTCGCCACCGTGAATGCGACCTATGAAGCTTTTTTCACTGAGCATCAGGCACATTTTCCTGCACGCTCCTGTGTGGAAGTTGCGCGTCTGCCGAAAGATGTCAAAATTGAGATTGAAGCGATCGCCGTGCGTCGTTAACAGCACACTACCGCTCTGCCCTCTCTCGTCCGGGAGAGGGAGTTTTCACTTCCTTGCGACAAATCAAACCCTGCACAATTAATCCCGCCCAAAAATCAATATATAGATATAAAATCACCTGAAACGCCTATATATAGTTTAAGGGATAGCTATGGCAACAGTAGTGGTGAAACGAGACGGCTGCAGAGTACCGTTCGACACGCAGCGGATTACCCGGGCGGTTTCGGCAGCGGCACAGGCTGTTGCCGATGAAGATCCTGCCTGGTGCCAGGCGATCGCGCAGCGGGTCAGCCAGCAGCTGAGCGCGCGGGCAGAGGTCGATGTTGATGAGATCCAGTGCGCCGTAGAAGAGGCATTAATGTCTGGCAATAAGCCAGCTCTGGCACGTGCCTGGATTGCGTATCGTCACGATCGCGATCGGGCGCGTGAGCAGCGCGGCAGGCTGCATCACGCCATTCAGGGGCTGGTGGATCAGACCAACAGCGCACTGCTGCATGAAAATGCCAACAAAGATAGCAAGGTGATCCCGACGCAGCGCGATCTGCTGGCCGGTATCGTCGCTAAACATTATGCACAGCAATATCTGTTGCCCGATCATATTACAGAGGCGCACGAGCGCGGTGAGATCCACTATCACGATCTCGACTATGCCCCCTTCTTTCCGATGTTTAACTGTATGCTGATTGATCTGCGCGGCATGCTGACGCAGGGATTCAGAATGGGTAATGCGGAGATTGAATCCCCCAGATCGATCGCCACCGCTGCTGCTGTCACCGCCCAGATCATCGCCCAGGTTGCCAGCCATATTTATGGCGGCACCACTATCAATCGTATTGATGAAGTTCTGGCTCCCTTTGTCAGGCTGAGCATGGCGAAGCATCGCCAGGTCGCTGCGGCGTGGAAAATAGCCGATGCTGAGGGCTACGCACGCGAACGCACGGAAAAAGAGTGCTATGACGCATTTCAGGCGCTGGAGTATGAGGTTAATACGCTGCACACCGCTAATGGTCAGACGCCATTTGTCACCTTTGGATTTGGCCTGGGCACCTGTGAGGCGTCACGCATGATCCAGCAGGCGATCCTGCGCAACCGTATCGCCGGGCTGGGGAAGCATCACAAAACCGCGATCTTTCCCAAGCTGGTCTTTGCGATTCGCAATGGCGTCAACCACCAGCCTGGTGATATTAACTACGATATCAAGCAGCTGGCACTGCGCTGCGCCAGTAAACGTATGTACCCGGATATTCTTAATTACGATCGGGTTGTGGAGATCACCGGATCGTTTAAAACTCCCATGGGTTGCCGCAGCTTTCTCAGCCTCTATGAGGAGCAGGGAGAGCAGATCCATGACGGGCGGAATAATATTGGTGTTGTCACGCTTAATCTGCCGCGTATTGCCCTGGAGGCAAAGGGCGATGAGGCACATTTCTGGACGCTGCTTGACCAGCGCCTGATACTGGCGAAACAGGCGCTGATAACCCGCATCACCCGGCTGGAGCGCACTAAAGCCCGTGTCGCTCCGATCCTCTATATGGAGGGCGCATGTGGCGTAAGGCTTAAGGCTGATGAGGAGATTGGCGGGCTGTTTCGCCATGGACGCGCCTCAATTTCGCTTGGATTTATCGGCCTGCATGAAACACTCAATGCGCTGAGCGGTGGCCACATTCATCCCTATGATTCACCGACGCTGCGTGCAAAGGGAGTAGAAATTGTGAACCACCTGCGCCAGGCAACCGAAGCCTGGAAAGCTGAGAGCGGCTATGGCTTCAGTCTCTACAGCACGCCAAGCGAAAATCTCTGCGACCGCTTCTGCCGTCTTGATACCGCAGAGTTCGGCGTGGTCCCCGGCGTCACAGATAAAGGCTACTACACCAACAGCTTTCATCTCGATGTGGAAAAGCGCGTCACACCCTATGAGAAAATCGACTTTGAAGCCGCCTATCCGGCGATCGCCAGTGGTGGTTTTATCTGTTACGGCGAATATCCCAATCTGCAACATAACCTGAAAGCGCTGGAGGATGTCTGGGATTACAGCTACCACCGCGTGCCCTACTACGGCACCAATACGCCGATTGATGAGTGTTACGCCTGTGGCTTTAACGGTGAGTTCAGCTGTAGCAGCAAGGGATTTACCTGTCCGGCCTGCGGCAATCACGATCCCGACCGCGTCTCCGTAATACGTCGTGTCTGCGGCTATCTGGGCAGCCCGGACGTGCGGCCTTTTAACGCGGGTAAACAGCAGGAGGTACAGCGGCGCGTTAAACATCTGCAGAACGGATCGCCAGCATGATCTATTTTCATCGTTACTATCCTGTCGATGTGATCAACGGCCCCGGCACACGCTGCACGCTGTTTGTCTCTGGCTGTGAACATCATTGCCGCGGCTGCTATAACCAGAGCACCTGGCGCATCGATTCCGGTACGGTTTTTACCATCCAGCTTGAAGAGCAGCTGATTGCCGATCTGAATGATACGCAAATCCCGCGTCAGGGGCTGTCACTGAGTGGCGGCGATCCGTTGCATCCGCACAATGTGCCGTATATTCGCCGGCTGGTACAGCGCGTAAAGCGCGACTGTCCCGGTAAGGATATCTGGCTCTGGACCGGCTATGAATTAGCAGAACTCAGCGCCGCACAGCAGGCGGTGCTGCCCTATATCGACGTGCTGGTTGATGGGCGTTTTATCGCGGCTGAACATGATCCGCAGCTGCTCTGGCGCGGTAGCCGCAATCAGAAAATCTGGTGGTTACACCAGCCGCAGCCGGATCAGATGAATTGAAACATTGTGCCGCCCGGCTTGCGTTTCAGGTATTAGCGTCCAGACTTGTCAGGTCACTCATGCAACGAACTTTCTGTTCGTGAATCACATGGAGAAGAGAAGATGGGCAAGAAAATCGCAGTGCTGATCACCGATGAGTTTGAGGATTCTGAGTTTACTTCACCAGCAGATGCTTATACAAAAGCGGGTCACGAAGTGGTGACCATTGAAATGCAGGCGGGAAAAACCGTAACCGGCAAACAGGGCGACGCGAAGATTACTATCGATAAAGATATCGATAGCGTCAGCGCTGCTGAGTTTGATGCGCTGCTGCTGCCGGGCGGCCACTCACCTGATGCGCTGCGTGGCGACGATCGTTTTGTTAACTTTACCAAAGAGTTTGTTGCCAGCGGCAAACCCATTTTTGCTATCTGTCACGGGCCGCAGCTGCTGATCAGCGCCAACGGCGTGCGCGGTCGCAAAATGACCAGCGTCAAAGCGATCGCCATCGATCTGCGTAATGCCGGAGCTGATTTTTATGACAAAGAGGTGGTTGTGGATGATGACAAGCTGGTCACCAGCCGTACTCCGGAAGATTTGCCCGCGTTTAATCGCGAATCGCTGCGTATTCTGAGCGCGTCCTGAGGCTGTACGGGGCATCTCGCCTGCCCTGACTGAAACAGGATTTAGCACGCAGGAACCTCTGTGCGTTCCTGCGGCTATTCGCGCTGCCAGATAATTTTGCTGCCAAATCCCAGTGTATTATCGGTCATTTTCAGTTCGCTTATTTTCAGCTGCCAGAGCGGAGCAACCACCTTTTTCGCCACCGGAAAACGCCGCTGATAAGCGGTCAGCGCCTGCGCATCATCACTGAGATGGATATTCCCCTGATACTGTACGCCACGCAGCAGCGCAACACGTTTTGGCTGGCCATTGATCGTGCCTGCCACCCGCGCATTGCGCAGCATCAGCTCACCATGCCGCGTTTGTGTGTCGCTCATCAGCCAGAATGCCATGCGCTTCTCGTCAAACAGATAAAAACAGTTGGCGCACCAGAGTTCGCCCTCCGCGCTGGCGCAGACCGAGAGCACATGCTGTTTTTTCAGATAGCGCAATAAATGGGAATGATCGGACAAAGGTTGCTCCCTGGAGAGATAGCCGCGAACGTGCCGGCACGTTACACTGCCTCTGCTCTGTATTGAGGTAAAAGATGGAACATAACTGGCAGCTTTATATGCTGCAAACCGCAGCCGGGATGATCTACACCGGCATTACCACCGATGTGACGCGCCGGCTGCAACAGCATCAGCAGGGACGTGGTGCACGAGCGCTGCGCGGCAAAGGGCCGCTCACGCTGATGTTTCACTGTGCCGCGGGCGATCGCGCTGCGGCCTCTCGCCTGGAGTACCGGGTCAAACAGCTTAGCCGTACGCGCAAACTGCTGCTGATTGCGCAACAGCCACCCTGTCTGCCAGCCTGGCTTACTCAGCATGATTGAAGGGCGCAGAAAAAGCGACCAGCCCTTCTGCACCGTTAAATGCATCGTCTGCCAGCTTATAAACCTGAAATGCCGCTTCGCTGCCAGGCCAGCGGCAGTGCAGCCCGTGACGTGCCGCAGGTTCAAATCCCAGCGGATGATAAAATGCAGGATCGCCCAGCACCACAACAGCGCTGTAGCTGAACTCATTCAGAGAATCGAGTGCCTCATACACCAGCTGTTTTGCAATACCCTGCTTCTGCACCGAGCGATCCACCGCCAGCGGTGCCAGCGCAACCCAGTTGCGATCCTCACCCTGCAGCATCACCGGACTAAAGGCCGCATAGCCCAGTACCTGTCCTTCATCATCGGTTGCCACCACGCCCAGCGTGAGCAATCCATCCTCACGCAGCTGCTGTACCAGCTCAGCTTCTGCGGCGGTGGCAAAACTGCGTTTTAACAGACTGTCGATGCCGGCAGCATCAACACCAATTTCAGTACGAATTAACATGGCATCCCCGTGCGCGACGCAGTATCCTGCGCCTTCTGTTTCATTTCTGCCTCAGCCAGAGCAGCCAGCTGCTGTAATCCTGCACGTAATGGAGCAGGCATTGCAGCAGGCTCAAGTGCATCCATCAGGTTTTTTACCTCCAGCCCCAGCTCTGTGTCACCCTCAATCACCAGACGGCGCTGAAAGAACAGCGTATCGGGATCCGCTCTGCATGCTGCCACCAGTAGCAGATCGCTGGCTTCAGCGCGAAACCAGACATCGGCTTCAGCATCAGGCAACACGACCAGACGGCTTGCCTGTAGCGTGGTGATCCAGCGCAGATTAATATCTGTAATCTCAATCCCCAGGCAACGTCCTTGCAGAAAGTCTAACTCACCTTCGCCCAAAGCATGATGAAATTGCCAGTTTAAGAGTTGCTGCAGAACGGATTTTTTTACGCTGAATGGTGCAAAAGCTAGCGGTAACGTCAGAAAACGGGAGGCATTTTTCAGTAACTGGTGGCGTACATGCACAAACATACTCGCTTTTTCCCTTTAAAAAATGTTCTTTATTTTGCCATATCTCCACTCTCTCACTACCACTGAGATCAAGAAAGCCGCAACCAGCGCGTATAAATAATCGCCAGACAGCCGCAGCATTTCCACTTTCATTGCCTTATATCAACATGACCACGCCTGCACTTATCCAGACTCGGCAGCTGTTCTGTTTTGCGGAGATCATGATATGGAGCTGCTCTGTCCCGCAGGTAATCTGCCTGCGCTGAAATCAGCAGTGGAGTGTGGCGCTGATGCGGTTTATCTCGGCCTGAAAGACGATACCAACGCCCGCCACTTCGCCGGGCTCAATTTTACTGATAAAAAACTGGCGGAGGCGGCATCCCTTCTGCACAAGCGGCAGCGCAAGTTACATGTGGCTATCAACACCTTTGCTCATCCCGACGGCATACAGCGCTGGCAGCGCGCTATTGATATCGCAGCGCAGAATGGCGCGGATGCATTGATCCTTGCCGATATCGCCACGCTGGAATATGCCGCCAGCCGCTATCCGCAGCTGGAACGTCATCTCTCGGTTCAGGCTTCTGCCACAAACCTGCAGGCGATCCACTTCTATCATCGTCACTTTCAGCTTAGCCGGGTGGTATTACCGCGCGTGCTCTCACTCCATCAGGTAAAACAGCTGGCCCGTGAAACCCCGGTACCGCTGGAGGTGTTTGCTTTTGGCAGCCTGTGCATTATGGCCGAGGGGCGCTGTTATCTCTCATCGTGGCTGACGGGTGAGTCACCCAATAGCGCAGGCGCCTGCTCGCCTGCGAAATATGTGCGCTGGCAGCGTACACCACAGGGTATGGCATCGCGTCTTAATGACGTGCTGATTGATTGTTACGATGCAACAGAAAACGCAGGCTATCCGACGCTTTGCAAAGGACGTTATGACGTTGATAAGCGACGTTATCACGTGCTGGAAGAGCCGGTCAGCCTCAATACGCTGGGGCTGCTGCCAGCACTGCTAAAGGCTGGGGTTGCTTCAGTAAAAATTGAAGGCCGTCAGCGAAGCCCGGCTTACGTTGCTCAGGTGACGCGTGTCTGGCGTCAGGCGATCGATCTCTGCAGGCAGGATCCGCAGGCGTTCGCAGTTAAACCCGCCTGGATGCAGGCGCTGAGTGAGCTGGCAGAGGGAAGCCAGACCACACTGGGGGCGTATCATCGTGAATGGCAATAAAGAGAGAGCGATGAGATATACCCTTGGCCCGGTGCTCTGGTACTGGCCTGCTGACAGATTACGGGCGTTTTATCAGCAGGCGGCGCAGAGCAGCGCCTCTGTAATTTATCTGGGTGAAAGCGTCTGCAGTAAACGCCGCGCTGTTCGCTTTGGTGAATGGATGGAGATGGCGCGGTTACTGGCACACAGCGGCAAGCAGGTGGTGCTCAGCACACTGGCGCTGCTGCAATCGCCCTCTGAAATCAGCGAATTGCGCCGTTATGTAGAAAACGGTGAATTTATGCTGGAGGCAAATGATATCGGCACAGTGAATATGGTCTCTGAGCGACGCCTGCCTTTTGTCGCCGGGTCAGCGCTGAATATTTATAATGCTGAAACCCTGCAGCTGCTGCTGAAAGAGGGAATGATGCGCTGGTGTACCCCTGTGGAGATGTCACGCGACAGATTGCAGCAGCTACTGGAACAGTGTGATAGCGTCCGGCATCATTTTGAGGTGGAAGTTACCGGCTATGGTCATCTGCCGCTGGCACTTTCAGCTCGCTGCTTTACCGCCCGCTCAGAGAATCGGGCGAAAGATAATTGTGAAACCTGCTGTCAGCACTATCCGGCAGGCCGGCTAATGCGCTCACAGGAGGGGGAGTCTCTCTTTGTGCTCAACGGCATTCAGACGCTGAGCAGCAATTGCTATAATCTTGGTAACGATCTGTGCGGAATGCGCGGCTGGGTCGATCTGCTTCGTCTGCTGCCCCGTGATGAACATACGCTGACACTGATTGAGCGCTTTCGGGCCAACGAAACAGGCACTGCCCCACTACTGCTGGAGCCTGGGCGCGACTGTAACGGCTACTGGCGAAATATAGCAGGAATGGCGCTGAAAAATGGTTAATAAAGGCACAATCCGGCTATATTACTCTCCTTATAGCAGTTCTAATATAAGTAATATTACGTAATAGTGATAGCCGCAGGCTGCATACCGCCTGCGCTATTATTTGCTGGAGTTGCCATGCCTGATAAAAAACCTGTTCGCCTGTCCGTGCTGGATCTGGCTCCTATTCCGCAAGGCTCATCAGCCCGTGATGCCTTCCATAATTCACTGGCGCTGGCGCGTCAGGCGGAGGCGCTGGGTTTCCATCGCTACTGGCTCGCGGAGCACCACAATATGACCGGTATTGCCAGCGCGGCGACCTCAGTATTGATTGGCTATCTGGCTGCCAATACCGAAACGCTGCGGCTTGGCTCCGGCGGTATCATGTTACCTAACCATGCACCGCTGGTGATTGCTGAACAGTTTGGCACTCTGGAGTCACTCTATCCGGGCCGTATTGATCTGGGTCTGGGCCGTGCACCAGGGTCCGATCAACGCACCATGATGGCGCTGCGTCGCCATCTCTCCAGCGCCCAGGCTGACAGCTTCCCGGAAGATGTGGCTGAACTTCTGCGCTGGTTTGATGCTGAACCGGGTGAGCAGCATGCGGTAGAGCCGGTGCCCGGACTGGGTCTGAAAATTCCGGTCTGGCTGCTGGGTTCAAGCCTCTACAGCGCCCAGCTGGCGGCAAAGCTGGGGCTGCCATTTGCCTTTGCATCACATTTTGCACCCGATCAGTTGCTGAACGCGCTGCACCTCTATCGCGAAAAATTCCAGCCCTCGGCGCGGCTGGCGAAGCCTTACGCCATGGTGTGCGTGAATGTCGTGGCCGCAGAGAGTGATCGTGATGCCCGCTTCCTGTTTACCTCTATGCAGCAGCAGTTTATTAACCTGCGTCGCGGCAAGCCTGGCCCTCTGCCGGCACCGGTTGAGAATATGGATAACCTCTGGTCGCCTACCGAGCAGTATGGCGTGCAGCAGGCATTGAGCATGTCGATCGTTGGCGATAGCGATAAAGTACAGCAGGGGCTGGCAGCGCTGCAGCGTGAAACCCAGGCGGATGAGATTATGGTTAACGGTCAAATCTTCGACTCCGCAGCACGTCTGCACTCCTTCAGACTGGCGATGGAAGCCGCTAACCGACTGTAACCGGCAGCGGATATGCAGCAAAAAGGGACGCCCGGGCGTCCCTTTTTATTTACTGCTCCGCATTAATTATCCGGTGAAGTGCCTCTTTGCAGCGCACCTGATAACCTCCATGCATAGCTGACCTGTGCCTTTAGCACCAGTCAGAATCACGCATAAAAAAAGGGACGCTTACGCGTCCCTTTTTACTGCTTAGCAGTTAGCTATCAGGCATCACGACGACGTGAAGTGCCCTCTTCGCGACGTGGTCCACGACCACCTTCACGGCTGAAGCGTCCGCCTTCACGGCCACCTTCACGACGCTCAGAGAAGCGACGCGGAGCACCTTCACCACGTGGTGCACCATCACGACCACCACGGCGCTCGCCGCCGAAGTCACGACCGCCGCCACGACGTTCGTTAGGCTGTGCATCACCCAGCAGCTGCATATTCATCGGTTTGTTCAGAATACGCGTACGCGTGAAGTGCTGCAGAACCTCGCCCGGCATACCTTTCGGCAGCTCAATAGTGGAGTGGGTACCAAACAGCTTGATGTTACCGATATAACGGCTGCTGATATCGCCTTCGTTAGCAATCGCACCAACGATGTGACGAACTTCTACACCATCATCACGGCCAACTTCAATGCGATAGAGCTGCATTTCGCCAACGTCACGACGCTCACGACGTGGACGATCGCCATCACGGCTGTCGCGGTCACGGCGCGGACGGTCGCCACGATCGTCGCGGTCACGGAACTCGCGACGCTGCGGACGTGGTGCATCAGCAGGAACGATAAGCGGACGCTCACCCTGAGCCATTTTCAGCAGTGCTGCGGCCAGTGTCTCGATATCCAGCTCATCTTCAGGCTGCATTTTGCTCAGCAACGCACGGTACTGATCCAGATCGCTGCTTTCCAGCTGCTGCTGGACTTTAGCGGAGAATTTAGCCAGACGACGCTGACCCAGCAGTTCAGCATTTGGCAGCTCAACTTCCGGAATAGTCAGTTTCATGGTGCGTTCGATGTTACGCAGCAGACGACGCTCGCGGTTCTCTACGAACAGCAGTGCGCGACCAGCGCGGCCGGCACGACCAGTACGGCCGATACGGTGCACGTAAGATTCTGCATCCATCGGGATGTCATAGTTTACAACCAGGCTGATGCGCTCAACGTCCAGACCACGTGCCGCAACGTCGGTTGCGATCAGAATATCCAGACGACCATCTTTTAAACGCTCCAGTGTCTGCTCACGCAGAGCCTGGTTCATATCACCATTCAGTGCTGCGCTGTTGTAGCCGCTGCGCTCCAGCGCTTCTGCCACTTCCAGCGTTGCATTTTTGGTGCGTACAAAGATGATAGCTGCATCAAAATCTTCAGCTTCAAGGAAACGTACCAGCGCTTCAGTTTTACGGCCATAGGCAGTCCAGTAAGACTGTGAAATATCCGGACGAGTAGTGATACTTGACTGGATACGTACTTCCTGTGGATCCTGCATAAAGCGTTTGGTAATACGACGGATCGCTTCCGGCATGGTGGCAGAGAACAGAGCGGTCTGATGACCTTCCGGGATCTGCGCCATGATGGTTTCAACATCTTCGATGAAGCCCATACGCAGCATTTCGTCCGCTTCGTCCAGTACCAGACCACGCAGGCTGGAGAGATCCAGCGTACCGCGCTTCAGGTGATCCAGCAGACGGCCTGGCGTACCCACAACAATCTGTGGTCCCTGACGCAGTGCGCGCAGCTGCACGTCATAACGCTGACCGCCATACAGGGCCACAACGTTGACGTTACGCATATGTTTAGAGAATTCTGTCATCGCTTCAGCAACCTGCACCGCCAGCTCGCGGGTTGGTGCCAGCACCAGAATCTGTGGTGCGCGGACAGAAGGATCTACGTTGTTTAACAGCGGCAGTGAGAACGCCGCTGTTTTACCACTACCGGTCTGCGCCATACCCAGAACATCGCGGCCCGCCAGCAGGTGAGGAATACACTCAGCCTGAATTGGGGAAGGCTTAACGTAGCCCATACCGTTCAGAGATTCGAGGATGTCGGCGTTCAGGCCCAGATCAGCAAAAGTGGTTTGAATATCAGTCATGTAGTACACGTGCCTCTTAGATTGCGGCGGCCAGTCTACATAACTCGTCGTGAAAACTTTCAGTCATTTTCATCAAAAAGTGTGAACCGGCTCAAATT
>CAJYKU010000043.1 GCA_913775175.1 uncultured Pantoea sp.
GAGCCATCTTCACTACATCTTCTTCGCCGCTGAATAGCGAGCAACCGCTGAGCAGAGTGACGGAAATCAGCCCTGGCAGCAGGTATTTACGTAATTCCATGTGCGCTCTCTTGTCTGGCTTAACTTAGGTTATTCATCTTCATCTGCAGCATCTGCTTCAGCGCCGGAGAGGCCTGTGAGTCCGCGCCTTTGCTCCAGGCATCACGCGCGCCCTGCTTATCGCCTTTGCTCAGCAGTGCTTCACCGCGAATATCCGCCACAATTGCACCCCAGCCATCCCCTTTAACGTTACCCAGCGTTTTCAGCGCGGCATCAGCCTGATTTTGCTGCAGCTGAATACGCGCCAGGCGCAGGTTGATCACCGCCTGCAGATTGGCATCGCTGGTATCCTTTAATGCGTTCTGCAGCAGCGTGATCGCTTTATCGAGCTGGCTGGTCTCTACATACTGCTTAGAGAGATCCAGTGCGGCCAGTGCACCATAGGTGTTATTGTTTTCACTGGCAAAAGCCGCAACCGCTTCCAGGCTCTGCGGCTTATCTGCCTGCATAGCGCTGGTAAGCTTTTGATATTGTGCTGAGGAGGCCTTACCGGAATTATCCTGATGCGCGCTCCAGTAGCGCCAGCCACCCAGTGCAGCAATGCCAACAACAATGCCTATCGCCAGTGCTTTGCCGTTGTCAGCAAAAAAGCGGCGTAGCGCATCAACCTGTTCATTCTCGTTGCTGTAAACTTCCACGCAATCCCTCTCCTTAAAATGGCTGTAGCTATGCTGTGCTTACTGCAGCAGCATCTGCAACGTTGCAGCGGCGTCGTGTTGATCCAGCGTCTGCTGGTCGCCGGTGCGCAGATCTTTAATAACCACCTGACCTGCTTTCATCTCGTCTTCGCCGAGCACCAGCGCAATGCGTGCGCCCCACTTATCTGCACGGGCAAACTGCTTTTTAAAGTTGCCGCCACCGAAATTGGTCATCAGCTTCAGTGCCGGATTAGCATCACGCAGTTTTTCCGCCAGCTGCATCGCGGCTGACTGTACGCCCTGCCCCGAAGCGATAACATAGACATCGACAACCCGCGTCGGTTCAAATTCCGGATTAACCGCCTGCACCAGCAGAACCAGGCGCTCCATCCCCATCGCAAAGCCCACTGCCGGGGTTGCACGTCCACCCAGCTGCTCGACCAGGCCATCGTAGCGTCCACCGCCACACACGGTGCCCTGGGCACCCAGGCTGCTGGTTACCCACTCAAACACGGTACGGTTATAGTAATCCAGGCCACGAACCAGCCGCTGATTAATACGATAGCGAATGCCGGCATCATCCAGCAGTGCACAAAGCCCGCTGAAATGTGCCCGGGACTCATCATCAAGAAACTCGCTCAGGGTCGGAGCATCATTCAGCAGCGCCTGAACGTCCGGGTTTTTACTATCCAGTACACGCAGCGGATTAGTATACATGCGGCGTTTGCAGTCATCATCCAGTACATCCTGATGCTGCTCAAGAAACGCCACCAGCGCATTACGATAATCTGCGCGAGCCGCCAGGGAACCGATAGAGTTCAGTTCCAGCTCAACGTGATCGGCGATGCCCAGCGCTTTCCACCAGCGTGCCGTCATCATGATCAGCTCAGCATCAATATCGGGGCCCTGCAGGCCAAATACCTCTACGCCCATCTGATGAAACTGACGATAGCGTCCTTTCTGCGGTCGCTCGTAGCGGAACATCGGCCCCACGTACCAGAGACGCTGCTCCTGATTATAAAGCAGACCATGCTCAATACCGGCACGCACGCAGCCTGCCGTACCTTCCGGCCGCAGCGTCAGGCTTTCGCCATTGCGGTCTTCAAAGGTGTACATCTCTTTCTCAACCACATCGGTGACTTCGCCGATAGCACGGCTGAACAGAGGAGTATGCTCAACGATTGGCAGACGGATTTCACTGTAACCATAGCTGGCCAGTACCTGCTTCAGAGTGCCTTCAATACGCTGCCAGATTGCGGTATCAGCTGGCAGGTAGTCATTCATTCCGCGAATCGCTTGAATATTCTTCGCCACGTTAAAATCTCTTAATACAAAAAAACCTGTCCGGCATCATACCTTATGAGGATGAAACCGCACAGGTTCATTCATAAACTGATACGCGCCGGGCGCGCATCGCCTGGTTATTTTTCCAGCTGCTGCACGTTGATACGACGGCTCTCATCCAGCATTGAGGCTTTGGCACGAATGCGTGCTTCCAGCTGATCAATCATATCGTCATTATCGAGACGATCGCGCTGGCGCACACCATCTTCATAGAAGCCGCTTTTTTTGTTGCCGCCGGTGACACCCAGCGTGGAAACCGTGGCTTCGCCCGGCCCGTTTACCACGCAACCGATAATAGAGACATCCATTGGCGTGATAATATCTTCCAGCCGCTCTTCCAGCGCATTAACGGTGCCGATAACGTCAAACTCCTGGCGTGAACAGGTAGGACAGGCAATAAAGTTAATGCCGCGTGAACGAATACGCAGAGATTTCAGGATGTCATAACCCACCTTGACCTCTTCAACCGGGTCGGCCGCCAGCGAAATACGCAACGTGTCGCCAATGCCTTCCGCCAGCAGCAGGCCAAGACCAATAGCTGATTTTACTGCACCAGCACGGGCACCACCCGCTTCGGTGATCCCCAGATGCAGCGGCTGATCAATGGCTTTGGCCAGCAGGCGATAGGATTCAACCGCCAGAAAAACGTCTGACGCTTTGACGCTGACTTTGAACTGATCGAAGTTAAGGCGATCGAGATGATCGACATGGCGCATCGCCGACTCCAGCAGTGCCTGCGGTGTAGGCTCACCATATTTTTCCTGCAGATCCTTCTCCAGGGAACCCGCATTCACCCCGATTCGAATCGGAATGTTGTAGTGACGGGCACAATCCACCACCTGGCGAATACGTTCGTTGTTACCGATATTGCCTGGATTAATACGCAGACAGTCGACACCATATTCGGCGACTTTCAGCGCGATACGATAATCAAAGTGAATATCCGCAACCAGCGGCACATTGACCTGCTGCTTAATCAGCTTAAATGCTTCTGCAGCGTCCATGGTCGGCACAGAGACGCGCACGATATCTACCCCGACACGCTCCAGCGCGCGGATCTGATTTACCGTGGCTTCAACATCCGTGGTACGGGTGTTGGTCATGGACTGAACGGCAATAGGCGCACCATCACCGACTGGCACCTTGCCGACGTAAATGCGCGTTGATTTGCGACGGATAATGGGTGCTTCGTTATGCATATTTTCTCTCCACAATTCCCCGGAAAGCGCGCTGCGCGTTATTGCGCACCCAGCGTCAGACGGGCAACCTGGTTATTACGGATAAA
>CAJYKU010000044.1 GCA_913775175.1 uncultured Pantoea sp.
TAAATTGTTAAAGAGCAGTGCAGCGGGCCGCGTGGCCTCTGCTGCGAGGTGGCGTATATTACGCTTTCCTCCTTCAGAGTCAAACACTTTTTTCAGCGTTTTTCTCCGGCGGGGTGAATCGCTTCACGCCCTGCTGAGCCGTCTGCGTTGCCGCTTTGCCGTCTCAGTGGTGGCGCATTATAGGGAGTTCTCCGGAACTGACAAGCGTTTATTGCAAAAAAATTACTGAGCGCGCTTTTTTTAATCGATAGCACTAAAAACACCCATTATCAGACTATTTATTAATCTAAACAGGCCTGTTTCAGGCACAAATCAAAACAATGTTCATAATCAGCAGTGCTATTCTGTCCTGATAACAGACTCCGCTGGCATCATTAATCAGAAGGACTTTCAATGATTCGTTCTGCGCGAAGTATGGCAGGCTTGCCATGGATAGCCGCAATGGCGTTTTTTATGCAGGCTCTCGACGCAACTATTCTTAATACCGCGCTTCCCGCCATAGCATCCAGCCTTGAACGCTCTCCGCTCGCGATGCAATCAGCTGTAATCAGCTATACGTTAACTGTCGCAATGCTGATACCGGTCAGCGGCTGGCTGGCCGACCGGTTTGGCACCCGCAGGATTTTTATTCTTGCAGTTTCTCTGTTTACGCTGGGTTCTCTGGCTTGTGCCTTATCAGTTTCACTTAGCGTGCTGGTCATTTCACGCATTGTGCAGGGGATTGGCGGCGCGATGATGATGCCAGTGGCACGTCTGGCTCTGTTACGCGCCTATCCTCGCAGTGAATTATTGCCCGTGCTTAATTTTGTCACGATGCCGGGGCTGGTCGGCCCGATTCTTGGCCCCATGCTGGGCGGTCTGCTGGTCACTTACGCCAGCTGGCACTGGATTTTCCTGATCAACATTCCTATCGGTATCGCTGGCATCTTCTATGCACGTAAATATATGCCTGATTTTACCACCCCAAAACGCCGTTTCGACTTTAGCGGTTTTTTGCTCTTTGGTCTGGGGCTGGTTCTGATATCCGTAGGGATAGAGTTATTTGGTGAACGCATTGTTTTAGCCTGGCAGGCTCTGCTGGTGCTCGTTACTGGTGTTGTGTTGCTGCTTCTTTATATCGTTCATGCACAACGCCACCCTACACCACTTATCAGCCTGCCGATGTTCAGGACACGTACATTCTCTGTTGGCATTATCGGGAATATTGCCGCCCGTCTTGGCACTGGCTGTATTCCTTTTTTGATGCCGCTTATGCTGCAGGTGGGCTTTGGTTATTCCGCAATTATTGCCGGCTGTATGATGGGCCCCACAGCCATTGGTTCGCTGCTGGCTAAATCAACGGTAACCCAGGTGCTTCGCCGCTTTGGTTATCGTCGTACGCTGGTCGGCATTACCGTAATCATTGGCATTCTGATAGCCAGCTTTTCGCTGCAGTCACCTGGCGAAAGCATGATGATGCTACTGGCAGCACTTTTTGTATTGGGTATGGCAATGTCCACCCAGTTCACCGCAATGAATACGATTACGCTGGCCGATCTGAATGATGAAAATGCCAGTGGCGGTAATAGTGTGCTGGCAGTGACACAGCAGGTTTCAATTAGCTTTGGCGTTGCGGTCAGTGCAGCAGTGCTGCGGTTTTATCAGGATGTTGAAAGCGCTACGGTAGCGCAGTTTCATGCCACTTTTCTGACAATGGGTGCAATCACGGTACTCTCTGCTGTGGCCTTTTTGCTACTACGGCCTGGCGATGGACGTAATCTGATTGCTAACCGCGAGAAAAAGAAACGCACCACTTAAACTGAACCGCGTTCAATAAGTTCTGGCGTCAGCACCAGCGTTTGCTGGCTGACGTCAGGCGTGCGCATACGCTGAATCAGGGTATCTATCGCCAGTTTACCCAGTTCATCTTTCGGCTGATGTACCGTGGTCAACGGTGGAGTCAGATAACGCGATAGTTCAATGTTGTCATATCCCATAACGGCTATATCCTGTGGCACCTGGAGTCCAGCCTGATAAAGCGCGTGATAGACCCCTACAGCCATCGCATCATTACTGGTGAATACAGCTTCAGGCACTGATTCCAGTGCCAGCAGTTGAGTCATGGCATTAAATCCTCCCTGAAACTCAAAGTCACCATCGACGACATAACCCGGCAACACCGGCAGATTGTGTTCAGCCATCGCTTTGCGAAACCCTTCGAGACGCAGGCGGGCTGGCGTTTTATCCTGTGGGCCAGCAATACAGGCGATGCGCGTATATCCGCGCTCAATAAGATAGCGGGTCGCCAGCTCACCTCCCAGCAGTGCGTTATCCTGAATAATATCGCCACGCCCTTCAAAGGGTGCCCAGTCCATCATTACCATTGGCACGGAGGGATAACGATTCAGAATATCGGCAGAAGGGAGATGGGTTTCAGTACACATCATCAGCAGGCCATCAACGCGTTTTTGCATCAGCGTTTCAAGACTGCGGTTCATGCGCTCTTCGTCGCCTTCGGTATTACACAGGATCAGACTGTAGCCGCGCTCATAGCAGCTGTTTTCGACGCCACGAACAACCTCAGCATAGAAAGGATTGCTGCTGGCTGTAAGCAACATGCCGATGGTACGTGTCTGCTTGATTTTCAGACTGCGTGCCAGCGCAGAGGGGGCGTAGTTCAGCTCATGAATCGCCTGCTCGACTTTTTCGCGCACCTGTTCACTGACAAAACGATTGTTGTTGATGACGTGTGAAACGGTAGAGGTTGAGACGCCCGCCTGCCGGGCGACATCTTTCATAGTGGCCAAGGGCTTATCCCTGATGTTGCAGGAAGTCATCAATTTCAGTGCGCCACGGTACAGCTGGCTGGGCACCGGGTCGCGTCACGGCAATCGCCGCTGCTGCATGTGCAAAGCGTACTGCATCACATATCTCCATCCCTTCCAGTCGGGCAGTGATAAATGCACCGTTAAAGGTATCGCCTGCGGCAATGGTATCGACTGCCTGCACATTAAAGCCAGGAATACGTACACCCTTGCCTTGCTCACTCAGCCATACTCCGCGACGCCCCAGCGTAATGAGCACCGTACTGATGCCTTTATCATGCAGTACCTGAGCTGCCTGCTGAGCCTGCAGATCGCTGTTTACAGCAATCCCCGTAAGAATTTCCGCTTCGGTTTCATTCGGCGTAATAATGTCAACCAGCGCCAGCAGCTCATCAGAGAGTTGGGTTGCCGGAGCCGGATTAAGAATGACCTGAGTGCCATGCTGGCGTGCAAGCTGTGCTGCTGCCAGCACGCTCTCAAGTGGCGATTCCAGCTGCATCAGCAATGCCTGAGCATCAATTATTACCTGCTGATGACGCTCTACATAAGCTGGCGTCAGCGCTGCATTTGCGCCCGGATAGATGCCAATATTATTTTCACCTTCGCCATTAACAAAGATCATCGCAACGCCGGTCGCTTCTGCTGCTACCGCTTCAACCGGTGTTGTATCAATGTTATCGCGCTGCAGCTGCTGGCAGATACGTTCGCCCGTATCGTCAGTGCCCACACAGGCAATAAAGGCGATAGCCGCTCCTGCTCGTCCGGCGGCCACAGCCTGATTCGCACCTTTGCCACCAAACGCAATCTGATAAGTTTTGCCAATAACCGTCTCACCAGGGCGAGGGAAATGGCTGAGGTTCAGAATATGATCGGCATTGATACTGCCCATTACTGCCAGTTTTGCGCGTTTACTCATAGGGAGTGATCCGAGAAAGTTGCGTCACCCTGCGGGTGACGCGTTGCCAGGCTTTTCTTTGATTTTTATTTGGTAACAAGTTTCAGATCGACCGGGTTGATCGCCTGCACGTTTTCACCTTTCAGCACTTTGTCTGCTGTATCCACGCCAATCATACCAATCTTGTCGGGCATCTGTGCGACGGTGGCGGTCAGTTTACCTGACTCGACCGCTTTTACGCCGTCTGCGGTGCCATCAAAGCCCACGACCAGCACGTCAGTTTTACCTGCAGTCTGCAGCGCACGCAGAGCACCCAGCGCCATCTCATCGTTTTGAGCAAATACTGCCTGTACATCTGAATGAGCCTGCAGCAGGTTCTGCATAACATTTAAGCCTTTGGTACGGTCAAAGTCTGCTGGCTGGCTGGCAAGAATCGTAAATTTATGTGCATCAGCGGCCTGTTTGAAGCCTTCGCCACGCTCACGGGCAGCTGAAGTGCCGGCAATACCCTGCAACTCAATAATTTTTGCGCCATCACCCAGCTTTTTCGCAATGAAATCACCGGCCATCTTGCCGCCAAAACGGTTATCAGAGGCGACATGACTCACGACTTTGCCCTGTGCCGCCATGCGATCCAGTGTGATAACCGGAATATTGGCCTGGTTAGCCATTTTAACGGCGTTACCTACTGCATCAGAATCTGTTGGGTTGATCAGCATCAGTTTGGTGCCGCGTACCGTGAGATCCTGCACGTTAGCCAGCTCTTTAGCCGGGTTATTTTGCGAATCCAGTACCACCAGATTGTAGCCAAGCTTATCCGCCTCTTTCTGGGCACCCTCTTTCAGCGCCACAAAAAACGGGTTATTAAGCGTAGATACCACCAGTGCAATAGTGTCCTTAGCCATAGCGCCAGCACTCAGAGTGGCGCCAAGAATGACAGCCAATGCAGTTAACTTTTTCATTTATAGGATCCTGTGTGAAGGTCAGAGTTATTTACTGCTTTTGTTATCTACCAGTACCGCCAGCAAAATGACTACAGCTTTAACGATCATCTGATAATAGGAAGATACGCCCATAAGATTCAGGCCATTATTCAGGAAGCCCAGAATCAGTGCGCCAATCAGCGTTCCCATAATCCGGCCTTTGCCACCAGCCAGACTGGTTCCACCCAGTACCACAGCAGCGATTGCATCCAGCTCATAACCTGTACCTGCTGTGGGCTGTGCAGAGGAGAGACGCGCCACTTCAATCGTGCCCGCCAGCGCGGCCAGCAGACCACTCAGAGCGTAAACAGTGACTTTCACGCGATTGACATTGATACCTGAAAGACGAGTGGCCGCTTCATTGCCGCCCAGTGCGTAGATATAGCGCCCCAGGCGAGTATGGTGCAGCATGTACCAGGCCAGCGCAAAGACCAGCGCCATCAGCCAGACCGGAGTAGGGATCCCCAGCGGACGACCAATACCAAACCAGCCAAACAGGTCAGCATTATCGCTAAAACCCGTGTTGATTGGGCTGCCGTTGGTATACACCATTGTGACACCGCGCAGCAGCAGCATCATAACCAGCGTAGCGATAAACGCCTGTACTTTGCCGCGCGCCACAATCACACCGGTAATACCACCAATAAAGGCGCCAAGTGCCAGCGAAGCCGCCACCGCGACCAGTGCGTTGACCTCCATGCCTACAATCGATGCGGCCACGGCTCCGGTGAGTGCCAGCAGTGAACCTACAGACAGGTCGATACCTGATGTCAGGATCACCAGCGTCATTCCCACAGCCATGATGGCGTTGACCGAGGTTTGCTGCAGAATGTTGAACATGTTGGCCAGCGTAAAGAAGTTCGGGCTCTGGCTGGCGACCACGGCAATCAGCACAATCAGCGCAATCAGTGACTTCTGCTCCAGCAGCCAGCCTTTACTGAACCAGCGGCGGCTGGCAGGTAGGGTTTGGGTACTCATACGACTAAATCCTCGCTGTGTTGCTTACCAACCGCCGCAGCCATCAGAGATTCCTGAGTAGCCTGCTCACGGGAAAATTCGCCACTGATGCGGCCTTCATGCATAACCAGAATACGATCGCTCATGCCCAGCACTTCTGGCATCTCCGACGACACCAGAATGATACTCAACCCATCAGCCTTGAACTGATTAATTAACTGATAAATCTCTTTCTTCGCGCCAACGTCGACACCGCGCGTGGGTTCATCGAGGATCAGGACATCCGGGCGGGTCATCAGACCGCGTGCAATCGCAACCTTTTGCTGATTGCCACCGGAAAGCAGGCCAATGGGCTGCATCATTGAGGGGGTTTTGACATTAAACAGACGGATAAAGTCGCCAACCGCCAGCTGCTCTTCTGCATGTTTCAGGGTGCCGCCAGCATGACTGAAATAGCGCAGTGCTGTCAGCGACATGTTCTCTTTTACCGACATCCCCAGCACCAGACCGTCGCGTTTGCGATCTTCAGAGATATAAACGATGCCGTTTTCCAGTCCCTGCTGTGGCGAGCGTACGACTACCGCACGATTATTCAGCGTAACGCTGCCGCTGCTGCGTGGCAGTGCACCATAGAGTACTTTCATCAGCTCGGTACGCCCGGCACCCATCAGGCCGGAGATCCCCAGAATTTCGCCCTTGCGCAGGGTAAAGCTAATCTCTTTCACGCCCGAGCCGCTGAGGTTTTCTACGCAGAGCCGGATCTCACCAGGTAGCTTATCGATATGGGGATACTGATCTTCCAGCTTACGCCCCACCATCATCTCAATAAGCTGCTCTTCACTGAGTTCGTTAACCGTGCGTTCAGCAATAAACTGCCCATCGCGGAAAACAGTCACATCGTCGCAAATCTCGAAAATTTCCTTCATACGATGAGAGATATAAACGATGCCACACCCCTGGGCCTTTAATTCGTTGATAACGTGAAACAGTGAAAGCGTCTCCGTATCAGTCAGCGCATCGGTGGGTTCATCCATAATGATGACCCGCGATTCAAAGCTCAGTACTTTGGCAATCTCAACCATCTGCTGATCGCCGATTGAAAGCTCACCTACCAGCTTATGACTATTGAAACGCAGATTAAGGCGCTCCAGCAGTGCATCCGCTTCGTGATGCATCTTTTTCCAGTCAATACGGCCAAACCGATTGGTAAATTCACGGCCAAGAAAGATATTTTCCGCCACACTCAGCTGTGGAATCAGATTCAGTTCCTGATGAATAATGCCGATTCCCGCTTCCTGTGACGCTTTGGGACCGGAGAACGCGACGCTATTGCCCAGCCATTGCAGTGAGCCGGCATCCATGGTGTAGATGCCAGTCAGTACCTTCATCATGGTTGATTTGCCGGCACCGTTTTCACCCACCAGCGCCATTACGCGCCCCGGATAGACAGCCAGTGAGGCCCCATTCAGCGCCTTTACGCCAGGAAACGATTTTTCGATTCCTTTCAGTTGCAGTAATGGTTGCATAACAGCCTCAGAAAGTGACGCCTGCGCTCAGGATGACATTCGCGTAGGGAGAGCACTCCCCACTGCGAATGACCGCCTGACTGCGTTGCGTTTGTTGTTTGAACTGTTCATGACTGATGTAACTGATGGTGATGCTATTTCCCTGGTGCTGTTGCAAGGCTTCGAGCACGGCGAGCAGCTGGCTGTGGAGTTGCGGATTATGCGCTTTGATCTCCTCCGCAATGAGTGCGCCTTCAACCTGCATCTCCTGTGTGACCGCTGCCACAACCTGTAAAAATTCGGGTGTGCCCGGCGTTAAAGCCAGATCAATTCGTTGCGGCCCTACAGGAATGGGCAAGCCGGCATCCGCAATCGTCAGCGTATCGGTATGCCCGAGACGGGCAATCACATAAGAGAGTTCAGCGTTAAGCAGGTGACCTTTTTTCATCTATTCCACTCCATAGCGAAACGTTTCGCTATGGAGCAGTGTATAAAAGCAACATAGTAACGCAACGACACCATCACGGAATTGTGATCGCTATCGAAACGTTTCGCTCGCAACTGCGTTACCTGATGCCGATTGGAAAAGAGGAGCCGTGAAGCGGCTCCATTTGCGCGCAGAAATTATGGCAGCTTGCGTACTTTTTTAACGTCCAGCTCTATCGAATTGAAATCTTTATCCAGTTTACCTGTCAGCTCAACCCGATCTTTTGGCGTCACGTTTTGACCTTCCCAGCGTTTGTGGTCAATCTCTACCTTCATTGAGCCGGTATTGTCACGGAACAGATAATCTTCATCACCAATCTGCTTTTCCAGCGTACCGCGAACGGTGATCCAGCTGTCATCTTTCATCTCTTCAGCCTGTTTCACAGTGACCACACTGGCTTCACCGGCACTGAAACCACCCGCTTTACTGCTATGCATAGCGGGTGCGCTGGGATCGCTAAATCCTCCCTGCTGTGCGGCAAACAGTGGCGTGGTGGTCAGAGCAATAAGAGTAATTAAGGCTGCACGTTTTTTCATAGGTTACCTCATAGTGACTATGCTGGTGACGTTGGCGATTACAACAGACGGGTCTTAAGGATCTCAGGTGCCGAATTTTTATCGTCATGTGAAAAGTAGCCATAAATCGCGCTTGCTCTGCCTGTAACCGGAAGAGGGCAGACAGGGATTCTTTTGATTGAAGATGACACATTAACTGGCGATGGACTAAAAGTCAGACTGACCAAACCAGGTTTTAGCGCAGGCGATTTTTTATCAAACGATACTGACCGTCAGGCCCTGACTGCCGCGGCCTGGAATGTTGTGGCGCGCGATCTGACGCTGCCGGAACAGGATGGGCTCGATATTTTGCAATAGTGGCGATATCAAACCCGAACTTATTATCAATGCAGAGCTGGTGATGACCGGTCATCCACTATTGCTGAGTCTGTAGATAACCGCAATCTGCCGGATAACGCTCTGCACTATTTGGTCATTTACAGCCTGCAGCTGGATCATCAGCGCATTACCATTGAGGACAATGGGTCGCAGCTGGCCCGGCTGAGGAACCGCTTCTGACGGCCGCCGGGCCTGGCACAGGCCGGCAGCGGCCTCAGTCTGACGATGGTTAAAAACATTGCGC
Organism: uncultured Pantoea sp.; assembly: GCA_913775175.1. Lineage (GTDB taxonomy): Bacteria > Pseudomonadota > Gammaproteobacteria > Enterobacterales > Enterobacteriaceae > Pantoea. Next base: position 8,769 of record CAJYKU010000044.1, read on the forward strand.
AGCGACACGGTCTGCAGTTCAGCTTTACTTATGCTGTTATAGGGGCTGTGCGTTACATTAATCAGATAGCGCACAGTCTGTTAGATCTCAACCTGCGTGCCCAGCTCAATCACCCGATTGGGCGGAATTTCAAACTGATCCGGCGCACGTAGTGCATTGCGCTGCAGCGTCAGGAATAGCTTGCCACGCAAGTGCAGATACCAGGAGCGTTTTCCGATAATCAGTGATTCATGTGACATAAAGAATGAGGTCTCCATCATGCGGCAATTCAGCCCCTCCAGCCCGCAGCGATGAAAAATCTCTTCGACATTCGGTGTTTCGCGCCAGCCATAGCTGGCTACCACCCGCCAGAAGGTGGGTGACAGTTGCTCGATAGTCACCCGGCGGACATTGTGTACATAAGGCGAATCCTCCGTGCGCAATGTCAGCAGCACCACTCGCTCGTGCAGGACTTTGTTGTGCTTGAGATTGTGCAGCATGGCAAACGGGATCACGTTCAGGGCGCGCGACATATAAACAGCGGTACCCGGAACACGCACTGGTGGTGATTTCTCCAGCGAAGCGATCATCGCTTCCAGCGAGTTGCCGTGCTCATGCATACGGCGCAGCAGGCGGAAACGTTCACTTTTCCAGGTCGTCATAATAATGAACATCACCAGCGCCAGAGTCAGTGGCAGCCAGCCACCAGAAAAGATTTTGACCAGGTTGGCAGAGAACAGTGATACATCAATACAGAGCATCGCCACCAGCATCAGCATCACCAGATAGCGATTCCAGTGCCAGTTCTGAATCGCTACCGTGGCACAGAGAATCGCAGTCAGTACCATCGTGCCGGTCACCGCAATACCGTAGGCGGCTGCCAGATTACTGGAGTGTTCAAAGCCAATAATAACAATCAGTACGGCAAAATAGAGCAGCCAGTTGATTACCGGAATATAGATCTGTCCCGACTCCTCTTCAGAGGTATGGACAATACGCATTGGTGGCAGATAACCAAGGCGCACAGCCTGACGGGTTAGCGAAAAGACACCTGAAATCACCGCCTGTGACGCAATAACTGTCGCCAGCGTAGCGAGGATCAACATCGGAATAAGCATCCAGTCTGGTGCCAGCAGAAAGAACGGGTTTTTGATCGCTTCAGGATGGGTCAGCAGCAGCGCACCCTGACCAAAATAGTTCAGCACCAGCGAAGGCAGCACCACCACAAACCATGCGAGACGAATCGGGAATTTACCAAAGTGTCCCATATCAGCATATAGCGCCTCTACTCCGGTAATCGCCAGTACTACTGCACCCAGCGCAAAAAACGAAACTGATTTGTACTCGATAAAAAAGTGCAGTGCCCACCAGGGATTCATCGCCTGCAATACGTCAGGATTATTCAGGATACTGCGCGCGCCCAGCACTGCCAGTACGATAAACCAGATCAGCATGACCGGAGCAAAGAGTTTGCCCACAATGCCGGTACCATGTTTCTGGATCACAAACAGCAGCGTCAGTACAGCAATTGCCAGCGGCACGATATAAGCATCAAGACTGGGTGCCGCGATCTCCAGCCCTTCGATCGCTGACAGCACCGATACAGCCGGTGTGATAACAACCTCACCATAGAAAAAGCTACCGCCTATCAGCCCCATAATTACCAGCACCGCCGTTGCGCGTGCACCTGTATTGCGGCCAGCCAGTGACATCAGCGTCAGAATGCCGCCTTCACCGGCGTTATCTGCCCGCATGACATAGCTGATGTACTTCAGTGATACCACCAGAATCAGCAGCCAGAAGATCAGTGACAAAAAACCAAATACCGCTTCGCGCTCTACGCCAAAGCCGAACTGTCCGGAGAGACATTCGCGTAGCGTATAGAGCGGGCTGGTACCGATATCGCCATACACCACGCCGATTGCAGCAAGGGTGACTGCACCAAGGGACTGTTTCTTATCCGAGCTCATAATTTGTCTTGTGTTGGAGCCGTGGTAACTCAGGCTATCAAAAAGTGCACAGTATGCACATAATCATCATAAACCAACAGTATGCTCCGTTGATTAAACAGAGCATAAGCCGCGTTTTCGCCGAAAATAGCGCAGAAATGCGGGTAAAAACCGCATATTGTGCTGCGACAACCTTCTGAAACAAAAAAGCTGACGGCTATCAACGCATTCAAGCATGATAAACAGTAGAGTATTGCGCTCGCCAGACCGTAACGGCACCAGGTTCAGAAGGACAATGATGTGATTATGGCTCAACCCCATCTGTTGGCAGAAAGAATTTCTCGCCTGAGTAACGCGCTGGAAAAAGGGCTGTATGAACGGCACCATGCCATTCGCCTCTGCCTGCTGGCTGCGCTCAGTGGCGAAAGCGTCTTTCTGCTCGGCCCACCCGGTATAGCGAAAAGCCTGATTGCGCGCCGGCTAAAATACGCCTTTCAGCACGCCCGTGCATTTGAATATCTGATGACGCGCTTCTCAACGCCAGAAGAGGTATTTGGCCCATTATCTATTCAGGCATTAAAAGATGAAGGGCGCTATCAGCGTCTGACCAAAGGTTATCTGCCGGATGCCGAAATCGTTTTTCTGGATGAGATCTGGAAAGCGGGTCCGGCCATTCTTAATACTCTGCTGACGGCGATCAATGAGCGGCGCTTTCGCAATGGTGATTGTGAAGAGGCGATTCCGATGCGCCTGCTGGTTACTGCCTCAAATGAGTTACCAGAGGCCGATAGCGGGCTGGAAGCACTCTACGATCGTATGCTGATTCGCCTGTGGCTCGACAATGTCCATGAAAAGCAGAACTTTCGCAGTATGCTGACCCACCAGCAGGATGAGAACGTTAATCCGGTGGCAGAATCGCTCTGTATCAGCGATGAAGAGTACCAGCAGTGGCAAAAGGGTATCAGTCAGATCACTCTGCCTGATAACGTCTTTGAGCTGATCTATCAGCTGCGTCAGCAGCTGGAAAATCTGCCGGATGCGCCCTATATCTCCGATCGCCGCTGGAAAAAAGCAATTCATCTGCTGCAGGCCAGCGCTTTTTACAGTGGGCGCACCGCTATCGCGCCAATTGATCTGGTGCTGCTTAAAGATTGTTTATGGCATGACGTTGCCTCAATGACACTTCTGGATCGTGAAATTGATGCACTGATGACTCAGCACGCCTGGCAACAGCAGGCAATGCTGCACCGTCTGCAGCAGATAAAAGCTCAGCGCCTGGCGCTGCAGCAGCAACAGAGCGTTGCCCAGGCGTTGACGCTGGAGAAGCACAGCGGCATGTTCAGTCGAAAGCCACATTATGAACTGCCCGATACGCTAAGTGATGAGCAGCTGACTCTGATGCTGCAGCAGCCGCTGACGCTGCATGATATTCAGGTCAGTCATATTGTCATTAGCCGTGAAGCGCTGACGCAGTGGTTGCTTAAAGGCGGTGATATTCGCGGTAAGCTGAACGGCATCGGTTTTGCCCAGTCACTCGATCTTCTGGTTGATACTCATCACTGTCTGACGCTGCGCGATGTCAGCCTGCAGTCTACCCGACTGACGCTGCCTGGTGCTGCCAGCTCGCAGGAGGTTCCGCCAGAGATCCGTGATGAGTATGATGCGCTGGAAGCGAGACTACGTGAGCAGCGTACGTTATTCAGTCAGCATCAGCGCGCGCTTTTTATCAGCGATGACTGGCTGACACGTATCGAAACCAGCCTGCAGGATGTGGCAGAGCAGCTGAAACAGGCGCGTAAATGATCTCACTGGAAACGCTTAGTGCGCTGCTTTCTATTGGCGAAACAGAGCTGATTGATGAGCTGATTCTGGCGTTACTGGCATCACCGCAGCTGGCGTTGTTTTTTGAGAAATTTCCCCGGATGAAGCAGGCCATACTGCGCGATTTACCACGCTGGCGTGCGGAAATTGTCGGACAAATGAAAGCGACGCCAGTGCCGGAAGTTCTGGCGCAGGAGTTTCAGCTGTTTGAACAGATGCAGCTGCTCAGCAGCCGCGATTTCAGCGCCGGATTGCCGCAGCTGATGGCACAGCTGCAAGCGCTGCCCTCACCCTTTGCTGAAGAGGCCAGCAAACTGCTGCAACACAATGAAGGCCCCGATTTAAGTAATGCACAGCATCGGCTGTTTCTGCAGCGCTGGCGATTAAGCCTGACGCTGCAAACCCTGACGCTGAACGAAACTCTGCTGGAAGCTGAGCGCGAACGTCTGATGGCAGAACTGCAGCAGCGCATGGCATTAAGCGGTCAGCTTGCGCCAATTCTCACTGATGAAGATGAAGCTGCAGCTGGGCGGTTATGGGACCTCAGCAAAGCACCACTGCAGGCTGGTGACTATGCGCTGATCGTACAGTATGGTGATTTCCTGGCTCAGCAGCCGGAACTGATGCAGCTGGCACAGCAGCTGGGCCGTAGTCGTGAAGCTAAATCAATACCGGCCCATGATGCTCCGCCAGAGGCGTTTCATCAGCAGGTACATGAGCCAGACTATGTGCCGGAAGAGGTCAGCGGTGTGCATCAGAGTGATGATGTGTTACGTCTGATGCCGCCAGAGCTGGCAGCTCTTAGCATCAGTGAGCTGGAGCTGGAGTTTTATCGCCGCCTGGTAGAAAAACGTCTGCTGACTTATCGTCTGCAGGGCGATGCGTGGCATGAGAAAGTCACTCTGCGTCCAGCCAGCCATCAGCATCATGCAGAACAACCTCGTGGTCCTTTTATTGTCTGTGTGGATACTTCCGGCTCAATGGGTGGCTTTAATGAACGCTGCGCCAAAGCGTTCTCTCTTGCGCTGCTAAAAGTAGCGCTGGCAGATCGGCGGCGCTGCTACATTATGCTGTTCGCGCATGAGGTTATTAGCTATGAACTGACCGCAGATAACGGTATTGAGCAGGCAATTCGCTTTCTCAGCCAGCGTTTTCGTGGCGGTACCGATCTGGCGGCCTGCCTGACCAGCGTGATTAGCCGTATGGAAAGCAGTGAGTGGCAGGAAGCAGACGCAGTCATCGTGTCAGACTTTATTGCTCAGCGCCTGCCGGAAGAGCTGGTCAGGCTTGTAAAGCAGCGCCAGCAGATCCAGCAGCAGCGATTTCACGCTGTCGCAATGTCCGCTCATGGCAAGCCCGGCATTCTGCGCATTTTTGATCATATCTGGCGCTTTGATACCGGACTGAAAAGCCGCCTGCTGCGCCGCTGGGCGCGCTGATCCCTCTGAAACCATCTTTGCTATAGTGAATCATCCGCTGTGTTTATTCAGCTTACGGAGTTTACTGTGACAATCTCTGATTTGCCGTGCCAACTACCTGCTCCTGCCCGCACCCTGCGCCTTTCCGGCAGCAGTGCTGATGAGAAGCGCGCCGAGCTGCTTGCTTACTTCTCTCAAACCTGGACGCTGTACGAGAGCCTGTTTGACTGCCTCGCAGATGAACGGGCCTGGTTTAATAAAGCGATCCCGCTGCGACACCCACTGATTTTCTATTTTGGTCACACTGCATCTTTCTATATTAATAAGCTGATGGCGGGACGCTATCTTGACCAGCGCGTAGATGCACGCATTGAAGCGATGATGGCAATCGGCGTTGATGAGATGAGCTGGGACGATCTCGACGATAATCATTACGACTGGCCCACGGTGGCTGAAGTCAGAGATTATCGCGGCAAGGTTAATACGCTGGTACGCGAGTTTATCAAAACTATGCCGCTTGAGCTGCCAGTCAGCTGGGACAGCCCGGCGTGGGTGATCCTGATGGGCATTGAGCATGAACGTATCCATCTGGAAACCTCCAGCGTACTGATACGTCAGCTGCCGCTGGCATGGGTTCAGTCACAACCAAACTGGCCAATCTGCCCGCATGCACGTCACGACCGCGCGTCTGTCCCAAAAAACACGCTGATCGCTCAGGCTGGTGGCCGGGTGCTGCAGGGTAAAACTGATGATACCTACGGCTGGGATAATGAATATGGTACACAGCAGACAGAGCTTAGCCCCTTCCGGGCCAGTAAGATGCTGGTCAGCAATGCGGAGTTCTATCAATTTATCGCCGCTAATGGCTATAACGATGCGCGCTGGTGGGATGAAGAAGGACTGGGCTGGCGCGAGTTCGCTCAGGCAACCATGCCAACGTTTTGGGTGGGCGACAGCAGCGATCCGGACAAATTGAAACTGCGTCTGATGACTGAAGAAGTACCGATGCCCTGGGACTGGCCCGCAGAAGTAAATCAGCTGGAGGCCGCAGCATTCTGTCGCTGGCTGGCAGAAGAGAGTGGCAAAGCGATTCAGCTGCCGTGCGAAGCAGAATATATGCTGCTACGCGAACAGGTCAGCAGTGACCAGCCTGAGTGGGATCCGGCGCCGGGCAATATCAACCTGGCGTACTGGGCCTCATCCTGTCCGGTCGACCTCTTTGCCCAGGGCGAGTTTTTCGATCTGGTGGGTAACGCATGGCAATGGACCACCACCCCAATTAATGGCTTTGACGGATTTCGTGTTCATCCCCTGTATGACGATTTTTCTGTGCCGACTTTTGATGGTAAGCACACCCTTATCAAAGGCGGTAGCTGGATTTCCACTGGCAACGAAGCCTTAAAATCTTCGCGCTATGCTTTTCGTCGCCACTTTTTCCAGCATGCAGGTTTTCGCTATGTAGTGTCATCTCATCAGGAGAGTATGACGCTTAACCCCTATGAAACTGACAGCATGGTATCGCAGTATCTCGATTTTCAGTATGGGCCTGGCTATTACGGCGTCGGGAACTATGCGGAGACCCTGGTTGACCGGATACTGCCATATTGTCACCAGCAGGAAGCAGCGCTGGATATCGGTTGTGCGACCGGGCGTGCCAGTTTTGCGCTGGCACGTCACTTTACAGCCGTGACCGGTATGGATTACTCGGCACGCTTTATTGATGTCGCACTGCAACTGACTTCGGGCGAAGATTTTCGTTATGTGGTGCCGGAGGAGGGTGATCTGGTCGGGTATCGTCAGGTATGCCTTAAAGATATCGGAATCGATTCGCAGCAGGCACAGCGTATTCAGTTTGTGCAGGGCGATGCCTGCAATCTGAAGCCACAGCCGGATCGTTATGACCTGGTGCTGGCAGCGAATCTGATCGATCGACTGCGTCAGCCTGCACGTTTTCTGCAGGCTATCGTACCCATGATCCGTCAGGGTGGCGTGCTGGCACTCTCTTCGCCTTACACCTGGCTTGAAGAATTTACGCCGAAAGAGAACTGGATCGGTGGTATTCGCGAAAATGGCGAAGCGTTAACTACCTATCAGGGATTGCAGCGTATCCTGCGCGATCACTTTGAGGAGATTGCGGCACCTCAGGATGTTCCCTTTGTTATTCGCGAGACAGCGCGTAAATTTCAGCACACGCAGGCACAGCTGACGCTCTGGCGTAAGCGATAAAAAGTCTGCAGACTGCGGATCTGCCGCAGTCTGCAGCTTGCCTGCCCCGCCAAATTGCTGCACATTCTCCTCTATTCAGCGAAGAAGAATTGAAAAGGAAGGATGATGGCAGAACACCTGCAACTGGATAATCTTGACCGCGGCATACTCAACGCACTACTGGAAAATGCCCGTACAGCCTATGCCGAACTGGCTAAGCAGTTTAATGTCAGCCCGGGCACAATTCATGTCCGCGTAGAGAAAATGCGCCAGGCAGGCATTATACTTGGCACCCGGGTGGAGATCGATCCGCGCCAGCTGGGATTCGATGTCTGCTGTTTTATTGGCATCATCCTGAAAAGCGCACGTGACTATCCGGCAGCGCTGCGCAAGCTTGAAGCACTGGATGAGGTGGTTGAAGCCTGGTACACCACCGGCCACTACAGCATTTTTATCAAGGTGATGTGTCGATCCATTGATGCACTCCAGCAGGTGTTGATCAACAAGATCCAGACTATTGATGAAATTCAATCCACAGAAACGTTGATCTCGCTGCAAAACCCCATCATGCGCACAATCAAGCCCTGAGTACATTTCGCCTGTGCATAAGGTTATCCGAAATGGATCCTGCGCAGGCCACTGCTTGTCACTGGATGCTTTCTTTCTCTCCCTCTGTTTTCCACAGGTGGATCACCGCTTGATCACAGCGTACAATGCCTGCCTTTAGCGCGGGAGACGATCATGGCCGATATAACGTTGATTACAGGCAGTACCCTTGGTAGTGCCGAATATGTAGCGGAACATCTGGAAGAGAAGCTGCAGAATGCCGGCTTTGCTACCAGCGTGCTGCATGGTCCGGCGCTGGATGACGTGCCCACAGCCGGGATCTGGCTGATTGTCACCTCCACACATGGCGCGGGCGAGTTGCCCGACAATCTGCTGTCCTTTTATGAAGCACTGCAGTCGCAACAACCCGATCTTTCCGGCATACGCTTTGGTGCTGTCGGCATTGGCAACCGCGAATATGATCTTTTCTGCGGGGCGATCAAATCGCTGGAAGCGCAGATCGTTGCGCTGGGCGGAAAACGTATTGGTGAGCGACTAGAGATCGATGTGCTGGAGCATGAGATCCCGGAAGATGCCGCTGAAATCTGGGTTAGCAGCTGGCTTGAGCAAATTTAACGGATCGTTACTGGCAGAGGATCGGGAAATAGCTGCGATCCTCAGAGCAATACACTGTTTTTAGCCTGGATCCGGTGAGCCTGCTGTGGATAACTACCCGTTAATCATGCGTATAACCGGTAGTTATCCAGATAATAACCCTTGATGCTTTTTTGTCCTGTGCATAACCCTACAAGTTGATCCCAGCTTATCTCGATCAGGATCACCGATCGTTAACAGCTAATGATCGTTGCTATTGTTTTGTATCAAAAGCGTTTTTCAGGCTTATCCACAGAAACCTGCGATCCTAATAAAAGATCTAACAGAAGATCATATAAAAAAGAATAAAGATCCTTTCTTTTAAGCCGCAGGATCCGTGGCTTTCACCATTGCCATAATTTCAGTAGAATCCACCGCCCAGGGCAACGATCCCTGGCCGAACATTAACGAGGGCCCCTTCATGTTTTATCCAGATCCTTTTGACGTCATCGTAATCGGTGGTGGTCATGCGGGCACCGAAGCCGCAATGGCGGCTGCCCGAATGGGTCAGCGAACGCTGTTACTCACTCATAACATCGACACGCTGGGACAGATGTCCTGTAATCCGGCGATTGGTGGTATCGGGAAAGGACACCTGGTAAAGGAAGTGGATGCCCTGGGTGGCCTGATGGCTACCGCAATCGATCAGGCAGGCATTCAGTTTAGGATACTAAACGCCAGTAAGGGACCGGCAGTGCGCGCAACGCGTGCCCAGGCCGATCGTGTACTGTACCGCCAGGCGGTACGCACTGCACTGGAGAACCAGCCAAACCTGATGATCTTTCAGCAGGCAGTGGACGATCTGATCGTTGAGAATGATCGGGTGGTTGGCGCTGTTACGCAAATGGGTCTGAAATTCCGGGCAAAATCGGTGGTTCTCACCGTTGGTACATTCCTGGATGGTAAAATCCATATCGGGCTGGATAACTACAGCGGCGGTCGCGCAGGCGATCCGCCATCAGTGCCGCTGGCAAAACGTCTGCGCGCATTGCCGCTGCGTGTTAATCGCCTGAAAACCGGCACACCGCCACGTATTGATGCGCGCTCAATCGATTTCTCGGTACTGACACCACAACATGGTGATAACCCGATGCCGGTGTTCTCATTTATGGGAAGTGCTGCTCAGCATCCTCAGCAGGTGCCGTGCTGGATCACATATACCAATGAGCAAACACACGATGTGATCCGCAACAACCTCGACCGCAGCCCGATGTATGCCGGCGTGATCGAAGGGATCGGCCCGCGCTACTGCCCATCGATCGAAGACAAAGTCATGCGCTTTGCCGATCGTAATGCGCATCAGATCTTTCTGGAACCAGAAGGGCTGACCAGCAACGAGATATACCCGAACGGTATCTCAACCAGCCTGCCTTTTGATGTGCAGATGCAGATTGTTCGCTCAATGAAGGGACTGGAGAATGCCACGATTGTACGTCCGGGCTATGCCATTGAGTATGATTTCTTTGATCCACGCGATCTGAAGCCAACGCTGGAGAGCAAATTTATTGCTGGCCTGTTTTTCGCGGGGCAGATTAACGGCACAACCGGTTATGAAGAGGCGGCAGCGCAGGGCCTGCTGGCAGGTCTGAACGCTGCGCGTCAGTCAGCGGATAAAGAGGGCTGGGCACCGCGCCGCGATCAGGCTTATCTTGGCGTTCTGGTTGACGATCTCTGTACTCTGGGAACGAAAGAACCCTACCGGATGTTTACCTCTCGTGCTGAGTACCGTCTGATGCTGCGTGAAGATAACGCTGATTTACGTCTGACTGAAACCGGACGCGAGCTGGGTCTGGTGGATGATGCGCGCTGGGCACGCTATAACCAGAAACTGGAAGCGATTGAGCAGGAGCGTCAGCGACTGCGCAGCCTCTGGGTGCATCCAAAATCGGAAAACGTAGCTGAAGTAAACAGCATCATCAGCGCACCGCTGACTAAAGAAGCCAGCGCGGAAGATCTGCTGCGTCGTCCTGAGATGACCTATATGCAACTTATGTCGCTGCCGAGCTATGCTCCGGCACTGGCAGATGAGCAGGCAGCGGAGCAGGTTGAAATTCAGGTTAAGTATGAGGGTTATATCGCGCGTCAGCAGGAGGAGATCGATCGCCAGCTGCGCAATGAGAATACGCTGCTGCCAGCTGAGCTCGATTATCGGCAGGTTAACGGCCTCTCTAACGAAGTGATTGCCAAGCTTAACGATCACAAGCCAACCTCAATTGGTCAGGCATCGCGTATTTCCGGTATTACCCCGGCTGCGATTTCAATTCTGCTGATCTATCTGAAAAAACAGGGCCTGCTGCGTAAAAGCGCCTGATTTCCCGTTGGGGCGGTATTATCCGCCCCCATTAATGGAACCAACGTAGTGATTAACCGACTCTCCCGGCTGCTTGATGCAGCGAATATTTCGTTATCCGATCAACAAAAACAGCAGCTGATTGGCTATGTAGAACTACTGCATAAGTGGAATAAAGCTTACAACCTGACGTCTGTACGCGACCCGCAACAGATGCTGGTTCGGCATATTCTTGATAGTGTTGTGGTTGAGCCTCATCTGCAGGGCGATCGTTTTATTGATGTGGGTACCGGCCCGGGTCTGCCCGGTATTCCGCTGGCGATTGTGCGTCCACAGGCACATTTTACACTGCTGGACAGTCTGGGTAAGCGAGTGCGTTTTTTACGCCAGGTACAGCATGAGATAGGGCTTACTAACATTTCGCCAGTACAGAGCCGGGTTGAGGAATTTGTGGCTGAGCCGCCATTTGATGGCGTGATCAGCCGTGCCTTTGCCTCGCTGGAAGATATGCTGAACTGGTGCCATGCATTGCCGGGCACCCAGGGACGTTTCTATGCGCTGAAGGGCGTGCGTCCTGATGAAGAGATTGCCTCACTGCCAGCACAGTTCAAAATTGAGAAAATTGAAACGCTGCATGTGCCGGAACTGGACGGTGAACGTCATCTTGTTGTGATTTCAACGCAATAAGCCTGCAAACTCCATGGTTTTTATTCAGCTTCTGGTGGCGATATCTGTTGCATGACTGAATAAAAAAACAGCGGTTGAACACGTTGCCGGTAATGCTGTTATGCGGCAGGGCAGGGGAAATGCTTTAACATCCTCTGCCGTAATTATCCGAAAAGCTCTGTTACATTTAACGAATATTTCACAATTAAGTGTCATCGGTGTCACATATTATTGCCTGTTTTCTGATTCCGATTATCACGCTGTGAAATATGAGAGAGATATCACTCTACGAACGTAATAATCATTTTCCAACTTTATTTCTGAGCAGGATGTCAACAGGATGTTTTTACCTGACAACAACCAGCGGGTATAAGAAGTAATAGATAAGTTATTGAAGGAAGTAAGATAATACCGCCGGGGGTTTTACGATTATCAGGCTTTTTACAAAACCTGTTTGCGCCCGTTTGCTTATTATGTGATCTGTCGCACGCTTTAAATCCGTTATCCGAAAGGAAAAAGGAGATTTCGGTGCGGCATATATCGCCGCGAATGTTTGGAAAAATAGCCCTCTGGAAAGAAATTTAAATAATTGTTCACCTTTTCGCTACTTAGCGATTGAAATCGCAGGTGCGCCCCGTATAATTTGCACGGCTTTTGCTGCTTGACTCAAAACGGCAAAGGCAGTCTTATACGACACGCGACATACCCCATTCGGGGCAGGAGAGTTAAGCGTCATGTCAGTGTCTCTTTACAGTGTGAAATTAGCCCGGGCCGTTCTGGTTATCCAGTTGGTGGCATTTGTCATAATCGGTGCGCTGTTTGCCCTGAAAGATGTCATCTGGGGCGCCTCTGCCATTGCGGGTGGGGTGGCAGCCTGGCTGCCAAACATACTGTTTACGTTTTTAGCCTGGCGTCTGCAGGATCAAACACCTGCTAAAGGGCGTGTCGCCTGGAGCTTCGCCCTGGGCGAAGTGCTGAAGGTGTTTGCCACCGTTATTTTTCTCGCTGTGGCGTTAGGTGGATTTGGAGCGGCTTTCTGGCCACTCGCAATCACCTGGTTATCGGTGCTGGTGGTGCAAATCGTCGCGCCGGCTGTAATTAACAACAAAGGGTAAGAGGCATCATGGCCGCAGGAGAAATCTCAACGCCGCAGGAATACATAGGTCACCATCTGAAGCATCTTCAGCTGGACCTGCGTACTTTCGAGCTGGTGAATGCACACGACGCGCCAGCAACATTCTGGACGTTAAACCTGGACTCCATGTTTTTCTCTGTTGCACTGGGAATATTGTTCCTTGTGCTGTTCCGCAAAGTGGCGAAAAGCGTCACCAGCGGTGTACCAGGGAAAATGCAGGCGGCTATCGAGCTGGTTGTCGGCTTTGTTGATAGCAACGTACGCGACATGTACCATGGTAAAAGTAAAGTTATCGCCCCGCTGGCTCTGACAATTTTTGTCTGGGTCTTCCTGATGAACTTCATGGATCTGCTGCCTATCGATTTGCTGCCGTTTATCGGTGAGCACTATCTGGGCCTGCCGGCGCTGCGCGTCGTGCCGTCTGCAGACGTGAACATCACGCTATCTATGGCGTTGGGCGTATTTATTTTGATTCTGTTCTACAGCATCAAAATGAAAGGTGTAGGCGGCTTTGCTAAGGAGCTGACGCTGCAGCCTTTTAATCACCCGATCTTCATCCCCATCAACCTGATTCTTGAAGGTGTCAGCCTGCTGTCAAAACCGGTTTCGCTCGGTCTGCGACTGTTCGGCAACATGTATGCGGGTGAGCTGATCTTTATCCTGATTGCCGGTCTGCTGCCGTGGTGGTCGCAGTGGGTGCTGAATGTGCCATGGGCCATTTTCCACATCCTGATTATTTCGCTGCAGGCTTTCATTTTCATGGTCCTCACGATTGTCTATCTGTCGATGGCATCTGAAGAACATTGATTTTTTTCTCAACAACTTAAGCTTAATTGAAACAAACTGGAGACTGTCATGGAAAACCTGAATATGGATCTGCTGTACATGGCTGCCGCTGTGATGATGGGTCTGGCGGCAATCGGTGCTGCGATCGGTATCGGCATCCTTGGAGGTAAATTCCTGGAAGGCGCAGCGCGTCAGCCGGATCTGATTCCTCTGCTGCGTACGCAGTTCTTTGTTGTAATGGGTCTGGTGGATGCAATCCCGATGATCGCTGTTGGTCTGGGTCTCTACGTGATGTTTGCTGTCGCCTAAAGCCTGTAGCCATTGTTCACTCATCGCACCTGGTGTGATGAGGAACAGATTCTGCCGTTTATCGCTGATAGCGGCAGAGCACGTTAACTTAATAAGAGGCATTGTGCTGTGAACATTAACGCAACAATCCTCGGCCAGGCCATCGCGTTCATCCTGTTTGTCGCGTTCTGCATGAAGTACGTATGGCCACCGATCATGGCTGCCATCGAAAAGCGCCAGAAAGAAATTGCTGAAGGCCTTGCTTCTGCTGAACGCGCGAAGAAAGATTTGGATCTCGCGCAGGCCAATGCGACCGACCAGCTGAAAAAAGCGAAGGAAGAAGCCCAGGTCATTATCGAGCAGGCAAATAAACGCCGCGCTCAGATTCTGGACGAAGCGAAAACCGAAGCTGAAACTGAACGTAACCGCATCGTGACTCAGGCGCAGGCAGAAATTGATGCCGAGCGTTCACGTGCACGTGAAGAGCTGCGTAAACAGGTCGCGTTGCTGGCATTAGCTGGCGCCGAGAAAATCATCGAACGTTCCGTGGATGAAGCTGCTAACAGCGACATCGTTGATAAACTGGTCGCTGAACTGTAAGGAGGGAGGGGCTGATGTCTGATCTGATTACTGTAGCTCGCCCCTACGCCAAAGCAGCTTTTGACTTTGCTGTTGAGCATCAAAGTAT
>CAJYKU010000045.1 GCA_913775175.1 uncultured Pantoea sp.
TGAATTAAACTTCGTAATGAATTACGTGTTCACTCAGCAGAGACTTGATATTTTTTAAAGCCCGGAGGCTTGTGATATCAATCCTGCGAGTGCCCACACAGATTGTCTGATAAATTGTTAAAGAGCAGTGCCGCGATTTCTCTTGCGGCGCGGGATGCGTATATTACGCTTTCCGCATTCTCAGTCAAGCATTTATTTTTGCTTTTCTGAAGGTTGCTGTAAAAGCCACCTACTTAACCCGACGCTTCGTAAGCCGTTGTGCCGTGTCAGTGGAGGCGCATTATAGGGAGTTCTTTTCGGCTGACAAGTGCTAATTTTGAATTATTTTCTGAGTGCTGTTTTTTTCAGCAAAACCACCCTAAACTGCCAGTTTTTCCAGCAATGGAAAGCCATAACGCTGTAAAACAGCCGATAATTGCACCGCTTCTTCATCCATGCGGGTACAAAAAGCCATATTAGCCGCTGAAGAAAATGCCTCAGGGGCATCATGCTCAAGCAGCCAGACGGTGCGACGGGCAATCGCTGCTCCGGAATCCACCAGCCGGGTTCCTTCTGGCAAGACCTGCTGCAGTTCGTCACGTAAAAGTGGAAAGTGGGTACAGCCCAGTACAACTGTATCGGGTGGCTCTTTCATCCGTAGCCAGGGCTGGACAGTACGACGGACATCATCCAGTGATATAGCGTTACCCTGCAGTTTGGCTTCTGCCAGCTCCACCAGCTCAGCGGAACCCAGCATTTCAATATGGCATTCATGCGCAAATTGCCGCACCAGTTCATGAGTGTAGGGACGTTTTACTGTACCCCGTGTTGCCAGCAGACCCACCACGCCATTACGCGTCAGGCGGGCAGCAGGTTTGATCGCAGGAACAACGCCTACTACCGGAAAAGCAAAGCGTGCGCGCAGCGCAGGTAAAGAAACCGTGCTGGCTGAGTTACAGGCAATAATCACCAGAGCCAGCGGAAAATGTTGAGTGATAGCGGTAACGATAGCCACTACACGCTCAACAATATAGGTCTCGCTTTTTTCGCCATAAGGAAAGCCTTCATTATCGAAGGCGTACAGATAGTGCAGATCCGGCAGCAATTGCCGGACCTCATCATAGACGGAGAGTCCGCCGACACCAGAGTCAAACACCAGTACCGTCGGACGCAGATCAGAAGCTGTAGCTGGCGCTGAGGTAGTACTCCGTTCCTGGAGTGGGATAGCCATACACTGTCTCATAATCTTTATCGAACAGGTTGGCAATTCTACCACGAACAGTGAGCATAGATGTGACCGGATACGAAACTGCCAGATCCCATATGCTGACACCACCTAATTGAACGCGCCGGGCAGTGAAGGAGTGATTGAAGTCACTATCATAACGCTCACCAAGGTAGTGATAGGTCACTGACCAGTCCAGATCGCAAAGCGTCCAGTCCAGTTGGTATTTCATCTGCTGCTTAGCACGACGCGCCAGTTGTTGATTAGTACTGGCATTGCGCGCATCAACATAATCATAGGAAAGATGGTGAGCAAATGGTCCGGTATCAAAAGAGGCGGTGGCCTCAACACCTTTAATACGCACTTTATTGATGTTGTAGTAGATGTATGTACCGGGATCGCTATCAATCAGGTTATCTATATTGTTGCGATATCCCGATACTCGCCAGGTTACCACTCCACTAAGGCCTTCAAGCCCGCCCTCCCATTGCCGGCTCTCTTCAGGATGCAACGCGCTATTACCATAAGCGCCATATAACTGACCCGGATTTGGCGCTTTGTATGCGGTGGCATAGTTTGCAAACAGACTATAGCCATCAACAAACTCCCATGCCGCACCACCCTGCCAGGTGCCATGCCAGCCAAACTGACTGTTATCATCGCCACGAACTGCGGCTTCAAAGGTGACAGCCCCCACGTGCTGCTGACCGGTAGCATATATCCCGGTATTACGCAGCTCAGTGGTTTGCTGCACATAAGCAGTACCAGGCTCTGTGGTCTGCTTTTGCCAGTCTATGCCAGCACTAAGCGTGCCTTCTGTCATTCGCCAGGTGTTACCCCACTGCAGATTGTACTGACTGCTGTCATCCAGTGTTGTGGATGGACCATATCTGCCGGTGCGGGGATCGTAATTGTAATCTTTGCTGCGACTATAGCTGGCGATGAGCTGAGTGGAATAGATATCGCCGGCATAGCGTAATCCGCTATCCCAGGTCTGGCTATAGAGCTGGCGGGTATCGTTTAGCCCGGTAATATTAAACGTATTATCGTAGCTATAGGTGCCATCATAAGCGGTGCGATTATCAAACCCATATCCGCGCACAAAGCCACTCAGCTCACTGGTAAACTGGTGCTCCAGCAAACCATATAGCGTTTTGTTCATAAAACCATCCCGGTCTTTCTGCACCGGGTCGCCATATATATCAGGCAGATTGGCAACCACATCATAACCACGCGTGTAGGTATAGTTACCTGCCACGGTTAGTATCGTGGCATCATCCAGCTTCTGCTGCGTTGCCCCTTCATAGTTCTGATAGCCGTTTGAACCGACTCCCGCCGTGAGCGTGGTGCCCGGGCTGGCACGACCAGTGATAATATTGATCACCCCGCCAATCGCGTCAGAGCCATAGACCGCAGAGCGTGAGCCGCGAATATACTCAATGCGCTGCACCAGCGATAGCGGGATCTGGCTCAGATCTGATGAGCCTGAGATGCCCGCCTGATTTAAACGTATGCCATCAATCAGTATCAGTACGTGGCTGGAGTTGGTGCCGCGTATAAACAGCGAGCTGAGCTGCCCCATACCACCGTTCTGCGCAATATCCACGCCAGGCAGACGCCGCATTACATCTGTCAGCGACGTTACCTGCCAGCGTTCAATATCTTCCCGGGTGACCACATCGCCTGATGCCAGCACACTATTAACGGGCTGCTGAAAGCGATTAGCTGTGACAATTTGCGTATCATCATTTTGTCGGGCATAGCCAGATGGCGCCCAGAACGATATCGCCGTTGCACTAAACGCAAACAGCGAAGCAGAGGTTGTTTTCATTGTTATAGCATCCAAAAGATCGAGCAGGATGCCGCAGGCCTGAAATCGATAGCACGCGATGATCTCAGAGATTGCGACGATTCACCGGCAGGTCTTCGGGCTGAGAATCATAAATGGTGAAGACTTCCCATCCAACAGGACAGTGTCTGCACAGGCGATCACCATGACATTCTTTTACCGCTGCGCGTCAGCTCCAGATTTGCACTGGATTCCCTTTTAACTCAATGAGGCCGGCGGTCGCAGTCTACGGTTAAGCCCGCCGTGAATCCAGCACTCCGGCTTTATGACGTTCGGTTGGGCTGGACATCAGCAGTTGAATCCCTACAATCGCCCGGCAAGCAGGCTTATTACCAGGATTGAAGATGACACCCGAACAACTCCCGATTGAACAGTATGACGCCCAACTCGATGAAAAAGTCAGCCGTTTACAGGCGATGATGCATCCTTTCAACGCGCCTGACGTGGAGGTGTTTCGCTCACCGGTAAGCCACTACCGTATGCGGGCTGAGTTTCGCATCTGGCATGAGGGTGACGATCTCTATCACATTATCTTTGACCAGGCGACAAAGCAGCGTATCCGGGTAGATAGCTTTCCGGCCGCCAGCCAGCTTATCAACACAATGATGCCGAGAATGATGGCCGCTGTGCGCGATAATCCGGTGCTGCGCTTTAAGCTGTTCCAGATTGACTATCTCTCAACCCTGAGCAATCAAATCGTGATTTCACTGCTCTATCATCGCAAGCTGGAGCAGGAGTGGACCGCAGCGGCAACTCTGCTGCGCGATCAGCTACGCGCGGAAGGATTTGACGTACAGTTGATTGGTCGCGCAACTAAAACCAAAATCGCGCTGGATCGCGATTACGTTGATGAGCGTTTACCTGTCGCAGGCAAAGAGCTTGTCTATCGCCAGGTCGAAAACAGCTTTACCCAGCCCAATGCTGCCATGAATATTCAGATGCTGGAGTGGGCACTGGATGTTACACAGCAGTCACAAGGCGACTTACTGGAACTCTACTGCGGCAATGGTAACTTTTCGCTGGCGCTGGCGCGTAATTTTCGCCGCGTACTGGCAACGGAAATCGCCAAGCCTTCCGTCGCTTCAGCGCAATATAATATTGCGGTGAATCAGATTGATAATGTGCAGATTATCCGTATGGCAGCAGAAGAGTTCACAGAAGCCATGAAGGGCGTACGCAGCTTTAATCGGCTGGAGGGTATCGATCTCAGTAGCTACCAGTGTGAAACTATTTTTGTCGATCCGCCGCGTAGCGGACTGGATGATGAGACCGTTAAAATGGTGCAGGCCTATCCACGTATTTTATATATCTCCTGCAACCCTGAAACGCTGTGCAATAACCTGGCAACGCTGTCAGCCACGCATCAGGTCAGCCGGCTGGCGCTATTCGACCAGTTCCCCTACACGCATCATATGGAGTGCGGGGTACTGCTGACGCGCAAAGCGTAAAAAAAACGGGAACCCTGAGGTTCCCGTTTTGACTTAAGATTTGTTTTTGCCCCGGCGAAAGCGCAGAGCAATCCAGAACACCAGTGCCACCATTAAAATGGTTGGAATAAAGTTCGAACCAATCGCCGGATACTCTGCCCGTACCATGGCGCTATACACCAGAATGCCCAGCAGGAAAAACGCTGCCGCCAGCGAAGGCATGCCTTCCGGCATATTACGGTTGAGATAGCGCTGGTGCAGGCACCACGCTGACAGCGCAAGCGCTATCAGTGGAAAAATAGAAAATGGCACAACGCTGCTAAACAGCGCCGAAAAGGTGCCGTTAATCGCTAAACCGGTGATAAAAGCCAGTAACAACGTTCCTTTATCGCGAGGGTTTTGCTCAATCATTTCATTATCCTTATCACATTACTTTTCAGGGAGTTCCAGGGTGACCGCCAGACGCTCCTGTTCCCGACGATACCAGTAATAAGCACCTTTAGCGATCATACGCAGCTGCAGAACCAGACGCTCTTCCAGTTTACGACGCTGATCGATATCCACATCCAGTGCTTCAGCGCCTGCACTAAAGACGATAGTTACCATAGCTTCGGCCTGCGCCTCGGTAAAGCTGCGCGGCATCCGATTTTCCAGCTCGAGGTAATCTGCCAGCTCCGCAATAAAATGCTGTATTTCTCGCGCAACCGCTGCGCGAAATGCGGCTGAGGTGCCAGAACGCTCACGTAGCAGCAGACGAAACGCATTGGGATTGTTGCCGATAAACTCCATAAAGGTGGCTACGGAGGTTTTGATGATGCTGCCGCCTTTGGCAATGCGCTGTCGTGCCTGGCGCATTAACTGACGTAGCATCAATCCGCTTTCGTCAACCATAGTGAGCCCCAGCTCATCCACGTCACGAAAATGGCGATAAAAAGAGGTCGGAGCGATGCCAGCTTCACGTGCTACTTCGCGTAAACTCAGGCTGGCAAAACTCCTTTCTGCACTAAGCTGACTAAAAGCAGCTTCAATCAGCGAACGTCTTGTACGTTCTTTTTGTTGCGCCCGAACGCCCATTTTTCCGGCCTTTAGAGTAATCAGGCAGCCACTATAACAAACTTTTCAGCGTACAGTCGGGCAAAGTTTGTGACCGCCTGTTAACCTCACTGATTGTCAAACTTGTGCAATTTTCGCTGTTAGAATTCAGATGTGCGCGGTGAGATGTTAGAATCTCGTTGTGAAAATGTATAGAAAATAGGACGTATTGGTATGCAAAAGTCTTACGATTACGATGCCATTGTGATTGGCTCCGGTCCGGGCGGCGAAGGTGCAGCGATGGGTCTGGTAAAGCAGGGAGCGCGCATCGCAGTGATCGAACGCTACCACAACATTGGCGGTGGCTGTACTCACTGGGGAACCATCCCTTCCAAAGCCCTGCGTCATGCCGTTAGCCGTATTATCGAGTTCAACCAAAACCCTCTGTATAGCGACCACACCCGACTCCTGCGTTCATCATTTGCCGACATTCTTAACCATACCGAGAACGTTATCAGTCAGCAGACCGCCATGCGGCAGGGTTTTTATGAGCGCAACCGCTGTGAACTCTATCAGGGTGATGCCCATTTTGTTGATGCCAACACCATTGAAGTCGAGCAACCTGACGGTACTCGTGAGCAGCTGACAGCAGAAAAATTTGTAATCGCCTGCGGTTCACGTCCCTATCATCCGGCTGACGTCGACTTTACCCATCCCCGCATTTACGATTCCGATTCTATTCTCAATCTGCACCATGAACCGGGCCATGTGATTATCTATGGCGCAGGCGTAATTGGCTGTGAGTATGCATCAATTTTTCGCGGACTGAACGTCAAGGTCGATCTCATCAATACCCGCGATCGTCTGCTGGCATTTCTTGATCAGGAGATGTCAGACTCCCTCTCTTACCACTTCTGGAACAGTGGCGTGGTGATCCGCCATAACGAAGAGTTTGAGAAGATTGAAGGCGTCAGCGACGGCGTGATCATGCATCTCAAGTCGGGCAAGAAAGTGAAAGCGGATTGTCTGCTCTATGCCAACGGCCGTACCGGTAATACCGATTCGCTGGCACTGGAAAATGTTGGCCTGGAGGCAGATGGACGCGGTCTGCTGAAAGTGAACAGCATGTATCAAACCGCCCAGCCTCATATTTATGCGGTCGGTGATGTTATTGGTTATCCAAGTCTGGCTTCTGCTGCTTACGATCAGGGCCGCATCGCTGCACAGGCTATTATCAAAGGTGAAGCGACAGCACATCTGATTGAGGATATTCCAACCGGCATTTATACCATTCCGGAAATCAGCTCGGTGGGTAAAACCGAACAGCAGCTAACCGCGATGAAAGTACCTTATGAAGTGGGTCGTGCGCAGTTCAAGCATCTGGCGCGCGCGCAGATTGTCGGTATGCACGTTGGCAGCCTGAAAATCCTGTTTCACCGCGAAACCAAAGAGATTCTGGGGATCCACTGCTTTGGTGAGCGAGCAGCAGAGATTATTCACATTGGCCAGGCCATTATGGAGCAGAAAAACGGCGGTAACACGATTGAATACTTCGTAAATACCACCTTTAACTATCCCACGATGGCGGAGGCCTACCGTGTCGCCGCACTAAACGGCTTAAATCGCCTGTTTTAACGACGCGTCAAAGTGACCCTGCATATGGGTTTTAATTGCTTCTGCCAACTGCTCATAGCGGCTGCGCAGAGGCGATCCCGGCCGATAAACCAGCGCAATAGTGCGTTGCGGCACTGGCTTGTAGCATGGCAGATAGCAGACGCCATCGCGTACCCGCTCATTAGGCACTGACAGCGAAGGTAACAGAGTAATACCGCTGCCGGCTGCAACCATATTGCGCAGCGTTTCGAGGCTGGTTGCACGGAAATGCGTATCTTCGTCAGCACCTGCTTCAAAGCAGAATCCCATCGCCTGGTCGCGCAGGCAGTGTCCATCCTCCAGCATCAGCAGCTTTTCACCGGCCAGATCGGACATAGGTACACGGTCGCGGTCGTGCCACGGATGATCTTCATAAACAGCCAGCTTCATCGGCTCGTCAAACAGCGGCACTTCAATAAACGCTTCGCTCTCTTTGACCAGAGCCAGAATGGCGCAGTCGAGCTTTCCGCTATCAAGTTGTGCCAGCAGCTGCTGCGTCTGCGCTTCATGCAGATACATCTCCAGTTTTGGAAAAGTCTGGTGCAGCATCGGAATGATATGAGGCAGCAGATAGGGGCCCGTTGTCGGAATCAGTCCGATATGCAGTGGCCCGGACATCGCTTCGCCCTGCTGACTGGCCATCTCTTTTAATACTTTAACCTCGCGCAACACAGTACGTGCCTGATCCACCAGCAGTAATCCTGCCTGAGTGAACAGTACTTTACGGCTGGTGCGTTCCAGCAACATAACACCCAGTTCATCTTCCAGCTTGCGAATCTGACCACTCAGGGTTGGCTGGCTGACATGACAGGCATCAGCCGCACGGCGAAAATGGCGATGTTCCGCCAGCGAAACCAGATACTCGAGATCGCGAATGTTCATTAATATCCTCCAAACCACGATAGCCCGTGGCGATAGATAGAATAGCAACCAACGATTGGCCCTATCAAGCTACGCGCGGGAATAATAGCGCCCATCAGTTCAGTCCCACAGGTTTAGAGAGCAACTGGTGGTATTTTGCCGCAGCAAAGGCCTGGCTTTTTTCACCAGAATGTGTTACTTAATCAATGTGTTACTGAAAATAATCACGGTGTCGGCGGGGAGTGTCGGCACTCTGATAATGTGCCTATAAAAATATGTTGTTCTGAAGTATGAGGTTGGCGGGCTTTGGTTTACAGAGCCCGCTTTTTTTTGCTGCCGTGAGAGACATATTTTTCACCGCGTACCGCCAGCAATGCACGGCACGCCTTGTGAACAGAGGTATCAGTTCTGCTGCAGTCGCTGCCTGGCTTCATGGATCGCCAGCGCCACCTGCTGTGGTGCCACACCACCGCGCGCATTACGCTTATCCAGGCAGGATTGCAATGAAAGCACTGGATAAACATCTTCTTCAATGATATCACTGAACTGCTTCAGCTGTGCCAGACTGAGTGCCTCCAGCGCGACGCCATGCTGAATCGCCGCCACAACCGCTTCACCCACAATATGGTGCGCTTCACGAAAAGGAACGCCTTTCGCGACCAGATAATCCGCCAGCTCAGTTGCATTGGCATATCCCTGCTCAGCCGCCTCCTGGCAGCGTGGACGTTTTACCTGAATGCCATCCAGCACCAGCGCTGACATATGCAGGCAGTCCAGCCAGGTATCGAGCGCATCAAACAGCCCCTCTTTATCTTCCTGCATATCTTTGTTGTAAGCCAGTGGCAGGCCTTTCAGGGTCATCATCATGCCTGTCAGCGCACCCTGCACCCGGCCACACTTGCCGCGGATCAGCTCCAGCGCATCCGGATTTTTCTTTTGCGGCATCAGTGACGAACCTGATGTCACTTTATCGGAGAGTTCAACAAAACCCGCTTCACCGGTGTTAAAAAAGATCAGATCCTCGGCAAAACGCGACAGGTGCACCATGCCAATTGAGGCGTTTGCAAGCAGCTCCAGCACATGATCGCGATCTGACACGGTATCAAGACTGTTGCGCGTTGCAGAGGCAAAACCGAGCCAGCCCGCCAGCTGCTGCCGATCAATCTCATAGGCAGTACCCGCCAGCGCACCGCAGCCCAGCGGACTCACATCCAGCCGACGCAGTGTATCCTGCAGACGACTCTCATCACGCGCCAGCATTTCGGTATAGGCCAGGCACCAGTGAGCAAAGGTTACCGGCTGCGCACGCTGCAGATGCGTATATCCTGGCATTACAGCATCCTGATTCGCTTCTGCGGTAGCAACCAGCGCACTTTGCAGCTGACGCGTTGCGTCCAGCAGCAGTGCAACCTGCTCTTTACACCAGAGTTTCAGATCGGTAGCGACCTGATCGTTACGGCTGCGTCCGGTATGCAGCTTTTTACCCAGCGCACCAACCTTATCGATTAGCTTGCCCTCTACCCAGCTATGGATATCTTCTGCATCGCTTTCCAGAATCTGCGAGGGATTGGCGCGCACGTCGGCCAGCAATTCAGTCAGCGCGGCTTCGAGCTGCTGCTGCTCTGCCGGGGTTAATACATTCACTGTCACCAGCGCTTTTGACCAGGCAACGGAACCGGTGATGTCCTGCTCTGCCAGGCGATAATCAAAGCGCAGTGAATCGTTAAACTGTTTAAACCGCTGATCGGCTGCCTGTGAAAAACGTCCGCCCCAAAGTGCCATCTGCTTGCTCCTGAAATAGTGTTGAAAAAGGCGGCCTGAGCCGCCCTTGCAGAACTGCTGCGTGCTTACTTCTTCTGTTCGTTAAGTGCACGAATACGTGAAGAGAGTGAGAACAGGCGAATAAAGCCGCCTGCGTGACGATGATCGTAAACTTCATCTTCGCCGAAGGTTGCAAACTCTTCAGAATAGAGGCTGTTCGCAGATTTTTTCTGAATCGCCGTGGCCTGGCCCTTATAGAGCTGCAGTACCACTTCGCCATTTACCTCTGCTGCCAGAGATTCTGCCGCTGCCTGAATAGACTGACGCAGTGGCGCGAACCAGCGACCATCATAAACCACGTACGACATCTCCTGACCCAGCTGCTCACGCCATTTAAAGCTATCGCGATCCAGAACCAGCTGCTCAATAGCACGCAGTGCGTTAACCATAATGGTACCGCCTGGTGTTTCGTAGCAGCCGCGTGACTTAATGCCCACCAGACGGTTTTCTACGATATCAATCCGGCCAACGCCATGTCTGGCACCCAGCACATTGAGTTTTTCCAGGCACTGGAACGGGCTCAGCTGCTCGCCGTTAACTGCGACCACACAGCCTTTCTCAACGGTAACGGTAACGTTCTCTGGCTGATCCGGCGCTTCCAGCGGATCTACGGTCCAGACCCAGCAATCTTTGTTCGGTGCATTCCATGGGCTCTCCAGCACGCCACCTTCTGTAGAGATATGCCAGGCATTCTCGTCACGGCTGTAGATTTTCTCCAGCGAGGCGGTGGTTGGAATATCGCGCTCTTTCAGATAATCAAGCAGTGCTTCACGCGAACGCAGATCCCACTCACGCCACGGCGCAACCACTTTCAGCTGAGGAGCCAGCGCAGTATAGGTGGTTTCAAAGCGTACCTGATCGTTGCCTTTACCGGTCGCACCGTGGCACAGCGCATCCGCACCCACTTTCAGCGCCAGCTCAACCTGTGCTTTGGCAATAATAGGACGCGCCATTGAGGTACCCAGCAGATAGGTTCCTTCATAGAGCGCGCCGGTCTGCAGTACCGGGTAGACGTAGTCGCTGATAAACTCTTCACGCAGATCCACCACGTGGCATTCAGATGCACCTGACTGCAGTGCTTTTTTCTCTACGCCTTCGAGATCTGCCGGATCCTGACCAATGTTGGCGACAAATGCCACGACTTCACAGCCGCCGTAGTTCTCTTTCAGCCATGGAATAATGGCTGAGGTGTCGAGGCCGCCTGAATAGGCCAGAACAATTTTTTTGATATTTTGCGAGCTCATGTCTTAATCCTTGATTATGCGAGAATCCGGGTGCCAATCGACACGCCGTTGAAAAGGTTTGGCAGCTGTTCAGCATGACGCCAGCTGGCGATATCTACCGGACGGCCCAGCGTACGTGCTGCATCCAGCGCGGCGTTGACTTTGACAATCATGCCATCAGTGATGATGCCCTGGGCAATAAGCTGCTCCGCTTTCGCAGCGGTCATCTCAGCGATACGCTGACCTTTGCCGTCAAGAATACCGCTAACGTCAGACAGCAGCACCAGATCGGCACCAATGGTTGCCGCCAGCGCCGTGGCTGCCTGGTCAGCATTCACATTCATCAGCGCGCCATCGGCGGTAATGCCAATAGAACTGATTACCGGCATATAACCTGCGTTGAGCAACAGATTGAGTAGCTCAGGCTTGCCTGGTGCTGCCTGTCCCACATGGCCCAGCTCTTCGTCGAACTGCGCGACCTCAACCAGACCAGCATCACCGAGACACAGGCCAACCGCGTTAATGCCATATTTTTTTGCCCACGCCAGCAAGGTTTTGTTCGCCGTACCTGCCAGTGCGCCGGTGATAATGTCAATCTGATCGGCGGGCGTAACACGCAGACCATCTTTCTTTTTTACCGGCAGCGCGAGCTTTTTCATCAGCTCATCCACCAGGCAGCCACCGCCATGCACAATCACCAGCGGCCGCTGATGTTGATTGCGCCAGGCCAGCAGCGCGTCAAACAGACGAGCCAGCGCTTCTTCGCTATCCAGCAGGACACCGCCCAGCTTTATGATCAAAGGATTACTCATAGCTTTCTTACCCGTCCGTTAAATCAGAGAGAGCGTTTCAGGAAAACCGAAACGAATATTAAGACACTGAATCGCCTGCGATGATGCGCCTTTCAGCAGGTTATCTTCTGCAGCCACCACAATCAGATGCTCATCCTGTACCGCAAAGCCGATATCGCAGAATGGCAGACCCACCACCGCTTTCAGCGCAGGCACCCCGGTCTCATAGAGCCGCACCAGCGGTTTATCGTGGTAAGCAGCGTGAAATGCCGCGTTGATATCCTGCTGCGTAATACCCGCTTTCAGACGACAGGTAATGGTCGCCAGAATGCCGCGCGGGAAGTTGCCCAGATGTGGGGTAAAAATCACTGGTGCACCAAGATGCGCAACGATTTCCGGATGATGACGATGATTAAACAGTCCGTAAGGTTGCAGGCTGACTTCACAGAAACTGGTGGCTACGCTGGCTTTACGTCCGGCACCGCTAACACCACTGGTGGCATTAATTACAGGCCACTGCGCATCGTTAAGCAGGCCCGCTTTAAGCAGTGGCTTCAGGGCCAGCTGCGCAGCGGTTGGGTAACAGCCCGGTACAGCGATCAGCTCAGCATCTTTGATACGTTCATGGTTCCACTCGGCCAGCCCGTAGACCGCCTTATCCAGCCATGTCTGATGCTGATGAGTGAAACCGTAATAGCGGGTGTAAAATGTTTCCTCATTGACCCGAAACGCGCCTGATAGATCGAATACCACGCAGCCCGCTTTCAGAAACTCAGGTGCTAAATCGTGGCTCACTTCATGCGCCGTCGCGAGGAACACCACATCCACTTTTCCGGCCCATTCAGCGGGATCGCTCAGCGGTTGCAGCGGCAGATCAACAACGCCCTTAAGCTGCGGATGCAGGTCCGAAAGCAACTTTCCGGCATCCGGGCTTTGCGCTGAAACCGCTAAAGCGGTTATGTTCATATGCGGATGGCGATTCAGATAAGTGGCAAGCTCTACGCCAGCATAACCACTGGCACCAACGATCAGCGTATTCAACATCAGGCTGTATACCTTTTTACAGTCACACGTATCGGGTCGCGGCCGTGCCCCGTTGCCCACGATGCCGTTTGCACTTTTCAGGTTCACATGCAGACGACGTTAATGTATTTTTATTCACTATTAGTGCATGAATATTGATACATCCTAACCTAAGGACCGTCAACAGTGAAGTCAAAAATTCCACCTTTTATCGAACTATACCGCCAGTTGATCGCAATACCGTCAATCAGCGCAACCGATAGCGCCCTTGATCAGAGCAACGAAACTTTAATCAATTTGCTGGCAGGCTGGTTTCGCGATCTCGGTTTCCACACAGAGGTGCAGCCGGTACCGGGAACGCGCCACAAATTTAATCTGCTGGCTCGTAGTGGTGAAGGCGCTGGCGGTCTGCTGCTGGCTGGCCATACCGACACCGTACCCTTTGATGATGGACGCTGGACGCGCGATCCCTTTGTACTGACGGAGCATGACAACAAGCTCTATGGGCTTGGCACTGCCGATATGAAAGGCTTTTTTGCGTTTATTCTTGATGCGCTGCGTGATGTGGATGTCACCACGCTGAAAAAGCCGCTGTATGTGCTGGCGACCGCCGACGAAGAGACCACAATGGCAGGTGCGAAATATTTTTCTGAATCAACGCAGCTGCGCCCTGATTGCGCAATTATTGGTGAACCGACCTCGCTGAAACCCGTACGCGCGCACAAAGGCCACCTGTCGCAGGTGATCCGTATTCAGGGGCAATCTGGTCACTCCAGCGATCCGGCGCGTGGCGTAAATGCTATTGAGCTGATGCATGAGTCAATCACTGAGCTGCTGCAACTGCGCAATACGCTTAAAGAACGTTATCACCATGATGGATTTGCTATCCCTTACCCCACCATGAATCTGGGCCACATTCATGGTGGTGATGCGGCTAACCGCATCTGCGCCTGCTGTGAGCTGCATATGGATATCCGTCCGCTGCCGGGTCTGAGCCTGAACGATCTTGATGGGCTGCTGAATGAGGCGCTGGCACCGGTAAGCGCACGCTGGCCAGGCCGGCTGACAGTGGGTGAACTGCATCCGCCAATTCCCGGCTATGAGTGTCCTGCTAACCATGAACTGGTGCAGGTGGTGGAAAAACTGCTGGGTGTACCGACGGAAGTTGTGAACTACTGCACCGAAGCGCCGTTTATTCAGCAGCTCTGTCCAACGCTGGTACTTGGCCCGGGATCAATTAATCAGGCGCATCAGCCAGATGAATTTATCGATACCGCATTTATTAAGCCAACTCATGCATTGATCACGCAGGTTGTGCAGCACTTTTGTCACTGACAGATAATATATGGGGCATTTCACTGCGCAATCAGCAAAATGCCCTGCCATTATCTGGCATTTGCTGATAAGAATAACTTATCTCTCTTCGTCTGGCATAAAAGTTATCTGTTTCCGCACGTTAGCGCCATATTATCGGCATATTAAGCTAATTGACGGAGTTCACAAACCGTGGCTAGATAAAAGGCGATGTTATGCCCGCTGGTTGGGTGTAAGGGTGTTAAAAGACGATAAGGGTGTCAGGGTCAAATGAACGAACAATATTCCGCAATGCGAAGTAATGTCAGTATGCTCGGCAAACTGCTCGGGGATACGATAAAGGATGCACTGGGAGAGAACATTCTCG